>VGDL01000007.1 GCA_016869735.1 Alphaproteobacteria bacterium
TCGTAGTTGAACCAATCCGCACCATGCCCGCCATCGCGCAATTCATTCACCATATTCACGATGGAAAGCGTGGTTTCCACCTGCATGGTGCTGGCGATGGTGGGTGTGGCGATAAAAACCTTCATGCAGCCGCAGGCAAGGCTTCAGCCGGGGTTTCGCGGAAGATTGCGATCTGTTTTCACTTTAGTTGAACCTCGTTTTATTTGACCGTAACGACGCCGCCCGTTCCCGCGAGTTTCCAAACCGACTCTCTCAAATAAGGCCGTTCTGGCAACCTCTGGTATTGTTACTCCCCTTTTTTCTGCATACTGCTGTAATGCAAGCCACTGATCTTCTGAAACCCGAAATGCGACTGAGTGAACGATACTTGGTCCAGTCTGTGGCATAGACGCTACTCCGCTGCGGCCAGAGTTGAGCCCTGCTGCTTAAAGACAGGGTGCTTCATAAACTGATCCGCATCGAGCACTACGTGTGGCAGGGTCGGCTTCAAGATGTCGTCCGACTTCCAATTATTCATGTGCCTTGAAAAATATTCCGTTATGATTGGCTCCCTGTCCGTCGAAATACTATGGCGACCGAGTTCAATTGCAACTCGGGTTGTAACGGCGCTACCACCGAAGAAATCGAGCACCACCGAGCCCTCGTAAGACATGCTCTTGATAATACGGTTGATTAGCGCAATTGGCTTTTGTGTCGGGTGCCCAACCTGAACCGCCCCGGGAATTGAGGAGGCTCCTTACTCTGAGAAGATGGAGCCATGACAACGTCAAACAAGTTCTCACCCGAGGTCCGCGAGCGCGCCGTTCGCATGGTGCAAGAGCACCGGGCGGACTACCCCTCTTTGTGGGCGGCCATTGAATCGATTGCCCCCAAGATTGGCTGCGTACCCCAGACCCTCAATGAGTGGGTCAAGAAGGCCGAGGTCGACAGCGGCCAGCGTGCCGGTACCACCACGAGCGACGCCCAGCGCATCAAGGAACTGGAGCGCGAGGTCAAGGAATTGCGCCGTGCCAACGACATCCTCAAGACGGCCAGCGCGTTTTTCGCGCAGGCGGAGCTCGACCGCCGACTGAAGTCGTGAAGGACTACATCGATCGCTACCGCGATGACTTTGGGGTCGAGCCCATCTGCCGGGTGCTGCAGATGGCCCCATCGTGTTACTGGCGCCACGCAGCACGCCAGCGCAACCCTCAACTGCGCAGTGCACGCGCCCAGCGTGACGAAGGTTTGATGGCCGACATTCAGCGCGTGTGGCATGCCAACTGGCAGGTCTACGGTGCTGACAAGGTCTGGCTGCAGATGAACCGAGAGGGTATCTCGGTGGCGCGCTGCACGGTCGAGCGACTGATGCGTGCCATGGGCTTGCAAGGCGCACGCCGTGGCAGACGAGTGCGCACCACCACGCCAGACACATCGGCACCCTGCCCGCAGGATCACGTCAACCGCCAATTCAAGGCCAGCCGACCCAATGAGCTGTGGGTCTCCGACTTCACCTACGTCGCGACCTGGTCAGGGTTCGTCTACGTCGCCTTCGTCATCGATGCCTATGCCCGACGGATCGCGGGCTGGCGCGTGTCGCGGACAGCGCAGACGGGCTTCGTGCCGGATGCGCTGGAGCAGGCCTTGTACGACCGCCAGCCTGCGGCTGATGCCTTGACGCACCATTCCGACAGGGGCAGTCATCACGTCAGCATTCGCTACACCGGACGCTTGGATCAGGCGGGCATTCAACCATCCGTGGGAAGCAAGGGAGACAGCTACGACAACGCACTGGCCGAAACCATCAACGGGCTCTACAAGGCCGAGTTGATTCACCGCCGGGGACCCTGGAAGACAAGGGAATCCGTGGAACTGGCCACCCTGCAATGGGTGCACTGGTTCAACCACGTCCGACTGCTCACGCCGATCGGGGGCATCCCTCCGGCAGAAGCTGACGCAAACTACTGGAGGCAAACCGCCAACAGCAACACCTCGACAGAGGTATCAACTTAAACCAATCAGCCTCCTTGAAACCCGGGGCGGTTCACAGTGCTTGGCCAAGCCTGGGATCAAAGCTCTTTAGCTTTCTGTTGATTTCTCTTTTCGCAAGAGATATTCGCTGACGAAACTCTAAGTTAGGAAACTCCTCAGAAAGCTTGACCAAAACTCCTGCGGTTACTGATCGTATGGCCAGATCGTGTTTTTGGGCGGCTGCACCGAATATGCCCAGCGGTCCTCCCCCGAGTTCCTGCTGGATACTAAGCCGTAACGCTTGCCCCTTACCCTTAAATTCCCCCTTAGCCTTAAAAGCGCGACCCATGGTATTGCTCATTTTGCGAAATCCGAGAACAGAGCAGACGGGTGCTCACCCAGAGCGTGCGCAAGCTTCACGATGTTATCGAGGCTGACATTCCTTTCGCCACGTTCGATACCGCCGACATAGGTGGGATGCAGCCCCGACCGGGCCGCTAATTCCTCTTGCGTCCAATCTCTTGCGAGACGTAATTGACGAAGACGCTCTCCAAAGCGGGGACGCTGGTTGACAGTCATCCTACATGGATGATTTGAAGACAGACTATGAGTCCAGAGACTAAAAGTATTTTCTCTTCAACCGACAAGGCTGGGTTTGCCTAAATCCACCAATCCGCGCCATGCCCGCCATCGCGCAGCTCATTCACCATATTCACGATGGAAAGCGTGGTTTCCACCTGCATGGTGCTGGCGATGGTGGGTGTGGCGATAAAAACCTTCATGCCGCGGCGGGCAAGGCTTCGGCCAGGGTTTCGCGGAAAATCGCCAGCGCGCGCTGCATGTCATCGGGCGTCAGCGCGCCAATCGCGCCAATGCGCAATGTCGGTTCCGGCGTTGTCCAGAAATTGCAGATCAGCACGCCGCGCGCCTTCAGCGCCTCCACAAAGCGGGCGAAGTCAAAGCGCGGATCGGATGGCTGATGCACCGTGACAATGATCGGCCCCTGTTGCGCCTTGGTCACATAAGGCTTGATGCCCATGGCAAGAAAACCATCGTAAAGCGTATCGGCATTGGCGCGGTAGCGCGCATGGCGCGCCGGCTGCCCGCCTTCGGCATCGAAGAAATCCAACGCCACATCAAAGGCGGCCAGAACCTGCACCGGCGGCGTGAAGCGGAAGGACCCAGGGCCCGAGCGTTCCGCATGCACCAGTACATCGGCCAGATCCATGCACCAGGACCCTGCCTGCCCGGCGCCGGCCTTGATCGCGTCAATCCGCGCCACGGCAAAACCAATGCCTGGCATCCCTTCCAGGCATTTGCCGGAGGTGAACATCAGCGCATCGCATTCGGGGTGCTCGGCCAAATTGAAGGGCAGCGCGCCAAAGGCGGAAACCGCATCAACCAACATGCGCCGCCCGGCCTGGCGCACCGCGCGGCCAATGCCCGGCACGTCATTCACAATGCCGCTGCCGGTTTCGCTATAGACGAGTGCGACATGACCAATGGCGGGATCAGCCGTGAGCACGGGCGAAATATCCTCGGCCCGCGCGCCGCGCGTATTGGGCAGGTCCAGCGTTACCACCTGGCGCCCCGCTTCGCGGGCGAGCCGCGCCATGCGGTCAGCATAGGCGCCATTCATCGGGATCAGTATCTTCGCCCCTGGCGGCACCAGGCTTCGCATCGCCGCTTCCATGATGAAATGACCGGACCCTTGCAGGGGCAGGGTCACATGCTCCCCTTCAATGCCGCCCGCGATGGCACGCACACGTTCACGAATGCGCGCATAGGTCGGGCGAAAACCATGATCCCAGGGCGCAATATCCTGGGCCATCGCGGCGCGGGTTTCGGGGCGGGTCTGCACGGGACCGGGAATGAGAAGCATCATGGGGCGAAGCCATGCCAGACCCTTCAAGCGATGAAAACCCCCGCGATTTCGCGCCGCAGCTTTTCGCGAATGGCCACAGCGAAGCTTTCGTAATCCGGGCAATGCATCACGAAGGCGCCGGGCCCACCAATCACTTCGGCGGCATAATGCGCCATCAGATCGGGTTCTTCATTCAGCACCGCCAGCGCATTGATGGTGATGCCAGCCTGCACGCCAATATCGCGGATCGGCCCCGGTGGCCGGCCCTGATTATGCGCGCCATCGCCCGAGACATCCAAAACCATCCGCCGCGCCAGTTCTGGGCCTGAGGCGAAAAGCGCCAGCGCCGCCGCCATCCCCTCCCCCAAGGCGGTCGCGCCCGGCGGCACCAAACGGGGCAGGGCTTCAATCGCCTCGGCCAGCGCGGCCACATCCGCGGGGCTGGCCAGAACCCGCCAGGGAATGGCGATTTCCTGCGCGCCTGCGCCGGACCAGAACAGCATCGCCACGGCGGATGCCCCGGCCGGGCCGGCAAGCAGCGCCTGGGCGATTTCCGTATCCCGAAAGGCGGCAGCGTAGCCGCCGATCATCAGGTCAAACTCCGCCCGATCCACGGAAGACGAGGCATCAATGGCCAGCACCAGGGCAAGATCAACGCGTTGCATAGGCCCAGAATGGCACAGCCAGGCGCGCGCTTCACCCCATCAAGCTTGCGTTGGGTCAAGCAAATCCCGCGATGACTTCGTTATGTTGCGTCTTCAAGACAGGAGGAAGCCATGCGGGAACGCAGCATGGGTGAAATGGTCCGTGACCAGCACCCCCTGACCATGGGGCCGGAGGCAACAGTGCAGGAAGCCTGCGCGGCCATGCATCGCCGCCGCGTTGGCGCCGTGCTGGTGACAGACCCGGAAGGCCGCCTGCTGGGCATTTTCACCGGGCGGGATGCGGTTCATTTCCTCTCCCACGGGAAGGACAGTGCCGAAATCCGCCTGGTTGAAGCCATGACGCGCCACCCAATCTGCCTGCCGCCCGAAGGCAATGCCATGGATGCGCTGCACATGATGGCCGATGGCGGCTTTCGCCATTTGCCGGTGGTGCGCGATGGCAAGGTAATTGGCATTGTCTCCCGCTATGATTTCCGGGCCAGGGAATATACGCGGCTTGATGAGGAAACCGGTTTTTTTGAGTGCCTGAGATAGGCTTCTACGCTGCACCGCGGCGCGACTTCCGCTAGGCTTGGCGGATGCAACCCGCAACGCTCACGACCGAAAGGCTGATCCTGCGCCCCTGGCGGGATGAGGATCTGGACCCGCTTTTCGCCATTAATGGTGATCCCGACAGCATGCGCTATTTCGCGGCTACCATGACACGGGCGGAAAGCGATGCCTGGGCCGCGCGGATGCGCGCGCATTTTGCCGATCATGGCTGGGGTTTTTGGGTGGTGACGGAAGGCGCAACGGGGGATTTTGTGGGCGTGGTTGGGCTGATGACCATTCCCTGGCAGGCGGCATTCACCCCGGCGGTGGAAATTGGCTGGCGCATCGGGCCGCGTTTTCGCCGCCAGGGCTATGCCGCAGAAGCCGCACGCGCCGCTTTGGCATTCGGCTTTGGCACGCTTGGGCTTCCCGCCATGGTCGCCTTCACCGTGCCGGGCAATGCCGCTTCCTGGAAACTCATGGAAAAGCTCGGCATGGCGCCGGCGGGGGAGTTTGATCATCCGCGCCTGCCGGAGGGTCATCATTACCGGCGGCATTTGCTTTATCGCCTGGACAAGGCGGGTTGGCGTGACGGCGCGAGCTTGGGGTGATAGAGGGCCCTTCACGCCCGCCACGCTGCAAGGATTGCCCGTATGCTCGTCTCCCGCCAGGAATTTCGCGATGCCATGGCCAGGCTGGGGGCGGCGGTGAATATCATCACCACGGATGGCGCGGCAGGACAGGGCGGCATTACCGCCACCGCCGTTTGTTCCGTGACCGATGATCCGCCAACGCTGCTTGTCTGCCTCAATCGCACCAGCCCGCGCAGTGCGATGTTCCTGAAGAATGGCGTACTGTGCGTAAATACGCTCTCGGCTGGGCAGCAGGGTATTTCCAACGCCTTCTCCGCGCCAAGCGACAAGGCCGATATGGCCAGCCGCTTTAACGCCGGCACCTGGGTGCCGCTTGCGACCGGTGCGCCCGCGCTGGAAGGTGCTGCGGCGAATTTTGATTGCCGCATCACGGAAGTATTGGAACAGGGCACGCATAGCGTGGTGTTTGCTGAGGTTCAGGCGGTGCGCTTTGCCGATATGGCAGCCGGCTGCCTGATGTATTACGCGCGCGGCTATCACGGCCTGCCGATGGGCCAGGGCTGAAAAGCCTTTACATAGCCAAGGCCAGCGCTTAACCCCCGGCGCCCATGTCCTTCTTCGAAATCCTGCCGCCTTCGGTGCTGTTCTTCGCGCTTGGCTTCGCCGCGGCGGCGCTGCGTTCCGATCTTTCCGTGCCGGATGCGCTGGCCAAGACGCTGTCGCTTTATCTGATGATGGCCATTGGCCTGAAGGGCGGCATTGCCATCGCGCAGCCTGGGGCCTCGGTAGGGTTGGTGCCGGCTTTGGCTGTGGGCATTGCGCTTTCGGCGCTGCTGCCCGTGCCGGCCTATGGGCTGCTCCGCGCTGCCACGCCGCTGGATAAGGCAACGGCGGCCGCGGTCTCGGCGCATTATGGGTCGGTCAGTGTGGTGACCTTTGCGGCTGCCGTTGGACAGTTGAATGCGACCAATACGCCGTATGAGGGTTTCATGCCCGCCGTGCTGGCTGCGATGGAAACGCCAGCGATTTTGACCGCTTTGCTGATTGCGCGGCGCGGTGGCGCGGCCACATCCGGCGGCGCGCGGGAAATGGCGCGGGAAGTGTTTTTGAACGGTTCGGTCGTGCTGCTGCTCGGCGCCTTTTTGATTGGCTGGTTGGGTGGTGCGGCGGCGGATCGGCAGCTTTCGCCCTTCATCACCGCGCTTTTCCCCGGTGCGCTGTGCCTTTTCCTGCTGGAAATGGGCCTGACAGCGGCGCGGCGACTGCGGGATCGGGGGCGCGGGCTGGATGCGCGGCTGATCGCCTTTGGCATTTTGATGCCGCTACTGGGTGGTACCGCAGGGCTGGCCGGCGGCTTGCTGGCGGGGCTTTCCACGGGCGGTGTGGGGCTGATGGCGGTGCTTGGTGCCTCGGCTTCCTATATCGCGGTGCCGGCTGCGATGCGCCTTGCGCTGCCCGCCGCTGATGCCGGGATTTACGTGACCCTTTCCTTGGCGATCACCTTCCCCTTCAATGTGCTGGCTGGCATCCCGCTTTGGCTTTGGGCGGCGCGGCTGGCCACACAATAAAAGGCTGGGGAACGGGGCAATGCATACGCGCAAGAAAATCGAAATCATCGTGGAGGCCGTGCGGGCAGAAGCGGTGACCCTGTTGCTGGACCGCATGGGCGCCACGGGCTGGACGATCCTGCCCGTACTCGCCGGGCGCGGCCATCAGGGCATTCGCCGCGCCGGGGACCCCGGCGGCGTTGATGATAATGTGCTGGTGCTGTGCATCACCTCGGCCGAGGTCGCGGCGCGTATCCTGGCCGCCGATGGTGAATTGCTCGGCGCGCGGCCCGCGATTGTGACGCTTTCGGATTGCCAGGTGCTGCGGGCGGATCATTTCTGACCGGGCTTTGGTTGACCAAGGGCGGCGCGCAAGCCTAGGGGAAGCGCATGGGAAAGCCATTCGGTGCGAATTCCGGTATGGGCGCTGCCAGGCTTTGGCTTGGGCTGATTGGGCTATTGCTGGTTGCCCCGCTAACCGCCATTGCCGCGCCGGATAGGCCCACCAGCCAGCAGCGCCCCGCCGCCAGCAATGCCGCCACGCGGCCTGCGCCGCCTGCCCTGCCGGAACCCTGGGGGGTTTGCGCGGCTGCCATTGCGGCGGCTGAACGCGATGCAGGGATGCCGGCTGGCTTGCTCGGTGCCATTGCCAAGGTGGAAACCGGGCGCCGCGCGCCGGATGGCAGCGTGCAGCCTTGGCCCTGGTCCTATAACGCCGCCGGCGATGGCCGCTACGCCGCTTCCAATCATGCGGCTATCCAGGAAGTGCGCGCGATTCAGGCGCGCGGCGTGCGTTCGATTGATATCGGCTGCATGCAGATCAATCTGCTGCATCATCCGGATGCCTTCGCCAATCTTGAAGCGGGCTTCGACCCCAGCACCAATGTTGCCTATGCGGTGCGCTATTTGCGGAGCCTGCATGCCCGCACAGGGGATTGGAACCAGGCGGTGGCCATGTATCATTCCGCGACACCGGAACGCGGCATGATCTATCAGCAGCGCGTCATGGCGGCGCTGAGCGGCAATGGTTTTGTCCCTGGCCCGGCGCCGGGGGTCATTCCCCTGCCCGGCCCTGCCATGGCGGGGCTTTGTGCTTCGGGTCGCGGTGCGGTGATGCTGATTGGCGCACGTGAACCAAGCCTGAAGCCGGTGCCAACCACGCCTGAGGTTGAACTGCGTCTGCGTGGCGGCGGCACCCCCGGCCCCGCGACCCGCACGCGCATCATGTGCCTGCCCAAGGCGGGAAATGCCGCAACGGAAGTGGCAGAAGTGCGCCCGGCAGGCGCGCGGCGTTAAGCGCCTATTCGCGCCATCCCACCCATATAGGGCCGCAGCACTTCCGGAATGGCGATGGTCCCATCCGCCTGCTGATGCGTTTCCAGCACGGCGATCAGCGCGCGCCCCACCGCCACGCCTGACCCGTTCAGCGTATGCACGAAGCTGGTGCCCTTGGCGTCCTTGGCGCGGTAGCGCGCCCCCATGCGCCGCGCCTGGAAGTCGCGGCAATTAGAGCAGGATGAAATCTCTCGCCATGCCTGCTGGCCCGGTAGCCAGACTTCCAGATCATAGGTGCGCGCGGCACCAAAACCCGTATCGCCGGCGCAAAGAATAATCCGCCGCCAAACCAGGCCCAATTCAGTCAGCACGCGTTCGGCGCAGCGTGTCATGCGTTCATGTTCGGCGTCGCTGTCTTCCGGCTGCACAACCGAAACCAGTTCCACCTTCGCGAATTGATGCTGGCGCAGCATGCCGCGTGTGTCGCGCCCGGCGCTGCCGGCTTCAGACCGGAAGCAGGGCGAAAGCGCGGTCAGGCGCAAGGGCAGATCAGCTTCCGCCATGATTTCCTGCGCCGCGAAATTGGTCAGCGGCACTTCGGCGGTTGGGATCAGCCAGCGGCCATCGGTGGTGCGGAACAAATCCTCGGCGAATTTCGGCAATTGGCCCGTGCCATACATGGTGGCGTCATTGACCAAAAGCGGCACGGCGCTTTCGGTGTAATCATGGGCTTCCGTGTGCAGATTGAGCATCCATTGCCCAAGGGCGCGTTCGAGGCGCGCAAGCGCGCCCTTCAGCACGGTGAAGCGCGCACCCGCAAGCTTGGATGCAGTGGCGAAATCCATCAGGCGAAGCGCTTCACCTAATTCGAAATGCTGTTTCGGGGTGAAGGGAAATTCGGGTGGCGTGCCGTGCTGGTGCTGCACCAGATTGGCGCTTTCATCACGCCCTTCGGGCACCTCGGCATCCAGGATATTGGGCAGGGTTTCCAGCACCGCCTGTTGCGCGGCTTCAGCCTTGGTGGCTTCGGCTTCAAGGGCGGCCATATCATCGCGGAGCCTAATGGCTTCGGCTTCCAGTGCCGCGGTATCGGCGCCCTGACGCTTGGCGATCCCGATATCCTTGGAAAGCGCATTGCGCCGCGCTTGCTTTTCCTGCAACGCGGTTTGCGCCGCGCGGCGCGCTTCATCATGCGCCAAAATGCCCGCCGCCGCCGGGGCGATGCCACGCCGCGCCAGCGCCGCATTGAAAGCGGCCGGGTCGGCGCGCAATTGCCTTATGTCATGCATGATACGGACCCTTTTAGAGCATTTTCAAGCCAAGTGGAAACACTTGGCGGCTCGGAAAATGCGACCAAACAAGCGTTTAGTGCGTGTCGCGTGAACCCATGTGAACGGGACGCGCACTAAAGGGATCGTTACGTCTTGCTGCTGTCTTCTTCGGCCTTTGGTGTCATCCACCGCGCCGCCAGAATGGAAAGCTCATAAAGCAGGATCAGCGGCACGGCCAAGCCGATCTGGCTGATCACATCAGGCGGCGTCAGCACCGCCGCCGCGACAAACATACCAACAATCGCGTAACGACGGCCTTTTCTGAGGCTTTCCACATTCAAAATACCAACCCGACACAAAAGCGTGAGCAGCACTGGCAATTGGAAGGCTACGCCAAAGGCCAGGATCATGTGCATGACCAGCGACAAATATTCGCCAACCTTGGCTTCCAACTGCACCGGAATACCGCCGGAACCGGGCATGGTTTCAAAGGAAATGAAGAATTGCCACGCCAGCGGGAAGATGAAGTAATAGGCCAAGGCCGCACCCGCCAAAAACAGAAAGGGTGACGCGACCAGGAAGGGCATGATGGCCCGCTTTTCGCTGCGATACAGTCCAGGCGCCACAAAAAGCCAAAGCTGCGTTGCCCACATGGGGAAGGAAAAGAAAAATGCGCCGAAGAAGGCCACCTTCAAATAGGTGAAGAAGGCTTCATAAAGCGCGGTGAAGATCATGCGCCGATCGCCACCGCCTTGATGCGCCAGAACATCGGCCAAGGGCTGCGCGAGAAAAGCGTAGATTTGCGGCGAGAAATAATAGCAGATCGCAAAAGCCGCGCCGAACCCCCCAACGGACCAAAGCAGCCGCGTGCGCAGCTCCTTCAAATGGTCCATCAGTGGCATGGCCTTGTCGTCTATCTGGTCGTCATCCCGGGTGGTGGACACGGAAAATCCTCAAGCGCTGGCGGCGGGTGGGGTGGATGACGAAGCAGGCGGGGCCGGCGCGGGTTCCGGTGCAGGTTCCGGCGCAGGCGGCAAGGGGGCGGCGAAGCGCGCGACGGTGGGCGGCACAAAGGCCGGCGCATCCGGGGCGGGCGGCACTTCCGGGGCCACATATGGCGCGGGAGCAGGCGGCATGAAGGTATCGCGCAGCGGGTCTTCGGCCAGGGTCTGGCGCACCGTGCCATCCGCATCCACAGCCTTTTCGATCTGACCCTTGATGTCGAAGCTGCGGATTTCGTTGATGGTGCTCTTCATTTCCTGGATCGAACTGCGGACATCATCGAGCTTTGCTTCGCGCACAAGCTCATCGGCTTGCTGCTGGAAATCGCCAGCCATGCGGCGCAATTTCTGGACACCCTTCGCGACACCGCGAATGGCTTCCGGCAAATCCTTGGGGCCGATAACAACCACGGCGACAACCGCGATAACGGCGATTTCTGACCAAGCGAGGTCGAACATGCTTTCCTTTGCCCGCGCGCGCTAAACCCTACGGGGAAATCCCCGTTAGCAGGAAGCCGGATGCGCGCCAACCGCCCCGGATATGGCGCGCCGATGTTTGGGATAAAAGCACCTTCAATTCACGGGACGCGGAAAAACAAAGGCGCGTTCTGGGTCAAGCGAAACGGCGATTCGCTCCCCACGGCTGAGGCGCCTTCCGGGGGGCAGCCTTGCATGCAGGTGCAAAAGCCCGCCTGTGCCATCCGGCAGGGCAAGATGCGCCAAGGTGGTGGAGCCAAGCAGGCGGAAGGCTTCCACCTCCACCACCGGACCTTCGGCGCCAAGCCTTAGACCTTCAGGGCGGACCAGCACATCAACCTCGGCCCCCTCGGCGAAGTCCGGCGCTGGCAGGGCGCCCAGCGCGGTTTCCGCCTGGCCGCCGGCGATCCGGGCAGGCAAGCTATTCACCTCACCCAAAAAGCTGGCCACATAGCGATCCGAGGGCGCCAGATAGAGCGCCTCAGGCACACCCACCTGCAAAATGCGGCCCTGCCGCATCAGGGCAATCCGGTCCCCCATGAACATGGCTTCTTCGGCATCATGCGTGACCAGCAGGGTCGCGATCCCCGCTTCCTGCAATACATGCAGCGTGTCATCGCGCACTTTCTCACGCAGCCTGGCATCCAGGCTGGCGAAAGCCTCATCCAGCAGCAGCACGGCCGGCCGGGGCGCCAGGGCACGGGCGAGTGCCACGCGCTGCTGTTGCCCGCCCGAGAGCATATGCGGAAAGGCGTTCTGGAAGGCTTCCAGCCCAACACGGGCCAAAGCATCCATCACGCGCCAAACCCTTTCGCCACGCGGGGCGAAGCGCAGCCCGAAGGCTACATTCTCGGCCACCGTCAGATGCGGAAACAGCGCGTAATCCTGAAAGACAAAGCCGATATGCCGCGCTTCGGGCGGCACTTCCCGCCCCGCTTCGGCAATCAACCGTCCGCCGATTTCAATTCGCCCATGCTGAAGCGGCTCCAACCCCGCCGCCAGCCGCAACAGCGTGGTCTTGCCGCAGCCTGAGGCACCCAGCAGGCAGACAATCTCCCCCGCTGCGACACTGAGTTCAATGCCGGCCAGGACCTCCCGCGCGCCATAGGCATGGCGAATATCGGCGAAGCTGAGGCTCACCTTGGGCTGGCTTCCTCGGCGGGTTCAGGGGTGGGGGCTTCTTCGGCGTCATCAGTGCTGATGGGCGCATTCAGGCCGGGCAAGGGCGGCGCATCGCCGGTGACCAATTCTTCCTTGCGCGGCAGGTCGGACAGCGATTTCAGGGAGAATTGCTCCAAAAACTTCGGCGTGGTGCCCCAAAGCGTGGGCCGGCCAGGCACTTCGCGGCGCCCGCGCGGCGCCACCAGGCCAAGTTCCAGCAGGGATTCGAGCGTGGTTTGCGCGAGCGTCGCGCCGCGGATTTCTTCCACATCGCCCCGCGTGCAGGGCTGGTGATAGGCAATGATGGCAAGCGCTTCCATCGCCGCACGCGGCAGGCGGCGCGGGCTTTCCACCACCTTGGTCAGGCGCGGTGCAAGATCCGCCGCCGTGCGGAAGGCATAGCCGCCGCCGATTTCCGCCAGCACCACCCCGCGCCCTTGATAGGCTTCAGCGAGTGCCGAGCAGGCCATGGTGGCGGAAACGCCTTCTGGCAGCACGGCGGCCAGGGTTTGCAGCGATACCGGGCGATCAGCAGCGAAGATCACAGCCTCTGCGATACGCAGCGCCTGGGCCATCGTCACCTCATCGGGCGTCGCAGGTGCCTCCGGCGTGGGGGGTGCCTCGGGCGTTGTGGTTTCAGCCTGTTCTTCCATCGCTGCCCCCTTCTTCTGTCCGGCGGCGGATCATGATTGGTGCGAAGGCCGCTTCTTGATGCAATTCTAACCCGCCGCTGCGGGCCATTTCCAAGCCGGCAATCAAGGTACTGGCTATGGCGGTGCGCTGTTCCACCGGGTCATCAAAGCCCTCTGGCAGGAAGCTCCGCAATTCGGACCAGCTTGGCAGGGCGCCGACCAGCTTGGTCAGGCGGTCCAAGGCTTCCTGCACGGTGAAAAGCTTGCGCGGCTTCGGCCGATAGGGGCGCGCGGCCAAGGCGCGGCGCCGCCCGGCGACATAGGCTTGCAATAGCGCGGGCAGATCGGCCGAGATGCCGGAACGGTCTTCCACCTTCAGCCGTTCCGGCGCGCCACGGGCAAAGACATCATGGCCAAGCCAGGGCCGGCGATTGAGCCAAAGGGCGGCAGCGCGCATGCGTTCCAGGGTTGCCAGCCGGTCGGTCAGCGCTTCGGCCAGCGCTTCGGCATCTTCGCCTTCCACCTGTTCGGGCGGGATCAGCAAGCGGGATTTCAGCCAGGCGAGCCAGGCCGCCATGACCAGCCAATCCGCGGCCAGTTCCAGGCGAATCCGCCGCGCGCCTTCAATCACCGCCAGAAATTGCTCGACCAGCGCGACGATGGAAATCTTGGCGAGATCCACCTTCTGCGCCCGGGCGAGTTCCAGCAGCAGATCAAGCGGGCCTTCATAACCTTCAAGCTGCAATTGCAGGGAGGATTCGCTCATGTGGCCCCGTTACCCGTGTCCGGTGAGCATGAGAACGAAATCGAAGGCTGGCGCAACCACCCCCCGGAAAAACCAGCCCATGGGGTCATAGCCGGGGACCAGATGGGGCAGGATGAATAGGCCGAGCATGACGACCAGCAGGCCATAGGGTTCGATTCGTGCGAGTGCCAGAGCAGGCGTGCGGGGCAGAAGCCCAACCGCGATGCGCCCGCCATCCAAGGGCGGCAGGGGAAACAGGTTGAACAGGCCAAGCACCAGATTGGCCAGAATGAACAGACCAAAGGCGCGATAGGCGAAGGCCGTGCCATCCGCCCCAAGGCTCGCCTGCCAGGGTTCCACCAGATGCGCGGCCAGCCCCGCCGCCAAGGCAAGCGCGAAATTGGTTGCCGGCCCGGCAGCCGCCACCGCCACCATGCCATAGCGCGGGTTGCGAAGTTGCCAGATATTCACCGGCACGGGCTTGGCCCAGCCGAACATGGCCTCCACCCGCCCGATAGTAAGCAACTGCGAAACCAGCAAAAATCCCGGCAGCAGGATGGTGCCGACCATATCCACATGGCGGATCGGGTTCAGGCTAAGCCGCCCCATCCGCGCCGCCGTGTCATCGCCCAAAGCACGCGCAGCATAGCCATGCGCCGCTTCATGCAGCGTGATGGCAATGATGGTCGCGAAGACCGAAGCCGCCAATTCGGGCAGCCAGGCGGGCATGGGGGTATCTCCCGTGGGCGGTATCCTGTTGGGATAGACGGGAAGACGGGCAAAGGGAAGCCGCGAGGCTTCACGCCCTTTTGCGTTTCTTCACCGGCGCTGGTGCAACTTCTCGCAATAATGGCGCCAGGAAGCGCCCGGTATGGCTTTCGGCCACCGCCGCGATGTCTTCCGGTGTGCCTTCCGCCACCAGCCGGCCGCCGCCTTCACCGCCCTCAGGGCCAAGATCCAGCACCCAATCGGCGGTTTTGATGACCTCAAGATTATGTTCGATCACCACCACCGTATTGCCGGTCTCCACCAGCGCATGCAGCACTTCGAGCAATTTCCGCACATCTTCGAAATGGAGCCCGGTGGTGGGTTCATCCAGAATATAAAGCGTGCGCCCGGTGGCGCGGCGGGACAATTCCTTGGAAAGCTTGATGCGCTGCGCTTCGCCGCCCGAAAGCGTGGTGGCCTGTTGACCGAGATGGATATAGCCAAGCCCGACCTTGCGCAGCACGGATAGTTTTTCACGAATGGCGGGGACGGCAGCGAAGAATTCCTCACCTTCCTCCACGGTCATGTCCAAAACATCGGAGATGGATTTGCCGCGGAACTTCACATCCAGCGTTTCGCGATTGTAGCGCTTGCCCTTGCAGGTATCGCAGGTGACATAAACATCGGGCAGGAAGTGCATCTCAATCTTGATGACGCCATCGCCCTGGCAGGCCTCACACCGACCGCCCTTCACATTGAAGCTGAAGCGGCCTGGCTTGTAGCCGCGCGCGCGGCTCTCCGGCAATTCGCTGAACCAATCCCGAATGGGCGCGAATAGCCCGGTATAGGTGGCGGGATTTGACCGCGGCGTGCGGCCAATTGGCGATTGGTCAATGTCAATGATCTTGTCGAGGTGTTCGAGCCCTTCGATGCGATCATGCGGCGCCGGCACCTCTGCCGCGCCCATCAGCCGCCGCGCCGCGGCCTTGTAAAGCGTTTCAATCACCAGCGTTGATTTGCCGCCGCCGGAAACCCCGGTGACGCAAGTAAAAGTGCCAAGCGGGAGCGCGGCATTGAGGCGCCTGAGGTTATTCCCGCTGGCGCCCACCACGCGCAACTGCCGCTTGGGATCAATCTTGCGGCGCTTTTCGGGAATTTCGATCCGCATCCGGCCGGAAAGATATTGCCCGGTCAGGCTGGCGGGATTGGCGGCGACTTCCGCCGGCTTGCCCTGCGCCACCAATTGCCCACCACCCTTGCCGGCGGCGGGGCCGATATCCACCAAATGATCCGCGCTGCGGATTGCATCCTCATCATGCTCGACGACCAGCACGGTATTGCCGAGGTCACGCAGCCGCCTGAGTGTGCCGAGCAGCCTTTCATTGTCGCGCTGATGCAGCCCGATGGAAGGTTCATCCAGCACATAAAGCACGCCGGTTAGGCCGGAACCGATTTGCGAGGCCAAGCGTATGCGCTGCGATTCGCCGCCCGATAGCGTGGTGGAAGACCGCGCCAGCGAAAGATAATCGAGGCCCACATCCACCAGGAATTGCAGGCGTTCATTGATTTCCCGCAGGATTCGCCGCGCGATATCGCGCCGCTGCGGCGTGAGCGTTTCTTCCACCTGCGCGAACCAATCCCGGGCGCGATGGATCGGCATGGCCGAGGCTTCACCAATATGCGCACCGGCGATTTTCACCGCCAGCGATTGCGGTTTCAGCCGGTGCCCAGTGCAGGTGGCGCAAGGGCGTTCCGCCTGGTAGCGGGAGAGGTCTTCGCGCACCCAGGGATTGTCGGTTTCGCGGAAACGACGTTGCAGATTGGCGATCACGCCTTCAAAAGGCTTTTTCACCTCATAGGCGCGCAGCCCATCCTTGTAGCGGAGCGTCACCACATCCTCGCCCGTGCCATGCAGAATGGCGTGCCGCACTTGGTCCGGCAGTTCCTGCCAGGCGGTGGTCATCTTCACCTTGAAATGCGCGGCCAGGCTTTGCAGGGTTTGGTCGTAATAGGGCGAAGAAGCGCCAGTCCAGGGCATGATGGCGCCATCCTTCAGCGCGACATCATCCTGCGGCACGATAAGCTGCGCATCAAAAAAGCTTTCCGTGCCAAGCCCATCACAGGCGGGGCAGGCGCCATGCGGCGAATTGAAGGAGAAAAGGCGGGGTTCGACTTCCTCGATGGTGAAACCGGAAACCGGGCAGGCGAAGCGGCTGGAAAATACCGTGCGTTCGCCGCCATCGGCCCCTTCGGCATAGGCGATGCCATCGGCGAGGCCGAGCGCGGTTTCAAAGGAATCCGCAAGGCGCTGCATGATGCCATCGCGCACCACGATGCGGTCAACCACCACTTCAATATCGTGCTTGAGCTTCTTGTCGAGCTTGGGGGCTTCCGCGATTTGATAGAGCTTGCCGTTGATTTTGACGCGTTCAAAGCCTCGGCGCTGGAATTCGGCCAATTCCTTGCGGAATTCGCCCTTCTTGCCGCGCGCGACCGGGGCCAGCAGCAAAAGCCGCGTGCCTTCCGCCATGCCCATGACACGATCCACCATTTGGGACACGGTCTGTGCTTCGATGGGAAGTTCCGTTGCCGGCGAATAAGGCACGCCAACCCGCGCCCAAAGCAGGCGCATATAGTCGTGGATTTCCGTGACGGTGCCGACGGTGGAGCGCGGATTATGGCTGGTGGTTTTCTGTTCGATGGATATGGCGGGCGATAGGCCCTCAATCGAATCCACATCCGGCTTTTGCATCAATTGCAGGAATTGCCGCGCATAGGCCGAAAGGCTTTCCACATAGCGCCTTTGGCCTTCCGCATAGATGGTATCGAAGGCGAGCGAGGATTTGCCGGACCCCGACAGCCCGGTGATCACCGTCAGCGTATCGCGCGGGATATCAAGATCGAGGTTCTTGAGGTTGTGCTGGCGCGCGCCGCGGATGCGAATATGGCCGGTCATGCAAAGGGGGCTCCGACCGCCGCCCCAGGGCATGGGTGGCGGTTGTTCTAAAAATGTTCTCGTTATATATGCGCCTGAATGGCGCCCTGGGAAGGGTGCGGGATGGCCCGGCCTTGGGCGATGGTCTATCCTATGGATCGAAATCGCGGGAGAGCTTTGCCATGGCGGGTATCAACAAGGTCATCATCCTGGGCCGTCTGGGGCGGGACCCGGAAGTGCGCAATTTCCAGAATGGCGGCAAGGTGGTGAACCTGCGCATAGCCACATCAGAACGCTACAAGGACCGGGAAGGCAATCAACAGGAACGCACCGAATGGCATTCGGTCGCGATTTTCAATGATCGCCTGGGCGAAGTGGCCGAAAAATATCTGCGGAAGGGCAGCGAGGTCTATGTTGAAGGCCAGCTGGAAACCCGCAAATGGCAGGACCAGTCCGGCCAGGATCGCTACACGACTGAGGTCGTGCTGCGCCAATATCGCGGTGAATTGCAATTGATTGGCGGGCGCGGTGCGGGTGGCGGCATGGATGATCCGGGGGAGCCGATGGGTGAGCGTAGCGCGCCCGCGCGCCCGGCCCAGCGTGCCGGTGGTTGGGATGCCAAGAAATCCGATTTGGATGACGAAATTCCTTTTTGATCCAATAGCTTGAAGATGGGCGGAGCAGCGCGGCGTGGCGGTGGTTGACGCGGCGCGCGCAAGAGTGCCTATGGACCCTCCACCGTGTGACTTCCCTGGAATCGCAGCCTTCAGAATCGGTTTTCAAGCGTGAGCGACACTCAAAACCCTGGCCAAACCCCGCAGAATACGACCCCGGTCGCGCTTGAGGAGGAAATGCGCCGTTCCTACCTTGATTACGCCATGAGCGTGATCGTGGCCCGCGCGCTGCCCGATGTGCGCGATGGGTTGAAGCCTGTGCATCGGCGCATCCTGTTTGCCATGCAGGAAGCGGGCTACACGGCGGATAAGCCTTATCGCAAATCGGCCCGTGTGGTCGGCGATGTGATGGGTAAATACCATCCGCATGGCGATGCTTCGATTTATGACGCGCTGGTGCGCATGGCGCAGCCCTTTTCCATGCGCCTGCCGCTGATTGATGGGCAGGGAAATTTCGGTTCGGTTGATGGCGACCCTCCGGCGGCGATGCGCTACACGGAAGCGCGCCTGGCATCGGCAGCGGGCGCGCTGCTGGCCGGCATTGACGAAGACACGGTGGATTTTCAGCCGAATTACGATGAAAGCGTGGATGAACCGCGCGTTCTGCCCGCGGCCTTCCCCAATCTGCTGATCAATGGCGCGGGCGGCATTGCGGTGGGTATGGCCACCAATATCCCGCCGCATAATCCAACCGAAATTCTGGATGCGACCTTGGCGTTGATCGCCAATCCGGCGCTGACGCTGGAAGAATTGATGAAGATTGTGCCCGGGCCGGATTTCCCGACTGGGGCGATGATTCTGGGGCGTTCCGGCATCCGTTCTGCCTTTGAAACCGGGCGTGGGTCCATCCCGCTGCGCGCGCGGGCGGAGATTGAGGAATTGCGTGGCAATCGTCAGGCGATTGCGGTTACGGAAATTCCCTATCAGGTCAATAAATCTACGCTGCTTGAGAAAATCGCCGAATTGGTGCGCGCCAAGGCCGTGGAAGGCATTTCCGATCTGCGCGACGAAAGCGACCGTTCGGGGATGCGGATTGTCATTGAATTGAAGCGCGATGCGACCGCGGAAGTGGTGCTGAACCAGCTTTACCGCATGACGCAATTGCAGACTTCCTTCCCCGTCAATTTCGTGGCCCTGCATGAGGGCCGGCCACGGCAAATGGGCCTCAAGGACGCGCTGATGGCCTTCATCGCCTTCCGTGAGGAGGTGATTCTGCGCCGGTCCCGCCATCGGCTGGCGAAGGCGCGGGAACGCGGGCATTTGCTGATTGGCTTGGCGATTGCGGTCGCCAATCTGGATGAGGTTATTCGCGTCATTCGTGAAAGTGCTGATGCGCCGGCGGCGCGCGCGGCCTTGATGAACCGCGACTGGCCCGCTGGCGATGTGGGCGTACTGCTGGCGCTGGTGGATGATTATCGCAATGCCGTAACGCCCGAAGTCACGGTGCGGCTGACCGAAGAACAGGCGCGCGGCATTCTGGATTTGCGCCTGCAACGCCTGACGGGGCTGGAGCGTGAAAAGATCGTCGCCGAATTGGGCGAAGTTGGCGGGCGCATTCGCGAATTGCTGGAAATCCTGGCGAGCCGTCCTCGGCGCCTGGAAGTGATGGATCAGGAATTGCGCGCGATCCGCGCCGAGATCGCCTCACCTCGCATGACCGAGATCGTGGATGGCATCGCCGATGTGGATGATGAAAGCCTGATCGAACCCGGCACCATGGTGGTGACGCTGACGCGCGATGGCTATGTGAAGCGCACGCCTTTGGAAACCTTCCGCGCCCAGGGGCGTGGCGGCAAGGGCCGCAGCGCGGCGGCGACGCGGGAAGATGATGTCATCATCCGGTCTTTCGTGGCGCATACGCATCAATGGGTCTTGTTCTTCACCGATCGTGGCATCGCCTTCCGCGAAAAGGTTTGGCAATTGCCGGAAGCCGGGCCGCAGGGGCGTGGCCGATCACTCCGCCAGGTATTGCAATTGCAAGAAGGGGAAGCTGTCACCGCCATCCTGCCGCTGCCGATTGATGAAGAATTCTGGGAAGGGCTGCACCTGGTATTTGCAACCACACAGGGCAATGTGCGGCGCAATCGGCTGTCTGATTTCAAGAATATGCGCTCGGTCGGCTTGATTGCGATGAAGCTGGATGAAGGCGATAGCCTGGTTGGCGTTTCCACCTGCCGCGAGGGCGATGATGTGATGCTGGCCACACGCGGCGGCAAATGCATTCGCTTCACGGCGGATGCCGATACTTTGCGCGTTTTTGCCGGGCGCGATTCAACCGGCGTGCGCGGCATCAAGCTGGCGCAGGGTGATGCGGTGATTGCGCTTTCCGTACTCCGCCATGTGGAAGCGACGACGGAAGAACGCGCGGCCTATCTGAAAGCCGCCGCGCAGCGCCGCAGCGCCGCCGATGAGGATGCTGAAACACCGCCGGTGGTGGAAGCCGAGGCCGAGGAAGCGGTCGCTGAAATCACCCTTTCACCGGAACGCTTTGAAGCGCTGGCTGAAGCCGAGGAAATTCTGCTGACGGTGACGGATGCGGGCTTTGGCAAGCGTTCTTCCGCGCATGAATACCGCGTCACGGGCCGTGGCGGCCAAGGCATTGCCGGCATTGTGTTGAGTGCGCGCACCGGCCGCGAAGTTGTGGCGACCTTCCCGGCGCGGCCTGGTGATGACATCATGCTGGTGACGAATGGTGGGCAATTGATCCGCCTGAAGGCCGATGATGTGCGCCTGACCGGGCGCATGGCGATGGGGGTGACGCTGATGCGCCCCGCGGAAGGTGAACGTGTGATTTCCTGCTTCCCCGTTGCCGATGAAGGCGGCGATGAGGAAGCCGCCCCCGCGCAGGAGGAAAACGGCAATGGCTGAACGGATTGCGCTTTATCCCGGCACTTTCGATCCCGTGACGAATGGGCATTTGGACATTATTGGCCGCGCCGCGCGGCTGGTGGACAGGCTCGTGATTGGGGTTGCGATCAATATCGGCAAGGGGCCGCTGTTTGAATTGGCCGAGCGTGTTGAACTGGTGCAGGCGGAAGTGACGCCGATTGCGGCGCGCACCGGCACGGTGATTGAAGTGCGCCCCTTTGAAGGCTTGCTGGTGGGGTTTGCGCGTGAAATCGGCGCCTGCATGATTGTGCGCGGGCTGCGCGCGGTGACGGATTTCGATTACGAATTCCAAATGACGGGCATGAACCGCCGGCTGGATCATGAAATTGAAACCGTCTTCCTGATGGCGTCAGAGACCAATCAATTCATCGCATCGCGCCTGGTGAAGGAAATCGCCAAGCTGGGCGGCGATATCAGCAGCTTCGTGCCGAAGCTGACGCTGGAACGCACCATGGCGCGTGTCAAAGCCGGCGCCTAAGGAAAGGAGATATCCATGCAACGCCGCCTTATGCTTGCCGCCGGATTGGGTGCCTTGGCCTCCCCCGCCTTGGCGCAGGCGAATGATCCGGAAAACACGCTGTTCCTGGAATTGAAGGATGGGCGCGTGACCATCCAATTGCTGCCCGATCTGGCACCGCGGCATGTGGAACGGATCAAGGTGCTGGCGCGCCGTGGCTTTTACGACAATACGCCCTTCCATCGCGTGATTGAAGGCTTCATGGCACAAGGCGGTGATCCCACCGGCACCGGCACGGGTGGCTCGCCCTTGCCCAATCTTCCCGCCGAATTCAGCGCACCATCGCGCGCCCGCTTTCTGCGCGGCGTTTGCGGCATGGCGCGGTCTTCCGACCCGAATAGCGCCAATAGCCAATTCTTCATCATGTTCGCACCAGCATCTTCGCTTGATGGTCAGTATACCATCTGGGGCCGCGTGACCGCCGGCATGGAAGCCGTGGACAAGATCAAGCGCGGCGATCCCCCCAATGGCATTGTGCGTGGCCCTGATCGCTTGCGCAGCATGCGCGTGGCCGCTGATATTCGTTGAGACCCGAACCGAAAGACCAAAAACCATGTCTGAAACCGAAGCCCCTGCCGGGGATGGCGAAAACACCCTGCTCATGGAAATCGAGCATGGCACCATCACCATCAAGCTGCGCCCCGATCTGGCGCCTTTGCATGTGGAACGCATCAAAACCCTCGCGCGGCAGGGGTTTTACGACAATGTGCCCTTCCATCGCGTGATTGAAGGCTTCATGGCCCAGGGTGGCGACCCCACCGGCACGGGCACGGGTGGTTCGGATTTGCCGGATTTGCCAGCGGAATTCAGCGAACCGTCGCGCGCGCGCTTCCTGCGTGGCGTTTGCGGCATGGCGCGCACCAGCAATCCCGACAGCGCCAATAGTCAATTCTTCATCATGTTCGCGCCGATCCCAAGCCTTGATGGCCAATATACCATTTGGGGTGAAGTGACCGGCGGCATGGATGCGGTGGACAAGATCAAGCGCGGTTCTGGTGGCTCTGGCATGGTGCAGGGACCGGACCGTATTCGCAGCATGAAGGTGGCGGCAGATAACGCCTGAAGCCTGCTGTTGGTAAACGCGCGGCGCCGTGCTAAGGCGCCGCCGTGTTTGGGAGCTCGTAGCTCAGCTGGTAGAGCAACGGACTTTTAATCTGTAGGTCGAGGGTTCGAATCCCTCCGAGCTCACCAATTTCGTATCCCTCCGGCTGGCGCGGAATATTGCCACGCGGCCTTCCCTTCCATAGGCTTTTGCTTTCAGGCCAGACGCGGGCTTCGGCCTGCTACGGCATCGGGGGGAATGTTTGTCATGAAAAGCGCGCCGAGCACACAAATTCCAGGCGTCTATCATCGCCGGGTTGGGGATATTATTGTCACCGCCATCAGCGATGGTTTTCTGGATGGCAATCTGGAAGTGCTGCGCAACATCACCGAAGATGAAGCGCGCGAAATCCTGACAGCGAATTTCCGGCCCGCGCGGCGCACGGCGGTGAATGCCTTTCTGATTTGGTCGGCGGGGCAGCTCGCCCTGATCGAGACCGGCTGCGGCAATTACATGCAGCCGAGTTCCGGCAAGATCCTGGCCAATCTCAAGGCGCTTGGTGTTGATCCCACTGATATCGACGTGGTGATGCTGACGCATATGCACCCGGATCATTCCGCGGGCCTCACGAATATGGCCACTGGCCTGACGCATTACCCCAATGCCGAATTGGTCATGCATGAAAACGAACCGAAGCATTGGTTCGATGATGGCGCGATGGCCAAGGGCACGGATCGCGAAAAGAAATTGTTCTTCCAGGCCGGGCGGGAACAGGTGCTGCCGTACAAGGATCGGTGGCGGCTGTTCCAGAAGGGTGAGGTCTTC
Source organism: Alphaproteobacteria bacterium (assembly GCA_016869735.1). GTDB lineage: Bacteria > Pseudomonadota > Alphaproteobacteria > Acetobacterales > Acetobacteraceae > Neoroseomonas. Next base: position 23,303 of record VGDL01000007.1, read on the forward strand.
CCCGGCGTCACCGCCATGCCGTTCCATGGCCACACTCCTGGCCATTCCGGCTATCTGGTGGCATCAGGCCAGGATCAGTTGCTGATCTGGGGCGATATTGTCCATGTGCCGGAAGTGCAAACTGCGCGCCCGGAGGTCTGCATGGCGTTTGATACCGATACCAAGGCGGCAGAAGCAACGCGTCGGCGTGTGTTTGATATGGTCGCGACCGACAAGCTTTTGGTCACGGGCATGCATTTGCATTTTCCAGGTTTCTCGCACCTCGTGCCGCGCGGCGGCGGGTATCAGCTGATACCGGCAGCCTGGGAACAACAGATTTAACGGACGGGGGGCTGCCATGAACGCTGCCGATCGCTTGCGCCAAAGCCTGAATGCCGGCGGCATTATCGCCGCCCCCGGCGCGCCCGATAGCCTGACCGCGCGGCTGATTGAGCAGGCGGGGTTTGAGGCGATTTACATGACCGGCTTCGGCGCCACGGCGTCCCGGCTCGGGCGGCCCGATATCGGGCTGCTGACGCAGACGGAAATGACCACGCATGCGCGGGATATGGCGCGCGCGGTGACAATCCCCATCATCGCCGATGCGGATACGGGCTATGGCGGCCCCGCCAATATCGCGCGCACGATTGAAGAATATGCGCAGGCCGGTGTGGCTGCGATCCATCTGGAGGACCAGGTGGCGCCGAAGCGTTGCGGGCAATTAGCCGGCATCAGGCTGATCCCGGCGGAGGAAAATGTCCGGCGCCTGCAATGCGCCATTGCGGCCCGCCCCGCAAACGGGCCACTGATTATTGGGCGGACCGATGCCATGCCGGCGATTGGCCCGGAAGAAGCCGTGCGCCGCGTGCTGATGTATCAGGATGCCGGGGTTGATCTGGTGTTCGTCGATGGAATCAAGAAAATATCAGAGGTCGAGATTGTGGCGCGGCAGGTGCCTGGCCCCAAGGTTGTCAGCATTGTGGATGGCAATGAAACCACGGCGCTGACGATGCGCGATCTGGAACAGATGGGGTTTTCTGTCGTGTTCTATGCGGTGACGGCGCTATTCACGGCTGCGCGTGCGGTGGCTGATGCACTGGCCGTTTTGAAGCGCGATGGCACGCCGGCCAAGGCAGCAAGTGCGATGATGAGTTACGCGGAATTCAGCGCCCTGGTTGATCTGCCGCGCTTTCAGGCGCTTGATGAAACCTACGGCTGACCCAGGTTACGGGGAAAAGGATCACAATCATGCAATTCGGTCGTTTGGGTGTTTGGTGTTCCACGGATCGGCTGGATGCGGCGGGTTTGCGCGCCTTGCTGAACCGCGTGGAAGACCTTGGCTATGGCAGCTTCTGGTATCCGGAATCGCGCGGTTATGAATCCATGGCGCTGGCCGGGTTTCTGCTGGCGAATAGCAAGAAGCTGGTGGTCGGCAGTTCGATTGCCAATATCTATGCGCGGGATGCCTTCACGGCACGCCGCGGCCTTGCCACGCTGAATGCCCTGCATGAAGGGCGCTTCGCGCTTGGGCTTGGTGTCAGCCATATCCCGATGGTGGAAGGCCTGCGCGGCCATCGCTATGAAAAACCCATCCCGGCCATGCGTGGCTATCTTGAAGGCTTGCGCAAGGCGGGTGGCGATGCGCTGGAAGGCCCGGTGCTGCTGGCAGCCCTTGGGCCGAAAATGCTGGCGCTTTCTGGCAGTGCGGCGGATGGTGCGGTGCCTTACAATGTCACACCAGAACACACTGCCCAGGCCGCGACCATTCTTGGGTCAGGCAAAGTGCTGGCGGTGGAACAGAAGGTGTGCATCGAAACCGATCCGGTGCGCGCCCGTGCTTTGGGGCGGCGAGAGCTTTCCCGCTACATGGCGCTGCCGAATTACGTGAATAATTGGCTGCGGCTTGGCTTTAGTGAAGCGGAACTCGCCAATGGCGGCAGTGATCGCTTCATTGATGCCATGGTGCTGCATGGTGATGCCGCCAGCGTGAAGGCGGGGCTGCGTGCGCATTTCACCGCCGGGGCTACACATGTTTGCATTCAGCCGGTGACGGATGATGGCGATACCGCGCATCGGGATGCCATGTTGGCAGCGCTTTCGGATACGTGATGGCCATGCTGAAGCTAGGCTATAAGGCATCCGCCGAACAATTCGCACCAGCGCAATTGCTAGATTTTGGCGTACTTGCTGAAGAGATGGGCTTCGATAGCTGTTTCATCTCAGACCATTTCCAGCCCTGGAAACACACGGGCGGCCATGCGCCGAATTCGCTCGTGTGGCTCGGCGCGCTTGGGGCGCGCACGCAAAGGCTTGTCATGGGCACCAGCGTGCTGACGCCAACCTTTCGCTACCATCCTTCCATTGTAGCGCAGGCTTTTGGCACGCTAGGGGCGATGTTTCCGGGCCGCGTCATTCTCGGCATTGGCACGGGCGAAGGGCTGAATGAGGTGCCTTCCACTGGCCAGCCCTGGCCGGAATTCAAGGAACGCTTCGCCCGCATGCGCGAAGCCGTGCAATTGATGCGCAAGCTTTGGACCGAAGAACGCGTGAGTTTCGAAGGGCAATATTACCGCACCGAACACGCAACGATTTATGATCGGCCCGAAACCCCTGTGCCGATTTATGTTGCGGCTGCCGGTGCCATGGTTGCAAAATATGCTGGCCGTGGCGGTGATGGTTTCATCTGCACCAGCGGCAAGAAGCCGGAGCTTTACACCGAAACCCTGCTGCCGAATGTGGTGGCGGGGCTTGAAACGGCGGCGGCGCCGAAGCCCGATTATGATCGCATGATCGAAGTGAAGGTTTCCTTCGATACGGACAAGCAGCGCGCCTTGGAAGATACGCGCCATTGGGCAGCGTTGGCGCTTTCGGCAGAAGAAAAAATGTCGGTGGAAGACCCGGTGGAAATGGAACGTCTGGCCGATGCGCTGCCGCTTGAACGCGCGGCCAGCCGTTGGATTGTCTCCAACGATCCGGAAGAACATGTGGAACGTATTGGCTATTATGTCGGCCTTGGCTTCCGGCATTTGGTGTTTCACGCGCCGGGGCCGGATCAGGCACGGTTTCTGCGGCTTTATGGGGACCAGGTGCTGCCACTGCTGCGCCGCCGCTTCGCTTGAGGCCGAGCCTTCAGCTTTTCGCACTGCCTGACCTGCCCATGGTGCAGGCGGGCGATGATCTTGCTGGCTTGCTTTCAGCCGCCATGGTGCGCGCTGGTCTGGCGCCGGAATCGGGCGATGTGCTGGCGGTTGCGCAGAAGGTTGTGAGCAAAGCGGAAGGGCGCAGCATTGCGCTGGCATCCGTTCAGCCATCCCAAGCGGCGCGGGATTTGGCGGAACAGACGGGCAAGGATGCGCGCCTCGTCGAATTGATCCTGTCAGAATCGGAACACGTAGTGCGCGCGCGGCCGAACCTGATCATCGTCAAGCATCGGCTTGGCTTTGTCATGGCCAATGCCGGCATTGATCAATCCAATATCGGAAGCGATGGCCATGCGTTGCTGCTGCCGCGCGACCCTGATGGCAGTGCGGCGGCGCTTGCCGCGCGGCTTGGCCTGCCTGTGGTGATTACGGATAGTTTTGGACGCGCCTGGCGGCGTGGCACGGTGGGTGTTGCGATTGGCGCGGCAGAGCTGCCGGCGCTGCGTGATTTGCGCGGCCAGCCGGATTTGTTCGGGCGCATGCTCATGGTCAGCATCACGGGCTTCGCTGATGAAATCGCCGCAGCAGCGGGTTTGCTGATGGGGCAAGGCGCGGAAGGCCAACCTGCGGTATTGTTGCGCGGGCTGTCCTGGTCTGGCGCGGCAAACCCCGCCGCCGAATTGCTCCGCCCAGCGCAGGAGGATCTTTTTTTGTGATCATCGCGCTTTCCGGCGGCATTGGCGGGGCGAAGCTCGCACTTGGTCTTTCGCGGATTTTGCCGCCAGAGGATTTGCTGATCATTGCCAATACCGGCGATGATTTTGAGCATTACGGCCTCACGATCTGCCCGGATACGGACACGCTTTTGTATACGCTGGCGGGCTTGGATAATCCCAAGCTTGGTTGGGGGCGCGCGGATGAAAGCTGGGCTTTCATGGAAACCCTCGCCGCACTTGGCGGGACGGATTGGTTTCGCCTTGGTGATCGTGATTTGGCGCTGCATGTGTTGCGGAGCCATCGGCTGCGCGGCGGTGAGACGCTTTCAACCATCACCGATGATGTGCGCCAACGCTTCGGTATCGGCCCACGCATTCTGCCGATGAGTGATGATCCGGTGCGCACGCAAATCAACACAGAACAGGGCTGGCTTGATTTCCAGGATTGGTTTGTGCGGCTACGCGCCGAACCCCTGGCACGCGCAGTAAGGTTTGGTGGTGTTGAACAGGCGCGCCCACAACCGGCATTGCTGGAAGCGTTGCGCGCAAAGCCGCGCGGGATTGTGATTTGCCCGAGCAATCCCTTCATCAGCATCGAACCCATTCTGGCCGTACCGGGCTTGCGCGATGCCATCAAGGCGTTAGGCGCGCCGGTGGTGGCGGTATCGCCCATCATTGCTGGCCAAGCGGTGAAGGGGCCAACGGCGCGCATGTTTGCCGCACTTGGTGTTGCGCCGAGTGCAGCGGCCGTCGCCGCGCGTTATGGCGATTTATTGCATGGCTACGTGATGGAACACGGCGATGACGCGGCGGGAATTGTGCCGCGCGTATTTCATGCCACGACACTGATGCGCGACATCGCGGACAAGACCGCACTCGCACAGCGGGTACTGGCGGCGATTGACGCACTTCAATGAAGCCTTGGGCCATCCTGCCGGTGAAGGAAATGGCTGGTGCAAAACAGCGTCTGGCGGCCTTACTGTCGCCCGATGAACGCATTGCGCTGATGCGGGTGATGTTGCGCGATGTGATGGCGGCGCTGTCAGCGGCGCAGGGCCTGGCAGGCATTGCGCTGGTGACGCTTGACCCTTGGGCGCAAGCGGTGGCGCCGGAGTATGGCGCGCTGATCATCACGGATGGCGCGCGGCAAGGCCATACCGGCGCGGTGACTGCCGCCGCCGCACTGCTGAAGGCAGAAGGTGCTGATGCCATCATCACCCTGCCGGGCGATATTCCCGCAGTGCAGACACCAGAAATCGAGGCTCTGATCAAAGCGGCGCAAGCCCGGGCCTGCTTCATCATCGCACCCGCGCATGATGAACAGGGATCGAACGCCATTCTGATGTCGCCACCCGATGCGGTGAAGCTGCGTTTTGGTGAGGATAGCTATTTCCCGCATCTGGCGGCGGCGCGCGCGGCGGGCATTACGCCGCAAATCCTGCGCCTGCCTGGGATTGCGATGGATATTGACCATCCTGAAGACATTGCGCGCTTCGCTGGCATTCCGGAAGCCAAGGACACGCAAACGCTGCTTTGGGTGCAGCACAGCGGTATTCTCAGCCGCTTGGCTTAATCGCCCGCCAATAAAACACGCTTGCGCGGTGCGGTCTGCACCATGGGCGCAAGAGGTTCAGCATAACGCGATGCCCGTTCCCGTTCACGCGCCACGGCGCCATAGGTGGTGCTGCGCTGCATTGGCTGCCGCCCGATGGAAAGGATCCGGCTTTCCATCGCCTCCGGTGGAAATTCCTGGCCATGTTCCGTGCCGGCAGCGCGGCTGATGCTTTCATTCATCAGCGTGCCGCCCAGATCATTGGCACCCGCTTGCAGGGCCATCGCCGCCCCTTTGGGGCCCATCTTTACCCAGCTTGTCTGGATATTGTTGAAATGCGGATGAAGCACGAGCCGCGCGATACTGTGCATCAGCAGCGCCTCACGGAAACTCGGCCCACGCCGTGCCAGGCCGCGCAAATACATGGGCGCTTCCATATGCACGAAAGGCAGCGGCACGAATTCGGTAAAGCCACCTGTTTGCGCTTGCAGATCGCGCAGCACCAGCAAATGCCGCGCCCAATGAACGGGCGCTTCCACATGGCCGAACATGATGGTGGCGGTGCTGCGCAGCCCGAGGCTATGTGCAGCGCGCATGACCGCCTGCCATTCGGCTGTGTTCACCTTATCCGGGCAGATGATGGCGCGAATTTCATCATCCAGAATTTCCGCAGCCGTGCCCGGCAAAGTACCAAGTCCGGCATCACGCAGTCGCGTCAGAAATGCTGATAAAGACAGCCCAAGCGTGCGCGCACCCTGATGGATTTCCAGCGCCGAGAAGGCATGGATATGCATCCCCGGCACGGCCTGTTTGATAGCGCGGCAAATCGCCTCATAGGTGGCGCCGGTATAATCCGGGTGGATACCGCCTTGCAGGCAGACCTCAGTCGCGCCACGCGCCCAGGCTTCCTTGGCACGACGGGTGATTTCCGCATGATCAAGATCGTAAGCCGGGCCACGCAAGGCTTCATGCGTTTTGCCCTTGCTGAAGGCGCAGAAGCTGCAACGATAGGTGCAGATATTAGTGTAATTGATGTTGCGGTTGACGACATAACGCACGGTGTCGCCCGCTACCGCTTGGCGCAGCCGATCAGCGGCTTGCATGACATGCGCCTGATCCGCATCACGCGCGGCGAATAGCGTTTCAATCGCCGGCGCTTCAAGCCTTTCGCCCTGCGCGGCACGTTCCACCAGCGCTGCCAGCCTTGCATCCGTCGCAGTCAATAGCGGCGCGGGAAGGCGCGGCGGTGTCAGCGCACCTGGGGACCAATCATCACCGCGCGCGAAGCCGGCTGCGTCACTGGCACGGAGTAGCGCAGTTGCGATGCGCGGCGCGAACCAGTCGCGCGGCGCGCGCAGATAGGCAGGATAAGCAGGCAAGCGTTGCACCAGCACCTTGCCCATGCGCGCGGTATGCTCAGCAAGATTTGCAATGGCGGGCCAGGGGGCTTCCGGGTTCACATGATCCGGCGTCACCGGCGAAATGCCGCCCCAATCATTGATGCCGGCGGCGATCAAGCTTGGATAGGTACCGGGCGAAAGATTGGGCGGCGCCTGGATATTCGCGCGCGCACCCAGAATGATGCGCGCTGAGGCAATGGTCCAGAGCAGATCGTCCAAATCAGGCTCGGGCGCCTCAGCGCGTTTGGTGCGCGGCTTGGCGCGAAAATTCTGGATGATGACTTCCTGCACATGCCCGTAACGCGCATGGCTTTCCGCGATGGCGCGCAAGGCATCCAGGCGTTCCGCGCGGGTTTCGCCAATGCCGATCAGAATACCCGTGGTGAAGGGAATGCGCGCCGCGCCAGCCTTGTTCAGCACCTCAAGCCTGATGGCCGGGTGTTTGTCAGGGCTGCCATGATGCACGCCGCCGGGCGCGCATAATCTTTCACTGGTGCTTTCCAGCATGATGCCTTGGCTGGCGGTCACATCGCGCAGCGCCAGCAGCTCTGCCCTATCCATCACACCAGGATTGGCATGGGGCAGCAGCCCGGTTTCACGCAGCACCAGATCACACATCGCCACCAGGTATTCGATGGTGCTGGCATGGCCCAATTCCGCCAAAGCCTCACGTGCCTGGCGCCAACGCAATTCGGGCTTATCGCCCAGCGTGAATAGCGCTTCCGTGCAGCCGGCCTTGGCGCCTGCGCGCGCAATCGCCAGCACTTCGTCAGGCGTCAGATACGCGCCACGTCCCGCGCGCGATTTTTCGGCGAAGGTGCAGTAATGGCAGACATCGCGGCAGAGCTTGGTCAGCGGAATAAAGACCTTGCGCGAATAGGACAGCACACGGCCATGCCCGGCATCACGCAGAGCCGCTGCTTCTGCCATCAATTCCGCCAGTGGCGTTCGTTCCAGCCTGTCCAGCACCCTTGCCATCCTGCTTCCCCTGGCCCCATCGTGTGGGAATGCCGCGCCGGATGCAATGCGCGGGGATGGGAGGCCCAGCATGCAAATCGGTTTCAACGCCCCAACCGCCGGCCCGCTCGCCACACCTGAAGCGATCACGCGGTTGCTGCAGGGCGGGGAGGCGATGGGCTTTGCCTATGCCACCTTCAGCGACCATGTGGTGATCCCGACCGATATTCACGCGATTTACCCCTATTCGGATAGTGGCGAATTCCCTGCCGGTGCGCGCGGCGCGCGGCACGAACAATTGACCGAGGTGATGTTCGCTGCCGCACGCACGACCAAGCTGCGGTTGGTGACTTCGGTCATGGTGGTGCCGCATCGCCCGGCGGTGCTGACGGCGAAAATCCTTTCCACGATTGATATATTCTCCAATGGTCGGCTCACGCTTGGCATTGGCGCGGGCTGGCTGAAGGAGGAGTTTGAAGCACTCGACGCGCCGGATTTCGCCGCGCGCGGCAAAGTGACGGATGAATACATCCTGGCCGCGCGGGAGTTATGGACCGCGGCCGATCCGCGCTTTCAAGGTGAATATGTGTCCTTCGATAAGATCAGCTTTGAACCCAAACCCGTGCAGCCAGGTGGGCCGCCGATTTGGGTGGGGGGTGAAAGCGGCCCGGCGCTCAGGCGCACGGCACGGCTTGGTGATGCCTGGTATCCCATCGGCACGAATCCGGCTTTTCCTCTGGATAGTCTGGCACGTTACAAGGCAGCCGTTGTCAAGCTGCGCCGCCTGACCGCAGAGGCCGGGCGGGACCCTGCTGCGGTTGGGCTATCACTCCGTGTGCAAAAATTCGGCGCGGAATTGCCCGCACTCGCCGGCGATGGAGAACGGCATTTGTTTTCCGGCAGTACGGCGCAGATTGTGGAAGATATCCAAGCATTACGTACGATTGGTGTTACCGCGATTGATTTTAATTTTCTTGGATCAAGTGTTGAGAAGGTGCTGGCGCAGATGGGAAGCTTCCGCACAACGGTGATGGAAAGGATCTGACCCATGCGCCTTGGCATGACGCTTGGCATGACCGGCACTATTGATATGGCGCTGGTGCTGGAAGCCGAAAGGCTTGGCTTTTCCATGGTATGGTGCGGCGAAAGCTACGGGACGGATGCGGTGACGCCGATTACCTGGGTGCTGGCACAAACCACAAAAATCCAGGCCGGAACTGGCATCATGCAAATGCCGGCACGTAGCCCCGCTTGTGCGGCTTCTACGGCCATGACGCTGCAATCACTTTCCGGGGATCGCTTTCTGTGTGGAGTTGGGCCTTCCGGGCCGCAGGTTGTGGAAGGTTGGCACGGGCAGCCCTATGGCAGCCCGCTGGTGCGCACGCGCGAATATATTGACATCATGCGCGCCATCATCGCGCGCGAAAGGCCCCTGGAATATCAGGGCACGCATTATCGCATTCCCTATGATGGGCCGGATGCCACGGGGCTCGGCAAGCCGCTGAAGAGCATTCTGCATGGCAAGCCGATGCGCTTTTATTGCGCGTCCATCACGCCGGGCGGCATGCGGCTTGCGGGTGAAGTCGCCGATGGCAATTTGCCGATTTTCATGTCGCCGGAGAAAGCCGATCTGGTGGTAAAGCCAACTTTAGAAGGCATGGCTAAGGCCGCGACGCCACGCGTCTTGAGCGATTTTGATATCGCGCCCTATACGAAAATTCGGGTCGGCGATGATCTGCAAGCCTGCCGAGATTCCGTGAAGCCGGAATTGGCGCTTTACATCGGCGGCATGGGCGCAGTGGGCAAGAATTTCTACAATGATTACTGCAAGCGCCTTGGTTTTCCTGATGCGGCAGTTGCCATCCAAAAGGCGTTTCTCGCCGGGCATCGCAAGGAAGCGCTTGCCGCCGTGCCGGATGCGCTTGTGGATGAAATTGCGCTTGTCGGCCCCGCAGATCGTGTGCGCATCCGCTTGCAGGATTGGCAGGCGGCGGCGCGTGAAGGCAAGCTGAATACGCTGGTGCTGACGGGTGCCACGCAGGAAGCGCTGCGGCTTGCTGCGGAGGCGGTGCTTTAACCCACCGCGCGGATTAGCGCAGCCCAGCGGTCTAATTCCGGCAAGATTTCATCACGCTTGGCGGAAGAAAGGCTTAGCACTACGCGCGCCACGCCAAGGTCCTGGTCCGCCAGCAGCGCGTCGCGGTCTTCCTTCACGCCCCAGATGGTGATGGGCAAATCTTCGTCGTGCCGGCCGGCATCGGCGGCCAATTGGCGGAATTGCGGGATCAGCGCGCCGACATCGGCATAGTGCTTGCGCACACGATGCGGCATCCAGCCATTACCATAGCGCACCGCGCGCTTCGCCCCCCAGGGATAGGCGCCACCAACGATGATCGGCGGGGCGGCTTTTGCAGCGGCTTCGGCCCGGTTTCCATGGGCGTGAAATTGACGAATTCGCCGGCATAGCTCGGTTGGGCTTGGGTCCAGATCGCCTTCATCGCTTCAATCCGTTCGCGCGCCAGCTTGTGGCGTGTGGCGAAGACCGTGCCGTGGTTTTCAATCTCATCCTGGTTCCAGCCATTGCCGACACCAAAAAAAAAGGCCCAGCCGAGATGTGATCAATCGTCGCAACTGCCTTGGCGGTCTGGATCGGGTCACGCTGCACCACCAGGCAGATGCCTGTGCCCAGCAGCAGTCTTTTAGTTGCCGCGGCGGCGGCAGTCAGCGTGATGAAAGGATCCATCACCTCATAATATTCGCGCGGCAAGGCGCCACCGCCCGGATAGGAAGCGGTGCGCGCCAGCGGAATATGCGAATGTTCCGGCGCCCAAAGGCTGTCAAAACCGCGTTCTTCCAAAGCCACGGCCAATTCGCCGGGCGTCATGGAATAATCGGTGAAAAACATGGCAGCGCCGATTTTCATGTGATCCCTCCCCTGGTCAGAAGGAAGGCTGGCCCGCCGCGGCCTGGCAGGCAAGCCTCGCACCCTTGCCGAAACTAATCTGCGCCCCCAAACAAGATCGCGAAAGGATCACCGCAATGCTGCCGAGCCATGGACGCTATAACTATCACCCCTGGCGGGATCGTGTGCCCTATGCCTGGCCTGGCGGGGCGAAGCTTGCGGTCTATCTCGGCCTCAATCTTGAACATTTCGCCTTTGGTGAGGGGCTGGGTGCGGAATTGGCGCCGGGCGGGCCACAACCTGATGTGCTGAATTATGCTTGGCGTGATTACGGCAATCGCGTTGGTGGTTGGCGGCTGCTTGAACTGTTCGATGAAATGCGCTTCCCCGCGACCGTGCTGTTGAATGCCGCCATGTATGATTACGCGCCGGAATTGGTGGCGGCCCATCGCGCGCGCGGTGATGAAATCGCCGGCCATGGGTGGACCAATTCGGAACGCCAATCCATTCTGCCGGAAGCCCAAGAAGCCGCGCTGATTGCCGAGAGCAGCGCGGCCATTAATAAACATGAGGGCAAAGCGCCGCGTGGCTGGCTTTCCCCCTGGATTGCCGAAAGCCGCACCACACCTGATCTGCTGGTAGAAGCGGGCTATCGCTATACACTCAATTGGTGCGCGGATGATGCGCCAATTTGGATGCAGACGCGCGCCGGCAAGCTGCTCGCCCTCCCCTATCCACAGGAGGTGAATGACATTCCCTCCATCATCGGACGCAAGGATGGCGCAGCATATTTCGCCGATATGATCATGGATGATTTTGAGGAACGACGCAGGCAAGGGGCTGATGGCAAGCCGCAAGTGATGGGGATTGCGCTGCATCCTTATCTGGTGGGCCAGCCCTATCGGCTGCGTCATTTGCGTCGTGCGCTGGAACATATCGCCGTGCAGCGAAGTGATATCTGGATCACTACGGCCGGCGCAATTTATGATCATGTGCTGACGCTGCCCAAGGGCAGCATTCCGGGGGAATAGGATGCGCGGTTTTCTGCTTGTTGCCTTGCTGGCGCTTGGCGCCTGCGCCACCCAACCTGGGCCGAAGACGCCGGCCACAGTGGGGCAGGTTGATCTCGCGCGCTATGCCGGGCTTTGGCATGAAGCGGCTCGGTTCCCAACCAGTTTTCAGGATAGCAGCCGTGTGCGCTGTGAAGGCGTGACGGCGCAATATACGCTCCGCCCCGATGGCGCGGTGGATGTGCTCAATCGCTGCTGCAATGCAGCTGCGGATGGCGCGATGCGCAATGCCACCGCCATTGCCCGGAGCGCGAGCCCCGGTAATGACCGGCTGCGCGTCAGCTTCTTCTGGCCCTTCTTTGGCGATTACTGGATCATCGGGCTTGACCCTGAGTATCGCTGGGCCGTGGTTGGCGCGCCGCGCCGGGATTATCTTTGGATCTTGTCGCGCACACCGGTGATGGCGGAAGCGGATTATGCGGCAGCGGTAACGATCGCGCGACGGGAAGGTTTCGCGGTGGAAAAGTTGCAGCGGACGGTACAGCCGTGATCTAAAAACCTTCATGGCGTTCACCATAATCTCGCAAATAGCTGTAACACGAAGAATGGTCGCAACCCTGGATTGTAAGTACAAGATGATAAATTTACTATTGATTAACGTTTTGTCTTAAAGTAAAAAAGTTCGGATTCGTTTTTATTTTAAAATCGAAAAGATGTCTGGGACAGCCTTTGAAATTTTTTGGGATGGGACGCCTACAAATGGCGCCAATCCTTGGATCGATAGCCTCGTCAACGGTGGAGTTTGGCGGGACTCGCCCGGGCTTGCCTCATCTGGCGGCCCGGTTACGATTTCTTACGCGCTACAGTTCGGCTTCGATCCCTACGAGCTTTTTTATGGATATGCGAGGTCGTGGAATTCTGAAGAAGGCAACGCCGTCGCAGTGGCGCTCAGCACTTGGGAAGCGGTCGCCAATGTGGATTTTGTTTCTGCACCAACAAGTCAGGCCGACGTTTGGTTCTTGTCACTTTATAATTCGCAAATCGGCGATGGTTATCTCGGCTTCAGTGAATCGCCCTGGTTTTCTATTGGAGAGCCCCTCTACTCTGGCTTCAATAATCAAGTTATCTCTTGGACGAGCGGCGGCCTCGCCCGGGGCGGTTATGGCTTTGCTACCCTTGTTCATGAATTCGGCCATCTTTTGGGCCTAGCGCATCCACATGATGGCGGGTTTGACTTGGAAGGGAATTTGTTTCCTGGTGTTTCCTCGGTATTTGGTGACTACGGCGATTATGATTTGAACCAATCCATCTACACGGTAATGAGTTACAATGATGGTTGGGCAATTCGGTATCCAAACCATTCGGCCATCAATTTTGGATGGACCGCTACACCCATGGCGCTTGATATTGCCGCCATTCAGTTACTCTACGGAGCCAACACTACCTATGCCTCGAGCAACAATACCTACACACTCCCCACGATGAACAGTTCAGGCACGTTTTGGTCCTGCATTTGGGATACTGGCGGGTTGGATGTGATCAGCAATGCGGGTTCGTCGCTTGCCAGCATGATCAATCTTAATGCCGCGCCGCTTACGGGCCCAAATGCCGGGGGATACGTATCCTACGCGCCGACCATCGTCGGCGGCTTTACCATTGCCAATGGTGTCATCATCGAAAATGCCACGGGCGGTTCCGCCAATGACACGCTTATTGGCAATACAGGGAATCACTTGCTGACCGGCGGTGCAGGTTGGGACAGTTTATCCGGCAGCGCTGGCAATGATACGCTTGATGGTGGTTCGGGCGCCGATGTGCTTTTTGGCGGTGAAGGTAATGACCGCTTGCTGATTGACAGCACTTGGGACCAGGTGATCGAAAGTCCAGAGGGTGGCGCAGATACCATCGTTTCTTTGGTCAGTCTTACTATGCCGACTAATATTGAGGCGCTGATCTTAGGTGAGGGCGCTGCGGCCCTTAATCTGATCGGAGGTAATGCTGACGATGTTCTTGTCGGCAACAGTTTGTCCAATAATCTTTCCGGCGGCGCGGGAAATGATATGTTGGATGGCGGCGCTGGAGATGACACTTTACTAGGGGGCGCAGATAGCGACTATCTCTTCGGCGGTACTGGAAATGATGTGATCTTCGCTGGTACAACGTCTCTGGCAGATATCTACGCGTTGTTTGCTTCATAGAATCATCAGACACAAATTGTGTTTTGTCTGGCGCTGTATGTATCAGGCCCTAGGCCTATCTTGGCGCTATCATGCTCTGGCGGGCAATTCGGTACAGGTTTGGTTGCTGATGCTTAGCCAACCTCCGCGACCTGACGCGGGCGCCAAATCGCATCATGCGTCACGCGCGCGACGGGCCGCGCTGCATCCGCCAGCACCAGCGCATCAATCGTCACAATCCTATGCCCCTTGCGATCAATATTGCCAGTGATGCGCCCGCGCGCGGTCAGGCTCTCACCAAGCCGCGCTTCGCTGTGAAAGCGCAGCTTGCTGCCAATGTGAATCCAAGGCCCCAACAAGACATTTTGCGTGAGCAGCCAATTGCACATGCGCAACACCAAGCCCGGATGGGCAAGGCCCTGTTCAGTATAAAGCGGCGCGGCTTCACGGACATCACGCAAATAATCGGCCAGCACTTGCGGCGTCAGTTCCAGCGCACGTGTTCCAAGCCAAAGCCCGGGTGCAAGGCTTTCATCACTCGCCTTCGGGCGTGTTTCGGGCGGTGATACGGCTAGCCAATCAGCCAGCGACACTGTCGGCGCAGGCGCCTCGGGCATGCGCGCGAAACCACTGGCGCAGGCAACACCTTCACTTTCCACGGCCAGCGCCAACCCATCGGCTTCCGGCGTCGCGGTCACAGTGGCCACGCGCCCATCATAAACCGGCTTTTGGAAGCCTACCGCAATCTCCCCCCGGCGCAGGAAATCGCGCCCCCATCGCTCCACCGCCGGGTGGCAGCAATAGGCAAACACCTCCACCCCCGGCACCAGCCCGCCGGTGAAGCCAAAGCGCTGCGCGGTCGCATCATCATGAATGCGGTTTTCGGAAGCGTGCGAGAGGTTATAGGCCTCTACCCGAAAGGTCATGCTCATGGTCTGATGAGTGCATCACGATCACCACAGGCCCGCAACCTAGGAACACGCCCTATTTCCTGGCCGGCCAAGCGAGCACCAGGCCACCCACCGTAATCAAAACGCACCCAAACAACGCCCCAAGCCCCGGCCAGCGGTCAAACATCACCGCATCCAAGGCAAGCGCGAAGGCAATGCGCGCATAATGCCAGGGCGCCAGGGCCGAGATCTCTGCCCGCCGCACCGCGCCGGCCAGAAAAAGCAAGGCTGCCGTCTGCAACAGGGTATAGATCACAACCAGGCCCCAGGTAAGCAGATCGGGGCTCTGCCACAGCACCAGCATGGCGGGCGCCAATATCACCACGCCCATCAGCGCGCCTTGGGTTGTGATGTCTTCCGCACCCGCGACATCACGAATGCGTCGCGCCATGACCTGATAGGTGGCGTAAGAAAGCGCAGAGGCAACGGGGATCGCGGCATACCAGGTGAAAAGCTCTCCGCCCGGGCGCACCACCACCAGCATTCCGGCAAAGCCAAGCAGCACGGCAATCCAGCGCCGCGTGGTGACTTGTTCCTTTAGCCAAACGGCGCCAAGTGCTGCCAGGATCACCGGCGCTGTGAAACCAAGCGCGGCGGCTTCCGTGATCGGCACCAGCCAATAGCCAATCACGCCAAGCGTGGTGGAAAAGATCAGCATCGCGCCGGTCATGCGCTGCGCCCAGGGCCGCGCGGGTAAGGCGATGCGCGTGATAGTGGCAAGCGGCGCGGGCTTCACCATGGTCAGCGCCATCACGGAAGCCAGCACCAGGGCTGAACGCAAAAACGTGATTTCAAACGGGTGCAGGCTTTCCGCCAAAACCCTCGCCAGCGCATAGCCAAGCGCGTAGAGTGCTGTGCTCGCCAGCGTAAAAAGTACCGCGATGGCGTAGGGCGACATTGCTTATCGTTCGTCCGGGTAATCTCGGCCAGGGCGGGCCTTATAGGTCGGCATGGACCAGCCGCGCAGAATGGCCGCACCGCGCAGCGCGAAACCGGCAAGCGCGCCAATGGGTAGCGCGATATCTCGCGGCAGCCCGGCAAGGATCAACGCAACGAACATGGCCGCACCAAAAGCCGCCGCGGTGGCGTAGATTTCTCGGCGCAGGATCAGCGGCAATTCCGCGCAAATGGTATCACGCAAGATGCCGCCGGCGGTTGCAGTGATGGTGCCCATCAGGATCGCAACCCAGGGGTCCGCGCCCCAACGCAAGGCTGCTTCAGCGCCGAGCACCGCGAAAATGCCAAGGCCAACCGCATCGGCCCAAATCAGTGCAACGAAGCGGCGTTCCACCAGATGCGCGGTGAAGAACACCAGAAGCGCAACCCCCGCCGCCAGCAGCACCATCCCCGGCGCCTTCAGCCAAAAGACCGGCGCGCCCAGAATCAAATCCCGCATTGTGCCGCCACCAAAGGCAGTGACGCAGGCAATCAGGATAAACCCCACGGGATCAAGCTGCTTGCGGGATGCACTCAATGCCCCCGAAGCCGCCACCACCGCCACCGCTATCCAGGAGGATAAGGCCACCCCTTCATCAAAGGCGCTCACTTCGGGTTATTCCGCAGCAACCGCGCGTGCCTTCGCGGCATTGCTGCTGGCCCGCGCCCCGCCCGCACAAAGCAGCGAAAGCCCGAGCAGCCCCGCCACCACCGGCAGCACCAGCACCGGATAGCCCATATCAATCAGAAACCCGAGCGGGACCGGCGTGATGGCGCCGCCCAGCGGCAGGCCGGAGGAGACAAAGCCAAACACCTTGCCGATCTGCCCCGGCGGGCAGGCATCTTTCAGCATCACATCACGCGGGGTGCGCGACGCCCCCATGGCGAGGCCAGCCAGCAGCCCGACCCCAGGCAGGGCAATTTCCGGCATGGCGACCAGCCCCAGCACCAGGAACATCGCCATGGCGAAAAGCGTCAGGATGGTCATGAAGGCCATGATCCCGCGGCCCTTGGCGCGGTCCACAAACCAGCCGCCGATCAGCGTGCCGCCGGTGGCGCCGGCCATATAGCCCGTCAGCACCATCGAAGCCGTCGCGATGGGCGTCACCCAAAGCTTGCCCAGCACGGTGATGACAAAAGCCTGAATGCCCGACCCGGCCGCGGCCGAGAGCAGGAAGAAGGCGAAAAACAGCAGCATAGGGCGAGAAAGCAGCAATTCGCGCCCGCTCTGCCCCGCTTCCTCGGCGGTTTTAGGCTTGGCCTGGTCTTTCAAAATACGGCTTTGCAGCAGAATGGCGCCCACCACCGGCACACCGAGCAGGCCCAGCAGCAAAAGCGCTTCCCGCCAGCCCATCACCAGCAACAGAAGGGCGACGATGGGGGGTGCCAGGGCAAAGCCCAGATTGCCGGTGAAGGTATGCATGGCAAAGGCGCGGCCCATGCGGTCCTGCCGGATGCTGCCAGCCAAAATGGCGTAATCCGCCGGGTGGATCACGCTATTGCCAACTCCGGACAGGATCGCGAGCAACCACAGCGCCCAAACCCCCGGCGCGAAGGCCATGGCGGAGATGGCCAGCGCCATGATCAGCGTCCCACCCACCAGAAAGGGCCTGGCGCCGTAGCGGTCCACCGCGAAGCCGACCGGGGTTTGCAACAGCGCGGTGGTGCCGCTCATGAGCGCGACAGCCAAGCCCAATTCGGCATAGGAAGCGCCGAATTCCTCGCGCCAGACCAGAAACAGCGGCGGCAGGCACAGCATGTAGAAATGGGACAGGAAATGCCCGGTACCGATCAGGGCAATGATCCTGGCATCCTGCCCCGCCCCTGGGGCATCGTCAGTTGTGGCGCTCATTGAGCCCTGCGGCCCCTGTCAAATTAGGCTTTGAAACTGCGCCTGGGTGACCAATTCGTCAATCTTTCGCCGCCACAATGGCGCCGCGCCGCAGGATTTGACGCTACCCGATGCGGCACTTAGAAAGACAGGCGCAAGTTCGCCGGCGCGGCCACCGCGCGGAGTCGAAACGCTGGAGTTTAGGTTGATGGCAAGGATTAAAGATGCGCGGGAAGCGGCCATGGTTGGCTGCCGTTCCGATGGTACGCTGACGCGCCGGCCTTTGTCGCCGCATTTGCAAGTCTATGACATGATGCAAATGACGAGCCTGCTGTCCATTCTGCACCGCATTTCTGGTGTGGCATGGTGCGGTGGGCTTTTGCTGTTGTCCTGGTGGCTGATTGCGGCTGGCACGGGGCAAGGCGCCTTTGCGGCCGCGCAGTGGTTCTTCGGGTCCTTCCTCGGCTGGGTGGTGCTTTTGGGGCTGACAGTCGCTGCCTGGTATCACACTTGCGCCGGCATCCGGCATTTGTTCTGGGATGCGGGTAAGGGCTTCGCCATGGAAGATGCCTATCGTTCCGGGCGCATGGTGGTGATCGGCACGGCGGTGCTTTCCGTGATCACCTTTCTGCTGATCCTGATCTGAAGGGGCATCATCATGGCTGAAGATAGCGCCTCCATCCGTTCGCTCCGCAGCCCGCTTGGGCGCGTGCGTGGCATGGGCTCCGCCAAGGGCGGCACGCATCATTGGTGGATGCAGCGCATGACCTCCATCGCGCTGCTGCCGCTTTCGATCTGGTTGATCTTCTCCCTGGCCGGTTTGGCGGGCGCCGAATATGCGGTGGTGCTGGAATGGATCGGCAATACCTTCAATGCGGTCTTGCTGCTGGCTTTCCTGACGGCGGCGTTTCATCATGCGGCGGCAGGTTTACAAGTGGTGATCGAGGATTATGTGCGTGATGAGTTGAAGCGCTTTGCGGCGATTTGCGCGGTTAATGGGCTTGCCGTGCTGCTTTGGCTGGCTGCAAGCCTGAGCGTTTTGCGCATCGCGCTTTGAATTTTGGTTGAGGAATAATGCGGGTCCGGGGCGTATTCCCCGCCGCTTGGCAGGATGAGATGAAGCAATGAATGCGATC
This sequence comes from Alphaproteobacteria bacterium, assembly GCA_016869735.1. Lineage (GTDB taxonomy): Bacteria > Pseudomonadota > Alphaproteobacteria > Acetobacterales > Acetobacteraceae > Neoroseomonas. The sequence goes on from VGDL01000007.1 coordinate 41,989, forward strand.
AGCAAGCCTTCCAATGGCGCCTATCGGATTGTGGACCACACCTATGATGTGGTGGTGGTGGGCGCTGGTGGCGCCGGGTTGCGCGCCACTTTCGGCATGGGCGCGGCGGGGCTGAAGACCGCCTGCATCACCAAGGTCTTCCCAACGCGCAGCCACACCGTCGCAGCCCAGGGCGGCATTGGCGCCGCGCTTGGCAATATGGGCGAAGATGATTGGCGCTGGCACATGTATGACACCGTGAAGGGGTCTGACTGGCTGGGCGACCAGGACGCCATTGAATATATGTGCCGCGAAGCCATCCCGGCCGTGATCGAACTTGAACATTACGGCGTGCCCTTCAGCCGCACCGAAGATGGCCGCATCTATCAGCGCCCCTTTGGCGGGCATATGCAGGATTACGGCAAGACCCCCGCGATGCGCGCCTGTGCCGCTGCTGACCGCACCGGCCACGCCATTCTGCACACGCTTTATCAGCAATCCTTGAAGCATGGCTGCGAGTTCTTCGTTGAATACATCGCGCTTGACTTGATCATGGATGATGAAGGTGTCTGCCGCGGTGTCACCGCCTGGTGCCTGGAAGATGGGTCCATCCATCGCTTCCGCGCGCAAAGCGTGGTGTTGGCAACGGGTGGTTATGGTCGCGCCTATTTCTCCTGCACATCAGCCCATACCTGCACGGGCGATGGTGGCGGGATGGTGCTGCGCGCTGGCTTGCCGCTGCAGGATCAGGAATTCGTGCAATTCCACCCGACGGGGATTTACGGTGCGGGGTGCCTGATCACGGAAGGCGCGCGCGGTGAAGGTGGCTATCTGACCAATTCGGAAGGCGAGCGTTTCATGGAACGCTATGCGCCGACGGCCAAGGATTTGGCGAGCCGTGACGTTGTCTCCCGCGCCATGTCCATGGAAATCCGCGAAGGCCGCGGCGTGGGTAAGGACAAGGACCACATCCATCTGCATCTGGAACACCTTGGTGCCGAAATCCTGCATGAACGCCTGCCGGGGATTTCGGAAACCGCGAAGATTTTCTCGGGCGTGGATGTGACAAAGGAACCCATCCCCATCCTGCCGACCGTGCATTACAATATGGGCGGCATCCCGACCAACATCCACACCGAAGTGCTGAACCCGACAGCAAAGGATCAGGACCGCGTGGTGCCTGGCCTGATGGCGGTGGGTGAAGCGGCGTGCGTTTCCGTCCATGGCGCCAATCGCTTAGGCACGAATTCGCTGCTCGATCTCGTGGTGTTTGGTCGTGCGGCGGCGCATCGTGCCGCCGAGACCATCAAGCCCGGTGCTTCTCAGCCGCCGCTGCCGCCGAAAGCAGGTGAGTCCAGCCTGGATCGCTTTGATCGCGTGCGCCATGCCAAGGGCGGCACCAATGTGGCCGAACTTCGCCTTGCCATGCAGCGCACCATGCAGACCCATGCGGCGGTTTTCCGTACCTCGGAACTGCTCAAGGAAGGTGTGGAAAAGATGGCGCAGGTCGCGGGCAGCTATGGCGATATCAAAATCGCTGATCGCAGCCTGATCTGGAATAGCGATCTGGTGGAAGCGCTTGAGCTTGATAACCTGATCGGCAATGCGATCACCACGGTTGTCGGCGGCGAAGCCCGCAAGGAAAGCCGCGGCGCCCATGCGCATGAGGATTTCCCCGATCGCGACGACGACAATTGGATGAAGCACACGCTGGCTTGGGTGAATGACAAGCGCGAGGTCAAGCTTGATTATCGCGATGTGAAGATGCGCACGCTGACCAATGAAGTGCAGGTCTTCCCCCCCAAGGCACGCGTTTACTAGGAGCCGGCAAGATGGCCACTTTCACCCTGCCCAAGAATTCGACCGTCGGCACTGGCAAGACGCATAAGGCGCCGGCTGGTGCGAAGAAGGTCAAGAATTTCAAAATCTATCGCTGGGACCCGGATTCTGGCGAAAACCCGCGCAACGACACTTACGAAATTGATCTTGACCAATGCGGCCCGATGGTGCTGGACGCGCTGATCAAGATCAAGAATGAAGTGGACAGCACGCTGACCTTCCGGCGTTCCTGCCGTGAGGGGATTTGCGGCTCCTGCTCCATGAATATTGATGGGCTGAATACGCTGGCTTGCTTGAAGCCCATCGATGAAGTGAAGGGCGATGTCCGCATCAACCCGCTGCCGCATATGCCGGTGGTGAAGGATCTAGTGCCGGATTTGTCGCAGATTTACGCGCAGCTCCGCAGCGTCGAGCCCTGGCTGAAATCAGACACGCCGCCGCCCCCGGATGCTGAACGCCTGCAATCCAAGGAAGAACGCGCGAAGCTGGATGGGCTTTGGGAGTGCATTCTGTGCTTCTGCTGCTCAACATCTTGCCCGTCCTATTGGTGGAATGGCGATCGGTATCTGGGCCCGGCGGTGTTGCTGCAAGCCTATCGCTGGATTGCAGATTCGCGTGATGAAGCAACAGGGGAACGCTTGGACAATCTGGAAGACCCCTTCCGGCTGTATCGCTGCCACACCATCATGAATTGCACGCGCACTTGCCCCAAGGGCCTCAACCCCGCTGAGGCGATTGGGGAGATCAAGAAGCTGATGGTGGAACGCCAGGGCTGACCAGCCCCAACTCCATGAAAGCCGCGCAGCCCCAGGCCAGCGCGGCTTTTTCTTTGCAAAACCCCTGGCATTGGATGCCAAAGCCGCGTTAACCTCCCCCCACAAGATCAATCGGGAGGCTGGCATGAATAACCCCACCAAAGCCCTGTTGGCTGCGCTGATTGCGCTACCCTTCGCGATCAGCACGCCAAGCGCGCAAACGCTGACGGTTGGCATTGCCGCGCCTGTCACCACGATTGACCCGCATTTCCATAATGTAGGCCCCAATAACGCGCTGACGCATCACATCTTTGACCGGCTGGTGGAACGCGATGAACGCGCCCGTCCGCAGCCAAGCCTGGCCGAAAGCTGGCGTGTGGTGTCCGACACGGTATGGGAATTCAAGCTGCGCCGCGGTGTCACCTGGCATGATGGCAAGCCCTTCACCGCTGATGATGTGGTTTTTACCTTTGCCCGCGTGCAGGCCGGAATTGCGAATAGCCCCGGGGGGTTTGGCGGGTTTCTGCGCGCCATTGCCAAGGTTGAAACGCCAGATGCGCATACGCTGATCATCCATACCAAGGCGCCTCATCCGCTGATGCCGCTTGATTTGGCTTCCGTTTGCATCATCGCCCGCCACGCTGCGGAAGGCGCAAGCAGTGAGGATTTCAACACGGGCAAGGCCGCGATTGGCACCGGGCCTTATCGGCTGCTGGCCTATCGTTCCGGGGATCGCGTGGAATTGGCGCGCCATGATGGTTATTGGGGGCCGAAGGAACCCTGGGCGCGGGCCACACAACGCTTTTTGCTGAATGACGGGTCACGGACTGCGGCCTTGCTTGCGGGTGACGTTGATATGATCGAACAAATCCCAACGAGCGATCTGGCACGGCTTCGGCGGGATGCGCGGATAACCGTGACCGAAGTTCCAAGCCTTCGGACGGTCTACATGGTGCCCGATTATTCGCGCGATGGCGGCACACCGCTGATTACAGACAATAACGGCACGCCCTTGCCGGTGAATCCGTGGAAGGACGCGCGGGTCAGGCGCGCACTTTCCATGGCAATCAACCGTGACGCCTTGGTAGAAAGGGTCATGGAAGGCGTTGGGACGGCAACCGCGCAATGGCTGCCGGCAGGCACTTTTGGCTATAATTCCGCCGTTAAGCCCCGGCGCTTTGATCCCGATGGCGCGAAGCGGCTTTTGGCCGAAGCGGGTTACCCGGATGGCTTCCGCATCACGCTGCATACGCCGAATGATCGCTGGCCCAATGATGCGCGAATCTCACAAGCCGTGGCACAGATGTGGACGCGCATTGGCGTTCGTACCCAGGTGGATGCCGCACCGTGGACAGCCTTTGTCCCGCGCCGGACACGCGTTGAATATGCCATGCAGCTTGGTGCCTGGGGAAGTTCCACCGGTGAAGCATCCAATTTTCTGGTGAATTCGGTTGCCACACGTGATCGGGTGCGTTTGACCGGTGCCAATAATAATGCGCGCTTTTCAAGCCCGGTTTTTGATGAATTCGCCGCGCGCGGATCAGCCACCCTGGATGACGCCGCACGAGAGAAGGTCTGGCACGAAGCAACTATCCGTTACGCTGAAGAAGAACCGCTGATCCAACTTATTCAATACGTGAACGTCTGGGGCTTGCGCAAAGGCCTGACCCATACGCCGCGTATGGATGAAAGAACATTGGCCATGGGGGTGCGGCAAGCGCCCTGATCAGGGCGCAGCTATTCGGCGGCTTCCGCCACTTCCAGATGGGCCGCGCCGTTGCGCCTGACGCGTGCCCATTGCGGTGCGCCAGGGCGGCAACGGTCAGTGAATAAGGTGCTGCCAGGCGCTGTCACTTCAAGCTTGCTATGCAGCCGGCAAATAATCCGCGAGCCGGCGCGCGACGATGACGCACCATGCCAACGCAGCACGGCGCGCCCCCATTCGCCGTAGGTTTCATAATGCCGCACCAGGTATCGCGCGGCCCAATCTGCGGCGCGGCTTGGGTCCAGTGGCCAATCCTCACCGCGCGCGACATGCACGCCAGCATTGATCTGGAAGCACCCGGCCATCCCGCGTGTGCCGGCGGAAGTCAGCATTCGGCGGGCTTCTTCGCGGGTTGCCGGAAAATAGGCGCGGCCCCGCAGATTGAGAGCATAGGCATGCAGCCCGCTTTCATTCAGCGCGATGGCGGTCAGCAACCCCTCTGGCAGGCCATGGGTGATCTCAGCCTCCCGCGCGGCAACCAGACAGGCGGCGCGGGGTGAAGAAGCTTCACGCGCTGGCGCATCAAGTGCCTGGGTAACGGGCGCGGGCAATTCAGCGCAGGCAGCACCAAAAAGGGCCAGCAACAAAGCGAGCGGAGCAGCCGCGGCGCGGCGCGCGTTGCTGAGGGAAAGCCTGAAGGCCAGAATGGCCGAATACCCGGAGGAACGAAACCTTGGGGGGCGGGCACTCCGCAGCAAAGCACGCTGGAGGTCCACGCCATCTCGCCGGCCCGGGGGTGCCGACGAAGCCTTGGCGGTCGTCATGAAGTTTCGATAGTCGAACCGGGGATGGATTGCAAATAAAAAAACCCCCTGGCCAGAAGGGGCGAGACAACGAGTAATTAAGGCGGGAATGAGGCGAAATATTCAAAAATAAAACTACAATCCTATTGGTACGAAATTAACTTTATATTGAATTTCTCTATTTGGTTTTTCTGTAATTCTACGAAAAACCGAGCGCCCATGCCTGAGCGCTTGTTGAGTTCCTTATCAGCCCATCCGGATATTGGGCGCTGGCTGGCCTTCAATCACCACATTCACGCAAGCCGGCTTGCCGGAAGCGAAGGCGCGTTCCAGCGCAGGGGCGATATCTTCCGCGCGCGTGACGTATTCGCCATGCCCACCAAGTGCGACAGCGACCAGATCGTAGCGCGTGCCGGGGGCCAATTCGCAGCCATGGGTGCGATTGGCGCCGTAATCGCGCTTCTGGATTTCATATTCCGCATTCCAGCGGGAATCATTGCCGACCACGGCAACAAAGGGCAGTTGGTGGCGGCAGGCGGTATCGAATTCCGCCATGTGGAAGCCGAAAGTCCCATCGCCCATGATCGCCAGAATGCGCGCATCAGGCTTCGCAGCCCGCGCAGCCATGGCGAAGGGGATGGAAGGCCCAATCGCGCCCGCCAGCCCATTGATGATGCGCGTTGGCGCGGCAAGGATGGCTTGCGCCCATTGCCCAATTTCCCCGCCATCACTGATCAGCACGGGGTCTTGAGCTTCATCCAAAAAGGGCTTGGCGGCCTGGAACAGTGTTGCGGGATGGATCGGGCCACCCGTAGCGCCCGCCAAAGCCGCCCAAGCTGGCGGGCGGAAGGCCAAGGCCGCAGCCAGCCGCTCGGCCCAAGCCTTGTTGGCGTGGGGTTTCATGGCGCTGGCCAGCGCCTCGGTCGCCTCGGTAGCGCTGGCCACTGCTGCAAGCGCCACCCGCCCCGGCAAGGCGCGGGCGCCGCGCGCGATTACGCCAGCATTGGGGTCAATCTGAATAAAACGGGCTTCGGCGGAAATCCCCGGCGCACGACCAAAGCGGAGTGAGAAATCAAGCGCCTTGCCGAGCAGCACAACCAAATCAGCCTCAGCCAACACCCCGGCATAGGCACCAAGTGAGGGGTCATTCAGCCCGCGCGGGCTTTCCATGGGGATCACCGGTAGGTCAGCAGCGGCACCAAGCGCGGCCATAAGCGGCTTGCCGCGCAGGCTGCACAGGGCGGGCGGCGCCAGAATGATGGGCCGCGCCGCTGCAGCGATCATCCCCGCAATAGCCTGGGCTGTGGTGGCGCCAAGCGGCATGGGCTCAGCGCCGAAGGCAGCGGCATCAGGCAAAGCGGGGGCGGTGATGCGCGCATCCATCAGATCGGTCGGTAGGCTGAGATGCACGGGGCCAGGGCGGCCAGACCGCGCCACACGAAAGGCGCGCGCCACATCGGCGCCAATCCCCGCTGTAGTCGCTGCGGTGAAGGAAAGCTTGGTGACAGGCTCGGCCATATCCGCCTGGCGCAATTCCTGAAACGTCCCCAGGCCCAATTCGCGCAACGGCGCATGGCCGGAGAGCAATACCACCGGCACTTCACCTGCCATGGCGGTCGGCATGGCGGCGATGGCATTGGTATGCCCTTGTCCGCCGGTCACCATCGCCACGCCAACTTCCCCGGTCAGCCTTGCCCAGGCATCGGCCATATGCACCGCGGCGGCTTCCTGGCGGGTATGCACAAGCTCAATCCCGCTGCCGATCAGGGCATCGAAGATCGTCATGATGTGATTGCCCGAAAGCGTGAAAATGTGGCTGACGCCAGCCTGCTTCAGCGCTGCCACCAGAATATCCGCCCCGCGTTGTTCCATGCCTGCTTCCTCCTGTTGATTGCAGCAGGCCATGGGCTGGACAGGCTGTCCAGTGGCCTTAGTCTGGCCCCCATGGAGCAACTCAAGGTCAGCGTCTGGCGCGGCGAGGATGCGGGCGGTTTTGCGCGCTATGATGTGCCGGCGCGTGACAATCAGACCGTGCTTGATGTTGTCACGCATATCCAGCGCGAATTGGACCCAAGCCTTGCCTATCGCTTCGCCTGTCGCGTTGGCATGTGCGGGTCTTGCGCCATGACAGTGAACGGCCGCGCGCGCTGGACCTGCCGGACGCATGTGCGCAAGGTGGTGGGTGCCGATGGCGCTTTGGAATTGCGCCCCTTGGCCAATCTGCCGGTGATCCGCGATCTGGCGGCTGATCTGGCGCCCTTCTTCGACAAATGGCAGCGCGCGCAAGGGTTTTTTCAGCCCAAGGACGCGCCGGATGGCGCCGTGCCGGATGAATTTGCCGTGGTCGCGCCCGGCAGCAAGGCCAGGCGCGAAGCCGATGCCGGCATTGAATGCATCGGCTGCGCCGTTTGCTACGCTTCCTGCGATGTTGTCGCCTGGAATGGCGATTATCTGGGGCCGGCGGCGCTCAACCGTGCCTGGACTTTGGTGAATGATGCGCGTGATGGCGCGCGCGGCGAAAGGCTGGATGCGGTGGCGGGCGATGCCGGTTGCCATTCCTGCCATTCCACCCGTTCCTGCACGGAACGCTGCCCGAAGCAGATTGACCCATCAGGCGCCATTGCCGGGCTGAAGCGGACCTTGTTCTGGGAGAGCCTGCTTGGTGGCAAGCGCCATGGCTGACAGGGCCGCGCGCGGGCAGGCGCATCTTTGGGTGGTGCAGCGCATCACTGCCATGATCCTGGCCCTTGCGGTGCTGGTGCATCTGATCACGATCATCACGGCCGTGCGCGGCGGGCTCTCGGCGCGGGAAATTCTGGCGCGTACCCAGGGTTCAGAGGTTTGGCTCCTCTTTTATGTGCTGTTTGCGCTGGCGGCTGGGCTGCATGGCGCGATTGGGCTGCGCAATATCGCCGCTGAGACGCTTGGCTGGCGCGGGCGGGGCCTTGATTTCTGCTGGCTTGGGCTTGGGCTGCTGACCGCGGCTTTCGGCATTCGTGCCGCCTTCGGGCTTTACGCCTGATGGATTTCCGCGCGCGTTCCCACCCAAGCTGGATCGGCTTTGCCGTGCATCGGGTTTCTGGCCTGTTGCTGGCGTTGTTTTTGCCGTTGCATTTCTGGGCACTCGGCAGCGCCATTCAAGGGGAAGCCCGGCTTGATGGGTTTTTGCGCTGGACAGAGAACCCTTTGGTGAAGGCGGCCGAAACCGCGCTGGTCATCCTGCTGGCCGCGCATCTGGCAGGTGGTTTACGCGTCATGGCGTTGGAGTTCCTGGGCTGGGGGCGAGCGCAGAAGGATCTGGTTGCACTTTCCTTCGGGCTTTCACTGCTGGTGGGATTGGTTTTCCTGTTCAATGTCTTTTGATCTTCTGGCGCTGCTTGGCGGCTGCTTCATCGCCGCCTTCTGCTCGGGCTTGGCAGGCTTTGCCTTCAATCTGGTGGCGGCGGGCATCCTTTATCATTGGGTGACGCCGCAGGAGATCGCGCCGGTGCTGGTGCTGGGATCACTCCTGATCCAAAGCGTGACCTTGCGCGTGGTTTGGCCGGCCATTCGATGGCCGGTGCTGAGGCCTTATGTCTTTGCCGGTGCCTCGGGCACGCCTTTCGGGGTTTGGGCGCTGAGTGTCGTGGAAGCGCGCGTGATTGTCGCCGGCATTGGCATTTTATTGGTGGGTTATGCCGGCTTCATGCTGGCGCGGATTGCGCTGCGTCTGGCGCCGCCCAAACTCGCCGCCGGGCCGCGTGCCGATGCGGTGGTGGGGTTTCTGGCGGGTGCGCTTGGCGGCATTGGCGGGTTTTCCGGCGCGCTGCCTTCCATGTGGACGGATGTGAAGGGCCTAAGGAAGGACGAGGCCCGCGCGATTTTCCAGCCCTTTATTGTGGTGATGCAGATCATCGCCGCGGCTGGGCTGGCAATCACCGGGTTTTTCACGCTGGAGGCCGCCAAAACCCTGCTGATCGCCCTACCCGCGCTTGCCCTTGGCACCTGGCTTGGCCTGCGCGCCTATCGCGTGATCCCTGCGGAGGGCTTTCGGCTGGTGCTTTTAGGGCTGTTGTTCCTATCGGGGCTTTCGCTGGTGATCTGATACGCTTTCATCCTGCGGGCGCTTGTGGGAAACTTGGGCGGAAAAGGGGATGGTTGCATGAGCCTGATGTCCAAGACCGAAATCGCGCCGCTGGTCGTGGAGCCTGCGGCGATCGAGGAAGCGGCCAAGCTGCTTTATATCCGCGCCTGCAAAATCCTGCCCGATGACATCAAGGCGGGGTTCACACGGCTGGATGCCTCGGAAACCGATGCCACCGCCAAGACCATCCTGGCCACCATGATTGAGAATATCGGTGTCGCAGAACGCATGGATAATTTGCTGTGCCAGGATACCGGCATTCCAATCTTCAATCTGTTGATCGGGCGCAATGTCGCGGTGGATGGCTTTGCGCTGAAGGAAGCCATTGCCCGCGGTACGGCGCGCGCCACGCGCGAACACCCGCTGCGGTCTTCCGTGGTGCACCCCATCACGCGCAAGAATGAACATACCTCCTGCGGGGAACGCGTGCCCGTGATCAATATTGATTTCACAGAGGCTGATCGCGAATTGCGGCTGGAGATGATCCCGAAGGGATCGGGCTCAGAAAACGGGTCCTTCCTGCAAATGTTGATCCCGGCCGATGGGCTTTCAGCCGTGAAGCGCTTTGTAGTGGACCGCGTGATCCAGGCCGGCGGCAAGGTCTGCCCGCCGACGATTGTGGGTGTGGGTGTTGGTGGCACTTCCGATCTTTGCATGCATTTGGCGAAGATTGCGGCGACGCGCCCGCTTGGGTCGCGCTGCACCGATGCGGAAGGGGCGAAGCTGGAAGCCGAGCTTTCCGAAGCAGTGAATGCGCTTGGCATTGGCCCGCAAGGCCTGGGCGGTGATAGCACTTCCTTCGCCGTGCATGTAGAAACGGCGGCGACGCATATCACCATGAACCCGGTGGCGGTAAATATCCAATGCCATAGCGCACGCCGCGCGAGTGCAACCTTCACGCCCGCCGGCATCAGCATCGGTTTTTGAACCATGTCTTCCACCAGCATTGCAGTGACCTTGGCGGGGGCAGCGGATCGGCCCGCGCTGATGCGCGTGCTGGCGGAAATGGGTGATTTTTATGATGAGGTTTTGGGCCATACGCGCCTTGTTGCGGCAGCGGAAGCGCTGACCTCACCCGCCAATCGCGCGGGCCCCTTTTGCCTGATCGGGCGCGCGGGGGATGAACCGGCGGGGCTGGTTGCGCTTTCTGGTTTTTTCCCGGCACGTGATTTCACCTGGGGGCTACTACTCCGCGATATTTTTGTGATGGAAGCACATCGCGGCACACGTGCTGCGCGTGCGCTGATGCGCGGCGCGATGCGCTTTGCCGTCACCGGCGGCTATAGCCGTGTGGAATGGGGCACAGCAGAGGAAAATCTGCGCGCCCGCACCTTTTACGCCAAGCTTGGCACCGCGCCAGCAGCGCGGCTTTCCTATCGCCTGGAAGACGAGGCCTTGGCCGAAGCCGCCCAAGGGCGCTGGCCAGCCCCAGAGGAAGAGACATGACACACCACATCCTGCCCATGCCGATCACCGAAGCCCAAGTGCGCGCGCTGCGTGTGGGCGATACGGTGACCTTGGAAGAAACGCTCTATGGCATTCGGGATGCGACGCAGATCCATATGTTCGATCATGGCCGACGCACGAATTTCAATCTGCAAGGCCATGCCGTGATCCATACCGCGCCCAATCTCCGCAAGGTGGAACGCGTGGGCAATAATCATTCGGGGTATGAGGCCGTGTGCGTTGGCACCACCACATCAGACCGGATGGAACGCTTCACCCGCCCGCTGATGGAACGTGAAGGGGTGCGCATCATTATCGGCAAGGGCGGCTTGCGTGATGGGTCGCTGGCGGCCTTTCGCGATTTGGGCGGCGCCTATCTGGCCGTGGTCGGCGGCGCAGCGGCGCTGGAAACCACCTGGATCGAAGCGGTGGAGGATGTGGATATGGATGATCTCAATCCCGAAAGCCTCTACAAATTTCGCATCAAAGGCTTCGGGCCGCTGCTGGTGGCGATGGATAGCCATGGCGGCAGTCTTTTCGCCAAGGTGAATGATGAAGCGGCACGCCGACGCCAGGCCGTGCTTGAAAAGCTGGGGGCGGCGTGATGCCTACCCAGATCATGCGGCGCAACACGGATATTCTGGTGCTCGGCGCGGGTGGCGCTGGCTTGCTCGCGGCACTTCATGCCAAGGCTGGCAATCCCGCGCTGGAAGTCACCATTGCGGTGAAGGGCTTGCTCGGCAAATGCGGCTGCACGCGCATGGTCCAAGGCGGCTATAATGTTGCGATTGCCGAGGGTGACTCCGCTGAGCGTCATTTCATGGATACGCTGGATGGCGGCAAATGGCTGAATGATCAGGATTTGGCCTGGACGCTTGTGGTGGGCGCGCAGCGGCGCATTCGCGAATTGGAAAATCGCTGGGGCTGTTTTTTCGACCGCAATGCCGATGGCACCATTCATCAAAAAGCCTTTGCCGGACAGACTTTTGATCGCACCGTGCATAAGGGCGATTTGACCGGGATTGAGATTGTCAATCGCCTGGCGGAACAGGTTTGGGCGCGCGGCATTCAGCGCCTGGAAGAACATCGCGCTGTCGCACTTATTCCAAGCGCGGATGGCGCGCGGCTTTCGGGCGTGCTGCTGATTGATATGCGCTCGGGCGGCTTGGTGTTTGTGCAGGCGAAGGCCGTGATGCTCGGCACCGGTGGCGGGCCCACCATGTATAAATACCACACGCCATCAGGCGATAAATCCTGCGATGGCATGGCAATGGCGCTACACGCGGGCTTGCCTTTGCGCGATATGGAAATGGTGCAATTCCACCCGACCGGCGTGCTGGCGGGGCCGGGCACGCGCATGACAGGCACGATCATTGAAGAAGGCTTGCGCGGCGCGGGCGGCTATCTGCTGGGCGGTGATGGCAAGCGCTTCATGGCCAAATACGATAAGCGCGCAGAGCGTGCGACGCGCGATATCGTCAGCCGTTCCATGCAGCGCGAAATCCTGGCCGGCAATGTGAATGATGCCGGCGGGCTTTGGATTGAAATGGGGCACCTTGGCCCGGATCGCGTACGGCGCGAATTCAAGGGCATGGTGGAACGCTGCGCCGATATGGGCTTTGACCTGGCCGGCGGCCGCGTGCCGGTGGTGCCGACCGCGCATTACATGATGGGCGGCGTGGTGTTCCGCCCGGATGCCGGCACTGCCTTGCCCGGGCTTTTCGCCGCTGGTGAGGATACAGGCGGCGTGCATGGCGCCAATCGTTTGGGCGGAAATGGGGTTGCGAATTCCACTGTCTTTGGTGGCATTGCCGGCGATACCATGGCCGCCTGGGTGCCGCGCGAAGGGGCTTTGGTCGAACCCGATGCGACAGCACTTGATGCCGCCATTGCCGCGCTTGAAGCGCCTTTTGCGCGACCGGCGCGCAATCTTTCGCCGCTGCGTGACGCCTTGCAGGAAATGATGTGGGACAAGGCCGGCATTCTGCGCGACACGGCGGGGCTTGCTGAAGCAACCAGCGCCTTGGATGGTTTGGAGACTGAGCTTGATGCTTCCGGCGTTGATGGCACCAACCGCGCCTTCAACCTCACCTGGCATGATTGGCTTAATCTGAAATCGCTGTTGCTGGTCAGCCGCGCGATTGTGGTGGCGTCTCAGGCGCGCGAGGAATCGCGCGGCGCGCATTGGCGTGAGGATTTTCCGCAGACCAATGACGAAGCTGCCGGGCTTGCGGCAACATCCGTGCGGCTGGACGATGGCCGCGTGGTCTTGGAATGGCAGAAGGTTGCCTTCACCCGCTTGAAGCCAGGCGAAAGCCTGCTCACCGCTGTTGCGGCGGAGTAGCGCGATGACGCCAGCCTTCCCAAGTTTTGCCGAGGCATTGCGCGTGTGGCTGCGCATTGGTCTGCTGTCCTTTGGCGGTCCAGCGGCGCAGATTGCGGTGATGCATCGCGAAGTGGTGGAACAGCGCCATTGGGTATCCGATGCACGTTTTCTGCACGCGTTGAATTTCTGCATGCTGCTGCCGGGGCCAGAGGCGCAGCAATTGGCGACCTATCTTGGCTGGCTGATGCATGGCGTGCGCGGTGGGCTGGCGGCGGGGTTGCTGTTCATCCTGCCCGGTGCGGCGGTAATGCTTTCGCTTTCCATCATCTACGCAACCTTGGGCGATGTGCCGATTGTGGCCGCGCTATTCTTTGGCTTGAAATGCGCGGTGCTGGTGCTGGTCGTGGAAGCGCTGATCAAGGTGGCGAAACGCGCGCTGAAGGGACCGGTGCCTGTCGCGCTTGCCATCGCAGCCTTTGCCGCACTCGCGCTGTTCAATGTGCCCTTTCCGCTGGTGGTGCTGGGTGCTCTCGCGATTGGTTTCGCTTTGCTGGATGCCTTCAGCGGCGCAGGCCATGGCGTGGCGAAGGATGGCCCGCCAGCGCTATTGGATGCCGCCATTGCCGCCGATCGGGAACGCATATCGCGCATGGCAGGGGCTGCGCGTCGCGCGGGGCTATTCGCGCTGGCGCTTTGGCTTTGGCCTGTCGTGCTGCTGATGGGTTACAGCGTTTATGGCGATATTGCCTGGTTTTTCTCAAAGCTCGCGGTAGTGACTTTTGGTGGCGCCTATGCGGTGCTCGCTTACGCCGCGCAGGAAGCGGTGGAGCATTACCAATGGCTCTCCGCGCCGGAAATGCTGGCGGGGTTGGGGCTGGCGGAAACCACGCCCGGGCCGCTGATCCTGGTGCTGCAATTTGTGGGCTTCCTCGCGGGTTATCGCGCCGATGGTGTATTGGGTGGGGTTGCGGGCAGTGCGCTGACGCTTTGGGTGACATTCGCGCCCTGCTTTGCCTGGATATTTCTGGGCGCGCCTTTCGTTGAAAAACTGCATGCCGCGCCGCGCCTGAAGGGCGCTCTGGGCGCGGTGACGGCGGCGGTGGTGGGGGTGATTGCCAACCTCGCGCTCTGGTTTGGGCTGCGCGTGATTTTTCGCGATGTGCAGGTCGGCAGCTTCGGGCCAATCAGGCTTGATTTGCCGGTGCTGACCAGCCTTGACCCGGCGGCACTCGCGCTCGCGGTCTTTGCTGCTGTGCTGCTATTCCCGATGAAGCAAGGCTTGGCGCGCAGCCTTGGCTTCACCGCGATTGCAGGATTGGTCTTGAAATTCGCGGGGTTTTGAGGGAACCAATTACCCCGGCGTGAAAGCCTCATGCACCGCGGTCTGAATGCCGCCGCCCACAATCGGCCCGCCACCCGCGACATAAATCCAATCGCCAATAAGCGCCGCGCCCAAACCATGCCGCGGTGTTGGCATCGGCGCGTGGTGCTGCCAGCTATCGGTGGCGGGGTCATAGGATTCCACCGTGCCGATCACGCGATCAATCGGGCGGTTCTGCGCGTCATAAAGCCGTTCCTCGCCACCCATGCACCAGAAGCGCCCGCGCAGCACCGCCATGCCATGGCCGGAACGTGGTGTCGGGATCGGCGCACGCTGGCGCCAAGTATCGCTTGCCGGATCATAAACATGATGCAGGCCGGTATTGTTCTCAAAGGTGTTGAAGCGCCCGCCGGCGACGTGAATACGCCCTTCCCAAACCACCACGCCCGCATGGTCACGCCCCGCCGGCAGCGGGCGGAGCAGCGTCCATTTATCGGCCTGCGGATCATAAACCTCATTCCAGGAAATGCTGGCGCGTTCAGGCGCGGGATCTGTTGCGCCACCAATGTGATAGATCTTGCCACCCACGGCGGCGACGGCACCCGCGCCGCGCGGGCGCGGCATGGGCGCGATGGCAGACCAGCGATCCGCCGCGACATCATAAACGAATGCCTTGTTGTCCGAAGCGCGGTTCTGTTCGGTGAAACCGCCCAACGCATAAATCCGCCCGGCATCGGCCACCACGCCGACATGATTGGCGCCGCGCGGCAAGGGTGCGGCTTCCTGCCAGCGATCCGATGCGGGGTCATAGACATGGTGATAGGGCTTATCCACCTGCCCTTGGGCATAGCCGCCAATCACATGCAGCTTGCCGGCCCAGGCGGTGGCCCAGGCCATTTCACTGCGCGGCAAGGGCAGTGGCGCACGGGATACCCAACGCCCCGGCACACCAGCCGGCGCCGGGCTGGTCACTACGCGTTGCGCCAATTGCGCGGGCGTCAGCGCCTGAGGATTGGCGCCGCGCAGCGCGGACATTTGATCCGCCGGGATATTCGCGCCGTGATGGCCATGATGCTGCGCCTGGGCTGCCCCCACCAACATCGCTGCACCTGTGCCTAGAAAAATCCTGCGCCGCATTCGCGTTTCTCCTGCCCTTGATGCAGCAGAAATCGCGCGAATGCAGCGCCTGATCAAGCCCTGTTCAGGCTGCTTCGTCCTGGGAAGCTTCCGGCGCGGCGTGGCGCACTTCCAGACCATCGGGGCTGGCCGTGACCGTCAGGCTTTCGCCATCCTTCACGCTGCCTTCCAGCAGCAGCCCCGCCAGCTTGTCCTGCAGGTTCCGTTGAATGACGCGCTTCAAGGGACGCGCACCATAAACCGGGTCATAGCCCGCTTCCGCCAGCCATTCCCGCGCCGCTTCATCCAGGGAGAGCGTGATCTTGCGATCTTCCAGCAACCGGCGCAGGCCGCGCAGTTGAATATCCACAATCGCCGACATATCCCCGCGCGCCAGGCGCCGGAACAGTACGATCTCATCCAACCGGTTGAGGAATTCCGGCCGGAAACGTTCGCGCACCGCACGCATCACTGAAGGCCGCGCCGCTTCAATATCGGCACTTTCCGGCAATTCCGCGATGGCATGCGCACCGAGATTGCTGGTCAGCACAATGATGGTGTTGCGGAAATCAACCGTCCGCCCCTGGCCATCCGTCAGCCGCCCATCATCCAGCACCTGCAACAGCACATTGAAAACATCATCATGGGCCTTTTCGACCTCATCAAACAAAATCACCTGGTAAGGCCGCCGGCGTACGGCTTCCGTCAGCGCGCCACCTTCCTCATACCCCACATAGCCAGGCGGCGCGCCGATCAGCCGCGATACCGCGTGCTTTTCCATGTATTCCGACATGTCAATGCGCGTCATGGCGCGTTCATCATCGAACAGGAAGGAAGCCAACGACTTCACCAATTCCGTCTTGCCGACACCGGTCGGGCCCAAGAACAGGAAGCTGCCGATCGGGCGATTAGGGTCCTGCAAGCCCGCGCGCGCACGGCGCACGGCCTTGGAAACCGCTTCAAGCGATTCTTCCTGGCCGACCACGCGCTTGCGCAACTGGTCTTCCATCCGCAGCAGCTTGGCGCGTTCGCCTTCCAGCATTTTCTCAACCGGGATACCGGTCCAGCGGCTGACCACCGCCGCAATGCCTTCTTCCGTCACGGCTTCATTCACCAGCTTGGCATCGCCATTGCCGGCATCCGCGAGCTTTTTTTCAATGCCCGGAATAACGCCATAGAGCAGTTCGGAAGCCTTGGTCAGATCACCGCGGCGCTGCGCCAATTCAACCTCGGTCCGCGCCTTGTCCAATTCTTCCTTGAGCTTCTGGCTTTCAACCACCTCGCCCTTTTCCGCTTCCCAGCGCGCGGTCATGGCGGCTGAGCTTTCCTCAAGCTCCGCCAATTCCTTCTCAAGCTTCAGCAGCCGGTCCCGCGATGCCGCGTCATCTTCCTTCTTCAGTGCTTCGCGTTCGATCTTGAGGCGCATGAGGTCGCGGTCAATCGCGTCCAGCTCCTCAGGCTTGCTGTCCACCTGCATGCGAAGGCGCGATGATGCTTCATCCACCAGGTCAATCGCCTTATCAGGCAGGAAGCGATCCGTGATGTAGCGGTTGGAAAGTGTCGCCGCCGCCACGAGGGCACCATCGGCGATGCGCACACCGTGATGGAGTTCGTATTTTTCCTTAATGCCGCGCAGGATGGAGATGGTGTCCTCCACGCTCGGCTCACCCACAAATACGGGCTGGAAGCGCCGCGCGAGTGCGGCATCTTTCTCCACGTGCTTGCGATATTCATCCAGCGTCGTGGCACCGATGCAATGCAATTCGCCGCGTGCCAAGGCTGGCTTCAGCAGATTCGATGCATCCATCGCCCCATCCGCCTTGCCGGCGCCGACCAGCGTGTGCATTTCATCAATGAACAGGATGATCTCGCCTTCAGCTTGCGTGGTTTCCGCCAGCACGGCCTTCAGGCGTTCCTCAAACTCACCGCGATATTTGGCACCGGCGACCATGGCGCCAAGATCAAGTGCCATGACGTGCTTGGTCTTCAAGGCTTCCGGCACATCGCCATTGACGATGCGCAGCGCCAAGCCTTCCACAATCGCGGTCTTACCAACGCCTGGTTCGCCGATCAGCACCGGGTTGTTCTTGGTGCGGCGCGCCAGCACCTGAATGGCGCGGCGAATTTCCTCATCGCGGCCAATCACCGGGTCAAGCTTGCCCTGGCGTGCCACTTCCGTGATGTCGCGCGCGTATTTCCTCAAAGCATCAAAGCTGTCTTCGGCGTTCTGGCTATTCACCGTGCGACCCTTGCGGATTTGCGCAATGGCCTTTTCCAGCTTGTCGGGCTCTGCGCCTGCCACGCGCAGCGCGCGCCCGGCATCGCCCTCACTGCCGGCGAGTGCCACCAGCACGCGGTCCTGCGCCACAAAGGCGTCACCGGCGCGGTTCGCCTGTTCCTGAGCATTGCCCAGGATGCGCACGATATCGGCGGTGAAGCTCGGCTGGGCGGAAGCGCCACCGCCGGTCACTTTCGGCAGGCGGGTCATGAAGTTTTCCACCGCGTTCTTGGCGCGAATCGGGTCCCCCCCGGCAGCGCGGATCAACCCGCTTGCAGCCCCTTCAGGGTCATCCAGCAGCGCCTTCAGCAAATGCGTCGGCGTCACCTGCTGGTGGAATTCGCGGATGGCAATGGTTTGCGCCGCTTGCAGAAAACCGCGGGCGCGGTCGGTAAATTTTTCGATATCCATGTGGTCCCTCTCTTGAGCGGACGATGCCCCTCGCCCCCTTATGGGCAACGAATGACACCAGAATGCTTGTTATGTGGTATCTGGACTTGATCTGCTTCAAGGGGGAGCCCGATGCGTATCGAAAAGATCTACCGCTACCCGGTGAAGGGGCTGTCTGCCGAGGCTTTGGAAGCCGTGGCGCTGACGCCAGGCGAAATGCTGGCGCATGATAGGCGCTTCGCGCTCGCCCAGGGCGATGCGCCCTTCGATGTGGCGGCACCCCGCTGGCTTTCCAAGCGCAATTTCGGCTGCCTGATGGCCAATGAACGCTTGGCCCTGCTGCACACCGCCTTTGACCCGCATGATGGCAGCTTGGCCATCCGCGCGCCCGGCGCCGCGCCCTTTCTGCGCGACACGCGGACCGAGGCAGGCAAGGCCGCCATTGCGCGTTATTTGACCGATTTCCTGGGCCCGGAAGCGCGCGGCGAACCCCGCTTCATCGAAGCCCCCGGCCATCGTTTTTCCGATGTCGCGATGAAGGTGGTTTCCATCATTGGCCTTACCAGCCTGCATGCGTTGGAAGCCGAAGCCGGGATGGCGTTGGACCCGCTACGTTTTCGCGCGAATTTCTATTTCTCCGGCGGGCGGCCCTGGGCGGAGTTTGATTGGATCGGCAAGGAAATCCAGATCGGTCGGGTGCGGCTTCGCGTGGTGAAGCGTATCGTGCGCTGCGCCGCGACTGAGGTGAACCCGGAAACCGCTATACGTGATGCGAACCCGCCGCGTGATCTCCACCGGCATTTTGGCCACGCGGATTTGGGCGTTTACGCCGAGGTTCTGGAAGGCGGAAATATCGCGCTTGGCGATGCGCTGGAACCGATGATGCTTGACCTTTGAGAATGCCTTTTTTCTGCCGCTTCAGGCGCGCATCATGAAAGGGTCACAGGAGTTGTCGCCATGACATCAATGCTCCGTCCTTTTGCTTTACTGGCCCTCGGATTGGTGGGTTTGGCGCTATCCGCCGCCACCGTCGCGGCGCATCCGCAATATGGTCATGGGTATGGATACCACCATCGCCCGTATCATCCGCCGCGTGGCCATGGGGAGGTTGTGATCATCCAGCCCCCGGTGCGCTATGCGCCGCCGCCTGTCTATTACGCGCCGCCGCCACCGGTTTATTACGCGCCACCGCCCGTTTACTACGCGCCGCCTCCGCCGGTTTACTACGCGCCCGCGCCCTATCCCCATTATGGCCATTACGGGCGCCCTGGCGTTTCGCTGAATTTGCGCTTCTGAGCCTGACTTGCGCGCCGCCGCGGCGCGGCGCAATTTCCGGACACAATGTGCACGCTGATTTTACTGAACCGGCCTGATCATGAATGGCCGATGCTGGTTGCCGCCAATCGCGACGAAAGGGCTGATCGCGCCTGGGATGCGCCGGCGGCCTGGTGGTCCGACTATCCCGGCGTGATCGGGGGGCGGGACCGCAGCGCCGGCGGCAGTTGGATGGCGCTTGGCAACAAGGGTGTATTGGCGGCGGCGCTCAACCGCCCGGGTAGCCTTGGCCCGGCGCCGGGCAAACGCAGCCGCGGTGAATTGCCGCTCATGGCCGCGCATGCGCCGAATGCCGAAGCGGCGGTGGAAGCCATCACCGCGCTTGATGCCGGCGCCTGGCGCCCGTTCAATCTGGTGGTCGCAGATCAGCGGAGCGCGTTCTACATCGAAGCCCTTGGCGAAGGTCGCCCGCAGGCCATGCTGTTGGCACCGGGCTTTTCCATGGTGACATCCCACCCACCCAATGATGAAAGCCACCCCCGCACGCGGCGCCATTTGCCACGGTTTCGCGCCGCCGCCGCGCCTGAGCCGACGCAGGGCGATTGGCGCGCCTGGGAAGAAAGACTGGCCGATGACAGCCATGAAGGTGATTTGGCTGTCACGCTGAAAGTGCCGCTGCATGGCGGGTATGGGACAGTTTCGGCCAGCCTTTTGGGGTTTAGCGCGGCTGGCGAGAGGCTTTGGCGATTCTGCCCCGCCCCGCCGGGGGAGGGTGTGTTTGAAGGGGTTGGCGTGGTCTGAAGCCCGCCCGGCATCAGGCCCCGAAACGCAGCAGCTTTTCACATCGCACGCAGCGCCCGGTCACGCTTTTTCCTGCTTGTTGCAGTCTAACTTGACGATTCCACCCAAGCCCGCAGGATAAGCTCCATCATCCCCGAAAGGAACGCGACCATGCCTATGATCTCTCTCACCGCCGCTGATGGTTTTCGCCTGCAGGCTTATCGCACTGGCCCGCAGGATGCCGCGCGCGCCCTGGTGGTGACGCAGGAGATCTTTGGCGTGAACCGCCATATCCGCAAGCTGTGCGATGATTTTGCCGCTGCCGGCTATGCCGTGATCGCGCCGCAGCTTTTTGACCGTGCGGAACGAAATGTTGAACTCGGCTATGATGCCGCCGATCTGGCGCGCGGGCGCGAATTGCGCGGCAAGATTGATACGGGCAAGACCGTATTGGATGTGCTGGCCGCCGCCGCCGCCCTGCCCCGCCAGGCCAAGCGCGGTATTGTTGGCTATTGCTGGGGTGGCACGGTCGCCTGGCACGGCGCAACCCGCACCAGCGCCTTTTCAGCCTCTGTCGGCTGGTATGGCGGCGGCGTTGCGGCGGCGAAGGATGAGGTGCCGAATTGCCCGACGCAACTTCATTTCGGCGAAACCGATGCCTCAATCCCCATGAGTGATGTGGAGGCCATCCGCGCCGCGCGGAAGGAAGTGGAAGTCTTCGTCTATATGGGCGCGGGTCACGGCTTTGGCTGTGATGAACGCGGTTCCTATGTGGCGAAGGATGCCGCACTCGCGCAGGAACGCACACTCGCTTTCTTTGCCAAGCATCTGGGCTGAACGGCCCGTGATGGGGTCTGACGCCTGAACCGAGTTTCAGGCGTCAGCGGGTAGCGTCTTCTCACCCTCACCCAGGCTCAATTGCATCGTCACCACATCCACCCAGCGGCCGAATTTCATGCCAACCGCGCGCATGGTGCCGATCTGCTTGAAGCCGAGTGACACATGCAAGCCAATCGAGCCCACATTTTCCGAATCACCAATAATGGCGAGCATTTGCCGAAAACCCGCCGCTTCCGCGCGCGCGATCAATTCGGCAACCAACGCCTTGCCCACACCCTGGCCGCGCACATCATCGCGCACATAAATCGAATTTTCGACCGTGTAGCGATAGGCTGAACGCTCCCGGAAAGCACTGTAATAGGCATAGGCGCTGACCTGGCCGGCCTCATCTTCCGCCACCAACCAGACATTGCCGCGCCCGGCCAACACCTTTTTCATGCGCGCGGCCATATCGGCCTCATCAGGCGGCACTTCCTCAAAAGTGCCGGCACCGTACAGCACGTGATGGGCGTAGATCGCGGTGATGGCAGGCAGATCAGCAGATGTGGCTTCACGAATCCGCATGGTTCAGCCCCCAATGCCCAAGGAAGCCGCCAGCGCTTCCGCCGCCGCCAGCACTGCACGATCCCGCCCCGGGGCGCCAACCAAGGAAAGCCCAACCGGCGCGCCAGCCACCTTGCCTGCGGGGATTGTCACCTCCGGCAAGCCGCAGAAGCCGGCAAAGGCGGTCACCCCCATTGTCCGTTCACGCACCTTGTTCTGCTCCGCTAGGCTGGAAGCCAAAAGCGGCGCCGGGGCGGGGGAAGTCGGGTAGATCATCAGCGCGCCGCCGCCCAGCAGCGCATGGAAGCGCGCCTGCGCCACGCGGCGGAAGGCGCGGCCGGCGGCGGATTTCGCCGGGTCCATGGCGGCGGCAGCATCAAAACGCTCCTTCACGCCAGGGCCGAATTTCGGGTTGGTGGCGGCGATCCAGGGGCCGAGCGCGGTCCAAGCCTGTTCGGCCTGGGCACAGCGGAAATGCTCATAGAAGGCATCCAGGCCCTCGGGCGCGACATGCGTGACAAGCGCGGGGCCGAACAACGCCTCGGCGGCTTTCAGCGCAGGTGTCAGCGCGGCCACAGTTTCGGGTTCCGCATTGGCCCAGGCTTCAGCGACTGAAATCAGCGGTCCAAGCGTGCCAGCGCCGCCAGGTGGCAACAGCACATCGCCCACGCGGCGCAGCATGGCGGCGCTTTGGGCGAACCAGCCCGCCGTGTCGTAATCCGGCCCAAGCGGGCAGGCGCCAGTCAGGCTGATCGCGCCCCAACTCGGCCGAATGCCGAAAACGCCGCAATAGGAAGCGGGGATGCGCACGGAACCGCCGGTATCCGACCCCATGGCGAAATCCACCAAACCGGCAGCGGCAGCAGCCGCCGAACCACAGGAAGACCCGCCCGGAAAGCGATCCGGCGTGGCCGGGTTTTTCGGTGTGCCCTGCCAGATATTCTCGCCCGTCAGCCCATAGGCCAATTCAACGGTCTTGGTCTTGCCGGTCAACGACGCACCGGCCTGCAAAAGCTGCGTGATCACCAGCGCATCGCGCGTCGCCGGCGCATGCGTGGCTGCCCAATCGGGATTGCCATAGCCGGTGACGGTGCCGGCCACATCAAACAAATCCTTGGCGGCAAAGCTGAGGCCCGCCAGCGGGCCGGAAGCGGCGCCTTCGCGCCTGATGCGCTCACCCGGAATGAAGGCGCCAACGCTATCTTCGGTCATGCCAAGCTCCCGATGCCTATGATGGAGCGGAAACTGCGCCAGCCGGGCGGGACAGGCAAGCGGGGATCAGCGCTGCCCATCGCAAAACATCTGAAGGCTTTGGCGTGGGCGGCCATCCGGCGGAAAATTGGCAGCATCCAGCCAGGCGGCGATGGCATCGCGCCGCGTCGGCCATTCCTCAGCGATGATCGAAAACCACGCCGTATCCCGCCGCCTGCCCTTCACCACCAAATGGGCGCGATGCGTGCCTTCATAAACAAAGCCAAGCCGTGCCGCCGCCCGGCGTGATGGAATATTGAGCGCATTGCATTTCCACACGAGCCGCCGATAGCCCAGATCATCCATGGCATGGCGCATCAGCAGAAACATGGCTTCGGTCGCCGCCCGTGTGCGCTGCATGCGGGGCGAAAACCAGATATTGCCGATTTCAATATCCGCATGGGCAGGGGCGATTTGCATCAGCGTCAGCCAGCCATCCACTGTCCCGCTGCGATGCGGGCGAATGGCCCAGGCGATTGGGTCATGCGTGACCGCGAAGGAAGCGACATGGGCGCGCATGGCCGCCGCATCCTTGAATGGGCCATAGCCCATATAGGCCCAGCCTTCGCCCGTTCGGTCGCTCTCTGCCGCGCGCCACAAATCCTCGGCATGGCGGATATGGAGCGGTTCCAGGTCAACCGATTGCCCCTTATGGGAAATGCGCGCCGGCAAGGGGCGCGGCGTGGCATCCACCAGCGGGCCAAGCGGGGGATTGGTGGCGGGGTCTGAGGGCACGCCCTCGGGCAGGTTTTCCATCGCCACAGATGAAACGGACCGCAACCGCGATGCAAGCGCGTTTTGCCGGTTGCGCGCCGCGCCGTGCCGCCGCAAAACTTCAACCATGAATACGGCCCCGTCCCCCGCCCCCGCCATCCCCGCCGCCTATTTCGGGGAGCGGGTTACGCATGTGCATCATTGGACGGATCGGCTGTTTTCCTTTCGCTGCACGCGCGATGCGGCGCTTCGCTTCCGCGCCGGCGAATTCGCCATGATTGGGCTGATGGTGGATGGCAAGCCGCTGGTGCGCGCCTATTCCATGGCAAGCCCCACCTGGGATGAGGAATTGGAATTCCTGTCCATCAAGGTGCAGAACGGGCCGCTCACATCGCGCCTGCAACACATCAAGCCGGGCGATACGGTGCTGATTGGCCGCAAACCCACCGGCACGCTGGTGACCGATAATCTACTGCCAGGCCGCAGCCTTTGGATGCTGGCCACCGGCACCGGGCTTGCCCCCTTTCTCAGCCTGACGCGCGAGCCTGATGTCTATGAACGCTATGGCACCGTAGTGGTGGCCCATACCGTGAGGCAGGTGGCGGAATTGGCCTATCGGGAGATGTTCGAACGCGATCTGGCGCAGCATGAGTTTTTGGGCGAGATCATCGCCGGCAAGCTCCGCTACTATCCATCGGTGACGCGTGAGCCCTTTCCAACCCAGGGGCGCATCACCGATCTGATCGAATCCGGGCGGATTTTCGCTGATTTGGCTCTGCCTGCGCTGGACCCCGCCCATGATCGGGTGATGCTCTGCGGGTCTGAGGCAATGAACCGTGATTGCAAGGCCCTGCTTGAAGCCCGCGGCTTCACCGAAGGGTCCAATAACGCGCCGGGCAGCTATGTGGTGGAAAAGGCCTTTGTGACGAAATAGGCCGCAACTGGGGGTTTTGAATGCTCAGGCAGGAAGCGTTGGAGCGGGTGGTCGCCAATATGGCTGACGCCTTTGAAAATGGTCACCCACTCGAAGCGCTACCCGCGGAACTCGTGCCATCCGATCAGGATGATGCCGAGGAAGTGGCCGGCGGTATTCTGGTGCGGCTTGGCTTCGCGCCGTGTGGCGTCAGGCTGGCGCCGGCGGCGGATGGCAGCCTGGTCAGCGGGCCAATGCTGGAAGCGCGCTTGCTGGATGATGGCGCGCGGCTTTCGCTTGACATTTTGCGCCATGCCCGTGCCTCGGCTGCCCTGCTTATGGTGTTGGGGGAAGCGCTGGAGCCCGGGGCGACCACACCGCCCGCCATTGCCGCCATTCACCCAGCCCTGGATGTAAGTGCCAGCCGCTTCACCCAAGGCCCTGCGGATCGCTTGGCGGAAATCGCCGATCTGGCCGGGCTTGGCGTGCTGGTGTTGGGCAAGCGCCGGCCCATGCCATCAGCGCCAAGCCGGGTTGCGCTGATTGAAGGTGAAGGCGCGCCGCGTGGCAAAGCCTTTGATATCCACGCAACCTTTGCCCTGGCAGCGGCGGAGGCGCGCAGGCTCGGCGGCTTGCCGGCAGGTGCGGTGCTGGTGGTGGCGGGGCTTGGTGCCCCGGTGGTTGGGTTGAAAGCGGGCGCGCGGCTGACAGCGCGGTTTAGCGGGATTGGCAAGGTGAGTGCACAGTTCGGCTGAATAGGAACCTGCCGCTGCAAGCTGCAATCGGCCCTGCCCCCTTCCACCAAAGGGGCTGCCGCGCGCACCCAGGCCATTGCCCTTCACTCCGCATCGCGGCTTGGGCAAGCCAACGTCAACGGGGATTGGCTCCACGCATCTTCGGCAAGAAAGAAATTGGGGCGCACAAGCCTATTATCGAATTCCTGATGGAATACAGACAGCGCCGATGCGGACATTGGCGGTAAGATCCATGCCCAATCCGCGGTCACTGCGCGGCCAGCGGCCTCTTCATTACGCATGAATCGCATGAACTGCTCCGAGGCCTCATGGTGATCCGTCAGAGTGACCCCGGCCTGGGCAAAGGAATGCCGCACTGCCTCATTCAGTGTGACGAGGGCACGATCCTTCCAGAGCACCGCAGCATTGTCCCTGTCGAGGCCAAGACGGTCCGCCACAACAGGCAAAAGATTATACCGTGTTTCGTCACCAAGATTTCTGGAAGCTATTTCAGTCACCATGTACCAGCCATTGAATGGGGCGGCGGGATAGTGGATGCCGCCGATTTCAAGCACCATGTCGGCTATCATCGGGACAGCGTGCCATTTGAGTCCGAGTTCCGCCAACCACGGAAATTCAGGGTGCGTGAGTGAGACCTCGAGCACCGCAGCCTCCGGTAGCTCAAACATTCTTGGCGGCGCAGAGTCCACGCTTATCAGCAGTGGTAGGATATCGAATGCGGTGCCCTTGCCATCCTAGGCTTTTGCAAAGCACCGTAAACTCGGCCTGCGCTGGATCTCCGATCCCATAACCGGTCGCGTCGGTATGGAACGCATAGCGGATCAGGTGCTTGTTCCAGATACGCACTGGTATGCTTCCATCAGGACGCATCGGCGCGAACACCGTCATGGTCGGGCGGATTCGCCCCGCCTGCGTGGCTTGGACAAGATGAACCAAAAGCGCGTCCTTCACGGATACCGCCGTGGTGGCATCCCTTCGGTCAATTACGGCAAGGGATTTCCAGAATAGCCGACCAATACAGCGATTATTGTTTCGCCAAGCCATACGCGCCCCGTATTCGAGTTCTTCCCGGCTATGAATATAGGTTCCTGTCGATTCAATCTGGGCCTGAACCTCATGAACACGTTGCGCAAGCCCGTTCTGCCCAGTCTCTTGATGGTAGGCCCGCAAGAATTCGACGGCATGGTCAATAAGCCGCAAGGATTTCATTTCTTAAAAAGAACAATAAGGCTGTCTTTAGTCAACTCCAGCAGATTTTATTGCACGAAAGCATCAATCCAAGCGCGGAGGATTTTCATTCATCCAGAAATTCGTTTCCGAGTGCCGCTGCAATATGATTGCGCTTCTATGCTGGCGGTGCCAGGCCAGATAGGTCCACGCACACAACAAACCAAGCAGGGTAGCCCTTTACGTCGCCAGCCTTACCAGCGCATGGAGCCGCCACAACCTTGGCGTAAAGGCGCATATCCCATCCGCTTGCGAGGCGTCTGGGTCGCAGAGGCGCTTCGTAGCGCGGCTCCAAGCGCAGCGCTTGGTTGAGGCTTCAGGCCGCGGCCGAAGCCGGCGCAGCACGGCGCATACGCCGGCGAAGTGAGAAGGCCATCATCGTGGCGCCAGCAAAAAGCGGGATATAGGCAAAGCTCGGGTTTACTATCACGGTCCGGACATTGGCCATTTTCAGCATGGTTTGACGCAAACCTGTCCAGGGGTCCAGAGCCATCATAAAACCCACCAAAGCGGGCGCCAATACCAGCAGAATGGCGAAAACAGTCGCCTTTTCCGCGTATTTGTCTAGCGAGGGGACAAGGCGCGTCGCCCCTGCTGCCGCCATGCCGATAAAGGCAAGCGCCGTCATGATTGGAAGCTTGCTAAAGATGGAAAGCCCGTAAACCGCTGCGCCGCGCTGGCCGGAAAAAGTTATCGCCGGCAGGAAATACGCCACAACAACCGCTGCAATGCCAGCAAAGAGAAGGGCCATTTCGACCCCATCGGATTTTCCCTTGAACTGATCCGTCATTTCTTGTCCCCCTGTTTCTTCCCTGCCGCGCCTGAGGCTTCTAAAAAAACGCAGCCCAATCTTTTCTACAATGTGACCGATAAGTAATTCAATACCGAAGGGCAAGGCCGCACCTCTGTCCCTCTGGCGAGATGGCTAGGCTTGAGTGAACGCAAGCCACGAAATGGGGCGCCGAAGGCCATCCTCGTTGAATTGTCTGAAACTTGTCATTTCTTGCCTCAAGCGCGCGGCGTTGCTTGCTAAAGCCAGTAGCAGCGAGATGAAAACGCCGTGCGGAGCAGCCCTGAACTTGCACTTTGGCACTTTGGCCAAGCGACTTCGGCCATTTACGCCACGATACTCACCAGCAGATAAAGCCCCCAAAACGTCACCGCGACGGCGCCGGCCCTATCGGCATGCCAGCGGAGCCGGTTGGCGAAGGCCATGCGCATCGCGTTCTGCATGGGCACGGCATCCGGGGCATGGCGGTCCGCCACCATCAGCCAAATTTCGCTATGGCGCATATTCTGGCTTGGCACATAGGCCAGTTTCAGCAGCAGGATCAGCCAGAGCAGCGTCACCAGCATGGCGCCGGAACGCAGCACCAAGGCCAGTTGGAAGGAAAGCGACAGCACCACCAGCGCAATGGCCAAGGGAGCGAAGCCGATAGCCCGCCGGATGACCAAATCCGCCAATGCCTCAAGCCGTTCCAAGCGCTGGCCCTCATGCGCCAGGGTATCCGGGCGCCAAGCATGGCAGCCTAGCCCTAATGATGGGCGGCGGAAAACACCCAGTTGCGTGAAGCGGCGCCTAACCCAAGCTCAGCAGCACCAGCAATAGCGTGGTGCCGAACCAGACCCCCATCGCCCCTTGCAGGCCAAGGCCCAAACGCTCCGAAATCGCGGCGGGCACTGCGGCCAGCAGCAGCGTCGCGGTCGAGACAATGAGCGAGGCGCCGTAATACACAACCTCCCGCGTGGGGGGGAAAAGCTCCGGCAGCCACACGGGGTAGAGATGCCAAATCACCGGCAGGGTCGGGCTGATCATGCCATTCAATAGGCTGGTGGCGACGGTGGCGACAAAAAGGCTTTGCGGTGTCATGGCAGCTACCCCGCCCCTGGGGGGCTGATACGCGGCGCATAGCCAAGCCCCACCATCAGCAGGCCAAAGATCATCCGCACGGCAAAAAGCCAAAATGCGGCGACCAAGGGAAGGAAGGGCGGCGTGACATAGGAAGGCACCAATCGCTCAGCGGTCCAGACCGCCCAGCCGGTAAGCATCTGGAAGCCGCGCCAGATGTAATTGCTATTCGACGGCGACATGAAGAATTGCATCATGAAGCGGCCAAGGCAGCCCCAGGCGGTCAATGCCAGGAGATAGGTCACCACCCAAAAGGGCAGATAGCCAAGGATGAAATTGCTTTCCATAACGCCCTAAATGATAGGGCGGCTGCGTTACCGCAACCGCCCCAAATGCACCTCCACCGAGGCAGAGATTTGTTACTCCACCGCCTCGCTCTTGTCTGCGAGACGCACACCACCCTTCGGGATGCGGATATCGTCAATGAAATCCTGCATCGCCTGGCTTGGCGGCGTGGTGAATTGAGACACGACGTAGATGACCAGGAAGGAAATCGGCACGCCGAAGATACCGGCAGAAATGCTGCCAATCCCCCACATACGCCCAGTCACCCGATTGCGCAGTACAATGGTATCGGTCGTCATTGGGCTGCCCCAGATGTTACCGATCCATGCAAGCGCGCCGTCCTTCACCGCTGCGGTATTGGCCAGAATGGCCGCCGCTTCCGCCCGCAATTCAGGCGAGGTGAAGTTCTGGTTGATGTTGCCCACCTGGCGCGCCGCGGCGATGATCGCATCCTTCGATCCGAACAACTGGATGAAATCAAGCCCGAACCATTCCGAATGGATCATGTAGCCGAAGGTGGCCACATAGCCGATGGCCATGCCCAGGATCGCGGCTGTATTGGTGGTTTTCTTGTACCAAACCCCCATCACCAGCGCCGCGAATAGACCGGCGGCAGCGATGGAGAAGGCCCAGGCAACAAGGAACAGGATATCCGCCCCCGCATTGCCCGCCGTCCAGGCCGCAGCCAAGGCCACAACCAGCAGCAGCACGCGTGAGATGACCAGCCGGCGCGCGGTCGGCGCGTTGCGGTCAATCATCTTGTAATACACGTCATGCGACAGCGCATTGGCCAGCGCGAGCAGCAGACCATCGGCGGTAGAAAGCGCCGCCGCAAGACCACCCGCCGCGACCAGACCCGCGATCACATAAGGAAGGCCCGCGATTTCTGGCGTGGCAAGCACGACCACGTCAGGATGGATGCGGAATTCACTCCATTGCAGAATGCCGTCGCGGTTGGCGTCAACAATATTGATCCACGGCACGCCATAAGGCGACACGATCTGCCAGCTCTTGATCCATTCCGGCAGGCTCGCGATCGGTTGCCCAATGATGTTCTGATAGATTTCCACCTTGGCGAAGGCCGCATAGGCCGGCGCCGTGAAGTACAGGAGGAAGATGAAGAACAGCGACCAGGCCACGGATTGGCGCGCTTCCTTCACGGAAGGCGTCGTGAAGTAACGCATCAAGATGTGCGGCAAGGAAGCCGTGCCGACCATGAGGCAGAAAACCAGCGCGAACCAATTGATCGCCGCCGGGATCGAGAATTGCCCGTTAGCCCCAATAAACGGTGCGCTATGCCAACCGGTCACGCCAGGTGGCGGGGTCATGCCCGCAGCCCGGAAGCCGTTTTCAAGCTCAGCAATGCGTTCCAGCGCGAAGCCGTACATCAGCTGCGGCAGCGGCACGCCCGTCACCTTGGCCGACATCAGGAAGGCCGGGATCAGATAGGCGATGATCAGCACGATGTATTGCGCCACCTGCGTCCAGGTAACGGCGCGCATGCCGCCCAGCATGGAGCAGACCAGAATGCCGGCAAGGCCCACAAACACCGCGACGCCGAAGGACACATCCAGGAAGCGCTGCGTGATGATACCAACGCCTACGATCTGCGCCACAACATAAACGAAGGACGCGGTGATCAACACGGTAACGCCGATCAGGCGGGCAGCATTGCCGCCAAACCGCGCGCCCAGGAAGTCCGGCACGGTGTATTGGCCAAATTTACGCAGGTATGGCGCCAGCAGAATGGCGACCAGCATGTAGCCGCCGGTCCAGCCCAGGATGAAGGCCAAGCCACCATAGCCAAGGGCATAAAGGCTGCCCGCCATGCCGATAAAGCTTGCGGCCGACATCCAGTCAGACCCGGTGGCCATGCCGTTGTAAATGGCAGGAACGCGCCGCCCGGCGACATAATATTCGGCAACGGCCTGGGTACGGCTGATGATGCCGATATAGGCGTAAACGCCAATCGTCAGACCCACGAACAAATAGCCGAGAATGCGATCCGGCACGCCCATTTGTTCGAGAATGGCAATAAGAATAACGAAAACCGCAAAGCCGCCAGTATAGCCCGCATAAATCTTGCCCAGCGAGGCGATAAAGGGGTCTTTTTCCTTGGAGGCACCGCTCATGGGATCAATCCTCCTGCACGCCGAATTCTTCGTCGATCTGGTTCTGGCGCTTGCCGAACCAGAAAAGCGCGACGACGAAGATGATCAGGCTGCCCTGAGCGGCCATGTAGAAGCCAAAGGGAAAGCCCAGGATGCGAATGCCATTGAGTGAAGGCGCGAAGATATGCACCACAAAGCTCGCGAAGAACCAAATGCCCAAAACCAGCAACATCAGGCTGGATGTTTTGGCCCAATGGGCCTTGGCGGTGGCCTTATCCACCGCAGGGGCTTCCGCATTGGACGGCGATCCCCCAGATTCAACCAATGGCATAAATTTGCCTCCTCCGATCGTCGCTTTCGGGAGCGACCTGTTTGACCTAATCTGACCACTCTTGCGCGTGGCCTCATTCGGGCGTTTGACAACCCGATTCCCTTCGGCCGATAACATGCTGGTCATACAGCCGCAACAAGGATTTTTTAAGGAATTCCGCCGCTGATGCGCTTTCTCCGCCACTTATTGAGCCGCCCGCGCCCCCAGGAGCCCCATGATTTTGGTGCTTTCCTGCACCGTCAGGGCGCCTTCGTGGCGCAGAAGACCGTGCTTGATTACTGCCGGGTCAAGATTGGCAGAAATGAAAAGGATTTCTTCGGTAACTCGGAATTTCAAGCGGCGCTGAAGCATTGCCGTTGGCAGGTGTTCCTGGCGGCCCAGACCGATGTCATGGCCCTGGCCGAAGCCTGGCTCCGCCCCTTCTGGCTGAGTCAGGAGCAGCTTCTGGCAAACCGGCTGGTCGCGCTGCATGCCGATTTCATGGCGGAGGAGGCACCGCCCGCTGAGGAGCAGGAGGCTTTTTCGGCCAGTCTTGCCGCCCTTCCGGGTCATTTGGCCGGGCTGCAATTGGCTGCCCCGCATGACGCCAGAACCCTACCCCTGTTGGCCGAGGCGCCGCTTTTCGCGACCCTTCCGATCCATGCTGACCAGCGCAAGGGCGAAGGCCCTTCCATTCGTGGCGCCTTGCGGTTTCATATCCTCTCCTGCCAGCAGGAGATGGAGCGCGCCTTCGACCCGGCGGAGCTGAGTTTGCGGTGGCGCAACCAGCCAGAGGATGTTTTGCGCCAGACATAGCCGGATGACGGCAAAAGACGGGTCAGTGAAAGGCGCGCGGCGTGGAGATGATGGGGACGGAAAGGCCTAAGCTTGCAGCCCATGCCCCCATCGCCGTGCTGACTGGCCCGGCAAGTGCGGCCATAGGCGCGGCACCACCGGTGCTACCGGCTGAAGCCCCCTTGGGCCAAGCCATCGCCACCATGGGGTCAGCGCGCGCTTCGGCCCTGGTGGTGGTGGATGATGCGGGCTGCGCCATTGGCATTCTGACCGAACAGGATATCGCGCGCCGCGTGGCGTTTCAGCTTGCCCCCGAGGCACCGCTTGCCGCCGCCATGACCGCACCGCTGATTGCCTGCGCCCCTGATGAGGGGCTTTGGCGCGCCATTGCCTTGCTCCGCCAGCATGGGCTCAGGCATTTGCCGGTGCTGGATGCGGCGGGGCGCTGCCTTGGCATGCTGCATCGGGCAGAGGCACTCGCGGCTGTCTCCGGCGGGCTGCTGAGCCATCTTGAGGCGCTGTCGGGCGATGTTGCGGCCATCAAAGCCGCGCAGGCCGGTATTGCCCGCGCCCTGCTGGCAGAAGGGCTGAGCGCGGAAGCCGTGGTGCGGCTGGTGAATGGCATCAACCTTGATCTGCATCGGCGCATTCTGGCGGAAACCCTGGCCGATCACGGCGCCGCACCGGTGCCCTTCACGCTGCTGGTCATGGGCAGCCTGGGGCGGGGTGAAAGCCTGCTGACGCCGGATCAGGATAATGGGCTGATGCTGCAGGATTACCCGGATCAGGACCACGGGACAGTGGATGCCTGGTTTCGCCCCTTCACTGAGGATTTCAACCAGCGGCTTGATCAGGCGGGCTTTCCGCTGTGCCCTGGCGGGATCATGGCGCGCAACCCGCTTTGGCGGAAAACCGCGCGGCAATGGCGCGATCAGATGGGCATATGGGCCAATCGCCGGGCCGGTGCCGCCCTGCTGTTCGGCGATATCGTGTTTGATTTCCGCCCGGCGCAGGGTGATGGGGCCGAGGAGGCGGCGCTTCGCCAACACCTCGCGGCGCTATTGGCGGCGCGCCCGGCCTGGCTGGCAGCGATGGCGGCGCAGAATAGCAGCCTGCAGGTGGGGCTGACGCTGTTCGGCGGCTTTGCCGATGATCAGCCCGGCCCTGGCAGCCGGACAGATTTGAAGCTGCATGGGCTGATGCCCCTGGTCGCCGCAGCCCGGCTTTTGGCTTTGCGCGATGGCGTTACCGAAACGGGGACATCTCAGCGCATCGCCGCCTTGGCCGCGCGGGGCAGCATCGCGGCGCAGGAAGCGGGCGCTTTGCAAGCCGCCTTTGCCCTGCTGCTGGATGTGGTGCTGCGCCAGCAATTGGCCGATCAAGCCGCCGGCCGCAGCCCCGGTAATCTGGTGGATACCGCGGCCATGCCCAAGGGAGCCCGGCAGGCATTGCGGGAGGCTTTGAAAGCGGTGCGCAGCTTTTCACGCACCAGCTTCGCAGGCTTTACGGGGCAGGTCTGGTAGGCTGGGGCGTCAGAAATGCTCTGCCGCCGCAGCCATGGCGGCGGTCATGCGGCTGCGCCGCGCCAATTCAGCCAGATCATCTACGCCCCGCGCGGCGGCGCGTGCGACCAGGCTGACCCAAAGGGCGGCGGTCGCTTCTGCATCACCCAGCGCCTGGTGCCGCCCGGCAATGACAATCCCCGCCCGGCCACACAGCCCATCGAGCGAATGATCCGCTTCATCAGGATCGAGCCAGCGGGAAGTGGCAACACTGCACAGGAAGGGATTGCCGATGGCCGGCGCGCCGCGAAATTCCTCAGCGAAAATAAGGGCGCGATCGAAGCCAGCATTATGCACAATAAGCACATCATCGGCGATGAAATCCTGAAAGCGGGCAAGTGCCACGGCGGCCGGTGGCGCATCGGCCACCATGGCGTCCGTAATGCCATGATAACGCATGGAAGCGGGCGGGATGGGTCGGCCAGGATTGACCAGGGTGGTGAAGCTCTCGCGCGCTTCGCCATCGCGCAGCCGGACGGCGCCGATGGAAATCACGCGATCGCCGCCGCTGACATCAAGCCCGGTCGATTCCAGGTCAAACACCACATAGCGTTGCGCAATGAGGGGGCCGGCAGGGAGTGCGGCGTGGAAATGCGCCCGGGCGCGCAGGAATTCGCGCAAGCCTGGCTTCAGCCCATTGCCGAGTGCGCCCAGGGCACGGCGGAGGATGCCGCTCATGGGCGGGTGTTCCGACGAAGGGTGGGGCGCAGCAGGGCCATGGGTGTAGCCTCGCATGGTTTGGCGGCAGGTTTCCACATTTTGCTGCGGATCGCTTGCGCCAGCGCAAGGACCGCGTGACTATGGGGAAAGGGGTTGCGCTCAGGCCCGCCAAGGCGGCACGCTGAGTCCAGTAGAGCGCCGCCGCAAAAAAGGGGGAACCATGTCCGAGGCTTCGCACTATGACGCGACCCATGCGCGCTGGCGGCGCGACCCGGAAGCCTATTGGGCGGAAGCCGCGCGGGGCATTGATTGGGACCGCGCGCCGCAGCGCATTTTTGATGCCGCGATGGGTGTCTATGGCCGCTGGTTTCCCGATGCGGCGCTGAATACCTGCCACAATGCGGTTGATCGCCATGTTGCTGCCGGGCGCGGGCAACAGGATGCGATCATCTATGACAGCCCCATGACCGGGCAGGTACAGCGCATCACCTATGCCGAATTGCAGAACCGTGTGGCAAAGCTGGCCGGCGCCTTAGCCGCGCGTGGCGTCACCAAGGGCGACCGCGTGGTGATCTATATGCCAATGGTGCCGGAAGCGGCGATTGCCATGTTGGCCGCAGCGCGGCTTGGCGCGGTGCATTCGGTGGTGTTTGGCGGTTTTGCGGCAGCAGAGCTTGCCAGCCGTATTGCGGATGCGAAGCCCAAAGCCATCATTAGCGCATCCTGCGGCCTGGAACCTGGGCGCGTCGTGAAATACAAGCCGCTGCTGGATGAAGCGATTGCACTTTCCCCGCACAAACCATCATCCGTGCTGATCCTGCAACGCCCGCAAGCACCCTGCGATCTGACTCCGGGGCGGGATGAGGATTTGCTGGTGGCCGAAGCGGCCGCCGCTCCGCATGCTTGCGTTTCTGTCACCGCCACTGATCCGCTTTATATCCTGTATACCTCAGGCACCACCGGTCAGCCCAAGGGGATTTTGCGCGACAATGGCGGGCATGCGGTCGCGCTGCATCATTCCATGGAACTCGTTTATGGCATGAAGCCCGGCGATGTGTATTGGGCGGCTTCCGATGTCGGCTGGGTGGTTGGGCATTCCTATATCGTCTATGCGCCGCTGCTGGCCGGCTGCACCACGGTGTTGTTTGAAGGCAAGCCTGTCGGCACGCCTGATCCCGGCACCTTCTGGCGCGTATGCGCGGATCATGGCGTGAAGCTTTTGTTCACCGCACCCACCGCCATTCGCGCCATCAAGAAGGAAGACCCGGATGGGATGTTCTTGAAGAAATACGATCTGTCGAAGCTGGAGGCGCTTTATCTGGCCGGGGAACGCTGCGATCCCGACACCATCATTTGGTCGGAACGCCTGTTGCAAAAGCCCGTGGTGGATCATTGGTGGCAGACGGAAACCGGCTGGACCATCACCGGCAATTTCCGTGGCCTGGGGCTTTTCCCAACCCGCGCCGGTTCCGGCGGCAAGCCAGCGCCTGGCTATGATGTGGTGGTGTTGGATGAGGCCGGCCAGCCTGTCCCGCGCGGACAAATCGGCAGCCTTGCGGTGAAGCTGCCCTTGCCGCCTTCCGCGCTGCCGACACTCTACAATGCGGATGAGCGCTTCAAGGAAGCCTATCTGTCGCATTTCGCGGGCCATTACAGCACCGCCGATGCCGGGATGATTGATGCGGAAGGCTATGTTTCTGTAATGAGCCGGACGGATGACATCATCAATGTCGCGGGCCACAGGCTTTCGACGGGGGCGATGGAAGAAGTGCTGGCGGCGCATCCTGATATCGCCGAATGCGCCGTGGTTGGCGTGCGCGATACGCTGAAGGGGCAAGTGCCGCTTGGCCTGGTGGTAGTGAAGTCCGGCGTGAACAAGCCTGAAGATGCGCTGGCGCGGGAACTGATCGGACTGGTGCGCGAAAAGATCGGTCCAGTCGCCGCCTTCAAGGATGCAAAGGTGGTGGCAAGGCTGCCCAAGACACGCAGCGGCAAGATCCTGCGCGCCACCATGCGCAAGATTGCCGATGCCGAACCTTACACGGTGCCGCCCACCATTGATGATCCGGCGATATTGGATGAGATCACCATCGTGCTGAAAGGCGCGATGAGGTGAGCATTTTCAAGCCAAGTGGAATCACTTGGCGGCTCGGAAAATGCGATCAAAAATAGCTTGGTTTAGTCCTCAATCCCATCGCGGCTTTCGATGGTCATGAAGGTCGCGGTCAGGAAGGCGATCAGCCTTTCCTGATCAGCGTTCACGGCGAATATTTCTGTCTGCACCAGGCTGAGCGTGCGCCCAGCCTTCAGCACCTTGCCGCGCGCGATGATATGATCCCCGGCAGCAGGTGCCAAGAAATTGATTTTCATTTCAGTGGTCAGCACGCCGCGATTGGCGGGCATGAGGCTGAGCGCGGCATAACCTGCCGCGCTATCAGCAATGGCGGTCAAAGCGCCGCCATGCACAAAGCCATGCTGCTGCGAAAGCTCAGGCTTCGGCGCAAGACTTATCTCAACCTGTCCCGGCGCAATGCTGGTCATGGTGGCGCCAAAAAGCGTCATCAGCCCCTGCTTGGCGAAGCTGTCGCGCAGGCGCGCTTCCATCGCGGCGCGGTTCACGCGCGCGGCCTATTCGACCTCAAGATTGGCGTAGATATTCTGGATATCGTCATGATCATCAAGCATATCGAGCAGCTTCATCACATCCTTGGCGCGTTCTTCATCCAGCTTGATGTCATTGGTGGACCACCATTCAAGCTTTGCAGCATCCGCCGTGCCAAAGCGCGCTTCCAACGCATCACGCACCGCGGCGAAATCCTCAACACTGGTGGAGATTTCATGCACGTCTTCGGTGCTTTCCACATCCTCGGCACCAGCTTCAATCGCTGCTTCCAGCATGGCATCGGCTGAGGCGATATCGGCCTTGTAGCGCAGCACGCCCTTCCTTTCGAATTGGAAGGCGACTGAATTCGTCTCCCCCAGCGCACCGCCATTCTTGGCGAACATGGACCGCAAATCGCCGCCGGTGCGGTTGCGATTATCGGTCAGCGCTTCGGCAATGATGGCGATGCCATGCGCGCCATAGCCTTCATAGCGCACTTCCTCGTAATCCTCGCCCTGCCCGGCAGTGACGGCGCGCTTGATGGCGCGGTCAATCGTATCGCGCGTCATATTCGCGGTCAGCGCAGCCTTGACCGCGGCGCGCAGCCTGGGGTTGGCCGCTGGGTCAGGCAAGCCGATTTTGGCGGAGACGGTGATTTCGCGAATGAGCTTGCCAAAGGCCTGGGCTTTCTTCGCCCCCTGGGCAGCCTTGCGGTGCATGACGTTTTTCGCGTGGGAATGACCGGCCATTGCCGTTACTCTCGCTTTTGAAAAGGAAAACCAGAGCAGTTTATATCTGTTGACTAGGGTGGCGCCAAGCAAGCGTCCGGGGCAAGATGGGTCCATGGACCAAGCCCCCACCCCAGATCCCTTCGCCATCACCAGCCTGGAAGCCTTGGCACGGCATTATGAGGCCCCAAGCGAGCGCGCGCTAAAGAAGGTCGCGCCCAAATTGGATGACACGGCACGCGCCTTTATCGCGGCCAGCCCCTTTTGCATTCTCACCAGCATCGGCAGCAATGGCCTGCATGCCACGCCGCGCGGCGATGCGCCGGGCTTTGTGACTTGCCTGCCGGATGGGGAACTTGCTCTGCCGGATCGGCGCGGAAATAACCGCTTGGACGCACTGCGTGACATAATTGAAGACCCGCGCGTCGCGCTGTTGTTTCTGGTTCCCGGCGTGGCAGAGGCGCTGCGCGTTGGTGGTACGGCACGCATCACCGCTGACCCCGCGCTTTGCGCGCGGTTTGCGGAACGCGGTAAAATCCCTGCCAGCGTGATCCTGGTCAGCCCTTATGAGGTTTACATGCAATGCGCGAAATCCATTGTGCGGTCGCGGCTGTGGGGGGATGTGCCGCGTCCGGCGGGCGTACCCACTGCCGGCCAGATGATCGCAGCCCATACGGGCGGCATGGTGGATCCGGCCGCGTATGATGCGGCGGCACCCGCGCGAAATGCCGAAACATTGTACTGAAGCCAGATCAAACCGCCGGTAGCGTCGCTTCCAAGCCCCCGCCGATGCGCAAGGGTGCGACGCGCCGCGCAAGGCCGGTGGCGTCATCCGTTTCAACAAACAACCCGCAAATCGTCGCTTCTGCTTCCGCCGGGGCCAGACGTTCCGCCGGCACCTTGCGCCAGAAGCGGATGGAAGCGCCGGCTTTTTGCATGCCGATCACACTATCATAATCGCCGCACATGCCGGCATCGGTCTGAAACGCCGTGCCGCCGGGCAGGATACGGTGATCGGCGGTTGGCACATGGGTATGGGTGCCGATCACTAGGCTCGCGCGGCCATCGAAACTATGGCCCATGGCCTGTTTTTCCGATGAGGCTTCGGCATGGAAATCAATGATGATGGCCTGCACCGTGCCTTGAGGGCCCAGGCTATGCTGCGCCAATTCAGCCTGAATGGCGCGGAAGGGATCATCCAGCGGTTCCATGAATAGCCGCCCCATGGCCTGCAACACCAAGACGCGCCTGCCATCCGCCAGCACCGCCACCACCGCGCCCTTGCCGGGCGTGCCGGGTGGGTAATTCAGCGGGCGGATCAGTCGAGGTTCGCCTTCGATATAGGGAATGATTTCCTTTCGATCCCAGGCGTGATTGCCAAGCGTCAGCACATCCGCGCCCGCGATGAACAGCGCGCGCGCCATCTCGGGCGCCAGCCCAAACCCGTGCGAGGCGTTTTCCGCATTCACCACCACAAGATCGAGCCGGAGTTTTTCGCGCAAGCCCGGCAAGGTTGCGGTCACGGCATCACGCCCGGCGCGGCCAACAATATCGCCAAGAAACAGCAGCCTCACGCGGGGTCTCCACACAAAATGACGCCCGCTTCGGTGGCGATCAGGGGCAGGCGGAAATCCTGCGGCCCTGCCGGCACTTCGGGCATTTCCTGCCCCGCATAGGCGATGCCGATGGCTTTTGCACCCGACAGCGCGGCAAGCGTACGGTCATAATACCCCCCGCCATAGCCAAGCCGGCGCCCGGCACGGTCAAAGGCCAAAAGCGGCACCAGCAGGATATCGGGGCGGAGCTTCTCGCCCGAGGCCGGCTCAGAGGTGCCCATGGGGCCAGGGCTGAGCGCCGCGCCCGGCGTCCAGGCGCGAAAGGTCAGCGGCTGGCCGCGCGGCGGCGTGATGGGCAGGGCAAGCCGGTGCCCTTGCGCGGCCAAAGCCAGCAGTAGGGGGCG
Source organism: Alphaproteobacteria bacterium (assembly GCA_016869735.1). Lineage (GTDB taxonomy): Bacteria > Pseudomonadota > Alphaproteobacteria > Acetobacterales > Acetobacteraceae > Neoroseomonas. The sequence goes on from VGDL01000007.1 coordinate 81,290, forward strand.
CGGGTCCATCTCCTCGCCCATCGGCCAATAGCCGGCGATGATGGCGCCGGGCGCCGGGGCGTAGAGGGCCAGCACGGCCTCGGCCAAGCGCATCGGCGCATCGGCGTTGACCAGCATTGCCCGTTTGGTGCGCGCCAGTTTGCGCGCTGCGGCCTTGGCGGCGAGCAAGCCTGCATGCTGTGGGGTGGCGGCGTCAGCCTTGGTCACGCTTGGGTCCAAATGGCAGATGGGGTGCGGAGCCACCATGGCCGCTGGCGTCTCATCCTCCCAAGGCCTGCGTCAGCAGGTGGGCGCCAGATACCCGAACCACGGCCCGGACAGAGCCAGCTCCCGGAGGATGTGCATTGGCCCCGGGGATGAATTGCCTGGCGCACCTGGCAGCCCCGCAGCTTCTAGTTAGGCTTCCTCAAGCCGCGCTGCAATGATCTCAAGCTTTTCAGCGAGGCGCAGCAGGCCATCGGCCAGGGCAGGGTCGGGCGCGGGGGCTTCCAGCGGGACGGCACCGCTGGCTTTCAGCGCATCATTTTCCGCCTTCAAATCCATCGCCTCATCGGCCAATTGCAAGGCGGCCAGCAGCAACATGCGGGTTTCGCCGAATTGGATGCCCATGGCCTTGAGCGCGGAGATGCGCTTATCCACCTCGGCCGCCATATTGGTGAGGTGTTTTTCCTGACCATCCTGGCAGGCGACCGGATGGGCATAGCCGCCGACGCGCACCGTAACCTGCGCCATCAGTCCTGATCCTCCTGGCTGCGGAGCCTTGCGATGGTGGCATCGAGCCGGGCGGCGAGCGCCGCCACGGCAGCCTTTGGCACCATATCGCCATCACCCGGCGGGGTGGCGGCGCGGCGGGCTTCCACGGCGCGGTCCAAACGCTCCAACGCTGACTCCAGCCGGACCATTGCTGCCGCCATCGGATCGGAATGACCTTCGCTCATGCTTCTCCAAACGCCTTGGCGCAAGAGGACCTAAAGGCTAGATACTTGACGAAATGCTTGGCATGCAAAGGCCTCTGGGTCAATGGTAAAGGCGTTTCTGAAGCTGCCGGCGGTGGTGGTGCATGGGCGCGCGCAAGCCGAATGGGCGCTCAGCGTTGCCGCGGGGCGGCCCTTGCTGCTGCTCTCGGCGCCTGGTGCGGCGCTGAATGCCGGGCCGGGCTGGTTCAAGGCGGTGCTGGACCAGGCGGCGGGCGCGCATCCCGGCGCGAACTTTACCGCCGCGCTGGATTGCGCCGCCGCCCCTGGGGCCGCGCTAGCTGCCTTGCGGGCCGGGTTCAAGCTGGTGGTATTCGATCTGGCGCCCCCTTCGGCGGCAAGCGTGCTGGGCGCTGCCGCAGAAGCGGGGGCCGAGGTTCTGGGCACAAGGCCCGATGCGCTGGATTTGGGCGGGCTTGATCCGCGCCGGCGGGATGATGAAAGGCGCATTTCCGCGCTTTTCGCCACAGTACCGCCACAGGATCAGCCGAAATAACGCACCCGTGACAGGCAATGCCGGCTGCGCTAGTGCGACGCCCGCCCTTCGAGCAATCAAAAGGAACCCAAGATGAAGCTGACGCGCCGCGTGAAGGAAATCCTCTCCTGGTATGAAAGCGACACACCCGGCACCAAGGCGAATCTCGCCCGCATCCTGATGGAAGGGAAGCTGGGCGGCACGGGGCGCATGGTGATCCTGCCGGTGGATCAGGGCTTTGAACATGGGCCGGCGCGGTCCTTCGCGCCGAATCCAGCGGCTTATGATCCGCATTATCATTTCGAATTGGCGATTGAAGCGGGCCTGAACGCCTATGCCGCGCCGCTTGGCATGATTGAAGCGGGGGCGGCGACTTTCGCGGGCGCCATCCCGACCATTCTGAAGGTCAATTCATCCAACAGCCTTTCCACCACCAAGGATCAGGCCGTGACGGCAAGCGTGGCCGATGCGCTTCGCCTTGGGTGTTCGGCCATTGGCTTCACCATCTATCCTTCATCCGAATACCAGTTTGAGATGATGGAAGAACTCCGCGAATTGGCGGAAGAAGCCAAGGCAGCGGGGCTTGCCGTGGTGGTCTGGTCCTATCCGCGCGGGCCGGTGCTGGACAAGAACGGCGAAACCGCCTTCGACATTTGCGCCTATGCCGCCCATATGGCCGCGCTGATGGGGGCGCATATCATCAAGGTGAAGCCGCCCACCGATGTGCTCAGCCTGGATGCCGCGAAGAAGGTTTATATCGAGCGCAAGATTGATGGCAGCGACTTGGCGAAGCGCATCAGCCATGTGGTGCAGGCCTGCTTCAATGGTCGCCGCTTGGTGGTCTTCTCGGGCGGTGAGGCGAAGGGCACGGATGCGCTGCTCGCTGAAGCGCGCGCGATCCATGCCGGCGGTGGCAATGGGTCCATCGTTGGCCGCAATGCCTTCCAGCGCCCGAAGGATGAGGCGCTGAAGCTGCTTGGACAGATGATTGAAGTCTATAAGGGCAAGGCCTGAGGCCGCCCGCCGGGCGGTGCGTGCCGCCCGGCTTGACCCGCAACGCGATGCGGGCGGAAATGGCCGCGTGACATGGCGGCTTTGCAATGCATGAAAATTTGAACGCGACGGGCTTGGACTTCACCCTGCCCGTGGCTGAGCGTGGCTATCGCTGGTGGTATCTGGATGCGCTTTCCGATGATGGTGCGCATGGCATTACCATCATCGCCTTTCTGGGCACGGTGTTTTCCCCTTGGTATGCCTTTGCGCGGCGCGGTGGCGGCGGCGATCCGCTGAACCATTGTTGCATGCATGTTGCCCTTTACGGCAAGCCGGCGCGTTGGGCGATGACGGATCGCCCGCGTGGCGCGCTACGGCGCGGCGTGGATTTTCTGCAAATCGGCCCAAGTGCGATGCGCTGGGATGGCAGCAAGCTGGTGGTTGATCTTGCGGAAGTAACCGCCCCTGTTCCTGGCAAGTTACGCGGACGCGTGACGCTTTATCCTGAGGCGCTGTCGCATCGTGCGTTTCGGCTGGATGGCGCGGGGCGGCATCATTGGCAGCCAATCGCGCCACGTTCGCGCGTGGAAGTGGCCTTTGACAATCCTGCGCTGCGCTGGGCCGGCTTTTCCTATTTCGACACCAATACAGGCGTAGCGCCGCTGGAGGAGGATTTCCTGTTCTGGGATTGGTGCCGCGCGCCGATGCCGGAAGCGACCGCGATTTTATACAATGCATCGCGCCGCGATGGATCAGCGCAATCATTGGCCTTGCAGGTGAACCGCGCTGGTGAGGTTGCCGATATGCCAATCCCCCCGCCCGCCATGTTGCCGCCGGGGCTTTGGCGCGTAGCGCGCCCGACACGTTCCGAGGATGGCAAGGCAGAGCTGGTGCGCGCTTTGGTGGATGCGCCCTTCTACACGCGATCCGAAATTCGCACGCGGCTTTTAGGACAGAACGCGGTCGCGGTGCATGAAAGCCTGGCTTTGAACCGTTTTGATAATCTGGCGGTGCAGGCGCTGATGCTGCCCTTCAGGGTGCCGCGGGCAAGAACTTAATCGTACCAGCCGACATCCAGCGTCGCGACTTCACCAAAGGGAACTCCGCGCGCCATGGCCATGCGGATGATGGGCCATGACGTTGCGGTCATGGTCAGAAAAGGCATGGGATCACGCCGATCCCAAGTGACATCGCGGGTTGAGACTAATTGGCGAAGATTTTCGCGAAACGGGCCGCGCCGGAATAGCGACATCTGTGTTTCCGTGAGCGCCGAATAGAATTGCTGCAAGCGGGCTTCAGGCCGGCAGCGCGGGATGAAACCAGGTTCCAGCACAGCGCGGGCGATATCCGCACGTTGCCAGAAATGCAATCCGCTTGTCGTGCGCGGATTGCATTCAATGCCCCAAGGCTGACCGGCCTCATCCACCATAACGTCGAAGGCGATGAAGCCTGTCCAATTTGCGGCGGCGATGAAACGCGTGATCCAATCGGCAATCGCTGGATGTTCCACCCGTTCAAAAGCGACCGCGACCGAGCCCGATTTCTGTGCCGCGCGGTAGATGACGGTGGATGAGACGCGCCCGTCATGCGCGATGGAACAGGAACTATGTTCCGCGCCGATCACGCAGCGCTGCACAATGGTGGGGATGGCGGGATCAGGCGCGGGCAAGGTGGCCCCGGCGGGCAGAAGGCGCACACCACGACCGGAACAGGAATGCACTGGCTTGATCACCACCGGGCCGGATTGCGCGAGTGCCTCGGCAGCAGGATCGCCAAGCGCATGCGTTTCCGGCACAGCCAAACCCCAAGCGGCGGCCTGTTGCGCGAAGCCATGCTTGTTGTGCAGGCGGAGCAAATTTCCGGGCGGCATGGTGAAAAGCCGCGTGGTGGCGGGCAGGCTGTCGCACAGGAAGGCGACATGCATGGTTTCTTCCGAAACCGGCAGGACAAAATCAATCTTCTCGTCGGCGATGATGCGCCGGAGATCCGCCAGATAGGCGTGCCTGTCTTCTGCTGGTGCGGTCACACGATGGCTTTGCGCTACGGCGCGCGAAGCGCCCGCCAGATGGCGCTTGAAAGGTTCCGCCACCACCACGCGCCAGCCAAGATCGGCGAAACCGCGCGCTACATCCAGCGCCTTGGGCAGGCGGCCAAGGGTCAGCAGCAGATTGCCTGTCATGCAACGCGGGTGACGCGACACATAACCTGCCGCGCCGGGCGCGTGGTGAGCCGCGCGGCGGGGCGCACCTCACCAGGCGCTTCGATGTGGAAATCAAATTGGCGAAAAAGCCGCGCAATCAACAGCACCGCTTCCACCTGCGCAAAGGCCGCGCCCGCGCAAACCCGCGGACCAATGCCAAAGGGGATATAGGCGCCGGCGGTCATTTCCGCTTCGCGTTCGGGCAAAAAGCGATCAGGGTCGAACATATGCGGATCGCGCCAATAGGCTTGATGCCGATGCAGCACCCAGGGTGCCACCATGATCAGCGCGCCCTTTTTCACCGGATAATCGCCGATGCGCGTAGCTTCATTGGCGACACGCGGCAGGAAGGTGATGGGCGGATAAAGCCGGAGTGTTTCGCGAAACACATTACGTATAAATGGAAGTTTGCGCGTGTGTTCGAATAGGATCGGCCCAGGACCGACAATCTCGTCAATTTCCGCACGCAGCCGTGCGACCAAGGCGGGTTGCGTCGCGAGCAGATAGAACACCCATGTCAGCGCGCTGGCGCTGGTTTCATGACCGGCGAGGAACAGCACGCCGAGTTGGTCAATCAGCTCCTCACGCGTGAAGGCTTTGCCTTCCACATCATGCGCGGCGATGATGGCGCTCGCGATATCATCAAAACTGGACGCGCCATCCCCCAGATGCGTATTGAGCAATTCGCCAAGATAACCGCGAATAAGGTTGCATGCCTTCAACACGCTTTCCTTTTGCGGAATCCGCTTCCAGGCGCGGTCAAAAATCAGCCGGCGAATTTCCACCTGCGCGACGCTATGTTCGAATTCGGTGAAGGCATCAAAAACCTCATGCGCAACACGCGTTTCCAAGCCCGTTGAAAATACTGTGCGGCAGATAATGTCCGCCGTCATGTGGCTCATCATCAGGTCGAGTGAAAAGCGCGTGTCATGCGCGGCATGATCAGTGAGCGTTGCCTCTGCTGCCGCCGAGCCGGCTTCCATGGCGGGAAAGGCGCGGTTGACGCGCATCATCGTCAAGGCCGGGTCAATCATGGCCCGTTGGCGCCGCCACGTAGCGCCGGAGGAGACAAAGATCGAATCGCCAATCAGCGGGTCCAGCGCATGCACCATCAGATCGCTTTTGGGCAGAATACCCTTGGGATCGGTCAGCACTTCGCGTACCAGATCGGGGCGATTGACGATAATGGTGGACCGGCGCGAATAGCCGAGCGGCCCGATTGGCATGCGATAAGCCTCGGCCGGCAGAAGCGAAAGCAAATCGCCATCGCCCCTGATCATGCAACGCATCAGCGCAATCAGCGCGGGCAGAGGTTCCGACCGCGGCGGCGCAAAGGCGCGGAAAGCCGGCACGTGATTCACAGCGCCCTACCCGGCCTTATGCCCAGGCAAGGACGGGCAAAGGGGGTAAGCGATCCTTGACCTGCCATGGCTGATTTCCATGCTTTACATTAGTGCATGTCAAGTGCGATTGTCACTCGAAAGCCGGGGAGGCTCGGATGGTCCTGTTCCTGTTCCATGCGCTGGTCGCCGCCCATATCGTGACGGGCAGCATCGGCGCCATTGCTTTCTGGGTGCCTGTGATCGGGCGGAAGGGTGGCGCCAATCATGCGCGCTGGGGCAGGATTTTCACCTTCGCGCTGCTGATCACCGGCTGTCTGGCAATGGTCATGAGTCTGCTGACGCTGGCCGCACCCATCGAGACTCACCCGCATCTGGAAGGCCGTTTTGACGAGGCCTTTATCCGCGGCATTTTCGGCTGGATGATGCTCATGACTGGGCTGCTGACGGTAAACCTTGCCTGGTATGGCTGGCTTTCCATTCGCAACAAGCGCCGACATGAATTGAACCGCTCGCGGCTCAATCTGTTTTTGCAATATGCGCTGATTCCCGCATCGCTGAATTGCGCCTGGCAGGGCTGGATGATTGGCCAACCGCTGATGATCGGCATTTGCATGGTGGGGCTGGCGACGGCGGGGACGAATCTCTGGTTCATCCTGGCGCGCGAACCGGGGCCGGGTTCCTGGATCAAGGAACATATCAAGGCTTTGGTGGGGGCTGGCATTTCCGTCTACACCGCCTTCATGGCCTTTGGGTCGGTCAGGATTTTTCCCGAATTGGCGCTCAATCCCTTCATGTGGGCGGTACCGTTGGTGGTGGGTGTGGCGCTGATCATCTGGCATCGGCGCGCGGTGGATCGGCAATTCGCCGGGCGCGGTCGGCGACTGAGCGCTGCAACGTAGCATGGTTGCGCCCCGCGTTGTTGTGATTGGCGCCGGCATGGGCGGCTTGGCGGCCGCGACTGACCTTGCGCGGCGTGGTGCGGCGGTGACGGTATTGGAACGCGCAGTGACCCCCGGTGGCAAGATGCGTGAGGTGATGGTGGATGGCAGCCCGATTGATGGCGGGCCGACGGTCTTCACCATGCGCTGGATTTTTGAGGGTTTGTTTGCGGATGCCGGCGCCTCACTGGAAACCGCGCTGCAATTACAGAAAGCGGATATATTGGCGCGGCATGCCTGGCGCGCTGGTGGCAGGCTTGATCTATTCGCGGATATCGGACGTTCGGCTGATGCCATCGGCGAATTTGCGGGGGCGGCCGAAGCACGCGGCTATCGCGCCTTTTGCGCCCGCAGCGCTGATATTTTCCGCACGCTACGCGGTTCCTTCATTGCCGCCGAACGTCCCTCCCCGCTTGATCTGGTCAAGCGCGTGGGCATTACCAATATCGCGGCGCTGATCCGCACCGCGCCGATGAAGACGTTGTGGGATGCCTTGGGCGAGCATTTTCGTGATCCGCGCTTACGCCAATTGTTTGGACGTTATGCGACCTATTGCGGCTGCTCACCCTGGTTGGCGCCGGCGACGCTGATGTTGGTCGCGCATGTGGAACAGGATGGCGTGTGGTTCGTGAAGGGCGGCATGCGGCGCGTGGCCGATGCAATCCAGCACTTGGCAGAAGGCAAGGGGGCTGAGTTTCGCTTCGGTGCCGAGGTCGCGGAGATTCTGACGCGTCAGGGCCGGGCTTGTGGGGTGCGGCTTGCAAATGGTGAGGAACTCGCTGCCGATGCAGTGGTCTTCAACGGGGATGTGGCTGCGCTGGCGCAGGGGATGCTGGGGCAGGCGCCTCGTGGCGCGGCAGAGGATACACCACGTGCCGCGCGTTCACTCTCCGCCGTGACCTGGTGCGTGAAAGCGCCGACCGCCGGCTTTCCGCTGGTGCATCACAATGTGTTCTTCGCTGAGGATTACGCGGCGGAGTTCGAGGCGATTTTCCGCCGACGCGATATCACCGCCACCCCCACAGTCTATATATGCGCGCAGGATCGCGAAGACGGGCCGGGGCCGCCAGAGGGCACGCCAGAACGTATGCTTGTGCTGATCAATGCGCCACCCGATGGTGATCGGCGTGGCTATTCGCTCGATGAAATCACGGAACTTGGCGAACAGGGCTTCGGCTTGCTGAAGGCTTGCGGATTGGACGTGGCGCGCGACGCAGGTGCGGAAGTGGTCACCACGCCTGAAGGTTTCGCGCGGCTTTTCCCGGGTTCAGGCGGCGCACTCTATGGCCGCGCGAGCCACGGCACCACCGGCACTTTCGCGCGCCCTGGCGCGGTCACGCGTTTGCAAGGGCTCTATCTGGCCGGAGGTTCTGTGCATCCCGGCCCCGGCATTCCCATGGCAGCGATGTCTGGCCGTATTGCCGCGGCGCGGCTTTTGGAAGATTGGGCCGGTGCGCGCGGTGCCATTCGGATTGGTGCGGCGCGCGCCTAATTGCGCTTCAGCGTGTCGCCATGCGGCACAAGCTGATCAAGTACCTTGGCGGAAGAAATCACACCCGGCACACCAGCGCCCGGATGCGTGCCAGCACCAACCAAATAAAGCCCTTTCACTTCTTCGCTGACATTATGTGGGCGGAACCAGGCGCTTTGGAAAAGCTGCGGCTCCAACGCAAAGGCCGCACCATTCACGGATAGCAGCCGGTCCTGAAAATCCTGCGGCGTCATCATGCGTGAAGTGACCAGCGCCTCACCAAGCCCAGGCAACACGGTTTCTTCCAGGCGTTTTTCAATCGCCTTACGATAGGGTTCCGCATGCTTGGCCCAATCCACCTTGCTGCCCAGATGCGGCACGGGCGCCAGCACGTAAAAGGCATCGCAGCCTGGCGGGGCGAGCGATGAATCTGTTGCCGTCGGGCGATGCAAATAAAGGCTGAAATCCTCGGCCAAGTGCTTGCGCGTAAAAATATCGTGCAGCAATTCCTGATAGCGTGGCCCGAGCACCATGGTGTGGTGATAAACATCCTCATACCGGCGCTTGGTCCCGAAATACCAGACAAAAAGGCTCATGGAATAGCGCGCGCGGGCGATCTTGCGATCGGTCCAGCGCCGGCGCGGATAATCCTGCAATAGCTTGCTGTAAGTCCAGGCGACGTCCGCATTGGAAACCACGATATCAGCGGCAAGCCTTTCGCCATCAGCCAATTCAACGCCGGTTGCGCGGCCGCCTTCAGTGATGATGCGCTTCACCTCGGCATTATAGCGAATGCTACCACCAAGCCTTGTTGCGAGATCAAGAATACCCTGCACCAGCGCACCCATGCCGCCCATGGCGTAATGCACGCCATGCAGCCGCTCCAAATGCGCGATCAGGCAGTAATAGGCGGTGGTGGTCATCGGATTCCCGCCAATCAGCAGCGGGTGGAAACTAAAGGCAACGCGCAGCTTGTCGCTGGCGAAGTAATCACAGACACGGCTATAGACGGTGCGATAGCCCTTAAGCCGGATCAAATCCGGCGCGGCACTGATCAGGCTTGCAAGACTATGAAAGGGCTTATCGGCCAATTCCGCGAAGGCCACACGAAAGATGCGCTCACTCTCCAGAATGAAGTGTTCAAACCCGGCGCTGTCTTGCGGCGCAATCCGCGCAACCTCTGCCCGCGTGACATCAAGATCGGCCGAACAACGCATGACGTCGCCATCATCGAAGCGGATCAGGTAGAAGGGATCCATCGCGCGCAGATCAATATCCTGCGCAAGCTCACGGCCAGCGAGCGACCAAAGCTCTTCCAGCAAATAAGGCGCTGTGATGATGGTCGGCCCGGCATCGAAGGTGAAGCCATCCTGACGGAAGACATAAGCGCGCCCGCCAGGTGCATCAAGCTTTTCAAGGATCGTTACACGCCAACCGCGCGCACCAAGCCGCACCGCCGCAGCAAGCCCGCCAAAGCCAGAGCCAATCACAATGGCATGCGGGCGCTGATCCTGCGCCTTCAAATCATTCGGCATGAAACACCACTGCTGATAGCCAGAAAAGGAAAGCCCCCGCGCAAGACGCGGAGGCCCCAAAGCTTAGTCATGCAAGGAAGGGCGGGATCAGTCATCCCGCCCCAACCTATTATCGCGGTGTGGCATCGGCTGAACGCAGCGGGCCTTGATTGACCTGCTTCAATTCAGGGAAGTCACGCAGCATCGGCGCACCATTAAGTGGGCGATTGAGGCCCTGGTGGCAGGTCGTACAATTCGCCTTCAGCGGATCACCCAACGCCCCAAGCCGCGGGCCGTGCGGGCCGTCCGCCGGACCATTCGGGTTTTGCACCCAGAGCGGCTTCAGCGGTTCGATATAAGATACGTTGATGTCCCGCACCATGCGGATTCCATACCACGCAGTCGTCCGTGCTGGCGGGCTTTGCGCCCATTCGGCAAAGGAACGACTGTTATGGCAATAGGTGCAATTCACCCCGATTGAATTGGACATATGCATCATCAAGGCATAGGTCCATTCGGTTGACATGGTGTTTTGACTATTCCGACCTGGCAGCGAGGTTGTGCTGATAT
>VGDL01000008.1 GCA_016869735.1 Alphaproteobacteria bacterium
AAGGAAGTGGCGGGGTTGGAGGAGGAATGGCTGGAGCTTTCGTCAAAGCTGGAGGATGGCTGAAGTGGTGGGCGCGATTTACACCAAAGCGTCACATTGCTAGGTATCGGTCCCTCACAAGAACTTTACCCCCTGCGTGCGGAGTTCCCCCGGCATGAAGATTGTTGCCTGCAACAGCAACCGCCCCCTGGCCGAAGCTGTGGCCGCCGCTTGCGGTATTGCGCTGACCAATGCGTCCATCCGGCGCTTCGCGGATTTGGAAGTTTTTGTCGAAATTCATGAAAATGTGCGTGGTGAGGATGTTTTCGTCATCCAATCCACATCCTACCCCACCAATGACAATCTGATGGAATTGCTGATCACGCTGGATGCGCTGAAGCGCGGCAGCGCGCGGCGCGTGACCGCCGTGATCCCGTATTTCGGCTATGCCAGGCAGGATCGGAAATCCGGCCCACGCACGCCGATCAGTGCCAAGCTGGTCGCGAACCTGATCACGGCGGCGGGTGCGAACCGCGTGCTGACCATGGATTTGCACGCGGCGCAGATTCAGGGGTTTTTCGATATCCCGGTGGATAATCTTTTCGCAGCACCCCTTTATGCGCGCGACATCCAGGAACGCTATGCGGGCCGGGAATTGATGATCGTCTCCCCCGATGTTGGAGGCGTGGTGCGCGCGCGCGCGATTGCGGCGCGCTTGGGTGTTGATTTGGCCATCATTGACAAGCGCCGCCCACGCGCCGGCGTTTCCGAAGTGATGAATGTGATCGGTGAGGTTGAAGGCCGCGATTGCCTGCTGGTGGATGATATTGTCGATTCCGGCGGCACGCTCTGCAACGCGGCGGACGCGCTATTGAAGGATGGCGCGCGGTCCGTTGGGGTTTATGTGACGCATGGCGTGTTTTCGGGCGGTGCGGTGGCGCGGATTGGCGCGGCACCGGTTGAGATGATGACCGTCACGGATAGCATCCAGGCGACAGAAGCAGTGCGCGTTTCGCGCAATATCCGCCAGCTGACGATTGCGCCGCTGATCGCGGAAGCAATGAAGCGGATCAGTGAAGAAAGCTCAGTTTCTTCATTGTTCAATTAGAATAATCATCGGAAGGGGTTGCGACCATGAAGCTGTTTTATGCGCCGGGGGCATGTTCCATCGGCATCCATGTCATGCTGGAAGAAATTGGCGCGCCCTATGAAGCGGTGGCGGTCAATCTGCGCGAAGGCGCGCAATTCCAGCCGGGCTTCACCTCGGTCAATCCGAAATCCAAGGTGCCAACACTGCAGCGCGAAGATGGTTCGGTGCTGACGGAATATCCGGCGATTGCTTTTTGGCTGGCATCGCGCTTTCCCTCGGCCGGCTTGATGCCATCTGGCACGGATGCGCAGGCGCGGGCCTTGGAAGCGACCGATTACTGCGTTGCCACCAAGCATATGCAGGGCTTTTCGCGCATGTTCCGCCCGGCGAATTTCGCGCCGACAGAAGCGGATCATGAAGCGGTGAAGGCGCGGGGTGAGGAGATTTTCCAAAAGGGCCTCGGCGTCATGAACAAGGCGTTGGAAGGCCAGGAATGGCTGGCCGGCACCTATTCCTTCGCGGATAGCGCGCTGTTCTACGTTAGCTTCTGGTGGGCGGCGCGGCTGAACAAGCAACTGCCCGCGAATGTCGCGGCGCATTATGCCCGCATGAATGCGCGGCCCGCCGTGCAGCGCACGATGAAGGCGGAAGGCCTTTCGTGAGCTTGAACCCGACCGCCTTTTGGTTCCTCCGCCACGGCGAAACCGATTGGAACGCTGAAGGACTGAGCCAAGGGCATACGGATATCCCGCTGAATGCGGTTGGGATTTCCCAGGCGCGGCGCGCCGCGGTGGCCTTGGTGGATCGTGGGATCGTGACCATCATCGCCTCCCCCCTCAGCCGCGCTTTGCGCACGGCTGAGATTGTGGCGGAAGCGCTATCCCTGCCGGTGGCGACCGATGCGGGGCTGATGGAAGTGGGCTTCGGCGTGGAAGAAGGCCGGCCCATGGGCGATTGGTATGATAGCTGGATTGAAGGCAGCTTCACGCCGGAAGGCGCGGAAAGCTTCCAAGCGCTGCATGACCGCGCCGTGGCGGCGGTGAACCGCGCCACCGCCAAGCCCGGCCCGGTTTTGGTGGTGGCGCATGGTGCGTTGTTCCGCGCGCTCAGGCTCGCGCTCGGTCACGTGCCGAATGTGCGCACGCCCAATGCCTTGCCGCTTTGGTGCGAACCGCCGGCCTCAGGCCCTGTTTGGGCCATTACGCCGAGCCACTTGCCTCAGCTCGGCTGAAACCAGTCAGGTGCTTGGGCGGGCGCAGGTATTGATCCCCAGCAGCCGGTAGGCGGGGCACCAGCCGATCAGTGCGGTGGCGATAGGGACAAGCCCGATCGCCCCCCACCAACCCAGCGGGCCCATGGCGCCAAGCGCAAGCAGCGCCAGCCCAGCCACAAGCCGCAACCCCCGATCAATGTTGTTCATGTTGGGCGAGATCATCGCAACGCTCCTTTTGATGGCCCAATAAACCTGTCGGTGTGTGGATTTACCTTGCGCCGGATCAATCCATCGCTTGCGCCCCTGGCCTGCATCCCCTAGAAGCCGTGACTGGTTTTGGCACCCCTGGAGGCCAAGCCTGTCCTGCAAGGATTTTGCAGCGGCATCAGAATTCAACCCGAAGGAGCACGGACAATGGTCCAAACTGTACGGATCGAAGCCGAAGCGCGCGGGCGGGCCGGTAAGGGGGCGGCACGCGCAACTCGGCGTGAGGGGCATGTCCCCGCTGTCATCTATGGCGCGAAGCGTGAGGCGACCCTAATCGCACTCGACCCGCGCGATGTGATGAAGGAATTGCACAAATCCGGCTGGCAATCGCATTTGTATGAGGTAGCGGTGAAGGGTGGCGATACGGAACGCTGCCTGATGCGCGATGTGCAATTCCATCCTGTGACGGATCGTCCGTTGCATGTGGATTTTCAGCGCCTGGCGCCCGGTGCACGCATTCGCGTGAAGGTGCCGGTGGCCTTCCTGCATGAAGAAACCTGCCCAGGTCTAAAGGCGGGTGGGGTGCTGAACGTGGTGCGCCGCGAAATTGAAGTGCTGGCGGACCCTGATGCGGTGCCGGAGAAGTTCGAACTTGATCTGGCCGAAGCCCAGATTGGCGCTGGCCTGCGCTGGTCCGCGGTGAAGGATCAATTCGGCACCAAGCCGGTCATCGCGGGCCGCGACTTCATGGTGGCGTCCATCGCTGCGCCGACCGTGGTTGATGATAGCGCGCCTGCCGCCGCTGCCGGCCCGGTGGAAGCAACGAAGCAGAAGGCGCCTGCCGCTGGTGCTGCCGCATCGACCAAGGGGCCTGCGAAGAAGAAGTAATCCGGACAGGGGTTTCGCCCCTGCTTCTGGACAGCAAGGGTTCGGGGGAAGCCTCTCCTGGACCCTTTTTGGGTTCATAACGCCATGACTTCCCGCGATAGCGCCCCGATGCTTTGGGTCGGCCTTGGCAATCCTGGGTCTGAACATGCGCGCCAGCGGCATAATATCGGCTTCATGGCGGTGGAAGAAATTGCGCGGCGCCACGGCTTTGGGCCCTGGCGTAAGCGCTTCAAGGGTGAAGTGGCGGAAGGCGCGATTGGCGGGCAGCGCATCATCGCGCTGAAGCCTCAGACGTATATGAACGCGAGTGGCGATTCCGTGCAGCAGGCTGCGGCCTTCCTGAAAATCCCGCCCGCGAATGTGGTTGCCTTTCATGATGAGCTTGATCTGGCACCCGGCAAGCTGCGCGTGAAGCTGGGTGGCGGCGTTGCGGGGCATAACGGACTTCGTGATATGCGCCGCGCCTTTGCTTCGCCCGATTTCTGGCGTGTGCGCATGGGTATTGGTCATCCTGGCCATAAGGATGCGGTGACGGGCCATGTTCTGGGCAATTTCGCCAAAGTGGATCAGGCGTGGTTGGAAAAGCTATTGGATGCGGTGGCCGATGCCGCGCCATTGCTCGCTGCGCTGACGGCCGAGGAATTCATGACACGCATCGCGCTGCTGACGCAGGAGAAGTGATGGAAGCCGAAGACGCCTTCAGCATGGGTCTGATGGGCCCAAGCACCGAGGATCGCGCCAATGGAGCGGCGCTGCTTTCCGCCGCCTTGGTGCGTGAGGCAGATGCGCTGGCGCAGGCAGCAGCGGGCCTTCGTGCGACGCTTGATCTGGCGGATCATGATTTACCGCGAGACGAAGCGCGCCGCGCCGCTGCCATGGCTGCCGCACTTCTGGTGATTGCGCGGCAATTGCGTGCGCATGCGGCGGATGCCTCCCGTGCGGCGGAGGCCAGCATTGCGGCGCTTTCGGGCATGGCGCTCGCCCTGCCGGAGATTTCCGCGCATTTGCGTGCAGCCGCGCTGATGCCGATCAGTGATGATGGTGCCGCGCGGATCGCCGCCGGTGTGGTTGCCGAGACATTCTGGAATGCGCTGCGCGCCGCCTGGCCCGCCGCGCTGGGAGCATAAAGATGGGTTTCAATTGCGGTATTGTGGGCTTGCCGAATGTCGGCAAATCCACGCTGTTCAATGCGCTGACGCAAACCGCCGCCGCACAGGCAGCGAATTACCCCTTCTGCACCATTGAACCCAATGTCGGGCGCGTGGCGGTGCCGGATCCGCGGCTTGATACACTCACGCGTATCGGCAAATCGCAAAAAACCGTGCCGACGAGTTTGGAATTCGTGGATATCGCCGGCCTGGTGCGTGGCGCTTCCAAGGGTGAAGGCTTGGGCAATCAGTTCCTTGCCAATATCCGCGAAGTGGATGCGATTGCGCATGTGTTGCGCTGCTTTGAAGATGGTGATGTGACGCATGTGGAAGGCAGCATTGATCCGATCCGCGATGCTGAGACGGTGGAAACCGAATTGATGCTGGCGGATTTGGATAGTCTGGAAAAACGCGCGCAAGGTTTGGTGAAGCGCGCACGCGGTGGCGACAAGGAAGCGCTGGCGCAAATGGCCTTGATTGAGCCCATCAAGGCTGCGCTGGAAGCGGGCCGCCCCGCGCGCACCGCCGTGCCAGCAGGTGAAGAAGAAGCAGCGAAGCGGCTGCAATTGCTGACGACAAAGCCGGTGCTTTATGTGTGCAATGTCGAAGAAGGCTCAGCCGCCAACGGCAATTCGCAATCGGCGCGCGTGTTTGAACGTGCCAAGGCGGAAGGCGCGCAGGCGGTTGTGGTCTCCGCCGCCATTGAAGCGGAAATCAGCCAGATGGCGCAGGCGGATCGCGCGGAGTTTCTATCCTCGCTCGGGCTGGAAGATAGCGGGTTGGATCGTGTTATCCGCGCGGGTTACGCGCTGCTGGGGTTGATTACCTATTTCACCGTGGGGCCGAAGGAAGCGCGCGCCTGGACGATCCTGAAGGGCATGAAGGCACCGCAGGCGGCTGGCGTTATCCATGGTGATTTCGAACGCGGCTTTATCGCGGCCGAGACGATTGGCTATGATGATTACGTGGCGCTGAATGGCGAACAGGGCGCCAAGGAAGCCGGCAAGATGCGCGTGGAAGGCAAGGAATATGTCGTCCGCGATGGCGATGTGATGCTGTTTCGCTTCAACGTCTAACTTGCTTGCGCCTGCTGCGTGCCGCGGCAGGCGATCAGCATATTGCGCGTATGGGTGGTGGCGGCGAAACCCCCGCCGGCAGAACCACGGCGGGAATAGGCGCCTGAGCGGTTGCGATCTGTATCGCGGGACAGCACATCATACCCGCGGGCGCCGCAAAGCTCCCCCGCGCGTTCCATGCAGGCGCCCCAGTCCCGCATCAACCCGCCGCAATCCACTGCATGGGCAGAACGGCCATCCGGCGCATAGGTTTGGGTGGCAGAGGCGCAGCCGAGCAGAAGGGCCAGGGCAAGAAAGGGGGTAAGGCGGGGCATGGGGTTTCTCCCAAGCTGGGGCTAGGCAACCTGAGATAGAGATTTTTCAGATTACACGCAACCAAAAATTGCTATTACTCTGCCTGTCACATCTTCAATGGAAAATCCGCCCCGCATCAATGACGATGGTCTGGCCGGTCATGGTGTCTGTTCGGCACATGGTGACCACCATATCGGCGCAGTCTTCCTTATCGGCGGCCTTTTGCAGCAGGGAAGATGCGGCGGAGCGTTCGATCTGTTCCGGGCGAAGGTTCGCGGTAGCGCGGGTGCCCTCCAACAGGCCGGGGGCGACGCAATTCACCAGCGTTTCCGGGGCCAGCGCCACGGCCATGCAGCGTGTCAGGTGGATCAGCCCGGCTTTTGAAACGGCATAAGCGATGGACGATCCGGTCGGCCCCAACCCGGCGACTGAGGAGATGTTGACGATCCGCCCCGCACCGCTTGCTTTCAGGGCGGGCGCTGCCGCCTTGATCAGCCGCATGGGCCCCGTCAGGTTCACCGCCATGATTTTCTCCCAGAGGTCGATGGTAAGCCCATCAAGGTCTTGGAAGGGCACGGATTTATTGAATGCCGCGTCATTGATCAGGATATCAAGCCGCCCGAAGCGTGCGGTGACGGCCGCGACCAGGTTTTCCACGGCGGGGCCATCCGTGATGTCACAGCCAAAGGCAGCCGCGTTGATTTGGTATTGGCTGGTCAGGTCTCGCGCCACGCCTTCTGCCTGGTCCTTGCTTTGCGCGTACATGACCGCGATGTGCATGCCTTCGCGCGCGAGGGCGTGGCAGATGCGTTGCCCAAGCCCGCCATTCCCGCCCGTCACGAGCGCCACTTTGCCCCTGAGTTCCATTGCGCGGTTCCCCCATTATGCGGGGCAAGCTTGCGCGTTGCGCAGCACCAAGTCCAGGCGGGGTCCGGGGTGGCAAGCTATGTTTTGGCGCGCAGCCGCCACACCAACCCTGCGCGCGCCGCTGGCCTGCGCCAGCGGCCACCCCAGCGGAGCGCGAGGCAGCGCCTCGCTTTCAGCCCCGCCGCGGGGTAATGACTTTGCGTGCGGCGACAGGGCTTTCAGCCCCGCCGCACGACGTAATCGCCTGCTTCCAAGGCCGCGATAATCGCATCCCCCTGCGCGGTGTCGCGCACTTCGATCATGAGTTCCAATTCGGCGCTTTGCACGCTGGGTGCGGCGAAAAGCCGTTGGTGGCTGACTTCAATCACATTGCCGCCGGCGGCGGCCACGCGGGTTGCGATATCGGCCAGCACGCCAGGCCGGTCTGGGATATCCAGATGCAGCCGCAGGATCCGCCCATCGCGCAGAAGCTCCCGCAGCAGAACATTGGCCAGAATGCGCGGGTCAATATTTCCACCGCAGACAATGGTGCCCACGGTCTTGCCCGCGAAGCGTTCCGGGAAAGCGAGGATGGCGGCAAGCCCTGCCGCACCCGCACCCTCAGCCAGCACCTTCGCACCTTCGGCCAAAAGCACGATGGCCTGTTCCACCGCGCGCTCCGGCACCACCAGCACCTCAACGCCGAGGCGCTTCAGGATCGCAAGCGGCGCCTCGCCCACATCACGCACCGCGATGCCTTCGGCGATGGTCGGGCCGCCCACCTGGACCGGCTTGCCGGCCAGGCGTTGCGCCATGGCGGGGTAGAATTCCACCTCCACGCCAAAAACCGGCATGCCGGGGCGGAGTTCTGCGGCGGCAATGGCCGCACCGGCGCAAAGCCCGCCACCGCCGACCGGGATCACCAAGGCTTCGATGGCGGGCGCATCTTCCAGCATTTCAAGGGTCGCGGTGCCCTGCCCCGCGATCACGCCAGCATCATCATAGGGATGGATGAAGACCAGCCCCTCGGCTGCGGCCAGCGCATGGGCATGGGCGGCGGCCTCAGCCAGCGTCGTGCCGTGCAGCACCACCCGCGCGCCCCAAGCTTCCGTGCGCGTCACTTTGGTCGCCGGGGTGAATTTCGGCATGACGATGGTGGCCGAAATGCCGGCGAGCGAGGCATGGCGTGCCACCGCCTGGGCATGATTACCGGCCGACATGGCGATAACGCCCGCCGAGCGTTCCCGCGCCGACAGCAGCGCGAGCCGATTGGCCGCGCCCCGTTCCTTGAAGGCCCCGGTAGCCTGAAGGTTATCAAGCTTCAGGAAGACCTTAGCGCCGGTCGCGCGGGACACTGCCTGGCTTTCCAGCGTTGGGGTGCGTAGCACGGCGCCGGAAATCCGCCCGGCAGCGGCGCGGATATCGGCCAGGGTAATGGCGCGGCCTTCGGCCTGCGCCGCGCGCATCGGCATGGGATCAGCCCTTATGTCAGGCGAAGCGAACTGCGGTGATTTCAACCGAACGGGAACCACCGGGGGCAGGCACTTCCACTGAATCGCCAACCTTGCGGCCCATCAGTGCCTTGGCGAGCGGTGAGGAGACAGAGATGGAACCTTTTTTCATATCGGCTTCGTATTGGCCGACGATGCGGTAGTTTTTCTCGTCATCGGATTCTTCGTCAACGATGGTGACATAAGCACCAAAGCGCACCTGATTCCCAGTAAGTCTTTTTGAATCAATAACTTCGACAGAAGGAATGACCGCTTCCAATTCCGCGATGCGGCCTTCAATGAAGGATTGGCGTTCGCGCGCCGCGTGATATTCGGCGTTTTCGGAAAGGTCGCCATGGGCGCGCGCTTCCGCAATCGCCCGGATGATCGCGGGGCGTTCTTCCGATTTCAACTGCTTGAGTTCCTCCTCCAAGCGCGCGAGGCCCTCGGCGGTCATTGGGAACTTTTGCACGGCAATACTTCCTTGGCTTCGATCCGTCTGGCTGGCACCGGGCGGAAAACAGACAGGGGCCGCTTTGGGCAGCCCCAGTCGTTAGAACGATTTCTCAAAATATGCCTGAAGGGGCGCAACATCAAGGGTTCCGGCGCGTAAAGCTGCAATGGCGTGAACAGCCGCCCGGGCGCCCGCCAGCGTGGTGTAATGCGGCACCCCCTGGGTCAGGGCGCTGCGGCGGATATCGAAGCTATCAGCAACGGATTGTCCGCCCCCGGTGGTATTGATTACCAGTTGAACATCGCCGGATTTAATCGCGTCCACGCAATGCGGGCGGCCTTCCAGCACCTTGTTCACAATATCGCAGGCGAAGCCGGCTTCACGAATGCGCGCCGCGGTCCCGCGTGAGGCCACCACGCGAAAGCCCATTTCCGATAGCCGCCGCGCGAGCGTAACCGCCGCGCCCTTGTCTGATTCCTTCACGGAAATAAAGGCAGTGCCGGATTCCGGCAGCTTCACCCCAGCGCCAAGCTGGGATTTCAGGAAGGCGCGTTCGAAGGAAACATCAAGGCCCATCACTTCGCCGGTGGATTTCATTTCCGGGCCCAGGATCACATCCACATTCGGGAAGCGGTTGAAGGGGAAGACCGCTTCCTTCACCGCGACATGGCGATAGATGGCGTCATCATCCAGCCCAAATTCCGCGAGCTTCGCGCCGGCCATGACGCGCGCGCCGATTTTCGCAACCGCAACACCGGTGGCCTTGGCAACGAAGGGCACGGTGCGTGATGCGCGCGGGTTCACTTCCAAAACGTAGATTTCATTATCCTTGACGGCATATTGCACATTCATCAGCCCCTGCACTTTCAGCGCACGCGCCATGGCAACCGTTTCTGCCTTCAATTCGGTGACAATGGCGGGCGGCAGGGAATAGGGCGGCAGCGAACAGGCGGAATCGCCGGAATGAATGCCGGCTTCTTCGATATGTTCCATCACGCCCGCGACATGCACATTGCCATCGCGGTCCGCGATGCAATCCACATCCACCTCAATCGCATCCACCAGATATTGGTCAATCAGGATCGGGTTTTCGCCGGAAACCTTCACCGCTTCCGCGCCAAACCGCATGAGCTGTTCGCGGTTATAGGCGATTTCCATCGCGCGCCCGCCCAGCACATAGGAAGGGCGCACCACAACGGGGTAGCCGATACGCTCCGCCTCATCAGCGGCTTCTTCCAGCGTGCGTACAGTGCCATTGCGCGGCTGCTTCAGGCCAAGGCCCTTCAGCAATTGCTGGAAGCGTTCGCGGTCTTCGGCAATATCAATCGCCTCAGCGCTGGTGCCAAGGATCGGGATGCCGGCCTTGTGCAAAGCCTGGCTCAGTTTAAGTGGCGTCTGCCCACCATATTGCACAATGCAGCCGAGCAATTCGCCGGATTCCTGTTCCTTGCGGATCAGCGAAATCACATCATCTGCCGTTAGCGGTTCGAAATAGAGCCGATCTGAGGTGTCGTAATCCGTACTCACGGTCTCAGGGTTGCAATTGACCATGATGGTCTCAAAACCCGCTTCCTTCAGCGCGTAAGCGGCGTGGACGCAGCAATAATCGAATTCAATGCCCTGACCGATGCGGTTTGGCCCGCCGCCCAGGATGATGATTTTCTGCCGCGCGGTGGGGTGGCTTTCGCAGACGGGCACGCCAAAACCGCCTTCATAGGTGGAATACATATAGGGCGTTTCGGATGCGAATTCGGCAGCGCAAGTGTCAATCCGCTTATAGACCGGCGCCACGCCAAGCTTGGCGCGTAGTGCTGCCACATCGGCTTCGGTGCCGCCCGTGAGGTCTGCGAGGCGCTTATCGGCAAAGCCCATGGCCTTGATGCGCCGCAGCGCGGTGGCGTCATGCGGTAGGCCATTGGCGTGGATTTCGGTTTCCGCACGCACTAGCTTTTCAATTTCCCGCAAGAACCAGGGATCGAATTTGCAGGCTTCGTGGATCGCTTCAACGCTCATACCCGCGCGCATGGCTTGGGCGGCGACCAGGATGCGGTTGGGCTGCGGGGTGGCGAGTGCGGCATGGAAGGCTTGCGCGCTGCCATCGCCTGGCAGTTCCACTTCATCCAAGCCGGACAGGCCAATTTCAAGACCGCGCAGCCCCTTTTGCATGGCTTCGGCAAAGGAACGACCAATCGCCATCGTCTCCCCCACTGATTTCATGGAGGTGGTGAGTGTGGCCGGCGTTCCAGGGAATTTTTCGAAGGTGAAGCGCGGGATTTTCACGACCACATAGTCAATGGTGGGCTCGAAGCTTGCTGGCGTGACCTTGGTGATGTCATTGGCCAATTCATCAAGCGTATAGCCAACGGCAAGCTTCGCCGCGACCTTTGCAATCGGAAAACCAGTCGCCTTGGAAGCCAACGCAGAGGAACGCGAAACGCGCGGGTTCATTTCAATGATCACCATGCGCCCATCGGTAGGGTTGATGCCGAATTGCACATTGGACCCGCCCGTATCCACGCCGATTTCACGCAAGCAGGCGATGGAGGCATCGCGCATGCGCTGATATTCCTTATCGGTCAGCGTCAGCGCCGGCGCGATGGTGACAGAGTCACCGGTATGCACGCCCATCGCATCCAGGTTTTCGATGGAACAGATGATGATGCAATTATCCGCGTTGTCGCGGACCACTTCCATTTCAAACTCTTTCCAGCCCAGCACGCTTTCTTCCACCAGCACTTCACTGGTCATGGAAGCGGCCAAACCAGCCGAGACGATTTGTTCAAATTCTTCCCGGTTATAGGCAATACCGCCGCCCGTGCCGCCGAGCGTGAAGGAAGGGCGAATGACGCAAGGCAGCCCCACGATTTTCAGCGCGTCCCAGGCTTCGGCCATGGTATGGGCGATTTCGCTTTTCGGGCTTTCAATGCCGATCTTCGCCATGGCGTCACGGAATTTCTGGCGGTCTTCGGCCTTGTCAATCACCTCGGCCTTCGCACCAATCAATTCACAGCCGTATTTTTCCAAGACCCCCGCTTCCGCGAGCTTGAGCGAGGTATTGAGCGCGGTCTGCCCACCCATGGTCGGCAGCAGCGCATCCGGGCGTTCCTTGGCGATGATTTTTTCGACAATCTCGGGCGTGATCGGTTCCACATAGGTGGCATCCGCCAGCCCTGGATCGGTCATGATCGTCGCCGGGTTGGAATTGACCAGAATGACGCGATAGCCCTCAGCCCGCAGCGCCTTGCAGGCTTGCGCACCGGAATAATCGAATTCGCAAGCCTGACCGATGACGATCGGCCCGGCGCCGATGATCATGATGGATTTGATGTCTGTGCGTTTCGGCATGGTTCAGGGCCTTGAGGTTTGCAGCAGGGTGAGAAGGGGTTTCATGCGCGGCTTTCGGTGGCGAGCTTGAGCGCGATTAGCGCGAGCGCACCGCCCAAAATCCAACGCTGTGCGGCCATCCAGGTCGGGTTTTCGCTGAGGAAGCGCGAAACACCTGCGGCGCCGTAAATCAACACGCCATCGAAGATGATGGCGATGGCAATTTGCACCGCGCCCAGCGCGATGCCTTGCAGAAAAACATCACCGCGCGCGGGATCAATGAAGGGCGGCAGCACCGCAACATAGAAAATCGCAACTTTCGGATTGAGCGCGGCGGTGGCGAAGCCAACACCAAACAGGCGCGATGCCGGTTCACGCGGCATGGGGCGCGCGGCGAAAATCGGCTGCCCACCGGGGCGCAGACATTGCCACGCGAGAAACGCCAGATAAGCCGCACCACCAATGCGCAGCACATCCCAGGCATAGGGAATGGCAAAAAGTGCGGCCGTAATCCCCGCCACTGCGCAGAGCATAATGACCAGCGATCCGCATTGGCAGCCGATAAGCGAAATCATGCCGGCGCCGACACCCTGTGCGAGTGAACGCGAGACAAGATAGAGCATATTCGGCCCCGGTGTGGCGGCGAGGCCGAGCGAAAGCGCAGCAAAAATCAGCAGGGTTTCGAGGGTGGGCATTTCACCCCTGCACCGAATACCCACCATCCACCGGAATCGCGACCCCGGTGATGAAGGCCGCGGCATCGGAAGCAAGGAAGGCCGCAACGCCCTCAAAATCCGCCGGCACGCCCCAGCGCTTGGAAGGCGTGCGCGCCAGCACATTGTCATTCAGCCCGGCCATATCCTGCCGCGCCTTGCGCGTCAGGTCCGTATCAATCCAGCCCGGCAAAATCACATTCACCGTAATGCCATCGGCAGCCCAGGCCACGGCGGTAGATTTCGTCATCTGCACCACGCCGCCCTTGGAAGCGCCGTAAGCCACATGCAAGGGCAGGCCAAAGATGGACAGCATGGATCCGTTATTGATCACGCGCCCGCAGCCATGCGCCTTCAAATACGGATAGGCCGCTTGGGACGCCAACATGCCGCTGGTCAGGTTGGTATTGATGATGGTGTGCCAGTCTTCCAACTTATAGGTCTCTGGCCGATTGCGGATATTCGTACCCGCATTATTCACCAGAATATCCAAACGGCCGAGCCGCTTGGCGGTTTCTTCCACTATGGCGGTGATCGAAGCGGGATCGGTCACATCCACGGCGATGCTTTCCGCCTTGGCGCCCAGCGCGCGCAAGCCGGCCACAGCCGCGTCATTCTTCGCGGCATTGCGGCCAGCCACCATGACGGTCGCGCCTGCTTTGGCCAGGCCCGTTGCCATGCCAAGGCCGATGCCGCCATTGCCACCCGTGACCAGCGCAACGCGGCCGGTCAGATCAAACATCTTGCTCATGCCTTGGCCCTTTCGATCATTTCAACGAAGCGATGAAACAGATAATGGCTGTCGGAAGGGCCGGGGCTCGCTTCCGGGTGGTATTGCACGGAAAAGGCCGGGCGATCTGTCGCCGCAATGCCTTCATTCGTGCCATCAAACAGAGAGATATGCGTGACCTTGGCATTGGCCGGCAGGCTTTCCGGGTCCACCGCAAAACCGTGATTCTGGCTGGTGATTTCGACCTTGCCAGTCGTCAAATCCTTCACCGGCTGATTGGCGCCGCGATGCCCGCGCGCCAGCTTGAAGGTGCGCGCACCAAGCGCGAGAGACAGCAATTGATGCCCCAAGCAAATGCCAAACATCGGCAGCTTCTTGTCCAGCACGGCACGAATGGCGGGCAGCGCGTAAGTGCCGGTTGCCGCCGGATCACCCGGACCATTGGACAGGAAAACCCCATCCGGCTTTTGCGCGAAAATCTCCTCGGCCGAGGCGGTTGCGGGCAGCACCACCACATCGCAGCCGGCGGAAGCCAGGCAGCGCAGGATATTGCGCTTGGCGCCGTAATCCATCGCGACCACCCGGTATTTCGGCGCGCTTTGGCGGCCAAAGCCGGTGGGCCAGGCCCATTCGGTTTCATCCCAGCGATAGCTCTGCCGGCAGGTCACATCCTTCGCCAGATCCATGCCTTCCAGCCCGGGCCAGCCAGCGGCTTCAGCGCGAAGGGCCGCGAGATCAAACTTCCCATCCACGCGGTGGCACAAAACGCCATTGGGCGGGCCGCCATCGCGGATGCGCGCGGTCAGCGCGCGGGTATCAATGCCGGAAAGCCCCGGCACGCCGTGGGAAACCAGCCAGGCATGCAAATGCCGCGTGGCGCGGTAATTCGCGGGTTCCGTCACATCCTGCTTCACAATCAGCCCGCGCGCCGCGGGGGTGAGGGCTTCGATATCTTCCTGATTGGTGCCGACATTGCCGATATGGGGGAAGGTGAAGGTGATGATCTGCCCGGCATAGGAAGGATCGGTCAGCGTTTCCTGATAGCCGGTCATGCCCGTGTTGAAGCAGATCTCGGCCACCGCCTTGCCCTCGGCCCCGAAGCCGCGGCCCCAAAAGACGCTGCCATCAGCCAGCACCAGGCAGGCGGTGGCGCCAGGGGGGGCGGTATCAGCCATGGGAAGGGGCTCCGTTTTCGGGGTGTCAGAAGGGGCGCCGGGCATATCGGCCAGGGTCAGGCCAGTGGCGGTCAGGATGGCGGGCCAATGTTTCGCGGGAATGGCCTTGGATTGCCGCCATTTGCGAATGGCTTCCGTGCCGACGCCGCAGCGCTCGGCCGCGGCTTCAGAACCGCCCAAAAGGGCGATGATATCTTCGACGCTGCGCATGAGGCGCGCTTATCCGGGAAAAAACTTCCCAGAGCAAGGAAAATCAGTAGGGTGGGAAATTCCCTCCCGCAAAGCAGCAAAAGGGGGCTTAATGGCTGGGTTGGTCGGGCCCATGGCCATCCTGTTGCCCCTGAGGATGTGGCGAGCGATGCTGCCCGAAATTGCCATCAGGGAAAGCCCTTCATGACCTGGTCCATCCATCATGTTTCGCTCGCCACCCATGATTTAGACCAAGCGGCGCATTTCTTTGGCGCGCTGATCGGGCTTGGCGCGGCGCGGGCGCCGGATGCGCGCACCCGCTTCATCGGGCGGGACGGGCGCGGCCTGCGGCTACATCGCCCTGATGCGGCGCTGGCGCGGTCCGGGGCGGCGCTGCTGGGTCCGATGGGGGCGCGCTATGTCGCGCTTGAAGTCGCTTCTTTGGATGCGGTTGTGGCGCGGCTGGATCAGGCGGGGCTTGCTTATGCCCTGGCATTGCCTGAGGAATTTGCTCAGCCGGCGATCTATACTCTGGACCCGGCGCTCAATCTTTTGGTGTTGCTGCAAGCGGGCGATGCTGCGCCATCAACGCGCCCGGCCTGGCATATCCATCACGTGAATCTCCAAGCCGAAAAAGTGCGGGAAGCCGTAGCGTTTTACACCGGCGTTATCGGCCTGAAAGAAGGGCGCTGGAGGGCTGCGGCCCAGCGTGGCGATTTCAGCATAGACCCCGCCCAATTGGCCGTGCTGACCACTGCGGACGACAATAGCGGGCTGCATATCATCCGGCCCGATCCCGGCTTCGCCTTTCGTAATCGCTTCGCGCATAACCCTTCCATCGGCGGGCACCCGGCCTTTTGCGTGCCGGATGTGCAGGCGGTGAAGGCGCGGCTGGAAGCGGCTTGTGTGTTGGTCTCGGATGCTGGCGTTTATGCCATGGCGGGGATACATCAGATCTACGTCCTCGACCCAGCCGCGAATATGATTGAGGTCAACCAGAATGTCTGAAAACCTGCCCCGCATCCTGATCACGGCGGCTGAGGCCGCCGCGACGCCCCCTTCCCCCGGCCGGCTTTCCGCGTTGTTGCTGGCGCATGGTTCCATGCAACTCCGCTGGTATGCCCCCAAGGGCGAGGATACGCAGACACCGCATGACCAGGATGAGCTTTACATCATCGCCGCCGGCACCGGCTGGTTGCGCCGTGGTGATGAACGCGTGCCCTTCGGCCCGCATGATGCGCTTTTTGTGCGCGCGGGGGAGGCGCATCGGTTTGAAGATACCTCGGCTGATTTCGCGACCTGGGTGATTTTCTATGGTGCGAAGGGCGGGGAGGGGTAAGGCCATGGCCTGGAACCGCGCTTTTGCTATAAGCGCGCCCTCGATTGAAGGAACACCCCCATGGAACTCCGCGCCCGTTTCACCGACGCCCTAAAGACCGCGATGCTGGCCAAGGATGCTGCCACTACCTCCTCCATGCGGATGATCATGGCCAAGCTGAAGGACACTGACATCGCCGCGCGCAAGACGCCGCAGGACCCGGGCGTGCCGGATGATCAGGTGATTGCCATGTTGCGCGGCATGGCGAAATCCCGCCGTGAAAGCGTGGAGCTTTACCGCCAAGGCAATCGCCCCGAATTGGCGGCGAAGGAAGAAGCCGAAATTGCGGTGATTGAAAGCTTCCTTCCGCAGCAGATGGATGATGCCGCCATGGCGGCCGCGGTTGATGCGGCGGTGGCGGAAGCAGGTGCGGCTTCCATCAAGGATATGGGCAAGGTGATGGCGGTATTGAAATCCCGCCACGCAGCGGCTTTGGATATGGCCAAGGCCGGGCCCATGGTGAAGGCGCGCTTGGGCGGCTGATCAACAGCCGCGGCAATTTAAGCGCAACATCCGGTTTGACCGAAACCTCAAACCGGATGCCCAAAGTCAGCCACGGGCCAAGGGCAGCGCCCTGGTTCCTTAATGCAATCGCGCTGACGGCAGATGCGGGCTGTCCAGGCTGAAATCCGGGATGGCGACATCAAACGCCTCACCCGTTTCGCGCACCACCATATGATAGGCGCCGCGCATGAAGCCCGATGGTGTGCCAAGCGGCGTGCCAGACGTATATTCAAACCGCCCGCCCGGTTCCAGGATGGGCTGTTCGCCAACCACGCCCGCACCCTGCACCTGTTGTGTGCGCCCGGTACCATCAATGATCTGCCAAGTGCGGCGGATCAACTGCACAGTCTCGGGCCCCAGATTGGCGATTTCCACCTGATAGGCCCAGACAAACTGCGCATTTTCGGGCATTGATTGGTCAGCGAGGTAAAAGGCGCGCACGGCTACCCTTATCCCACGCGTCGTCGCGACGAATGAATCGCCTTTGGTCATGGATGCCTTCCTTGCGGGCAATTCAGCACCGCAAAGGGGTCATTTGTAAAGGCTTTTATGTCGTGGCCCCTTATGCGGCGGCATCAAGTGCTTCCGCCAAATCATCAATCAGGTCAGCCACATCCTCAAGCCCCACGGAAAGCCGCACCGTGCCATCGGTAATGCCAAGCCTGGCGCGTTCTTCGGCGCCGACGCGCATATGGGTGGTGGTCGCGGGATGGGTCGCCATGGATTTCGCATCGCCAAGGTTATTGGCAATATCAATCAGCTTCAGCGCATCCATGAAGCGGAAGCAGGCTTCCTTGCCGCCCTTGATGTCAAAACTCACCAGCGTGCCGCCGGCCGACATTTGCGCCATGGCAAGCTTCTGCTGCGGGTGATCCGCCCGGAAGGGGTAGAGCACGCGCGCAACTTCCGCCCGTTCCGCGAGCATATCGGCAATGGCGGAAGCGCTGCGGCACATGGCGGGCACGCGCAGATGCAGGGTTTCCAACCCCTTCAGAATCACCCAGGCATTGAAGGCGCTGATCGAAGGGCCGGTATTGCGGATGAAGGGCTGCAACACCTCATCCACCCATTTCTTCGATCCCATGACGCAGCCGCCCAAGACGCGGCCCTGGCCATCAAAATGCTTGGTGGCGGAATAGACCACGATATCCGCGCCGAAGCTCATCGGCTTTTGCAGCAAGGGGGTAGCGAAGACATTATCCACCACCACCAAGGCGCCGGCCTGATGCGCCAGGTCACAGACAGCGCGGAGGTCCACAATTTCCAGCATGGGGTTGGAAGGGGTTTCCAGCAGCACCATGGTTGCCGGGCGCGAGAGTGCGGCGCGCCATTGCGCCAGATCGGCACCATCCACGAATTCGGTGGCAATGCTATAACGCGGCAGCAGGGTGGAAACGATCCAATGGCAGGAACCAAACAACGCGCGGGATGCCACCACGCGATCGCCGGCTTTCAGATGGGACAACATCGCCGAATGCACCGCCGCCATGCCGGTGGCTGTCGCGCGGCAGGCTTCCGCCCCTTCCAAAGCTGCCAAGCGCGCTTCCAGCATGCTGACGGTCGGGTTGCCGAAGCGCGAATATTGGTAATGCGCCTCCGTGCCCGCAAAAGTGCCTTCCGCCTGGGCCGCACTGTCATAAACAAAGCCCGATGTCAGATACATCGCTTCCGCCAGTTCATCGAAGTTCGAGCGCATGAGCCCACCGCGGACAAGCTGCGTCGCGGGGCGAAGGGGGCGGGCGGGGCGGGGTTTTTTCGACATGGCGGGGACCTCTCACACAATGATAGCGTCCAGCCCCTGACGGGTACGGGGCACTAAACCCCGCGGCCCTTTAGCGCGTTTGTTTTCGGGGGTGTTGCCACCCACGCCCTTTCGGAACCTCGCCGCAAGAAGACCGGACAAATCGCGAGGATCGGTTTTGCAACCAATGATTGTTTCATAAGGCGTCATGCGCCCGCAGGTCAAGAATGCCGGATGGCTTGCGTCAAAGGCCCGCCCATGGGTTCATCGCCGCCGGAGGAAACCACCATGGCCAATACCCGTGTCACCCTGATTGTCGGCGCCAGCGGCGCTGCCGCCAGCCGTGTGCTGGAAGCCGCGCAAAGCGATCCCGCTTTCACGCCGATTGGCCTGACACGGCGCGACCCGGGCGCGGGTATTCCCTGGATCACTGCCGATCTTTGGGATGGACCCGCCCTTGCCCGTGCCATCGCCGCGCGGCCTGACATTACGCATATTGTCTATGCGTCCCGCGCACCGCATGGCGAAACCGGCGTTGAGGATGTGGCCGGCAATGTGACGATGCTGCGCAATCTGCTGGATGCTGCGGAAGCTTCGCTGCCGCGCTTTCAGCATTTGCACATGATCCATGGCGGCAAATGGTATGGGCTGCATATCGGCCCCTTCCGTACCCCCGCGCGGGAAGATGACCCGCGCCATCTGCCGCCCAATTTCTATTACGACCAACAGGATATGGTGGCCGAACGCCAGCGCGGCAAAACCTGGTCCTGGTCCGCGAGCCGGCCCAATTTCGTGCTGGATGTGGCGCCGGGCCGCGCGCGCAACATGGTCTCGACCCTTGGGGCCTATGCCGCGATTTGCCGCGAATTGGGGGCGCCGTTCGACTTTCCGGGCAAGCCCGGCGCCTTCACCGCGCTGCATGAGGTCTCGGACGCAAAATTGCTGGCCGATGCGATTCTGTGGATGCTGGGCGAACCGCGCGCCGCCAACCGTGCCTTTAATGTCACGAATGGCGATGCCTTCCGCTGGTGTGACATGTGGCCCCATCTGGCGGCGTTGTTTGGCGTGACGGCGGGCGGCGTCAGGACCCTTTCGATGGCGCGCTGGATGGCGGATAAGGGGCCGGTTTGGGAGGGGATTCGCGCGCGCCACGGCCTTATTTTGCCGATGGAACAAGTCGCTAGCTGGGAATTTGCCGATTTCGCGCTGAACATGGATTACGATGTCCTGGCTTCCATGACCGCTGCGCGCCAGGCAGGCTTCACCGGCTTCAAGGATAGCTGGGCCATGTTTGCAGAACAGATTGAAGGCTACCGCGCTGCCCGGGTGCTGCCGCCGCGCTGAAAATAATGGCGGGGGGCAGCCCTTGCCTGCCTTGACCCTGCCACACCCCCCTGCAATACGCCCCCCGCCCAGGGTGTTCCGGGGCAGAGCATCGTCGGGCTCAACCGGCGAATCCCGCGACAAGAGGCCGAACCACGCCATGCGCGATACGGGCGAATATCTTTTCACCTCGGAATCCGTTTCCGAAGGCCATCCCGATAAGGTGGCGGACCGCATTTCAGACACCGTGCTGGATGCCTTCCTGACCGCCGATCCCTATGCCCGCGTCGCTTGCGAAACGCTGGTCACCACCAATCGCGTGGTGTTGGCGGGCGAAGTGCGCGGCCCCGCGGAAATCACCCCGGAATATCTGATCCATCTGGCGCGGCTCGCGATCCATGACATCGGCTATGAACAGGAAGGCTTCCATTGGCAGCACGCCGATATCGCCTGCCATTTGCATGCCCAATCGGCGCATATCGCGCAGGGCGTGGATGCCGCCGGCAATAAGGATGAAGGCGCGGGCGACCAGGGCATCATGTTCGGATATGCCTGCCGCGAAACGCCGGAGCTGATGCCGGCACCGCTCTATTACGCGCATGAAATCCTGCGCCATGTCAGCACTTTGCGCCGCGCCAAGGACAAGGCCGTGGCCGGACTGCTGCCGGATGCGAAAAGCCAGGTGACTTTGCGCTATGTGGATGGCAAGCCGGTGGGTGCCACTTCCATCGTTGTCTCCACCCAGCATGAGGAATCGCTGGAACAGGCGGACATCAAGCGCCTGCTGCGCCCGATTGTGGAATCCGTGCTGCCCAAGGGCTGGATGTGCCCGGATAGCGAATTCTACGTGAATCCCACCGGCACCTTCATCATTGGTGGGCCGGATGGCGATTGCGGCCTCACCGGGCGCAAGATCATTGTGGACACCTATGGCGGTGCTGCGCCGCATGGTGGCGGCGCATTCTCCGGCAAGGACCCGACCAAGGTGGACCGTTCAGCCGCCTATGCCGCGCGTTATGTCGCGAAGAATGTCGTGGCGTCTGGCCTTGCGGATAAGTGCACCATTCAGGTGAGCTATGCGATTGGCGTTTCCAAGCCTCTGTCGGTCTATTTCGACCTGCATGGCACGGGCAAGGATGTGGATGAGGCGAAGTTGGCGAAGGTGATTGACGGCATGGTCAATCTCTCCCCGCGTGGCATTCGTGAGCATCTGAAGCTGAACCGCCCGATCTATGTGCCGACCAGCGCCTATGGCCATTTCGGCCGCGTGCCGGATGCGGCGAAGGGCACCTTCACCTGGGAAATGACCGATCTGGCGGATGAGCTGAAGCGCGCTTTCGGGCGTTGAGGCGCTGATCGGATTACCTTTGGGGCGGCGGGTGCAAGCCTGCCGCCCTTTGCTTTTTAGGACTGCGCATGACCGCTGATCGCCCCCCGCTGGCTGATAGTGTGCCGGACCGGCTTTATGGCCGGCGCCGCGGCCACCCCTTACGCCCGCGCCAGCAGCGCTTGCTCGATGAAACCCTGCCGCGCCTTCGGCTCACCCAAGCACAAGCAGCTGATCCGCGCGCGGCCTTCGGCATGGGCGATGTGCCGCTATGGCTCGAAGTCGGGTTTGGTGGCGGCGAACACACGCTGGACCAGATCGCAGCGCAACCTGAGGTTGCCTATATCGCCTCAGAAGTGTTTGAGAACGGGCTTTGCGCTTTGCTGACGCGCCTGGTGCCGGAAGGGGCGGAGGCGACCGGCGCTTTGGCGCGCAATCTCAAGCTCTGGCCGCAGGATGCGCGGCATTTGTTGCGCGCCCTGCCAGAAGCGGCCTTGGATCGCCTGTTCCTGATGTTCCCCGACCCCTGGCCCAAGGCGCGCCATGCCAAAAGGCGCTTTGTGCATCCGGAATTGCTGCCCATGGTGGCGCGCGCCATGAAGCCAGGCGGCGTTTGGCGCATTGCCTCTGATGATCCGACCTTTCAGGCCTGGGTGAGGGATTGCATGGGCGCGCAGGAATTTTTCACGCTGGGGAGCCTTGCCGAAACACGCCCCGCCGGCTGGCCGCCAACCCGTTATGAAGCCAAGGCGCTGCGCGAAGGGCGCCAGCCGCTTTATTGGGAATGGGTCAGGCGCTGAATTGATTTGAGCGACTGATCACGGACCGCGCCACATACCCTGTAACACCGGCAAGCCCCGCCGATGGTGATGGATTGCCACGGCGCCATGGCCCATCGCCAGCACCACTAACCCCCAAGCCGCACCCTGATGCAAAGGGCGCAACACATCATACAGCGCCTGATTCGGCGGGAAGGGATGCGGAATGGGCAGGATCAGAAAGAACACGGTCTCCACCGCCACAGGCGCCGCAGCCGCGCTCAGGAAACCCAGCACCGGCACGGTGATCAGCAGCGCATACAGCAAGCCCTGGCCCCATCGCGCCGCGCCTTGCTGCCAGCCGGGCAGCATGAAAGGCGCAGGCCGACCACGCCGCGCCAAAAGCCAAAGCCGCCAGACCCAAAGCGGGATCAGCAGCAAACCAAGGCTTTTATGCAATTGATAGGTCAGGATTTTGGCAAAAAGCGCTGAAAGCGGAAGCGCCACCATCACCAAGGCCAGCAGGAAATTCACAAAAACCAGGCCCGCCATGGCCCAATGCAGGCGCCGTTGCGCCGCCGACCATGCTCCTTGCATTGGCCTATCCGATCACCAAGCTGACCGAAACCGCCAATTGCACCCGATCCGCGGTCGCCAACATATCGGCGGTCATGCCGAAAGCCGTGCGGCTTATCTCGCCACGCGCGGTGCAATCCACAATCTCGGCCCCTGTCGCGGCATAACGCCGGCGGCGCGCCAGCTTCGCCTGAAGCGTGAAGGGCTGGGTCACGCCGCGCATTTCCAAGGGGCCGGCCAGATCAAATGCCTCAATCCGCCCGCCCTTTAGGGCGCTGCCGGAAAACCGCGCCAGCGGCCAGCGTTCTGCATCGAAATAGGCGGGCGAACGCAGCAAATCAGCCGCCCCTGGATAGGCATGGGCGATGGAAGCGGTTTCCACCTGCACCGCCACGCGCGCTGTCTCCGGCCTTTCGGGATCCAGCGTCAATTCACAGGCGAAGCGCGAAAACTGCCCGGTCGAGGTCAGCACCAGCAAATGCCGCGCAATGAATTCCAGCCTTCCCTGGGTATGATCAAAGCGAAAGACCCGCGTGGCATGCGCTGGCGAGGGTGTCAGGCCCAGCAACGGCAGTACTGCGCCAGCCAGGGCGCGGCGCGGTATCATTAGGGGATTGGGCTTCACCAGCATGTATCGTGATCCTAACCAAGTTGTGGCAACTGCTCCATCCTTTTCAAAGCTCTTGCCTTTTGGTTGCTTCAGCGCTAAGAAAACAGAAATCACACCATCCGAGCTTATGGGGGGTGGCCTTGAAAGGGGCCGCCTTTTTTGTTTTTGCAACCTGATCTGCCTCATCACGAAGGGCTTGAAGCCCGCATCGCGGAAGCGATCCTGCCCAGCCTGACGCAGCTTGGCTATGAATTGGTGCGCGTGCAGGTTTCCGGCAAGGAACGCCCGGTGGTGCAGATCATGGCGGACCGCGCCGATGAAGCGCCCTTCACCGTGGATGATTGCGAAACCATCAGCCATGCCGTTGGCGCGGTGCTGGATGTCGCGGACCCGATCAAGGGCGAATGGATGCTGGAAGTTTCCTCCGCCGGGATTGATCGCCCGCTGACGCGCACCAAGGATTGGAACCGCTTCGCCGGGCATGTCGCAACGGTGGAGCTTTCCATACCCATGGATGGCCGCAAGCGTTTTCGCGGCATTGCACTTGGCGCCGATGACCAGGAAGCGCGGCTCAAGCTTGATGATGGCACTGAATTGGCGTTGCCGCGCAGCAATATCCGCCGCGCTAAGCTGGTGCTGACCGATGAATTGATCGCGGCGACGGCGAAGCCCGATGCCCCAACCATAACGACCCATTAACAGGAGAATTCGCCATGGCCATTGACATCGCCATCGCCCGTCCGGAATTGCTGCAAGTGGCCGATGCCGTCGCGCGCGAAAAAATGATCGAGCGTGAGGAAGTGCTGGAAGCCATGGAACAGGCAATCCAGAAGGCGGGTCGCGCCAAATACGGGCTTGAGAAAGACATTCGCGCCACCATTGACCGCAAGGATGGCCGCGTGAAGCTGGAACGCTTCACCGAAGTGGTGGAAGCCGAACCGGTAGAAAGCGAAGCGACGCAAATCCCTTTGCGCATTGCGCAAAAGATCAAGCCAGGCATTCAGCTTGGTGAGTTCATTGTGGACCCGCTGCCGCCGATTGATTTCGGCCGCATCGCCGCGCAGACCGCGAAGCAGGTGATTGTCCAGCGCGTGCGTGAAGTGGAACGCCGCAAGCAATTCGAAGAATACAAGGACCGCGTTGGCGAAATCATCAATGGCACGGTCAAGCGCACCGAATATGGCAACCTGATGGTGGATCTTGGCCGGGCCGAAGCGCTGCTGCGCCGTGATGAAACCATCCCGCGCGAAGCCTTCCGCAATGGGGACCGCGTGCGCGCCTATATCTACGATGTGCGCGAAGAACCGCGCGGGCCGCAGATTTTCCTCTCTCGCACCCATCCGGGCTTTTTGGCGAAGCTGTTCGCGCAGGAAGTGCCAGAAATTTATGACGGCATCATCGAAATCAAGGCCGTGGCGCGTGATCCCGGCAGCCGCGCCAAGATGGCGGTGATCAGCCGCGATACCTCGATTGACCCTGTCGGCGCTTGCGTGGGTATGCGCGGGTCGCGCGTGCAGGCGGTGGTTGCCGAATTGCAGGGCGAAAAGATTGATATCATTCCCTGGTCGCCCGATCAGGCGACCTTCATCGTGAATGCGTTGGCACCTGCTGAAGTCAGTAAGGTGGTGCTGGATGATGAAGGCCGCCGCGTGGAAGTGGTGGTACCGGATGATCAGCTCAGCCTTGCCATTGGGCGTCGCGGGCAGAATGTGCGCTTGGCATCCCAGCTTACGCGCTATGATGTGGATATCCTGACGGAAGCCGAGGAAAGCGAACGCCGCCAGGAAGAATTCCGCCGCCGCACCGGGCTTTTTGTTGAAGCCTTGGATGTGGATGATGTGATCGCGGGGCTTCTGGTGCAGGAAGGCTTCGGTTCCATCGAAGACATCGTGCAGGCACCGGATGAGGAATTGGCCGAAATCGAAGGCTTTGATGAAAGTGTCGCCGCCGAATTGAAGCGCCGCGCTGAAGCCTTCATTGAAAAGCGGGATGCCGAAATGGATGAAAAGCGCCGTGACCTTGGCGTGGATGACGTGCTGATCGAAGTGGGCGGCTTTACGCCGGCCATGATGGTGACGCTCGGCGAAAAGGGCGTGAAGTCGCTGGAAGACCTAGCTGATTTGGCGGGGGATGAATTGGTGGAAATCCTCGGCGCCGAAGCGGTGGATGAGGAAACGGCCAATGCCATCGTCATGGAAGCGCGTCGTCGTGCCGGCTGGCTCGGCGATGAGGCATGAGGCACAGCCCTGAACGCAACCGCCGCCCTGCCGGAGGAAGATGAGCCCGAGAAGGGCCCGCTTCGCCGCTGCATCGCCACACGTGAAAGCCTTCCCAAGGCGGAAATGATCCGCTTTGTGCTGGGGCCGGGGCGTGAAATTGTGCCGGATTTGGCCGAAAGGCTGCCCGGGCGGGGAATGTGGTTGAGCGCGCGGGCCGATGTGCTAGAAGGCGCCATCAGCCGGGGGGCTTTTACGCGCGCTGCGCGCGGCCCTGTGGTTGTTCCGCCCGGTCTTCCGGCATTGCTGCAACAGGGCCTTCGCACCAGGATTGCTGATCTGCTGGGGCTTGCGCGCCGGGCAGGGCAGGCGGTGGCGGGTTGGCAGGCGGTGCGGGAATGGCGCGCCGCGGATCGTATTGCATTGCTGGTGCAGGCCAAGGATGGCAGCTCAGCAGAGCGTGAACGCCTCTCGGGCGGTGGCATGGCGGCGATCGTGCCGCTTGATGCCGCTGAATTGGGGCGGGTTTTTGGGCGTGACCACATTGTTCATGTGGCGGTCGCGCCGGGCCGTTTGGCGGAAGCCATCCGGTCTGAGGCGGGCAGGCTTTCTGGCCTTTCTCCGTCAGAAGTGGCTAAATCCTAAGGCTGTCCGGGTTATGCGGCGGTTCAATGTGTATCAGATGATCGGGTTCAAAGCGGCGAATGAGTGACCAGAACGAGCAGGACGCGGGTAAAAGCAGGCTGAGCCTTCGGCCCGGCGGACGCCTCGAGCTTGGCAAGACGGTGGATGCGGGCAGCGTCCGCCAATCCTTCAGCCACGGCCGATCGAAGACCGTGCAGGTCGAGGTTGTAAAGAAGCGCGCGGTAGCGCCAAGCCCGGTGCGCCCGGGTATTGGTGTGCCCGCCGCGCGCGCGCTTGGCCCGGCACCCGCGGCCAAGGCACCGGGCGCCCCCGCGACTACACCCACGCCCACGCCCACCGTGGCACCACCCGCCGCAGCCCCGATAGAAGCGGCACCGGTAGCACCGGCGCCCGCACCGCCGCCGGTTGTGGAGCCAGCGCCAAGCCCGGCCGTAGAAGCCGTAGAAATAGCGGAAACCCCGGCAGCGCCCCCCGCGCCGAAACCCGCACCCCCATCCCCAGCTTCTACGCGCGTTGCGGCACCGCCGCCGCCAACGCGGTCAGGCGCCGGTTCTGCGCGCCCTGGCGCGGGTGGGTCAGGCCGCCCGGGTGCTGGCGGCCAGGCCGGCACCACCACCACAGGCAGGCCGCTGACCCAGGCGGAACTCGCCATGCGTCAGCGGGTGCTGGAAGAAAATCGCCGCAATGAAGCGCAGCGCCAGCGTGAGGAACGCGAACGTCAGGCGCTGACGGTGCGTTCTGCCGCTGAAGAAGCCGCGCGCCGCGTTGAAGAAGAAGCCCGCGCCAAGGAAGAAGCTGCCCGCCGGGCTGAGGAAGAAGCCCGCGCTGCCCAGGAAGCCGCGCGTCGCCCTGCCCCGCCACCCGGTGCCCAAGCTACCGCGCCTGCCGCGGCACCTGGTCGTGGGCCGGCTGGCGCGCCCGTGCGCAAGCCGGCCACGACGGAAGCGCCGGTCAAGTTGACCCTGAAGGCGCGTTCCCCGTCCGATGATGATGAGGACGGGCCGCGCCGCCCGGCGCTGCGTCGCCCTGGCGCGGCACCTGGCCCGGCCAAGCGGCTTACCCTCGCCCCGGTCAAGAAATCGCCGCCCGGCGCTGATCGTCGCCGCGAAGGCCGCATTGACGTGCAGGCCGCGCTTGAAGGTGAAGATGAACGCACGCGGTCCAT
The DNA here is from genome assembly GCA_016869735.1 of Alphaproteobacteria bacterium. GTDB lineage: Bacteria > Pseudomonadota > Alphaproteobacteria > Acetobacterales > Acetobacteraceae > Neoroseomonas. The sequence goes on from VGDL01000008.1 coordinate 27,060, forward strand.
CGCTTCTGTCCGGCGGGCGCGTGAACGTGAACGCCGCCAGCAGGAATTGGCGCGGCTTCGGTCCGGCACTGAACGTGTGGTGCGCGAAGTGGTGGTGCCGGAAAGCATCACCGTGCAGGAATTGGCCAATCGTATGGCTGCGCGCGGCGGGGAAGTGGTGAAAAGCCTGTTCCGCATGGGCGTGATGGCGACGCTCACGCAAAGCATTGATGCCGATACTGCCGAATTGGTGGTGCAGGAATTTGGCCATCGCGTGAAGCGCGTGAGTGAATCCGATGTCGAAATCGGCCTGGAAGGCGCGCAGGATACGGATACGCAGCTGCTGCCGCGCCCGCCTGTGGTCACCATCATGGGCCATGTTGACCATGGCAAGACCAGCCTTTTGGATGCGCTCCGCAAGACCGATGTTGTCGCGCATGAAGCGGGCGGCATCACGCAGCATATCGGCGCCTATCAGATCACGGTGCCAGCCGGTGATCGCGTGACCTTCATTGATACACCTGGCCATGAAGCCTTCACCGCCATGCGTGCGCGTGGTGCTTCGGTCACGGATATGGTGGTGCTGGTGGTGGCGGCGGATGATGGTGTCATGCCGCAAACCGTGGAAGCCATCCGCCATGCGCGCGCTGCCAATGTGCCGCTGATTGTTGCGGTGAATAAAATTGACAAGCCCGGCGTGAAGCCCGAACGCGTGAAGCAGGAATTGCTGCAGCACGAAATCGTGGTGGAAAGCCTTGGCGGCGAAACCCAGGAAATCGAAGTCTCCGCCACCCAGAAGATCAATTTGGACAAGCTGCTGGAAGCGATTTCGCTGCAGGCAGAAATCCTTGATCTGCGGGCCAATCCGGACCGCGCGGCGGAAGGCACCGTGATTGAAAGCAAGCTGGATCGCGGGCGCGGCCCCGTGGCGACCGTTCTGGTGCAAAAGGGCTCGCTCAAGCAGGGTGACATTGTCGTGGCCGGCGCCGAATGGGGCCGTGTGCGCGCAATGCTGGATGACAAGGGCCGCCAATTGAAGGATGCCGGGCCATCCTTGCCGGTGGAAATCCTGGGCCTTTCCGGCGTGCCGACGGCGGGCGAGAATTTCATCGCCGTTGAAAACGAAGCCCGCGCGCGGGAAATTTCCGAATTCCGTCAGCGCAAGCTGCGCGAAAAAGCCACCGCCACTGCCGGCGCTGGCCGTGGCAGCCTGACCGATATGCTGGCCCGCATCCAGGCGGGTGAGCAGAAGGAAGTTGCTGTCGTTGTGAAGGCCGATGTGCAGGGTAGCTCTGAAGCCATCGGCGTCACGCTCGGCAAGCTTGGCAATGAAGAAGTGCGGGTGCGCGTACTGCATAGCGCGGTGGGGCAGATCACGGAATCCGATATCCAGCTGGCCAAGGCGTCCGATGCGGTGATCGTTGCCTTCAATGTGCGCGCCACATCGCAAGCGCGGGATCTGGCGCAGCGCGAAGCTGTCGAAATCCGCTACTATTCGATCATTTACGAAGTCGCGGATGACATTGAAAAGCTGGTCAAGGGCAAGCTCGCACCGGTGCAGCGCGAAAAGTTCTTGGGCTATGCGCAGATTTTGCAGGTCTTCGAAGTCAAGCGCATCGGCAAGGTGGCCGGCTGCCGTATCACGGAAGGCCAGGTCAAGCGCGGTGCCGGCGTGCGGTTGTTGCGCGATGGTGTCGTGATCCATCAGGGCGAATTGTCCACGCTGCGGCGCTTCAAGGATGATGTGCGCGAAGTGGGCAATGGCCTGGAATGCGGCATGTCCTTCGCCAATTACGATGACATCCGCGTTGGCGATCAGATCGAATGCTATGAGACGGAGACAGTGGCGGGCTGATCAGCCCCCACGGCTTTCGGCCTTTCTGGCAAGCCTGGGCTGTGCGGCCCAGGCAGGGAACCCTTCATGAGCAAGCATCAGCATCAAGGCCGGGCGGAAGGCCCTTCCCAGCGCCAATTGCGCGTGGGTGAGGAAGTGCGCCACGCGCTTGCCGCCACCTTCGCGCGCGCGGAGTTCCGAGACCCTGCCTTGCAGGGACTGCACCTGACGGTGACAGAGGTGCGTGCCTCGCCTGATTTGAAGCACATGACCGCCTTTGTTGCGGCACTCGGGCGGGAAATCACCAAGGAAGAATTGGCCGGCCTCAGGCGCGTGAGTTCCTTCCTGCGACGGGAAGTTTCCCATAGCGTGCGGCTGAAATTCGCGCCTGATCTGCATTTCCAGTCTGATACCGCACTTGATTACGCCATGCACGTAGATGAGGTGATGCGCCGGCCCGAAGTGCAGCGCGACCTGCAAGCCAAGCCTGAAGGGGATGACAAGGCATGAGCGAGGTTCGCGAAAAGCGCCCCGGCCCGCCACGCGGCAAGAACCGCCAGCACAAGAAGCCGAAGGGCATTGCGCTGGATGGTTGGCTGATCATTGACAAGCCAACGGGTGTTGGTTCGACCGATGTGGTCACGCTGTGCAAGCGTGGCTTCAATGCCCAAAAATGCGGCCATGGCGGTACGCTTGATCCGCTGGCAACGGGTGTGCTGCCAATTGCCTTTGGTGCGGCGACGAAAACCGTGCCCTATGTGATGGATGGCACGAAGACCTATCGTTTCACGCTGAAATTCGGCGAAGCGCGAGATTCCGATGATGCCGATGGCAAGGTGATTGCCACGTCAGATGTGCGGCCTGATGACGCGACCATTCGCGCCGCGCTGCCGCAATTCATTGGCGATATCATGCAGGTGCCGCCCATATTCTCGGCCATCAAGGTCGCGGGCGAACGCGCCTATGATCTGGCGCGCGCCGGCGAAATCCCGGAATTGGCGCCGCGCCCGGCCCGGGTGGATCGGTTTGAGCTGATTGAACGCCCAGATGCCGACACGGCGGTGTTTTTCGTTGAATCCGGCAAGGGCGTTTATATGCGGAGCCTGGCGCGCGATATTGCGCGGGCCTGTGGTTCGGTTGGGCATATCACAGCGTTGCGCCGCATGCGTGTTGGGCCTTTTCACGAAAAAGATGCCGTAGCCCTGGACAAGATCGCCGTTTCCGGCGATATGCCGCTCCCTCCCCCGGCGCTTTTGCTCCCGGTGACGACCGCGCTGGCCGACATCCCGGCGCTGGCCCTCACGGAAGCGGAAGCCGCGCGGCTCTCCTTCGGTCAGCATATTCCGCTGGTTGAATTGATGGGCCGGGTCCCGCGTGAGGCCAACCCCGATGGGGGCCTGGCCAGAGCGATGGTGGGGGAGCGCCTGATGGGTCTTGCCCGCTTGGAAGAAGGCTTGCTGAAGCCAGAGCGTTGGTTGGGCCAGGGCGGTTCTTGAACCAGATTGGGGTTCGCCCCGCACCATAGGAGAAATCCGATGTCGATCACCGCGGAGCGTCGCACGACGCTTATTTCTGAATACGCCACCAAGCAGGGCGATACCGGCAGCCCGGAAGTGCAGGTGGCCCTGCTGTCTGAGCGCATTTCCAACCTGACCGAGCATCTGAAGACCCACGCCAAGGATTTCCATTCCCGGCGCGGTTTGCTTGTGCTGGTGGGTCAGCGTCGTGGCCTGTTGGATTACCTGAAGAAGAAGGACCAGAAGCGGTATGAAACGCTGATCGGTCGCCTGGGGCTGCGGCGGTAGTTTTTTCTATCTGGCGGTTACCGCCATTGGAAAAGGAAAGGGGGTTTAAGCCCCCTTTTTGCTTTTCTGCCCGCCTATTTTTTGCTGGCCGGCGGTAGCCCCGGAAGCGTGCCCCCCGGCATTTGCATGGCAGGCGTGCCGGCCGGGCGTTGGAAGCGCGCCACATCCTGGGTGCCATAGGTCACGCGCAACGCCTCAAGCCCGCCTTGCATGCCCTGGGCCGCGCCTTGGGACCGCAGCATCACCCCATCATCGGTGAAGCAGCCGGTGCCGGAACCCTGCGGCCCTTCATGCCGCCAATTGGTGCAGGCAACACCAGCCACACGATCCGCCCCAAGTTTGGTGAAGCGCGCGGATTCGAGTGCGCGTACATGGGCGGCCGCCTGGGCCATGGGGATATCCATCACCATGGGCTGGGGTATTTCCATGACCGCAAAACCCTTCTGCCCGGCGAAATCGGCGATGGTGTAGCCCATGCCCGGCAGTTCCACGCGCATCAGCCGCGCCGCCGCCGCCCAGGCCATGGTGATTTCCTGCATGGGGCCAGCGCCGGAAACGCGGTAGGTCACGGCCACGTCGCGGCTTGGGAAAAGCCGCGGCGCGTCCTGCGCCAAAGCCGGCAGGCTGAAAGCAAGGGCGCTGATCGCGAGAAAAATAGACCGCATGGGATGCTCCTGAAGGTGTCCGAAACCGGACCGGCAGGGACTCTGCCCCCGAATTGCGGCGAAAATCGTAAAATTCCCGCCCAATTCCGCCCCTTTCCCCGCTGTGGCGCAAGTTTCTGGTGGCAATTTCCTGCAATCCGCGCCATATGCCCGCTTGGTGTTGCCCGGCCGGAAGCCGGGGCGCCAACCGCCGCGCACGCTGCGGGTTAGGACAGTGTTTCAAGCCGTGGCTTCGGAATAGGGACCACCGCGGCGTTTCCGGCCACATGGGCGGCCTTCCCGTCGCGCCTTTTCGCGATGGGCCCACCCCATGCCGCCCGAGACGCCGAGCAAACGGCCCCGCCACCGAGTATCCTCGGTGCTTTCCTGTCTTCACCCCTTGCGTCGCATTCCGGGGCCATTCGGCCCCTTCTGCCGCGCTGTCGCCCAAAGGGGGCGCGGCGTGGTTCGCGCTGGCATGGGCCAGCGCCCGAGAGGATGACGATGTTCGACAATTACTTCCGCAAGGAAATCGCCTGGGGCGGCAAGACCCTGGTTCTGGAAAGCGGCAAGATCGCCCGCCAGGCCGATGGTGCCGTGATGGCCCGCCTGGGTGACACGATTGTGCTTTGCACCGCCGTTGGTGCGCGTTCCGCAAAGCCTGGTCAGGATTTCTTCCCGCTGACCGTGCATTATCAGGAAAAGACCTTCGCCGCCGGCAAGATCCCGGGCGGCTTCTTCAAGCGTGAAGGCCGCCCTTCTGAATCCGAGACGCTGATTTCGCGCCTGATTGACCGCCCGATCCGCCCGCTTTTCCCTGAGGGCTTTCGCAACGAAGTCCAGGTGATTGCGACCGTGCTGTCGCATGATATGGAAAATGATCCCGATATCGTTGCCATGGTGGGCTGCTCCGCCGCGCTGACGTTGTCCGGCATCCCCTTTTTCGGCCCGGTCGGCGCAGCGCGCGTTGGCTATATCAATGGCGCCTATGTGCTGAACCCGACTGCCGATCAGCGCAAGGAAAGCGTGCTGGATCTGGTGCTGGCCGGCACCGCCGAAGGCGTGCTGATGGTGGAATCGGAAGCGAGCGAATTGACGGAAGAAGTCATGCTCGGTGCCGTCACCTTCGGCCATGCGGCCTTCCAGCCGGTGATCCAGGCGATCATTGAATTGGCTGAAGTTGCCTCCAAGGAACCCTGGCCGCTGCCGGAGCCTTCGGAAGCGGAAGTCGCACTCAAGAAGCGCATCGCCGAATTGGGCCGCGCCGATATGGCCGTTGCCTATACGGAAACGCAGAAGCTGGTCCGCCAGGATAAGGTGGGCGCGGTGAAGAAGAAGGTGATTGCAGCCCTTGAAGCCGAAGGTGCTGATGTGAACCTGGCGAAGGGCTTGCTCAAGGAATTGGAAGCGGATGTGGTCCGCAACAATATCCTTGACACCGGCAAGCGGATTGACGGGCGTGACACACGCACCGTGCGCCCCATCATGGCGGAAGTGGGCGTGCTGCCGCGCGCGCATGGGTCAGCACTTTTCACCCGTGGTGAAACCCAGGCGCTGTGCGTGGCAACACTCGGCACCGGCCAGGATGAGCAGGTGATTGATGCGCTGGCCGGTGAATACCGCGAAGATTTCATGCTGCACTATAATTTCCCGCCCTATTCGGTGAATGAAACGGGCCGCATGGGCAGCCCCGGCCGGCGTGAAGTGGGCCATGGCAAGCTTGCCTGGCGCGCCATTCATCCGCTGCTGCCGGAGAAGGAAAAATTCCCCTACACCGTGCGCGTGGTCTCCGAAATCACGGAAAGCAATGGCTCATCTTCCATGGCGACGGTCTGCGGGACATCGCTTTCCATGATGGATGCCGGCGTGCCGCTGAAGCGCCCTTGCGCGGGCATTGCGATGGGCCTGATCAAGGAAGATCGTGGCTTCGCCGTGCTGTCCGATATTCTGGGCGATGAGGATCACCTCGGCGATATGGATTTCAAGGTGGCCGGAACGGAAGTGGGGATTACCTCGCTCCAGATGGACATCAAGATCACCTCCATCACGCCGGAAATCATGCGCATTGCGGTGGAACAGGCGCGTGAAGGCCGGCTGCATATCCTTGGCGAAATGGCCAAGGGGCTGACGGGCGCGCGCACCGATGTGGCGGCGACCGCGCCGCGCATCACCGTGATCAATGTGCCGAAGGACAAGATCCGTGATGTGATCGGTTCCGGCGGCAAGGTCATTCGTGAAATCACGGAACAGACCGGCACCAAGGTGGATATCGAAGATGACGGCACCATCAAGGTTGCCGCCACCAGCATTGAAGCCGCGCAGCGCGCCATTGATTGGATCAAGGGCATTGTGGCGGAACCGGAACTTGGCGCGATCTATAACGGGAAGGTCGTGAAGACCGCCGATTTCGGCGCCTTCGTGAATTTCCTCGGCGCCAAGGATGGGCTGGTGCATATCTCGGAACTCGCGAATGATCGCGTGAACAAGACCACCGATATCGTCAAGGACGGCGATGCGGTCAAGGTCAAGGTCATTGGCTTTGATGAGCGCGGCAAGGTGAAGCTTTCCATGCGCGTCGTGGATCAGGCGACGGGTGCGGATATCACCGAACAGGTCGGCGCCAAGCGCCCGCGCCCGGAAGGTGATGACCGCCGTGGCGGTGAACGTGGTGAACGCCGCGAACGCCGTGAACCGCGGGGCGATTGACCCTGGCTGACCCAAACCCCGCCCCCTGACATGAGGGGCGGGGCATGGCATAACGTCACAAAATTGTGATTCTTTCGGGGAGCGCCGTTACTTGAAGGCTATCAATACAATCCGGATGGGGGGCGTTGATGTCCTGCCGCTGGTCGAAGGCGGCAAAGGGGTTGCCGTTTCCAATGGTCGCACTTGCGGCGCCTGGGCATCGGCTGGCGGCGTTGGCACATTCTCGGCCGTCAATGCCGATAGCTATGACTCGGATGGCAGTATCATCCGCCAAATCTATCACGGCAAAACGCGCCGCGACCGGCATGAAGAATTGGTTGAATACGGCATTAAAGGCGGCATCGCCCAAGCCCAGCGAGCCTGGGATATGGCCGGCGACAAGGGGCGCATCCACGCCAATATCCTGTGGGAAATGGGTGGCGCCGAACGCGTCGCGCGCGGTATGCTGGAAGGCGCGCGGGGCTTGATCCATGGCGTCACCTGTGGCGCGGGTATGCCCTATAAGCTCGCGGAAGTCGCGCGGGATTTCGGCATTCATTACTATCCGATCATTTCTTCCGCCCGTGCTTTCGCGGCCTTGTGGAAGCGTTCCTATCACAAGACGCGCGAATGGCTGGGCGGCGTGGTATATGAAGACCCGTGGCTGGCCGGCGGGCATAACGGGCTTTCCAACAGCGAAAACCCGAAAGTGCCGGAAGCGCCATTTCCGCGCGTGCTGAAGCTGCGCCAGCAAATGCGCGAATTTGGTCTTGGCGATGTGCCAATCATCATGGCGGGTGGCGTCTGGTGGCTGGAAGAATGGGAAGATTGGATCGACAATCCTGATCTTGGCCCCATCGCTTTCCAATTCGGCACGCGCCCTTTGCTCACCCAGGAAAGCCCAATCAGCGATGCCTGGAAGCAGCGGCTGCTGACGCTGAAGCCGGGCGATGTGCTGCTGCAGCCTTTCTCGCCCACAGGCTTCTATTCTTCCGCCGTGCGCAATGAATTCCTGCGCGAATTGGAAGACCGCAATGAACGGCAAGTCGCCTACACGGCGGAACCGGTTGGCGAACATCTGGCGGAATATGGTGTCGGCCCGCGCAAGCGCCCGGTTTTTGTCGCGCCGCATGACCTGGCGCGCATCGCCCATTGGGAAGCGGACGGCTTCACGGAAGCCATGCGCACGCCGGACAATACGCTGATTTTCGTGACGCCCGAAAAATCGCGCGAAATCGTCAAGGATCAGGTGGATTGCATGGGCTGTCTTTCGGCCTGCCGCTTTTCCAACTGGTCCCAGCATGAACCGGATTTTGACAATGGCCGCCGCGCCGATCCGCGCAGCTTCTGCATTCAAAAGACGCTGCAGGATGTCAGCCATGATGGGGCGCTGGAAAAGAACCTGATGTTCGCCGGGCATAATGCCTATCGCTTCGGGCAAGACCCCTTCTATTCCAACGGCTTCATCCCAAGTGCCACGCAATTGGTGGAACGCATCCTGACGGGGCGCTGAGGCCGTTATGCTCGCGCCCGTCTCACTCGCCGCCTGGGGCAGTTTCCATGTTGGCGGGCGGGAAGTCACCATCGCTGATCAGCCCGCGCGTGAGGTGCTTTTCACGCCGGGCGGCGTGCCCGCCAAGGTGGACCCCAACGGTACCTATTTGATCGGTGCGCTTTACGCGCAATACATGATCCCCGCCGCGCCGCGTGGGCGCGCACCATTGCTGATGTGGCATGGCGGTGGGCTTTCCGGTGTTTGTTGGGAGACCACGCCCGATGGCCGCGAAGGCTGGCAGCATTATTTTCTGCGCCAAGGCTGGCCGGTTTATGTGAGCGATGCGGTGGAACGCGGCCGTTCCGGCTGGTCCCTGATCCCTGAGGTCACTGGCGGCACCGCACTGACGCTCCCGATAGACAATCCTTTTGAGCGTTTTCGGATTGGCGCTGGCCCCGGTTCCTATCAGCGCGGCGAAGTGCTGCCAGGCAATCAATTCCCCGCCGATGATGCCAGTTACCGTAATTTCATGCGCCAGATCGTGCCGCGCTTCACGACGACGGATGAATTGAGCCTTGATGCCTATGATGCGCTGCTTGCCCGTGTTGGGCCGGCAGTGGTGATGGCGCATAGCCAGGGCGGGTTTTTTGCCTGGAATGCGGCGCAGCGTCGGCCTGATGCGCTGCGCGCCCTGGTGCTGGTGGAGCCTGCCTCCATTGGCGATCCCGCGCAGATCGCCAAATTACGCGATATTCCCGTGCTGATGATCTATGGGGATTACATCAAGGAAGATGCGCGCTGGCCCGATATTCGCGCGCGCGGCATTGCCTTCGCAGAAGCGCTCCGCGCCGCAGGTGGCTCGGTTGATGCCGTGGACCTGCCCGAACACGGCATCACCGGCAATAGTCACATGATCATGATGGACCGCAATAGTGACCAGGTGGCGGCACTTGTGCAGGGCTGGCTCGCGGCACGCGGGCTATGGGCCTGATTAACCGGCTTTTCCTTCAACACTTTCGGGTCTAGCATCACCTTCGCTATCGCGCGATCCGCCATTGCGGTTCACGCGATAGCATAAAAATTTGGGCGGCTGATTCACCGCTTCGGTGATTCCACCTACGCGGATCAGACGCCATAAGGAAGCGTGCCTGGAATGTCTGTGCTTGATGGTGCCGCGCGGCGGAATCTTTTTCTCTTGGCCTGTTGTCAGGCCATTGGTCAGGCCGGCAATACGCTGATGTTCGCCGCCACCGCGCTTTCCGTGGTGACCTTCTACCATAACCGGGACCTGGCGACCCTTCCCGTCACCTTGCAGCATCTGGGCATTATGATCGCGGTGTTTCCCGCCGCCGCACTGATGCAGCGTATGGGAAGGCGCTTTGGTTTTCGGATCGGTTCCATCTTCGGCATGGTGGGGGGCGCGATTGTGGCGCTGGGGCTTTATACCGCGACCTTCGCGCTGATGTGCCTGGGCGGCCTGATCCTGGGTTATGCAGTGGCCAGCCTGCAAATGTATCGCTTCGCGGCGGTGGAACTTGTCCCCGCTTCCTATCGCGCCAAGGCAATTTCCTGGGTGACGGCGGGCGGCGTGGTGGCCGGCATTATCGGCCCCAGCATTGTGCGCGTTTCGCATGACCAGATGTTGCCGCTGTATTTTGCGACCTATATCGCGCTGATCGGCATTCATGCTGTGGTCTTCACCATCATGGGCTTCATCAAATTCCCGCCCATGCAGGAAGCCACGGTGAAAGCGGATGGCAGCGCGGTTGCGCCACCGCGCCCCTTGTTTGAAATTGCGTCTCAGCCGCGGTTCATCGCCGCCGTGATTTCCGGCATGGTGGCGTTTGGCATCATGTCATTTCTGATGAGTGCCTCACCCCTCGCGATTGTGGCTTGTGGCTTGCCGCATACGGAAGCGCATTGGGTGATCTTCATGCATGTGATGGGGATGTTCGTACCATCCTTCTTCACCGGCAATCTGATCACGCGTTATGGCACCACCAATGTCATGTTCTGGGGCATTGCGCTTCTGCTACTCGGTGTATTCGCCGCACTTGCTGGCAATCATGAATGGCATTTCCGCATTGCGCTGACGCTGAACGGCGTGGGCTGGAACTTCCTGTTCATCGGCGCCACCAATCTGGTGACCACCTGCTACCGTCCGAATGAACGCGGCAAGGCGCAGGCGCTGAATGACTTCCTGGTGTTCGGCACCACCGCGACCGCGAGCTTCCTGGCCGGCTTCCTGCATGAGCATTTCGGCTGGGTGCCGCTGAATTGGGCTTCCATCCCGCTGCTGCTGGTGGCGGTGCTGGCGGTGACCTGGCTGCGCTTTCAGCGCGAACCGGCAAAAGCGGCGGCGTAAAACGCTGCGGCGCCGCCGTAATGCTGCCATCGCCGTGGCGTTTCCTGATATTGCGCGGGTGTTTCCAAACCCGCGCAACCTGGTCTAGCCTTTCCTGGTTAAATCCCGAGGTCCCATGGCCGCGCCACGTTTGCTCCTGAAGACTGATCTTGCCGGGCTGCAACCCTTGCTGTTGCGCGGCCAGCCAGTGCATGCGCTGCATCAGCGCCTGACCGACCAACTCGCTGCCCGGGGCGCGCCTGCCGCGCTGTTCGCCGAGCCCATTACCGGGGCCGGGGCCATTTCCTGGTATGGCGAAGCGACTGGCGAACCGCAGCCCTTGCCCAGCCTTTCCGCTGCGCGGCGGGCAGAGGCTGAAGCCGTGCTGTCCCGCCAGATTCAGGCGCTGGAACCGCTGCTGGATGATGCGGAAATCGGCCCGCTGCTCCGCCGCGCCTTGGTGCTGCCCAGCGCCGATTCCATCCTGGTGCTGGACGGCCAGATCATCCTGACCGGTTGGGGTTTGGCAGCGCGGGAGATTGCCGAAGACCCCGCCGCGCTTGCCGCGCAACTCCGCCGCGTTTTAGGGCCTTGTTCGCAGCGTTTGGCCGCCGCGCCTGATGGGTTTCTCTCAGGCGCTGCCATGGCCGCACCCGTATCGGCAGCGCCTGCCGCGCCACCCCCTGCTGTAGCCCGCGCGGCAGCACCGCCACCGCCGCCACCCGCAGCCGCGCCCATAATGGCTGCGGCGCCGCGCGCGCCTTTTGGCGGGGCGGCTTGGCTTCTCCCGCTGCTCGCTCTTGTGGCGCTGATTTTCTTGGCGCTCGGCTTTTGGCTCGCCTGGATGCACATGCAGCGCGATCTGGCGGGGCAACAGCAAACCGTCTCCATCGTGGATGATGCCGCAACCCGCAACGCCATCCGCCTGCAACGCGAAACCAATGAGGCGCTGGAGCGTGACCTGGAACGTATGCGGCGCCTGGCTGCAACGCCCAATGTCTGCACGCCGGAAGGCCCGCTTGGCCTGAACCCGCCGCCAGAACGCCAACCAGTGCGGCCTGAGAGCGTGCCCCCCGCCATTCCGCAGCGGCAAGGTGAGGCACCACGGCCCTTCAGCGGTTCCCTCGCGCAATTGCTGGAACATGCGACGGTGATGATTGCCTCGGCCGGGCCGTCGGGGATTGGTCATGGCAGCGGGTTTTTCATCGCCGGCGATCTGGTGCTGACGAACGCCCATGTCGTGCAACAGGCCGATCCCAACCAGATATTCGTCATGTCGCGCGCCATGGGCCGCGCGGTGAAGGCGCAGCTGGTCAGCATGACGCGCGACGCGGGCGGTGGGCCGGTTGAACCCGGCATGCCGGATTTCGCGCTGCTCAGGCTGCCGGAAGCGGTGGCCGGCGCGCAGCCACTGGCACTGACACCCACCGCCGATAAGCTTCTGGATGTGGTGGCGGCGGGCTATCCCGCTTCTGTCGTGCAGGTCGAACAGGGCATGCAGGAATTGCAGCAGGGCAGGCTTGGCACGCCGCCCGAATTGGTGCTGACGCGGGGCAGCATCAGCACCATCCAGCGGCTGGAAAATGGCCTGGTGGTCATGCCGCATTCGGCCGATATCTCACCGGGCAATTCGGGCGGGCCGCTGGTGGATACATGCGGGCGTGTGGTTGGCATCAATACCTTTGTCAGTTTCGCGACCCAGGTCGCGGATCGCGTCAAATACGCGCAAAAAACCGAAAGCCTGCTACCCTGGCTGCAACAGCAGAATGTGCAGACGGTGGTGAAGGCTGAAGCCTGTGAACCCGTGGTGCCCGGCCTGCCGGCAACACCAGCGCCGCCCGCAAATGCGCCTGCCACGCCGGCGACACCGGCGCCCGCACCCGCACCTGCTGCACCGGCACCCGCGCCCGCGCCCGCACCCGCGCCCCCTGCCGGGGCCGGGGCGCCGCGTTAAGCGGGCGCCGCGCGCATGTCCGGTTCCGGCGATGGCAGCCTGATTGCCACAACGCGCAATGCGGAATTGCAGGTTCTGGGCTCAGGCGGGCAGCTTGCGGTCCAGGCCTGGGATCAGATCAGCGGCTATTTGCGCCGTGCGCGTAGCCCGGCCCATGCCGCGCTTTTTGCTGAGCCCAATCCAGACGCAGATCGCGGCATCACGGATTGGTATGCGGCAGGGCAGGGCGCGGCGCCGCCGCTGGAATCGCTGCCCGATGCGGCACGGGAAGCGCCACGCGCCGAATTCGCGCGGCTTTACGGCGATATCCGCGAAGAAGCAGATCGGCTGCGCGCCAGCACGCGCGAGAGTGAGCGTTTTCTTGGCGAATTGATCGCGCTTGCGCTGATCACGCCCGCGACCGATTGCCTGCGCGTGATCGGCGGCCAGCCCGTGCTGGTCGCTTGGGGGCATGCGAAATTGGGTGAGGCACCCAGCCCCGAATTGCTGATTGGCATGACGCGTCGGCGCGGGGCTGGCCTGGCGCCGATGCAGATTGTCGGCCCGCCTGCCGCAGCCCCCGCGCAAAAATCTTGGTTGTTTTGGCTGCTGGGCTTGCTCGGGCTTTTGTTCCTGCTGCTGTTGTTGCTGCTGCTCCTGTGGCGCGACCCCTTTGGCTGGTTCAAGGCCGCGCTGCCGCAATGCGTGGTGCAGCCGGGCAATGCCGAATTGCTTGATGAACTCCGCGCCGCGCAGGCACGCGAAGCGGCGCTGCGTGGAGATATCGCGCGGGAGATGCTGCGCCTTGGGGATCGGCGCACCGCCTGCCCGCCACCGGAACCGCCGCCACCCCCGCCACCTCCGCCCCGCCGGGCGGAGCCACCCCCGCCCCCCCCGCCCCCCCCGCCCCCACGGCAGGAAGATGCGGAACGCGCCCGGCGCGAAGGTGCGCGCAGCGGGCGGGTGCAGATCATCCTTGCCTGGGATGATCGCAATGATCTTGACCTGATGATGGTCTGCCCGAATGGTGAGCGGCTTTATTTCGATCGGCGCCAAGCCTGTGGCGCCGAATTGGATGTGGACCGCAATGCGGGCAATAATGGGTTGACGCCAACGCCTGTGGAAAACATCGTTTTTGTGGCGGAACCAGCGCCGGGGCGCTACCGGATCATCGTCTCGCATTTCCAGAACAACCCGCCATCACCGGCTTCTTCGCCGTATCGCGTGACGGTGAAGCGCGAAGGCCGGCCGGATCAGGTTTTCACCGGGCGCGTGGCGGCCAGGCAGCAGGTTGAGGCAGGGCATTTCGATGTGCCCTAAAGGGCGCGGAAAGACTTCTTTGTGGGATAGGGGCGGGGGCGCCTGATGCAGCCTTTGTCAACGCTTCCGCTTGATAGGTATCGATCACTCCTGCCATCGGGGCAGGATCATGCTGGTGCGCATCAGGCGCTGGTCGCGTTGCTCGGTGAATGCGTGGGGGCGGAGGTTACTGGTTTTTTTGCGCCAATCCGCGCGATTGAGCAGGGCATCCGCTTTTTCGCTCCGGAAGGCCGCGTGGCGCGCTTTGCCGAATTGGATGCCACCGGCCAGGACAGGCTGCGCGCCGAGATCGGGCGGATCATCAGTGCATTGCGCCGCGCCGCTGCCCTGGCGGCGGCGGAAAATCCGGCAGTGGCGGGACATCTTCCGGCCCTGGTCGCCGCCGCCATCGAAATCCCAAGCTTTGAGGAGGTATTTGCCCATGAAGGCCGCCCGGTGCTGGCGGGCTGGGGCATGGCGCCGGCCAATGCACCGGGCGGGCTTGGGCTATTGCGTGGGTTGGATGACGGCAAGCCCGCCGAAGCGCCGGGGCGCGCGCCCTTGGTCGCGCTGGGGGCGGCGCTGGTCGCGCTGCTTTTGCTTGGGGCGCTCTCGGCCTTTGCCGCGCCCTGGATTGCGCGCTGGCTGACGCCGGAGCCCGGCATGTGCCGCGTAGAGGAGAATGATTTGGGCACCATGCAAACCTTGCTTCGCGAAAGGGAGCGGGAGCGGGAACTCCGCCATCGTATGGCGACGCTGGAGGAAGAATTTGGCCGCCGCCGCGCCGAATGCGCATTGCCAGAACCATCGCCACCGCCTCCGGTGCCTGAGCCGCCGCCGCCGCCTCCACCTCCACCACCGCCGCCGCGCCCCATCCCGCCACCGCCTCTGCCCGCAGAGCGTTGGGACAGGGGGGACCTTGGGTTATTGAATGGTTGTTGGGTACTTGGTGCCGAAACGCAGGCCACACTAACCATGAATGGTCGTTCCGAACCTTGCCGTGTGCTGGCTGGAAGAATCTGCTTCGGCGAAAATGGCCGTGGTACCCGCGAATCGGTAGCGAATTGTCCAAGCGCAAGCAGGATCACATGTACCGCGCCGGTGACAGGGAGTTTTGCTGGAAGCACGCTGCGTATAACGCAGCCTCAGGTACTTTGTGTACCAGCCTCAATCAACTGGCGCCCTGATACGCTGAATTGCACACGCATCAGCAATAACTTGGCAAGGTGCGTTGATAGTCGCGGCTTCCATCATGACTTCCGTATGGAAGGCGGGCGCCGTTGAAAATGGCCCCTCGACTATTCCATAGGCGAATTTCTGTTATTCAGCTTCCTGACTGGGCTTGCCGCTCTGCGAGCTTGGATGGCCCGCCATGCAGCCGCTGATCACGCTCCCGCTTGATGGTTATCGGGTGATCCTGCCGGCGGGGCAGGATCACGCTGCGGCACACCGCGCCTTAACGGCGCTGCTGGGTGAAGCGCTGGGGCCGGAGGTCACCGGCTTTTTCGCGCCAGTCAGCGCGACTGAACAGGGCTTAAGCTTCTTCGCCCCGGAAGGCCGCGTTGCGCGTTTTGCCGAACTTGATCCGATCGGCCAGGACAGGCTGCGCGCCGAGATCGGGCGGATCATCAGCGAACTCCGCCGCGCCGCTGCCCTGGCGGCGGCGGAAAATCCGGCAGCGGCGGGACATCTGCCGGCCCTGGTCGCTGCCGCGATTGAAATCCCAAGCTTTGAGCAGGTTTTCGCCCATGAAGGCCGCCCGGTGCTGGCGGGCTGGGGCACTGCACCCGCCAATGTGCCGGGCGGGCTTGGGCTATTGCGCCCATTGGATGATGGCCGGCCCGCCGAATCGCCTGCCCGCGCGCCCCTGGCGGCGCTCGGTGCCGCTTTGCTTGCGCTATTCTTGCTGGGTGCCTTGGCGGCTTTCGCCGCGCCATGGATCACCCGCTGGCTGGCGCCGGAAGCTGGCATGTGCCGCGTGGAACAAGGCGACCTGGACGCGATGCACACCCTGCTGCGTGAACGGGAACGTGAGAGGGAACTGCGCAACCGCCTGGCCGTGCTGGACGAAGAACTTGGCCGCCGCCGCGCGGAATGCCCGCTACCGGAGGCCCCGCCCCCGCCGCCTCCGCCGCCACCACCTACAGCGCCGGAACCACCGCGCCAGCCGGAACCCAGGCCCGAACCACCGCCCCCGCCCCCGCCGCCTCCTCCGCCGCGCCCGACACCGCCGCCGCGCCCGGTGGAGCGGCCCTTGGAACGCCCGCCCAATGTCGAGCCCTGCAACTCCGAAGTACAAAGCGGCGGGCGCGGCATTACGGAGACGCGGCATTATTTGGGGCCAAACCCTGGGCGCGTTTCCATACCCTACAATACGCGGATGGAGCCTGATCGCATCCGCGTCTATCACCGTGGGCGGCTGCTTTCGGAAACGCCGGGTTTTGTTTCCGGCAATGGCGCGATTTCCTTTGACTGGAACCCGCCGCGCGGTGGTTCGGCTGAGGATTATGTAGTCACGGTTGAGGTCATGGGCACGCCCGGATCACCTTCCACGCGTTGGGATTACCGTATCGGCTGCCCCGGTGGCGGGCGGTGAGGGTGCTGCGATGATTTTGCCGCAAAGCTGCGCTATTCATGCCATAGTGATAGGATAGCTAAGCCACAATCGAAGGGATCCCCCGCCCATGACCCTGCTTGCCTCGGCCCGCCAAAAACCTGCTCTCAAGAGTGCAGCTGTATTGCTGTCCTTGTCGCTGCTGCTGCCCGCCTGCCAAAACCCCAATGCGAGCGCCAGTGGCCAGCCCTTGACCGCTGAACAACAGGCCATGCGCCAGCAATCCCAGCGCTGGAACCAAACCGCCGCGACGGGCGCGCTGGCCGGTGCGGCGACCGGCGCTGCGGCTGCCGCCGCCTTTGGGCGCGGCAATACGGGCCAGAATGCGTTGATCGGCGCGGGTATTGGCGCGCTGGTGGGGCTTGCCGCCGGCATGGCAGTGGCAGAACGCAATCTTGCCTTTGAAAATCGTGAAGCCAGCGCTTCCCAGCGCATCCAATCCGCGCAGCAAGTCGCCAATAACCTGAACAATACCGCCGCCGCTTCTGAACAGGTGGCAAAGCAGAATCAGCAGCGCCTGGCGCAGCTTGATCGGCAATACCGCGCGGGCCAGATCACCGCCGCGCAATATCGTGCTGAAACCGCAACCATGCGCGAGGATGCGGAGCTTATGCGCAAGACCGCCGGCGAAGCGCGCGATGCGCGCCAGCGTTTGGTGGCAAGTTCCCGCCAAGTGCCACAATTGATGAATGAAGAAGCGAAGATGGACCAGGCGCAGCGCCGGCTTGAAGCGGCGGCTGATGATCTTGAATCGGCGCTTCGCCGCGTGCCGACGGGCTGACGCGCCATGAAGCTGAAATCCCTTCGCGCCATCGCACCGGTTTTGCTGCTGGCTGGCTGCGCCGGCGCTGGCCCCGCTTCCGAACGCGGTTTCTTCACCGGCATTGGCGCTGCCGTCAGCGGTGAGGATGTGCGCGGCGCGCAACGGCTGGAAAGCTCCGCCGCGCTGCAGGAACGTGCCGCGCAAATGGCGGCTGAACGCAATAATGCTGCACAGGCCGAAGCCGCGCGCAGCACCGCGGCGGTGCGCGCTTCAGAACAGCGGCTCGCGCGGTTGCAGCGTGATTTGGCGCAGCAACGCGCAACACTCGAACGGCTGCGCGCTGAACGCGCGCAAAACCCGGAAGCGGCGGCAGAGGGCGCGCGGTTGCAATCGGAATTGGATACGCTGGAACGCGACCGCCGCGCCGCTGCCGCGCGGGCTGGTGGACCATCAGCGGATCAGGTGCAAAGCATCGAACGCCGCGCGGGCGAATTGGATGCGGCGTTGCAGCGCTTCGGGCGGATTTAGAGCAGATGACGTTCAGATGGATAAATCTGAACGTGTGCAGATGCTCGAAAAACAAAGGCGTAGAACGTGGTGGGTGAACCCACGTGAACGCAACATGCTCTAGCGCATTTCCCGCGTTTCACTATCAACAGGCAGGAGCCTGAGGCCGGCTTGGTGAGTGACAAGGCGATACTGCACTTGCCTGATCCCGCCGCTTGGCGCTGCGTTGGGATCGCCATCACGATAGATCGGGAATTGGCGCACTAGCCGATCCGCCGAGACAGAAAAACGGTCCCTGCCCATATAGCCAGCGGAAAGCTTTGGATCATCGGCTATTTCGGGCATGGTGATCACTGCCATGGCCGATCCACGATGGACCGCATGGCCCACCACTGTCCCGTATGAACCACTACCCGCAGATTGCACGAAAACATAAATCTCTGGCGCGCCATTGCCATCCAGGTCCGCGACCTCGGCGCCGATGACGGAACCTTCAATCTTTTGTTCAATCACTTGCGGGGAATGCAGCGCGCCTGACGGGGTGATGCATAGCGTGTTTTCTGATCCTTCATTGGCGCAAACGACATGGAAGTTTACACTCTGAAGAGCGAGTGTCTTGTTGAAAAACCCCTGGGCATGGGCTTGCGAAAACATCGTGACGGCAAGCGCCAGCGTTAGTTGTGCCATCCGAAGCATGTTCTGTCCTTTATCCGTAGAATCTGAATATGAGAGCCGCCATGCGGCCATTATTCTTCCAGCGACTCCGGCAAATACCCCGTGCGCAGCACATGCGGCCAGGCGTGGTTTGCGCCCACTTCCTCTGCCCGTCGCGCGGCACTTTCCCAGTCATAGACAAGGGAAATCAGCTCCGCCATCGGCTTGGCACCTTCGGCGGCGTGGATGATCGCGTAGCGCGCGTGCGGTGAACGTGCCTCGGCCCGATGAGGATGGTCGCCGCGTGTGACGCGAAAACCAGGCAGGCCAAGGCTACCAGGATTGACCACCAAAGGCCCATCGCCCGGCATGTGGATGATGCTCGATTGATGGCTATGGCCGCACAGCACCACGCGGGCTGCCATGCCCTCTTCGCCGAGCCTGTCGCGAATGGCCGAAAGCGGCGATGGCACCAGAATACCGTGACGCGGGTCTTCCAGCAGGTTCCGCACATCGGATGAAGGCGTGCCATGGCAGGCGAGAATGCCGGGCGCGGGCGTGATGCGTTCCGGCAAGGCGTAAAGCCAGGCGCGCTGATCGGCGGCGGTTTCCTGAAAGGCGAAGCCATCCTGGCCCTTCAAGCCTTCCGCCACACGATCCGTGAGCCAGCGATCATGATTGCCGCGAATGCTTGGGATATTCTTGTCCATGAGCAGGCGCGTTGTCTCGGCGGGCCAGCACATGCCGGAAGCGCAATCACCCAGGCAGATGATATTGGTGATGCCGCGCCGGGCGATGTCATCCAGCGCCGCCTCAAGTGCCGCGACATTGCCATGGATATCGGAAATCACCGCAAGGCGCATGGATTGGGTTCCTGTCTGATCAGTGCCAACATGCCATGGCATGCCGGGCGCTTGAAGGGTTCGGCCCTGTCCGTTTCGCTTTCGCTCAGCGGACATGGCCTAAGCTTCTGTTTGATCGCATTTTCCGAATCGCCAAGCCTTTCGGCTTGGCTTCAAAATGCTCAGCCCACCAACCGCCGCACCGCCGCGACCAGTTCCGGCGCATCCCAGGCCGCTTCGCCTTCCAACCGTGCCACTTCGCGCCCGGCGCGATCAATAATCACCGTGGTCGGCAGGCCCCGCGCGCCCAAGGCCCGCGCTGCCGCGCCGCGCGGGTCGAGCCAGACGGCAAGTTCTTTCAAGCCAAGCCGCTGATAAAAAGGTTCCACCTGTGCCCGCCCGCCACGATCCGATGACAGCGCCAGCACCGCGATACGCTCTGGCCGCAACATGGCCTGCAAGCGGTCCAGCGCGGGCATTTCGGCCACGCAAGGCGGGCACCAGGTGGCCCAAAGATTGACCACCAGCCCCTGCCCGGCAAAAGCGGCCAAGCCGGTTTCCTTGCCATCCGCATCGGTGAAGGTGATTGCCGTTGGTGGCGCCGGGTTGGCCGCTTCGCGCAATTTCTCCAGCCCCTTGGCGGCCCACCCTTGCCGCGACAGACCGGGCGCGAGTAGGGTCGCGCCAATCAGGGCCGGGGTGCCAAGCATCGCGGCACGGCGTTTCAGAACCAGCACGAAAGATACTCCCTTCGCATGAGCAGCAGCAGCGCGAACCAGCAATGGGGCGGACGTTTCGCCGAAGGCCCCTCAGTCATCATGGCAGCCATCAATGCCTCGATCGGGTTTGATCGCAAGATGTGGCGCCAGGATATCCAAGGCAGCCTAGCCCATGCCGCCATGCTTTCCCATGTAGGGATCATCAGCGCGGAAGACGAGGCCGCGATCCGGGACGGCTTGGCAAAAATCGCGGCGCGCATCGAAGCCGGTGATTTTCCCTTTGATGACGCGCTTGAGGATATTCACATGAATATCGAAGCGCGATTGACGGAAACGATTGGCGAAGCGGGCAAACGTCTACACACGGGGCGTTCCCGCAATGACCAGGTGGCGCTTGATGTACGCCTTTGGGTGCGTGATGCGATTGATGGGCTTTCCGGGCAGATCAAGGATGTGATGCGCGCCTTGGTCGCGCGTGCGGAAGAACATGCGGGCAGTGTCATGCCCGGCTTCACCCATTTGCAGCCGGCGCAGCCCGTGACCTTCGGCCATCACATGCTGGCCTATGTTGAAATGCTGTCGCGCGATTTGTCTCGGCTGGCGGATTGCCGGGCGCGCTTGAATGAAAGCCCGCTTGGGGCGGCGGCATTGGCGGGCACGGGCTTTGCGATTGACCGGCACATGACAGCGAAGGCTTTGGGTTTTGATCGGCCCATGCGCAACAGTTTGGATGCGGTGGCGTCGCGCGATTTCGCGGCTGAATTCCTGTTCTGCTGCGCCATGTGCAGCGTGCATCTTTCGCGGCTTGCGGAAGAAATTGTGATCTGGACCAACCCCTATTTCGGCTTCGTGAAACTATCCGATGCCTTCACGACCGGCAGTTCCATCATGCCGCAAAAGCGCAATCCTGATGCGGCGGAGCTTGTGCGCGGCAAGACGGGGCGTGTGATGGGCGCGCTGATGGGCATGCTGACGGTGATGAAGGGCCTGGCGCTGACCTATTTCAAGGATATGCAGGAAGACAAGGAAGGCATTTTTGACGCCGCCGAAAACCTGACTCTGACCTTGGCCGCCACTGCCGGTATGGTGCGCGATATGAAGCCGCAAACGGAACGGCTTGCCGCCGCCGCCGGGGCAGGGTTTTCCACCGCGACCGATCTGGCGGATTGGCTGGTGCGTAGCCTGAAAATGCCTTTCCGTGATGCGCATCACGTGACCGGTACCTTGGTTGCCAAGGCCGAGGCGCGCGGCGTTGATCTTTCCGGCCTGACGCTCGCGGAAATGCAGGCGGTGGAACCGCGCATCACTCAGGGCGTGTTTGAAGTGCTGACGGTTCAAGCCTCTGTCCGGTCACGCACGTCTTATGGCGGCACGGCGCCGGCCAATGTCGCTGCCATGGCCGCCGAATGGAAGGCGAAATTAGCATGAGGTTCAGTGCGCGGCCCCTATTGCTGCTGCTGGCGGTGGCGTTTCTGGCCGCTGCCTGTGGCCGCATGGGGCCTATCCGCCCGCCTGGCCCGGCGGAAGAAGTCACGCATCCCCGGCAATACCCAAATCGCTAAAGCCCGAATAACCGCCCCGCGCCTTTGATCATGGCGGGGCTGCGCCCTGCCGCGCGAATGGCGCCCCAAAGCGCGACCGCTACGGAATCCAGAATGGGGATGCCCGTCTCAGCCTCAATCCCCACTGCGCCGGGCAGGCCACGAAAATTGGTGCAATGGATCACAATGGCATCGGGCTTCGCAGCGGCCGCTTCGCGCACCAGCTGATCCACCTTGGCCGCGCTGTGTTCGGCGAAGCTGTAATTGCCGGGGTCTTCCAGATGGCGTTCCACCATGGTTTCAACGCCAAGGCCCGCGAAGTTCTCAATGATGGCGTTCTGCACCGTGCCCAGATAGGGCGTAACCAGCCCGATGCGTTTTGCGCCCAGCGCGGCGAGCGCATCGAATAACGCAAGCGTCGCTGTCGTGCAGGGCAGGCCGGTTTCGCGTGTGATGGTGGCGCAAAGCGCGCGGTCACTCTCAAGCCCCAGCCAGGCGCCAGAGGTGCCATTCCAGCAGAGCGCATGCACTTTTGCATCGGCCAAAAGCTCCGCCGCATCGGCCATGGGGCGGGGGTCGAACTGGTTGGTGGAATCCGCACCAAGATTGATCGCCAGCACGCGTAAGCGCTGGAAATGCGCGGTGATCCAGCGGGTAGGCGCCAATAGCGCGGCGGTGACGGGTTCCAACACTGTGTTGGAGCTTGGCGTCATCATGCCAAGCCTGAGTGGCGCTTCCGTCATGATCTCAGCCCCCAGCGGCGAGGCGCGGGTCCTGCTGGCCGCGTGTGGCCCAGCCGGTGGTGCGTTCTTCGATGGTGACCGCCACCCAATACATCGCAACCCCCATCACACCGGTGATGATCAAGCCGGCGAAAACCAAAGGCACATCAAAGCGCGATGACGCAACAAGCATCAAATGCCCAATGCCTTCATTCGCGGCGACGGTTTCGCTGATGATGGAACCAACAAAAGCAACCGTGATCGCGACCTTCAAGGATGCGAAGAAATACGGCATGGCGCGCGGCAGACCCACCTTGCGGATGATGTCCGTGGGGCTGGCGCCAAGGGCACGCAGCACATCGCGCAATTCCGGTTCAACCGTCGCGATGCCGGTCGCGACATTCACCACGATTGGAAAGAAGGAAATCAGAAAGGCAGTCAGCACCGCGGGCCAGAAGCCAGCGCCAAACCAGATCACCAGCACCGGCACCACGGCCACCTTGGGCACTGAATTGAAGGCGATCAGCAACGGGTAAAGCCCGCGATAGACCAGCACGGAAGACCCGATCACCACACCCAGAAAAAGGCCAAAGACAATCGCCATGGCGAAGCCAATCACGGTGGTGAGCAAAGTGGCCCAGGAATTGGTGAGCAAGGGCTGCCACCATTTCACCATGCTGGCCGCAATGGCCGAAGGTGCCGGCAGAATGAAGGGTTGGATATTGAAGGCCCAAACGGCGGCTTCCCAAATCAGGAACATGCCGGCAATCACCAGCCAGGGCAGCCAGGCTTCCAACCGCCGGCGGCGGCGCGCGGCAGCCGCCAAGGCTTCCGGGCTGCGGAGCGCTTTACGGGGCATCGGCAATTTCCTCGACATCGCGGGCATCGCTGATGCGGTCGCGCAATTCATGCACCAAATCCTGGAATTCCTTGGTGTAGGTGGTCTCCATGCTGCGTTCACGCGGGAATTCCACGCGCCGTTCCGCAATGATGCGCCCCGGGCGGGATGACATGACCAGCACGCGATCCGCGAGATACGCCGCTTCGCGCAAATCATGCGTGACAAGGATGATGGTAGGCCGGCGCGCCAACCAAAGTTTTTGCAGGACTGCCCAAAGATCTTCGCGCGTGAAGATATCGAGCGCGCCGAAGGGTTCATCTAACATCAATAGGCGCGGCTGATGGATCAAGGCGCGGCAAAGCGATGCGCGCTGCTGCATGCCACCGGAAAGCTGCCAGGGGAATTTAGCTTCAAACCCATCCAGCCCAACAAGCGCGAGCAATTCGCGCGCTTGCCGTTCATACTCGGCCCGCTTGGCGCGAAGCTGGCCGCGATGCGGCTGCACCACTTCCAAGGGCAGCATCACATTGTCCAGAATATTCCGCCACGGCAGCAAGGTTGGGTTCTGGAAGGCCATGCCGGCGATGGAAAGCGGGCCATCCACTTCCCGGCCATCCACGAAAACCTGGCCTTCGGTCGGCGGCCAAAGACCAGTCACCAGCCGCATCAACGTGGACTTGCCGCAGCCCGATGGGCCAACCACGGCGACGAATTCACCCTCTGCCACCGCAAGGCTGGCGCCTTTCAGTGCAAGGGTGCCTTCAACGCCGCCATAGCGCATGGCGACATTGGCAATATCCACAAAAGGCGGCGCCATGGCGCTGGATCAGACCGCGCGATCAGCGGCGGGGGGCAGGAAATCAGTCGTGTAGAATTGCGCTGCCTGCACACGGGCCGGAAGATTATAAGCCTCTTCCACCGCGCGAATGCCGGTTTGCAGCCGGCCCATATCCACAGCAGAAAGCCCATTGGCGCGCACATGATCGGACATGATGACGCGCGCGACATTCATTTCATGGCGTTCGCGTTCCAGCGCCACATCCGTCAGCGGTTCAACGCGCTTCAGATTATCTAGCATGTCCTGACCATTGCGGAGCGTATCGCGGAAGCCGCGCATCAGCGCCGCCACGGCGCCGCGCACCACGGCTGGATTGCGTTCAATGAAGGCGCGGGTGGTGAGCAGCGCGCCGCCGTATAGGTTCAGCCCATGATCGTAATACATCATCACGCGCTGCGCCGGGTGATCGAGCCCAATGCCCTTCAAAGCAAGCGCAGAAGTCGTGACAAAGCCCGTGACACCATCGGCTTCGCGGCGCACCAGCATGGGTTCACGCAAGGCGGGAGACACGGAAAGGAAGGTCACCTTGCTCGCGTCAATGCCGGCAGATTTGGCGAAGGCGGGGAAAAGCTGGCGCCCGGCATCGAAATCCGGTGCGGCCAGGCGCTTGCCTTCCAAATCCTTCGGCGTGCGAATGGCGCTATCGGCGCGCACAATGGCGCAAAGCGGGCTGCGATCATGCAGCACGGCAACCGCGACAATGCCGCGATCCGGGTTTTCGGCGGCGAATTTGATGGCGGGGTTGAGATCCGCATAACCCATATCATAGGACCCACCGGCGAGTGCCACCGGCACGCCGCCCGAACCCTGGCCACGATCAATCTGCACATCAATGCCGGCGTCGCGGAAATAGCCCTTGTCACGCGCGAGTAGCGCGAAGGCATTGGGCGCCTGGAAGGCCCAATCCAGGGTGAAGCGCAGCCGTGGCGCCTGGGCGCGGGCCACAAGCGGCGCGGCCAGAATCGCGGTGCCGGCAATCAGCGCGCCGCGGCGCGAAATTCCATGAGCCATGTGTGTTCTCCCTTACTTCCCTGTGAACGGCGAGTTTCAAGGGGTTTTGCGCCCTTGGCGTGATGGGGGCAAGGCTTAACCCCAGCGGGAGAGCGCCGCAAAAAAAATTAGGGTGGATTTCGCGGCATTTTCGGGCGCCGCCGCCGTTTTCTTGGGCAGTTCAGCCTTTGCGCCGCCGCGCGCCCTTGCCCTTGGCCGGGTCATAGCCCCCGCCGCCTGGCCCCATGGGCTTTGGCTTCCAATCCGCCTTGGCCTTGGGCTTGGCTTCCTGGAGCGACCGGCCGGCAAGGTTGGGCGAAAGGCCAAGGTCCAGGCTTTCCAGCCGCTTGATTTCATCACGCAACCTGGCTGCCGTTTCAAATTCCAGATCAGCCGCCGCCGCGCGCATTTTGCGTTCAAGTTCCGCAATGGTCGCCTTCAGGTCCTTGCCGACGAATTCGGCGGTTTCCTCACCTTCCAGCGCGTCAACCGTCACGTAATCCTGTTCATAGATGGATTGCAGTGCGGAGGAGATATCGCGGCGGATGGTCTGCGGCGTGATGCCGTGTTCCGTGTTCCAGGCTTGCTGCCTGGCGCGCCGGCGCGCGGTTTCTTCCAAGGCGCGGCGCAGGCTATCGGTCATGACATCGGCGTAGAGCACCACGCGCCCATCCACATTGCGCGCGGCGCGCCCGATGGTTTGAATGAGCGATGTGGTGCTGCGCAGAAAGCCTTCCTTATCGGCATCCAGAATGGCGACCAGCGCGCATTCGGGAATATCCAAGCCTTCGCGCAGCAGGTTGATGCCGATCAGCACATCAAACACGCCCTTGCGCAAATCGCGGATGATTTCGATACGTTCAAGCGTATCAATATCCGAATGCAAATAGCGCACGCGGATGCCGGCTTCGGTCATGTATTCGGTCAGGTCTTCGGCCATGCGCTTGGTGAGCGTGGTGACCAGCACGCGCCCGCCGTGTTTGGCGACTTCGCGGCATTCGGCCAGCAGATCATCCACCTGCCGTTCCACGGGGCGGATTTCCGTGACGGGATCAACCAGGCCGGTTGGGCGGATCACCTGTTCGGCAAAGGCGCCGCCGGTGCGTTCCATCTCCCAAGGGCCGGGGGTGGCGCTGACAAAGATCGAAGCAGGGCGATAGGTATCCCATTCCTCGAATTTGAGGGGGCGGTTATCCGTGCAGCTTGGCAGGCGGAAGCCGTATTCGGAAAGGACGGTTTTGCGGGCATAGTCGCCGCGATACATACCGCCAATCTGCGGCACGGTGACATGGCTTTCATCCACGATCAGCAAAGCGTTGTCCGGCAGGTATTCGAAAAGAGTGGGCGGCGGTTCGCCGGGATTGCGGCCCGTGAGGTAGCGGCTGTAATTTTCAATGCCTTTGCAGGAACCAGTGGTTTCCATCATTTCGATATCAAAGATGGTGCGCTGTTCCAGCCTTTGCGCTTCCAGCAATTTGCCTTCCGCATGCAGCTTCGCCAGATGTTCCTTCAATTCATCCTTGATGCGGGTGATGGCCTGGGTCAGAGTCGGGCGGGGCGTGACATAGTGGCTATTGGCGTAGATGGAAACGCGTTCCATCTCAGCCGTTATCTCACCCGTCAGCGGATCAAATTCGCGGATTGCTTCGATCTCATCACCAAAAAGCGAGACACGCCAGGCGCGGTCTTCCAAATGGCTGGGCCAAAGATCAACGGTTTCGCCACGAATGCGGAAAGTGCCGCGGGCGAAGAAATTATCATTGCGGCGATATTGCTGCTCCACCAGTCCCTTCACCAGCACATCGCGGTCAATCTGACCGCCGGCTTCCAGCTTCACGACCATGCGCGAATAGGTTTCGACCGAACCGATACCGTAAATGCAGGAAACCGAGGCGACGATCACCACATCATTGCGTTCCAATAGCGCTTGCGTGGCGGAATGGCGCATGCGGTCTATCTGTTCGTTGATCTGCGCGTCTTTTTCAATATAGGTGTCGGTGCGCGGCACATAGGCTTCCGGCTGGTAGTAGTCATAGTAGGATACGAAATACTCCACCGCGTTTTCGGGGAAGAAGCTTTTCATCTCACCATAAAGCTGCGCGGCGAGTGTTTTATTGGGGGCCAGAATCAGGGTTGGGCGCTGCACCGCTTCAATCACCTTGGCCATGGTGAAGGTCTTGCCCGAACCCGTCACACCCAGCAGCACCTGATCGCGGTCACCGCCCTGCAAACCCGCCACGATTTCCGCGATAGCGCGCGGTTGGTCGCCATTCGGTTCATAAGGCGCGGTTACCGTCAGCCGCCGCGTGGCCGGCGGTGCGGGGCGCTTTTCCGGCATGAACAGCACGGGGCCGGGGGAGATCAGGTTCATGGGGGCGAAGATGGCCCCGGTAGCGCCGCGGCGCCAGGGTGGGGCTTGTCGTGTCAGGCCGAATTGTGAGAGGGCAAGCGAATGTCCAATCACCCCATCCCGCGCCCGGCGCTGCTGCTCGGCGCCGCCGGCCTGCTGCCAAGCCTTGCCATGCCTGTTTTGTTGGCTGCGGGCGATGGCGCGGCGGCCTTCGCGCTGCAGGCCGGCCCTGCCTATGGCGCGCTGATCGCAAGCTTCATTGGCGGTGCTTGGTGGGGCTTGGCGGCGAATAAGGCGGGCGATGCAGCTTTGACGCGCTGGCTGGTGGCCTCCGTGTTGCCCATGCTGGCGGCCTGGGTGGCACTGTTGCTGCCGCCCCAGGCCGGGCTGTTACTATTGGCCGTGATATTCGCGCTGCTGCCGCTTGCCGACCGCGCGGCTCAGGCGGGCGCTTTGGCGCCGGCCTGGTGGTGGCGGCTTCGCTTGCCGCTTTCGCTATTGATGGCCTGCCTGCATGGCGTTTCCGCCGGCATGGTTGCGTAGCTTCAGCCTTCCAGCCGCACATTGCCGGCGCGTGCCACTTCGCGCCATTTCGCCACTTCCGTGCGGACGAAATTACCAAATTGATCGGGCGTCAGCGGATCAGCGACCGCGCCCATAGCCTCGATCCTATTGGTGATGGCGGGATCGCGTAGGATGGCGACCACATCGGCATTGATGCGATTGATGATTTCGGCTGGCGTACCGGCGGGCGCCACCAGGCCGGACCAGCCAGCGGCTTCATAGCCAGGCACAAGGCTTTCCGCGATGGTTGGCACATCAGGCAATTGCGGCACGCGCCGTGCGCTGCAGAGCGCGATGGGGCGCACGCGGCCCGATTGGATATGCGGCAGGGCTGAGGCGACGGAATCCGTCATCAGTTTCACATTGCCGGCAATAACATCCGCAATGGCGGGGCCGCTGCCGCGATAATGGACGATATTGAAACGAATACCGGCGCGCAGCATGAGCAATTCGGCTGCCATGTGCTGGCTGGTGGCGGGGCCGGCAGAGGCCATGTCAATCTGCCCAGGGCGCGCCTTTGCACTCGCAGCCAATTCCTGAATGGTGCGTTCGGCGACGGAGGGATGCGCAATCACCAGCAGGGGTACCATCACCACATTGCTGATGAAGGCGAAATCCTTTTCAACATCGTAAGGCAGGCGCGGCATGACTGACGGATTGACGCCAAGCGGGCCGGAAGTGCCCGTCAGCAGCGTATAGCCATCAGCCGGGGCGCGTGCGACAGAATCAACGCCGGGCACCGCAGCGCCGCCCGCGCGATTTTCCACCACCACGCGCTGCGGCCAACGTTTGGAAAGTTCATCCGCAATCAGGCGCGTGAAAATATCGGCGGCCTGCCCGGGTGGAAAAGGCACCACAATGCGCACGGGGCGGTTGGGCCAATCGGACTGCGCTTGCGCGGCAAAGGGTGCGAGTGCGGCAGCGCCCATCACGGCGCGACGGCTGAACTTGAAGGCCATGGCTTTTCTCCCGGTTGGTTGCATCAAGCATAACCACAGCCGGGATGTGCCCGGCAAGTTTTCTCAATAGGTGTCGAGGCCCATGATGCCATCCACGCCGCCCGCATCGGCCAGGATGCGCTTGCCGATCAGATCACGCAGCGATTCGGAAGACCCGCCACCAAGCGAACCATATCGCGCACCGCGATAAAGCCGGGACACCGGGTATTCATCCGTAAAGCCATAGCCGCCATGCACTTGCACGGCTTCGCTTGTGACGCGGAGCGACATCTCATTGCAGAACACCTTGGCGGTGGCCGCCATGAAGGGATCCGGGAATGGATTGGCGGTGAGGCAAGCGCGGTAGAGCAAACCCCGCCCGGCTTCGATATCCTTGAACATATCAGCGAACTTCCAGCGAATGCCCTGGAAATCCGCGATGGATTTATCGAACAGCTTGCGGTCATTGACGTAGCGCACCGCCTCATCAAAGGCGCCTTCCGCCAGGCCCAGGGAAATGCTGGGATTGAGGCAGCGCTGCGTATTGAAGGCGGTCAGCAATTTCTTGAAGCCGTCGGTTTCAATCACGAGATTTTCTGGCGGCAATTCGCAATCATTGAATTGCACCTCGTGCAGATTTTCGCCGCCCATGGTGTGATAGGTGCCAGTGACAGAAAGGCCGGGCGTGCCCTGTTCCACCAATACGCAGCCAATGCCTTCGCGTCCCTGTTTGCCATCCACGCGTGTAAAGACAACGAACATGCCGGCTTCCGCCGCGCGGGAGATCAGGGTTTTGGTGCCATTCAGCACTAGATGATTGCCATGGCGTCTGGTATTGGTTCGGTAATTGGCAACATCCGTCCCCGCGTGCGGTTCCGTCATGCAAATGGACAGAATGCAATCGCCGGAAATCACGCGCGGCAGGATGCGTTCCTTGATGGCTTTCGGCGCGTAATGGGAAATGACGCGGGTTTGCACGCCCGCTTCGCCGAGCACCGCCATGGCGGTGACGTAATCCACCTTGGCAATTTCTTCCAGGATTAGCGCAGAATCGAGAATGGAAAGGCCAAGCCCGCCATATTCTTCCGGCACCGACATACCCAGAACGCCAAGCCCAGCGAGCTTTTTGATGTTCGGCCATGGAAAAGTGCCATCCATCCATTTCGGCGCATCCTGCTTGAATTCGTTCTGCGCCAATTGCCTGACGGCGGCGATCATATGCCGCTGTTCAGTGCCGATTTTGAATTCCATTATCGTCTTCCGATTTCTCGTTGAAGTGTGTTCAGCCCGCTTCGCCTTTCAGCGTATCCAAGGCGCCCTTTAGCGCCGATTGGAAAACACTGACATCAGACCCGTAGCAGAGGCAGCGAAATCCCTTGGCGCGCCAACCGCGCACCATTTCCATCCCCGCACCCAAGACGCCGGCGGGTTTTCCTGCGACGTCACATGCCTCCAGAAAGCGGGTAAGCGCCGCCTGAAAAACGGGATGATCGAATTGCGCGGTGGTGCCGAGTGAATCGCTCAAATCATAATGGCCGAACCAACCGAGATCGACGCCGGGTACCGCCATGATCGCTTCGACATTCTCGATCCCTTTGGCGGTTTCGATCAGGGGGATCACCATCACGCGGTCATTTTCGGCCCGCATCCCGGCGATGACATCCTGGCCCTGGTAATCATCATGCGCATAGCCGAAGCCAACGCCGCGCCGGCCTTCGGGGCGATAGCGGCACCAGGCAGCCAATTCTTCTGCCTGCGCGCGCGTTTCCACCATGGGTTCCATGATGCCCATGGCGCCTGCATCAAGCACAGGTGCGATCAGATGGTAGTGATGGCCCGTGACACGTACCAAAGGCACCACACCGGCATGGCGGGCGAAAGCGCATTGCGCCTTGATCGCATCAATGCCCATGCCACCATGTTCCATATCGAAGATGACGTAGTCTGCGCCTGCATTGCCAAGGATTTGGCAAAGCCCCGGTGTCAGAAATTCCGTTGCCATAATGCCATGGGCCATGCGGCCCTGGCGGAGTGCGGTGCGGACGGGGTTCTCGCGCATGGTTGGCCCTCAGTTCAGTTTCATGCCGGTATAGCCCTTCGCGGCAACCTCATCACATTTGGCGCGATAGGCCGGCGCGCCACCCTGATATTGTAGAATGCGGCGCTGATCGCGCCCTTCAACATTGCGGTTGATCCCCGTCGCCCAGGAATCGATCTGCGTATAGAGCAAACCCTCCGCCAGGGTTTCGATATGGTGCGACCATTCGGCTTCTGCGGCTTCAGTCGCCTCAAAAAGTGTGATGCCCCGATCCCGCACATGGCGCATCAGGTCTGTCACCCATTCCACATTCTGTTCAATGCAGCGCGGGATATTGCAGCGCGTGGAGGCATTATGCGGCCCGACGATGGTCAGCATATTGGGGAAGCCCGCGGATTGCAGGCCAAGATAGGTTTTTGGGCCATCAGCCCATTTGTCCTTCAGCCGCTGACCGCCCACGCCCCTGAAGTCAATCCGATCAAAAGCGCCGGTGATGGCATCAAAGCCAGTGGCATAGATGATCATATCGAATTCATATTCGGCATCGCTAGTCTTGATGCCCTTTGGCGTGATGCTTTCAATGGGCGTTTCAGTGATATCCACCAGCCGCACATTGTCGCGATTATAGGCCTCAAAATAACGGGTTTCGAGAGGCACACGGCGCGTACCAAAGCCGTGATTTTTCGGGATCAGCTTTTCTGCAACAGCAGGGTCCTTAACGCGTTGGCGGATCTTGCGCGCAATGAAATCGCTGATCAGCGCATTGGCATTGGGATCGGTCAGGATATCGCGATAATTCGCCTGCCAAATGCCAAAGCCTGGTTCGGCGTAGCGCTGTTCCCAAAAGGCTTCGCGTTCTTCAGGCGTGACGTCAAAAACGCTGCGCGGATCAGAATTATGGATATAGCAACCAGGTGTGGTGCGCAGCAGCGCGAAAAGTGCGGGATAATTGCCCTTAATCTGGCGTTGCTCTTCTTCCGTGATTGGGCGATTGTGCAGGGGCGCGCACCAATTGGGTGTGCGCTGAAATACCGTGAGCGACCCAACGTCAGAAGCGATGGTCTGGATCACCTGAACGCCAGTGGCCCCGGTGCCAATCACCGCCACGCGCTTGCCCGCAAAACTCACGGGTTCATGCGGCCAGCGATAGGTATGGAAGGATTGGCCGGCGAAGCTTTCACCGCCTGGAATGCGCGGCAGCGTATCGGCGGAAAGCGGGCCAAGCGCGGTGATCAGAAAGCGGCAGTTATGCGCGGCACCCGTATCAAGCGTCACAGTCCAGCGCTGCGCGGCTTCATTGAAATGCGCGCTGGTGACGCGGCTATTGAATTGGATATGGCGGCGCAGGTCGAAGCGGTCCGCTACATGCTGCAAATAGCGCAGCGTTTCCGGCTGCGGGGCAAAATGCTCGCTCCAGCTCCATTCCTGCAGCAGCTCATCAGAAAAGGAATATCCATAGGTGTAGCTTTCCGAATCAAATCGCGCGCCGGGGTAGCGGTTCCAATACCAGGTGCCACCAAGATCACTGCCGGTTTCAAACACCTGGACCGAATAGCTAAGTTCCCGCAGGCGGTAGAGCTGATAAAGGCCGGAAATGCCGGCGCCGATGATGATCACATCCGGGTCCGTCAGGGCGGGCCCCGCATTTGCTGGCATGCTTCGCCGCATTTCATTCATCGCATCCACCCTTTTCGGCGGGGCAAAGCACCGCGCCACCTAACAGAAACTCCATGAACCCATATCCAGGGCTTGCGCGCTGGGCAGGGCGGGGGAGAGTATTCCCGCAAAAGAGGAAACCGCCAATGCCAAGCCGACTTTTTTCGCCCTTTACCCTGCGCAGGCTGACGCTGCCCAACCGCATCGTCGTCTCCCCCATGGCGCAATATTCGGGGACAACAGGGAATGAGGCGACAGATTGGCACCTGATGCATTACGGGGCTTTCTCGGTCTCTGGCGCTGGCCTTATGTTTTTTGAAGCAACGGCGGTGGAACCACGCGGGCGGGTTGGGCGCTTTGATCTGGGCTTGTGGAATGACGCGCAGCAGGCATCGCTTGCGCGCGTGATCGCGTTTTGCCGCCAGCATGGTCAGGCGAAAATCGCGATGCAATTGGCGCATTCGGGGCGCAAGGGCTCTACAGCGCAGCCCTGGATGGGGGGAAAATATATCGGGCCGGAGGAGGGTGGCTGGCACCCGATCAGCCCCGGCGATATTGCCTTTCCGGGCCGCCCGGCACCGCGCATGTTGGACCATGCGGGGCTTGCGGAGATCAGGGAATCTTTTGTGCAAGCCACCAGGCGGGCGGACGCACTCGGCATTGATTTGATCGAACTGCATTCTGCGCATGGCTACTTGCTGCATTCCTTCCTTTCGCCACTTTCAAATAATCGCAACGATGAATATGGCGGAGATATTGCGGGGCGCATGCGCTTCCCGCTGGAGGTATTTACCGCCATGCGCGCGGTTTGGCCTGAGCATAAGCCCCTGGGTGTGCGGGTTTCTGCCACTGATTGGATTGAGGGTGGTTGGACGCTGCAAGATAGCGTGACCTTCGCGGGGGAATTGAAGAAGCTTGGCTGTGATTTCATCTGCGCGTCATCGGGGGGCAGCAGCCCCGATCAGCAGATTGATCTCGGCCCCGGCTATCAGGTGCCCATGGCGCGGCGGATCAAAGAAGATGCTGCGATTCCAACCATCGCTGTTGGGTTGATCAATGAACCGGCACAGGCGGATCAGGCATTGCGTGATGGTGCGGCGGATTTGATCGCGATTGGCCGCGGCATGAGCTACAATCCACGCTGGGCCTGGCATGCGGCCGAGGCGTTGCGCGAACCAGCCGCCTTCCCGCCGCAATATGCCCGCAGCCACCCGAGCATGCGCTTTGGGGATTTCACCAAGCTGCCGCCCACGCGCTGAAACATGGTCTTGACTGAAAGCGTATCTGGGCGGAGCCTTCCGGCCAAATAGTGGTGCGGGCACTGCAAGCCTGTCGCATGGGTAATGAGGAATGTCATGAAGCTTGGTTTCATCGGCCTTGGTAATATTGGTGGCGTCATGGCGCGGCGCCTGGTGAAGGCCGGCCACGCGCTGGTGGTGCATGATCTGGATGCGAAGGCGGTTGCAACCCTCACCGCCATGGGTGCGACGGCCGCGACCAGCGCGCGCGATGTTGCCGATCAATGCGATGCGGTGCTGCTCAGCCTGCCGACACCCGCAGCGGTCGAAGCCGTCGCTTTGGGGGCGGATGGGCTGGTGCAGGGCAGCAAGGCGAAGATCGTGGTGGATCTTTCCACCACCGGGCCGACAGTTGCGCGGCGCGTGGCGGAGGCTTTGGCTACCAAGGGCATCCACTTGATTGATGGCCCGGTGAGTGGCGGCGTTTCGGGCGCTGAGGCCGGCACGCTCGCCATCATGACATCGGGCGATGCTGCCTCCCAAAAGGCTGTGGAGCCGGTGCTGAAGCGGATCGGGCAGAATATCTTCTACCTTGGCGCGGAACCTGGCCTTGGGCAGACGATGAAGCTGGTGAATAATGTCATTCTTGCCAGCAATACACTGGCTTGTTTGGAAGGCATGGTATTGGGCGCCAAGGCGGGTTTGGATACCAAGCTGATGTTTGACGTACTGAATGCCTCCAGCGGGCGTTCCTTCATGTCGGAAAAGCGCGTGCCGCAAGCCATCGCCGAACGCGCGCAGGGTTTTCCGGTACGGTTTGCGGCTGGGCTGATGCATAAGGATGTGAAGCTATGCCTGGAAGAGGCGGAACGTTTTGGCGTGCCGATGTTCATGGGCCCGGCAGCACGGCAATATCTTTCGATGGCCTTGGCGATGGGTTCGGGGCCAGAGGATTTCGTTTCCACCATTCAGCATATGGAAAAACTGGCAGGGATTGAGTTACGCGCCACCCCCAAGGAAGCAGGCGGCTGACGCCACCACAAACATATCGGCAGGAGGAAGCAATCATGGAATTCGGCATTCTGATGACAAGCCACCCCAACCCGGTGGAAGAACCCTATCCGCATCAGGGCGTGACGGCGCGCACAACTGAGGAAATCCTGCGCGCCGAAGCGCTCGGCTTCGATACCGCCTGGATCGCGGAACATCACTTCAGCACCACTTACGGCATCATGCCCGATTGCTTTGTGTATATGTCCTACCTCGCGGCACGCACCAGCCGCATCAAGCTCGCGGCAGGGGTGATCACGCTGCCGCTGTATGACCCAATTCGCGTCGTGGAGAACACCGCTTTCGTGGATGTGCTTTCCAATGGCCGCGTGATGCTGGGCCTGGGCAGCGGGTATCGGCCCTATGAGTTTGAAGGTTTGGGCAAGGATTTTGAGGCGCGGCGCGATATTGTCGAAGAAAGCGTCAAGCTGATTTTCGATGGCTTCCATCGTCGGCGCTGGACGCATGAAGGCAATTTCTACAAGGGCAAGGTCGAAGGGCAATACGAAATGCTGCCCGTCCCGATCCAGCTTCCCCATCCGCCGCTCTATATGGCGGGCGGCACGGATCGGTCCATTGGCTATGCCGGGCGCAATGGTTTCGGGCTGATGCTGAGCACGCTGCCAGGCTTGGATACCTTGGTGTCACAATCGAAGATTTATCGCGAGGCATTGGCAACAGCGCCTTCACCCCAACGCAACAACCCGGCTGCCGGACATATTGATATTGCGCGCATGGTCTATGTCGCGGAAACTGATGAGCAGGCGCGCGCCGATACGGAAGAACACATTCTGCACCATATCCGCAATTTCAATAGTGCCGGCACCAGCGGCTATCTTGGCTCGGTTTCCGAAAAGGGGCAGGCGCTGGATTACGCGGTGCTGGCGGAAAACACCCTGTTGCATGGCAGCCCATCGACAGTAACTGCGAAGTTGTGCGCCCTGCAAGCACGTACGGGCATGACCAGCTTGCTGCTGCATTACCCCCCTTATTATGGGCATGAGAAAATCCTGCGCAGCCTGACGCTTTTCGCCCAGCATGTCATCCCGGCCTTCCGCCCGCCCGCCAGCCGCGTGGCCGCAGAATAGGCATGGATTTCGTCCGGCGGGTAGGGTAATTGGCGGGCACACTGGAAGCCTATTCCAGTCAACAGGGACAAGAGAGGAAATGCCATGACACTTGAAAGAAGGTCCATTCTGACCGCTGGCGGCGGCGCTGCTGCCTTGGGTGCGCTACCCTGGCGGAGTGCACATGCTCAGGCGGCCAGCACCATCAAGATCGGCTTGCTGTCCGATATGTCCGGGCCATACCGGGATTTGAATGGCCCGAACAGTATTTCTGCCACCCGCCTTGCAATGCAGGAAATGACGGCGGCTCGCGGCCTTAATGTTGAGCTGGTGGTGGCTGACCATCAGAACCGCCCGGATGTCGGCGTCAATATCACGCGGCAATGGTTTGACCGCGATGGCGTGGATATGGTGTTGAACCTTGCCGCTTCTTCCGTCGCACTTGCCGTTTCTGAATTGGCGCGTGAGAGAAACAAGGTTGCCATTGCAACCTCCACAGCGACGTCTGATCTCACAGGTCGTGCGTGCAACGCCAATACAATCCACTGGGTTTATGATACCTATATGCTGGCGCGATCCACTGGCGCGGCCATGGTGCGCGCGGGTGGTGATACCTGGTTCTTCATCACCGCCGATTACGCCTTCGGCCATGCGCTGGAACGCGATACGGCGGCCTTTGTGCGCGCCGCAGGTGGCCGCGTAGTTGGCCAGGTACGCACGCCCTTCCCGGGCACGACTGACTTTTCCTCCTTTATTTTGCAGGCGCAGGCAAGCCGCGCGAAAGTGATTGGCCTAGCCAATGCCGGCACGGATACGACCAACTGCATCAAGCAGGCCGCGGAATTCGGCATTACACGGCGCGGTATCAAGCTTGCTTCCATGCTCATGTTCATCACCGATGTGCATGCGCTTGGGCTGGAAACGGCGCAGGGCCTGGTTTGCAGTGCTACCTATTATTGGGACATGAATGACCAAACGCGCAGTCTTGCACGGCGCGTTCTGGCGAATTCCGGCGTGGATACGCCGGTTACTATGGCGCAGGCTGGTGATTACTCGGCCACACTGCATTACCTGAAGGCCGTCGCTGAGCTGGGCGCCGCGCCGGCCAAGGCCAATGGACGCGCGGTTGTGGAGCGCATGAAAGCGATGCCGACGCAGGATGATGCTTTTGGCGCCGGCACTATCCGTGCGGACGGCCGCAAGCTTCACCCGGCTTATCTGTTTGAAGTTAAGACGCCGGCGGAAAGCAAGCACCGGTTTGATTACTACAAGCTTTTGCAGACCAGCAGCGCTGATGATGCCTTCCGTTCTGTGGCTGATGGCGGTTGTTCGCTGGTTCGGAGCTGATTAGCGCTTGCACGGGGCGGTGCCATGCCGCCCCGTGCAATGCTCACGCCTTCGGCAAAATGGGAAGCGGTGTCGCCTCCGGCGGGATTTGCACTTCGGCGACATTCAGCGTCATGGAAACCGCGACGTAATAGCCACTGACGGCGATCAGATCCACCACACCTTGTTCACCAAAACGCGCGGCAGTGGTGGCGAAAGTCGCATCTGATACGCCGTGGTCACGGTGCAATTCCGTGCAGAACTCATAGACAATGCGCTGATCTTCCGTCATGCCGGCGGGGCGGCGACCTTCGGCAAGATCAGCCGCAATGGCAGGCGGCAAGCCAGCCTTCATCGCCATGGCGTGATGTGCATACCATTCATATTGGCTGGTCCAGACCCGCGCCGTGATCAGGATGGCAAATTCATTGAGATCAGCGGGGATGGAGCTGTTGAAGCGCAAATACTCGCCAACCTTTTGCATTCTATCGGCAAAAACCGGGCTGCGCAGCCAGGCATTGAAGGGGCCGCGCAAGCCGCCGCGCGGACCGCTGATAATGCCCTCAGCGGCGGCGCGCTGTTCCGCGCTCATGCTCTCGGGCGTCAGGGTGGGAAAGCGTGGTTTCTTGGGCGTGGTCATGTGTGCTTCCTTATTGTCTTGGCTGCCGAAAGCGGCCCGCCCCGGCTGATGCGTCAGGCTAGACAGCGCAGGCGGGCGGGGCAAGGCGCGCGGCGCTTGCCCGTGCGGGGGGCTTTGGTTAGCCTGACAGCCGAAGCAACCTGGCCCCAAGGCATTCCGGGCTCGGCATCAGGCCCGATGGAGACGTACCATGCATGATATTGTGATTCGTGGCGGCACGATTGTGGATGGGCTTGGCACGCCACGCTATACTGGTGATGTCGCGATTGATGGTGACCGCATCACGCAAGTTGGCGGCAAGGCCGGCCCGGCGCGGCGCGATGTTGCAGCCGAAGGCCGGCTGGTGACGCCAGGCTGGGTGGATGTGCATACGCATTATGATGGCCAAGCCACCTGGGACCCGAAGCTTGCGCCTTCATCCTGGCATGGCGTGACGACGTTGCTGTTCGGCAATTGCGGCGTTGGCTTCGCACCGGTGCAGAAAAGCCACCATCAGGCGCTGATTGATCTGATGGAAGGCGTGGAAGATATCCCCGGCATCACGCTGACCGAAGGGCTGAAATGGAATTGGGAAAGCTTCCCTGAATATCTTGATGCTTTGGATGCGATGCCGCGCTCGCTGAATATCGGCGCGCAGCTCGCACATCATCCCTTGCGCGTCTATGTCATGGGCGATCGTGGCCTGAAGCGCGAAAACGCGACAGGCGATGATATTGAAGCGATGGCGCGGTTGACGCAGGAAGCGTTGGAAGCTGGCGCCTTCGGCTTCACCACATCGCGCACTGATCAGCACAAGACGCTGGCGGGTGATCTGGTGCCGGGCCGTTATGCGGAAGAAGAGGAATTGCTCGCCATTGGTGGCGCCATGGGCAAGGCGGGGCGCGGCACCTTTGGCATGTTGAGCGATTTTGAGGATGAAGCTGCGGAATTTCGTTGGCTGCGTGAAGTGGCGAAATCCACCAAGCGCCCGGTTTGGTTCCTGCTGACTGATCGCGCCTATGACCCGCAGCGTTGGAAGCGATTGATGCAGGGCGTGCACCAGGCGCGTGCCGAAGGGCTCAGCCTTGCCGCGCAAGTGGCGGGGCGCACTGTGGGGCTGATCCTGGGGCTGACCACATCGCTCAATCCCTTTGCCTTGCGCGAAAGTTTTGCAGCGCTGGCCGGGTTGCCACCTGCCGAGCAATTGGCGCGGCTGCGTGATCCGGAAGTACGGCGCAAGATTCTGTCGGAAGAAGCATCGAAGCGGCTTTTGGATGTGCTGCCGCCGCTGTCTCGGCAGATTGCGACGCGTTGGGACAATATGTTCGAATTGGGTGATCCGCCGGATTATGAACCGCCGCGTGAACGCAGCATCGCCGCACTTGCCGCCAAGGCCGGGCAGGACCCGGCTTCCTATTGCTATGATTTCCTGATTGGCGCTGATGGTGGGCGGATGCTCTATTTTCCTGTCACCAATTACGTGACGGGTGATCTTTCCGTGGTGCGCGAAATGAACATGGACAAGGCAACGGTGCTTGGCCTTTCCGATGGCGGGGCGCATTGCGGCGTGATTTGCGATGCCTCCACGCCGACCTTCATGCTGACCCATTGGGCGCGGGACCGGAAGCGCGGCGATGGGCTGCCCTTGGAATTCGTGGTGAAGCGGCAAACGAGTGAAACTGCGGATTTCTTCGGCCTGACGGATCGCGGGCGGCTGGCCCCTGGCGCCATGGCTGATGTGAACATCATCAATTTCGATGCGCTGCGCTTGTATCACCCTGAGATGATCTATGACCTGCCAGCTGGTGGGCGGCGTTTGGTGCAGCGCGTTGATGGCTATGACATGACGCTGGTCGCCGGCAAGCCCATCCGCGAAGCCGGGCATGATACGGGTGCGCTGCCGGGCAAATTGTTGCGCGCCAAGGGCTGAAGGCGCGCGGCGTTACGTCAGCCGATAATGGCTTGGCATTTCATCCTTGAGCGCGACACCCGTGGCGCCAAGCTTGCGCGCTTCCACCAATAGCCACAGCGCCTTGGCGGCGGCAAAATCGGCGCCAAGCCCGCCCAGGCGGATATTGCTGATGCAATTGCGCATGGCGTCATTACTGCCGCGCCGTGCGGCCCAGGTGATGTAAAGCCCCATGCTG
The DNA here is from genome assembly GCA_016869735.1 of Alphaproteobacteria bacterium. Lineage (GTDB taxonomy): Bacteria > Pseudomonadota > Alphaproteobacteria > Acetobacterales > Acetobacteraceae > Neoroseomonas. Next base: position 67,102 of record VGDL01000008.1, read on the forward strand.
TCGGTGGCGGAAAGCCCTGGCCTTTCGCCAATCAGCACCACCACGGCTGCCGCTTCCATGGCTTCCGCAATATCATCCCCAAGCGCAACGCGTGCCTGTTCAGCAATGATGATGTGGCCGGGCGTAAAGCCCGCCTTGGCAAGCGCCGGCACCAGCGCGGCAAGCAAAGCTGGCGCCTGTTGCTGCACGCCGCTGGCGCAAAGCCCATCGGCCACAACCAGCGCGATGCTCCCCTTTGCCTTTGGCAGGGTGGCGCCTTCCGGCAGTTTGCGGCCCAGATCCGGGCGCAGCAGAAAGCGTCGGCGTTCCTCTGCCTGGCTTGTCACGCGCTGAATAGGCAGGCCATTCGGCGTAAGCGCAGCCTCCAACGCTGCCACGTCCAGCTTTGACCAAACGGCATCGCGCGCCCGCGCATGGGCTTCCTGAAAATCGAGATGCGCGGCAGTGGGCAGCGCATTGCCAACGCGTCCCAGTGCCACGCGCGCATCCGTGAAGCGGCGCAAATCGCGCCATTTGCTGGGCGCGTTCATGCAAGGCCGATCAGCGTGGGTGACAGGCGCGCAGGTATCGTCTCGGTCGTGTTGCCGATACCCATGCGGTGAAGCCAATCCTCAAATTCCGGTGCAGGGCGTTTGCCGAGTGCGGCGCGCGCATAAAGCCCGTCATGGAAAGAGGTAGATTGATAGGCGAGCATGACATCATCCGCGCCTGGCACGCCCATGACGTAAGTGACACCCGCGGCGGCAAGGCAGGTGAGCAGCGCATCCATGTCATCCTGATCGGCTTCGGCGTGATTCGTGTAGCAAACATCAACCCCCATCGGCAGGCCAAGCAGCTTGCCGCAGAAATGATCTTCCAACCCGGCGCGGAGAATCTGCTTGCCATCAAACAAATATTCGGGACCGATGAAGCCCACCACGGAATTGACCAAAAGTGGCGAAAAGCGCCGCGCGACCGCATAGGCGCGCGCTTCCAGCGTTTGCTGATCCACGCCGTGATGCGCATCTGCGCTTAATGCGCTGCCTTGGCCGGTTTCAAAATACATTACATTCTGCCCAAGACTGCCGCGCTTGAGCGAAAGCGCCTGTTCATGCGCTTCAGTCAGCAAGGCCAGATCAACGCCAAAGGAACGATTGACACCCTCAGTCCCGCCGATGGATTGAAACACCAAGTCAACTGGTGCGCCCATATCCATGGCACGCATGGTGGTGGTGACATGAGCCAAGACGCAGCTTTGCGTTGGGATACCATAGGCAATACGCAGCCGGTCCAGCATATCCAGAACACGCAGCACGGCGTCCACATTATCGGTTGCGGGATTGACGCCAATCACCGCATCGCCAGCGCCAAGCAAAAGCCCATCCAGGGTGGCGGCGGCGATGCCGCGCGCATCATCCGTTGGGTGATTGGGTTGCAGGCGAATGGAAAGCCGCCCTTGCAGGCCGATGGTATTGCGAAACCGCGTGATATTCACGCATTTGGCCGCGACTGAAATCAAATCCGCCGCCCGCATGATTTTGCTGACGGCTGCCACCATTTCCGGCGTCAGGCCCGGCGCCAGAGCCGCAAGTGCTGTGGTATCGGCAGCATCGGAAAGCAACCAATCGCGCAAACCGCCAATAGTCAGGCTACGGATGGGCGCAAAAGCTGTCTTATTGTGGCTGTCCTGGATCAGGCGCGTGATTTCATCTGTTTCATAAGGGATGACGCTTTCAGACAGGAAGCGCCGGACCGGTAAATCAGCCAGGGCGCGTTGCGCAGCGATGCGTTCTTCCGCGCTTTCGGCGGCAACACCTGCCAGCGCATCGCCGGACCGAAAGGGGGTCGCGCGCGCAAGTAATGTCTTCAAATCGGGGAAGACATAACGCGTGGTGCCGATGGTCTGTGTGAAGCCCATATTCATCCTGCCAAGCGTGCCCACATCATTCTAACGCCAAGGCGGCACAGTGCCGCAAGGATTGCGGATACGCATCGCTTGGCCAGGTGGGGTGTCAGGCAATGCCCATCCTTCCACTTGGTCCGCGTCAAGGCGCAATCGCAATCCGCCCAGTATTCTGGCGCGCGAAAAACCCTGGCCGATACATATCCCGCGCCTCGGCGCCCGGTAGTTCAAAACTACCCGCCGTAACGGCGCGCAACCGCACCGCAATGCGCGCCACGCGGCCTTCCCCTTCCAATGTTACCGCCGCGGCAAAGCGGTCATCCAAGGCAGGTTGGCTATCAATGCCGGTCAATGCGCCAAGCCAGGGCAGGCCGGGAACTTCTCCTGCGCCGAAACGGCCAGTGATTTCCCACCCCGCCGGCAGCCCCTGTTGCAGCAGCAATTGATGCCGGTCATCTGCATCGGCGCGGGCTTCCAGGATCAGAATAAAGCCATCGCCAGCGCGGATTGTATCCAAGTTCAGCGCATTTCCATCCAGCGCATGGAAATGCCGCCGTATGGTCAGGCCTTGGCGCCCAGCCTGCGGCGCCTCACGCGGGATGCCATTGGTCGCAACCATTTGCCACACTGTCGTAGCGCCAAGGTTGCGCAGCTGTGCAGGGCCCAGAAGCGGCGCCACAAATACCGGCGCAGCCGGCAGCGCCACGCCATCCAGGCTGGCTTCAATGGAGCGCATGCCCTGGCCGAGCCTTGCCGCCGCCAGTACTGCCCAGGCCTGTTCCTGTGTGCTGGTATTTTCCGGCGTGAAATTCTGACCTGGCAAAACCCCCATCAGCGCCGCCAACCGATCCGCCAGCAAGCCGCTTTCCTTGAGCAGGCTGGCCACCGCCAGCGCATCACGCTGCGCTGTGCCGTAATCAAAGCTCCACCAACGCCGGCTGAGGTTCGTAAGCGCAGCGTTGAAGGCCTGTTCCGCCCGCGCCCGATCACCGCCGCGCGCAAACACGGCGCCCAGCTGCGCCAGCGAAAGCGGCGTTGGCATATCACGCATATTCTCCATCAGCCGTCGCGCCGCCCCCAGCCGCACACGCCCCGCCATGGCCAGCGCATGCAGCCGATAGGCTTGCGCGGCGCGTTCTTCAGGTGTGGTTTCGCCGGTATCGCCCACCGCGTCATCCAGGAAACGCAGCGCGTCATTCAAGGCGGCTTCCGGCAGCGTGGCGCCGGCAGCGCGGGCGCGGAGCAAGGCTTCAACGGCGAAGGGTGTCAGCCATAATTCGGCTTCCGCATTGGCGGACCAAAGACCGAAAGCACCATCAAAACGCTGACGATCCAAAACGGCCTGCACCGCCGCTTGCAGCCGCGCCGCGTGGTCGGCGCCATTGGTCGCGAATAGCCCCGCACTCAACGCAATCGCGCGCGCGGCGCTTTGTTCCAGACACGCGAGCGGAAAGGCCTCCACGGCGCGCAAGGCCGCCGCTGCGTCATACCGCACTACGGCACCAAGGCTGAGTTCCGCCCGTGCCGTGCCGGGAATGAAACGATCTAGGGCGGGTGCTACCTCGCGTTCTGCCCCGCCAGGCAATTCGGCCGATTGCACATCAGTCAGCAGCGGGCGCGCGGGGCGAATGGTGACGCGGCTTTCGCGCGTGACACTGAAGCCCTGAGGCCCGCTGAGGCGCAACCGCAACAATCCCTCACCGCCGGCGAGCGCGCGCAGCCCCGTGGCTGGCGCGGCGCGTTCACCCGTGGCAAGCGGCGCTGCCAGGCGCACTGGCCCTTCAATCGCAACCTCACCTTCGGTGCTGAGCTCAGCGACAATCTCACCTGCGGGCAATTCGATGTTGTGCATCAGTACCGGCAGCCGCGCCGTGTCACCGGGGGCGAGGAAGCGCGGTAGCGCAGCTTCCACCACTGCCTGATCGCGCACAGTCAGTGCGCGGCTTGTCGCACCAATGCGCGCCCCTTCCCAAGCCACCGCCATCAGGCGCAATTCGCCGGCGAAATCCGGCACATCAAGCGTGATCACCGCATTCCCATCGGCGCCGACGCGCACCGGGCCGGAAAATAAGGAAACCAGCCTTTGCGGTGGCTGAATGCCCATCCCTGCCAGACCGCCATCACCGCCTTGCCGCAACAAGGCAAGCGAGCCTTCCGCTGGCGCCAATAACCGCCCGTAATAATCGCGAATATCAACGCCAAGTGCGCGCTTGCCCAGAAAATGCGCCACCGGATCGGGGGAGGCAAAACCGGTCAGGCGCAAAATTCCCTCGTCCACGGCAGCGAGTGTCACCATGGCTTGATCACCCGCGCCCGTAATGCGGATCGCGATTTCGGCGCGCTGGCGCGGGCGGATGCGTTCGGGGGCGGTGATAGCTACATCAAGCCGGCGCGGTGCGGGATCAAGCCCGATCCAGGCCAGGCCAAGGGCGCGGCCAGGCCGGCCTTCACGCGCCTCACCCGGGCGATAGGCCGTCACGGCGATATAGGCACCTGGCCCCCAGGCAGCATCCACCGTCACTTCGATATCTGTACCCGCTTCGGAAAGTGTGATTTCACGCAAAGACACCAACCGATCCGTCAGCACCGCAACGGTCGCGGGCCCAGCAAAGGGCGGTGTGATGCGCAGCCGCGCGACCTCAGCAACCGCGAAATTGCGGCGTTCTGCTGCAACATCAATCCGGTCCGGAATTTCCGCGCTTTCCACGCCAGCCCAGCCAGCGCGGAAGCGATAGGACGCCATGCCAAGCCCATCGGTATCAGAGATTTCAAGCCGATAGCGACCAAAGGGCAGGCTGCGCGCAAAGCGCGTGGGCGCGGCGGGGGTGATGGTAAGCTCCGCCGCATCTACCGGTTCATCGCGCCATACGGTTTCAAACCGCGCGATGGAATCACGCATCACCAATCGCCAATCTGGCCTTTCGCGTAGCAGACGCAAGCGCAGCCGCGCGGGTACCCCGCTGCCATCGGGTGCGACGGCTGCGATATCAAAAGCTGCTTCCGCGCCAGCATCTATCGCATCGCCTTGAAAGCTTGGGCGAAGCACAGGGAATAAGCCCGCAGCGCGCACCGGCACGGCAATCTGCGCGCGGCTTTCACGCCCGCCGGGTTCTGCAATCGCCAGCGTGACATTGGCCTTGATGGGCAGCGTTGTATCCGGTGCGCGCGGTAGCGTCAGCGCAACAACACCGCGCCCTTCACGATCCAGCGGCGCGATTTCTTGGCGGATCAGATCCGGTGCGAAGTTTTCATCTTGCAGGCCAAAGCGCCAACCGCGCCAGGCTTCAAAAGGCTCGGGGTCCGGCAGCAGGCGAATCTCCGCATTGCCCGCAAGCCCAGCACCCGGCGCACCATACAGGAAGCGCGCGGTGACAGGCAGATCAAGCGCGGTGCTGCCCGGCACCAAAGGCCCTGGCGCTGGCCCGGAAGAGACTTCCAAACCTTCCGGCACAAAAGCATCCACGCGGAATTGTGCGCGCCCAATTGGCGGCAATGCAGGATCAGCGAGCGCTTCAATATTCCATTGACCGTAGATGGCACCATCGGAAAGCCGAAGCGGCCAGGAAATCGCGCCGCCCATCACGCGCGGTGGCGTGATTTCTGCCGCGATCTGCCCATTGGGCCGCCGCAGCCGGAGCCTGATAGGCAAATCCTGCGGATTGCCTGCGGCATCACGCAAAAGCCCGGTCAGATTAACGGTTTCGCCTGGGCGGTAAATGCCGCGATCCAGCCACAGGAAGGCATCAAGCGGGCCGGGATGCGCGCGGCCCGCAGCACCACGATCCGAAAGATCAAAACTCGCCGCTTCAAGATTAAGCGCGGCAAGATCATCCGGCGCTTCCGCATGAATGGCGAAGGGTGCAAGCGGCCCCTGCCCACGTAGCAGCGCGATTGGAAAACGCGCGAGCCCCGCCGCATCCGTGCGCGCTTCGGCCAGCACATCATTGTTGCGCGCCATCAGCGCCACACGCAGGCCGGATTGAACCTGCCCCGAATGAAAGCCGCGCGCCTGTACGGCAAGCCCATCCGCGCCGCGCCAGGCCGTGAGCGCAATATCCGTCACGAAGAATGGAAAGGCAGCGGCGGTGGCTTCGCCGCGCCGCGCATCCGCCTGCCGTGCCGTGATCACATAAAGCCCTGGCGAAGCATCGCGCAGCAGATCAGTAAGCGGCAGCGCATGACGCGTGAGGCGATTGGGCGCACCGCCCTGCAATTCCGCGCTGCCTTCCCACAAGACGCGCCCGCTTTGTTCGCCGATATATTGCGCCATCCATTGGTCTAACGCCTCACCTGGCCGCCAGCGTTCGCGGAGCGTAATCAGATTGCGTTCGGAAAGCTGCACCAGACGAAGCTGCAGTTTCTCGACATTCACAGTGGCAACACCAACGCGCGGCGCCTGACCGCGCGGCAGGATGAAGGCGCGGCTTTCAAAGATAATGCGCGCGCTGCGATCCGGCATGGCGATGGCAAGCGGTGTATCGGCGCGCAGATTGCCGCCTTCGCCCGGCAGGCCAGCACGCAAGATCAGCCGCGTGGTCTGGCCCCAGGGCAGGCCGCCAACGCAAAGCTGATCCGCTTCGCGTTCGATGGTCAGATTTGGCAGCGCGGGATCAGCGCGCACCCAATCTTCCGCGCGCCAATCACTGCGCCGCGCAGGCGGGATGGTGAAAGTGATGCAGGCGCGCGCTGGTTCGGCATCTGGTTCCGGGTTCACGCGACGCACCAGCATGCCCGCTGCACGGCGCGCGGTATCAAGCGCGGCCTTATGGCGCGCATCATTGGGCATGCGTTCCATGACCGCTTCAAGCGCTTCCACCTGTTGCGCCAGACGATTCTGCCGGCGCAAAGCTTCGGCAATCAGCAGCAGGGGCGGCACCTCGGGCTCGCCACCCGGGGCGAATTGAAAGGCGCGCCAGGCGGCTTGCAGGGCGCGGTTGTTTTCAGGCGGCGTGCGGGCAAGCTGCGCTTCAGCCAGCGCCAGCCAATGATCGGCATTGCTATTGCCAAGCCCAATGCGTTCTTCCAGGGCGGTAGCAGCAGCGGCAAAATCACGCCGCGCGGCCGCATCCTGCGCGCGGCGTTCGGCGGTGGCGCGCTGCTGCGGCGTTCCGCCGGCGGGGAAGCGGCGTTGCAGGCTTTGCTGATAGGCGCCGGCTTCCTGCGGCAGGCCCGGCAGATCAAATCCCTGCGCCCAGGCAGCAACAGGGGCAAAGGCCAATATCAGCGTCAGCAAAAGGCGCGGCAGCATCATTTGGGGGTTCCTCGCCAAAGGCACGGCAGCTTATGGCATGTCACGCGGGCGGATGCATCATGGGGCTTTATGCCCCGAAACCTCGGCCCCCGCATCACGGCTGAGCGCTGCGAGCATCGGAACTGACAATAGCGTGACCATGGCCGCCACCAGAAAGCCGCTGGAAAAATCCGCCAATGCAAGCTCTGCACGGCCCACAAAAAGGCGAGATGCCTCCAGCGTTACGGTGGCCAATACTACGCCAAGCGCGGGCGATAATTGTTGCAGCGTGCTGTAAAAGCTGGTGGCGGCGGAAAGCTTCTCGGGCGGTACATCTGCAAATACCAGCGTATTGAGGGAGGTGAATTGCAGGCTGCGAAACAAGCCCCCGCAGGCGAGCAGCAGGAAAATTGCCGCCGCAGGCCAGGCAGGGTTCGGCAAGGCCAGCAGCGCAATCCCGGCTGACGCCAAAACACCATTGATCAGCAGCGCATTCCGAAAGCCAAAGCGCCTGAGCAACGGGCGCACCAGCGGCTTCATCGTGAAGGCGCCAAGCGCGGTCGCGAAGGATATCAGCCCGCTTTCGGACGCCGACATGCCAAAGCCGATTTGTAGCATGATGGGTACCAGAAAGGGCACCGCGCCGGCACCCACACGAAACAGGCTGCCGAAAAGTGCTGGCTGGCGAAAGGTGGGGATCTTGAGCAGCGCAATATCAATCGCCGGGCGTGGTGCGCTGCGGCAATGGAAAAAAGCCGCAACGCCAATCAGCAAACCAGCCGCCAGCGCAACCCCAGGCCAGGGTTCTGCCACCACCTGCCGCCCCACGGTTTCAAGCCCAAACATGCCAAGTGCCAAGGCAAGCCCCACGAGTGCCAAGCCAAGTATATCTGGCCTGCCCGGATTGGTTGGTGGGATCGCGGGGATTTTCCAAGCGACCAGCAAAAACCCGATCAGCCCGATTGGCACATTTATCCAGAACACAGCGCGCCAGCCGAAAAGATCAGTGAGGATTCCCCCAAGCGGCGGACCACAGACAGGCCCAAGAAGCGCTGGCATCGTCAGCCAGGCCATGGCGGAAAGCAGTTCTTCCTCGCGCACGCCTCGCAGTAACAAAAGTCGCCCGACCGGGAACATCATCGCGCCGCCGGCACCTTGCAGAATGCGAAAAGCAATAAGGTCCTCAAGCCCACGCGCCTGACCTGAAAGCGCGGAGGCCAAAACAAAAACAATAATCGCCAGCATGAAAACGCGCTTGGCGCCGAAGCGATCTGCGATCCAGGCCGAGAACGGAATAAAGACCGTAAGTGCGACAAGATAGGATGTGATGGCCGCCCCCAGCCGCGCCGGGTCTTCGCCCATATCGCGCGCCATGCTGGGCAGCGCGGTGGCGACCACGGCGCTATCGAGGTTTTGCATGAGCAGCGCAGAGGCAACAATCAACGCAATGACGCGGTGATTGGCATGGGCGGCGGGGGGTTCCATCGCGCCCAGCGTCAGGGGCGCAGGATCACCCGGCCCGCGCTGCGCCGGGCTGAAACCTCATCCATCGCTTCACGGAATTGCTCCAAGGGATAGGCCGCATGGATTTCGGGCTTCAGCGCGCCCGCCTTCCACCACGCCATCAATTGATCCCATAGCGCACGCGCGGCGGGCGCGTGGCCGCGGCGCCCATCACCCGGGGACCAACCGACATAGGTGCCCCAATTCACGCCAATCACACCGATATTCTTGAGCAGCAGGATATTGGTTTGCAGCGTTGGAATGCCACCACCGGCGAAGCCCACTACGACAAGATTGCCACCATCCGCGAGACACCGCAGGCTTTCATCAAAGGCAGGCCCGCCAATCGTATCCACAAGGCAATCCACGCTGCGCCCACCGGTGGCAGCGCGCACCGCATCACGAAAGGGTGCCGCACTATCCAGCACTGCATCCGCGCCGCGGGCACGCAGCATCTCATGCTTCGCCGCGCCCGCACGCGCAATCACCTTCGCGCCGCACGCTTTGGCGATCTCAACCGCGGCGAGGCCAACGCCACCCGCCGCGCCATGCACCAGCACCCAATCGCCTGCCTTGATCCGGCCACGCCAGAGCAAAGCCGCACCGGCGGTTGGATAGGAAATCGGGAAAGCCACGGCGGGTTCCAAAGGCAGGCCGTCCGGAATGGCGATGGTGTGGATATCATCGGCGATGGCTTCTTCCGCCATGCCGCCCCAATCCACCACGGCAAATACCCGCGCCCCAGGCGGCGGTGCATCCGCATCAGGTGCGGCTTCCAGCACGGTGCCGACAATTTCTGTCCCAGGCGTGAAGGGCAAAGGCGGTTTGCGCTGATACTTCCCCGCCACCACCAATTGCGTGGCAAAGGAAACCCCCGCCGCCGCAACCTTGATCCGCACGCTACGTGGGCGGAGCGCTGGGCGCGACACATCCTTGATTTCAAGATCTGAGAAATCACGCCAACTTTCGCAAATGATGGCACGCATTACGCGGCCTCATCCTGCATGATCATATCAGCACCTTTTTCGCCAATCATGATGGTCGGCACATTGGTATTGCCCGTCGTGAGTGTTGGCATGATGGACGCATCAATCACACGCAAGCCCGCAATGCCACGCAGCCGAAGGCGGCTATCCACCACACTCGCCGGGTCTTCGCCCATACGGCAGGTGCCGACCGGGTGATAGATTGTCGTACCATATTGGCGCGCGAAGGCGAGCAATTCATCATCGCTTTGCACGGCTGGCCCCGGCAGAATTTCCTTCACGCTATAGGGCGTGATGGCGGCCTGTGCGAAAATCTGCCGCACCATGCGCAGCCCACGCGCAAGCAATTCCTGATCGCTCCGTGCCGAGAGGTAATTCGGCCGAATGGCGGGTTTTTCAGAAGGATCGGCAGATTTCGCCATGACCGTGCCGCGACTATCGGGCTTCACCGGACAAATGGCGCAGGTCATGCCGGGTTCTTTCTCAAGCACGCCAAACTGACCCAGCGCATAGCTCGCTGGCGTGAACAGCAATTGCAGATCAGGGCTGGCGAGCCCTTCGCGGGAGCGTGCAAAAACCTGCGCCGTGGTCACACCAAAAGTGAGCGCACCATTGCCGACCGTAAAGAACCGTGCCACCTGCTCCACCAGGCGCAACCCGCGCGCCAATTGATTGGTGCTGATGCTGTCCTTCACACGATGCTGCACGCGTGTGACGTAATGATCCTGCAGATTGGCGCCCACTTGGGGCATATCCTGCACCACCTCAATCCCCAGCGCACGCAAATGCTCGGCGGGACCAATGCCGGAGATTTGCAGTACATGCGGCGAATTCACCGCGCCGCCGGACAGGATCACTTCCCGCTGCGCACGGATTTGCTTGAACGTGCCGCCTTGGCGAAACTCCGCGCCCACGCAGCGCTTGCCTTCGAATAGCAACCGCGTGACCTGGGCTTCGGTTTCCACCTGCACCTTATCCCCCGCCTGCGCCAGATAGGTGCGGGCGGTGGAACCGCGCCAACGGCCAATCCGCGTCATTTGCGAATAGCCGACACCTTCCTGTTCAACGCCATTCAAATCCTGGCGGAAGGGATGGCCCGCCTGTTGCGCCGCTTCGATGAAACGATGCGTGAGCGGCAGAATGGTGCGGTAATCTTCCACCTGCAAAGGCCCATCCTGGCCGCGTACCAAAGGATCGCCGCCATTGCGATAGGTTTCGCTGCGACGAAACAGCGGCAGCACTTCCTCATGACTCCAACCACGGCAGCCCATTTGTGCCCAAAGATCGAAATCAGCCGGATTGCCGCGCACGTAAAGCATGCCATTGATGGAAGATGTGCCGCCCAAGGTCCGCCCGCGTGGCCAGCGGATTTCGCGATTATTGCTGCCTGTATCGGCTTCCGTGGTGTAGCCCCAATTCACGAGCTTCTGATTCTGCATCAGCTTCAACATGCCGGCAGGGATATGAATCCAGGGGTGGCGATCTTTCGGCCCGGCCTCCAGCAGCGTGACGCGCCGCCCGGCCATGCCAAGCCGGCTTGCCACCACACAGCCGGCAGACCCCGCGCCAATCACCAGATAATCGGTTTCCATCGCTTCACCCTCAATCCAATTTTATTCCCGCATCGCGCACCAGCTTGCCCCAACGATCATATTCCGCACGAACGAAACGCGCATAATCTTCTGGACTATCGGCCACGGGCTCGGCGCCCAGCGCATCAAACCGCGCGCGGGTTTCAGGATTACGTGCTGCGCTGGCAACCGCCTGTTGCAGGCGTGCGATAACGGCGGGCGGCGTGCGCGCCGGCGCCCAAATGCCGTACCAGGTGGAAATCTCGTAACCAGGCACCCCGGCTTCGGCGATGGTCGGCAAATCGGGGAAGGGCGCGATGCGATTGCGCGTTGTCACCGCCAAGGCCCGCAAGCGGCCATCACGCACCGCGCCCGCGCTGGCCGGCACGGAATCGAACATCGCCTGCACAGTGCCGGCGATCAAATCCTGCCCCGCCGGCCCGCTGCCGCGATAGGGCACATGCACCAGATCGGTTCCGGTCATCAGCTTGAACAATTCCCCCGCCAGATGCGGTGCACCGCCTTGGGAAGACGACGCATAAGCAATCCGCCCCGGATTGGCGCGCGCATAGGCGATGAATTCCGCCACACTCCGCACCGGCAGCGCGGGGTTCACCACCAGCCATAAGGGCACGGAGGCGATATTCGTCACCGGCGCGAAATCCGCCAGCACATTAATCGGCATTTGTGGTGTTAAGTGCGGCACGATCACATGGGCCGAGGCATTCACCAAAAAGGTACTGCCATCCGGCGCGGCGCGCGCCGCTTGCTCAGACCCGATCAGCCCATTGGCGCCGGCGCGATTTTCCACCACGAAAGGCTGACCAAGCGGCCCCTGCACGGCTTGCGCGACGATGCGGCCCATAATGTCGGTGGGTCCACCTGGCGGATAGGGCACAATGAAGCGCACCGGGCGGCTTGGCCATTCCGGCGCCTGCGCCCGCGCTGCAAATGGCAATAAGGCGCCCGCAAGTGCGGCGCGGCGTGTGATCTTCATAGCTGGCCCCTTCCCTAATCCTGATTTGGCGTCAGGATAGGCGTGATTTGGCGCTGGAGGAAAGGCGATGAATGAAGCGATGCGGCCCTATAAGGGCCTTCGGGTGCTGGATGCGGGCCAGGGCATTGCGGGCCCCTATTGCGGTATGATGCTGGCCGCCTGTGGCGCCGATGTGATTAAGCTGGAACCTCCGGAAGGCGATTGGTCGCGCGGGCTTGGCACGGCCAAGGATACGGTTTCGGTCATGACGGTGTGTTTCAATCGCGGCAAACGCTCCGTCGTGCTGGATCTGAAATCGGAAGAAGGCAAGCGCGCTGCGGCGGCCTTGGCTTCACAAGCCGATGTGCTGATTGAAGCCTTCCGCCCCGGCGTGGCCGCGCGCATCGGCCTTGGGCCGGAAAACGCCAAGCCGGATGCGGTGTGTCTGTCCATTTCCGGCTTCGGGCAAAGCGGGCCTTATGCGGAACGGCCGTGTACGGATTCCGTGGCGCAAGCCTTTTCCGGCTTCGTCAGCTTGAATGAGGGTGCGGATGGCGCGCCGCATAAGGCCGGCGCCTTCATCGCCGATATGGCGACGGGGATTTATGCCTTCTCAGCCGTACAAGTAGCACTCGCCGCGCGCGCGCAGGATAGCACGCCGCGTCGGCGCGTGATTGACATGTCACTCATGGCCGCGACGTCGAATCTGCTGACGCATCAGATCGGCGAATGGGGTGTGCAGGGCAAATCAGCAGCGCCACCCAACGCGCCGGCTGGGGCTTATCGCGCTGCCGATGGCGGCTGGGTGATGATTACGCTGGTGCGGGAAGCGGAATGGCCGAAGCTCTGCGGCGCGCTGGGCGTGGCTGATATCGCCGCCGATCCGCGCTTCCTGAATTTCGATCTGCGCTGGCAGAATAGGGATGCGCTTTACGCCATTATTCGCGCTGCCTTCCTGAAGAAGCCCGTCGCGGAATGGGTGGCGATCTTACAGGGCGAAAGGCTGCTCGCTGACCGCGTGAATACGCCGCTTGATTGGCTGGCGAATGAACATGTGGTCGCCTATGGCGCCGCCGCGCGCATTGCGCAGCCGCAATTGGGCGCGGTGCCACTGCCAATGCTACCGGGGCTTGGCCATTTTGTGGCGGAAGCCCCGGCGCTTGGCCAGCACACGGCGGATGTGCTGGCCGAATTGGGGTAACGCGCGCCGCTCCTCAATTATGGGGAAGTCTTAGCCCTGGCTCATCCCATTGCATCGCGACCAACTTCCCAGTGTTGGACAGCGTAATATAAGCCGTGCGCATATCCGGCCCGCCGAAGCAGATATTGGTCGGCATGCGTTCGGGCATTTTCACAGTGCGGAGAATCTCGCCCGAAGGTGACACGGTGGTGATTTCCCCCGAAACCAGTGTCGCCACAATGATATTGCCTGACGCTGCAATCGCGAGGCTATCCAAGCGCCGATAACCAGGGAATTGGCACAACACGCGCCCGCCTGCACTTGATGGCCAGGGCTCCTTCTTCAACTTGCCGGGCGCTTCAATATCCCAGGCCCAAAGCCGGCCGGTTTCGGTCTCGGCCACATAAAGCGTCTTGCCATCAGGGCTGACACCAATGCCATTGGCGCCGCCAAATATCGGGAAGGCCGCTTCCACTACGCGCGATCCGTCTTCCGATGCCCAATACGCACCGCCATGGTCGCGATCCCGCGCGCGCACCTTGCCGAGATCGGAAAACCAGAAACCGCGCTTGCCATCGAACATCAAATCATTCGGGCCACGCAAAGGCCGCCCATCGCAAACCCGGATCAGCGCTTCAACCTTGCTGCTCGCGCCATCAATCCGTTCAATCCGCCCGCCCGAATAATCCGGCGACTGGCCACTCGGGCGCAGCATCCCCGGTTCTTCATGCCAGGTGAAGCCGCCATTATTGCAGACATAGAAACTGCCATTCGGCCCCAGCGCCAGACCATTCGGCGCACCTTCTACAGTCGCAATCGTGGTCTTGGCGCCATTGGGCGCCACTTTTGTGATGCGCCGGGCTTCGATTTCCACCAGCGCCACAGACCCATCGGGCATGGCAACCGGGCCTTCGGGGAAGCGCAACCCCTCGGCGATAATTTTCAGGTCAGGTGATGCGACATGAACGGCCATGGTTTCCTCCTGCGTTGGTTGAGGGGATCATGGCCCTGTTTTGCCCCGCTGCGAAGCCTTGACGGCGGGCGCCTTCGGGGGAAGCCTTCACCCCATGAAAACCGCCCCTGATCCCGTCACGCTCTCGGTCCTCGATAACCGTTTCCGCGCCATTGTGGAGGAAATGGGGGAGGCGATGCTGCGCACCGCCTATTCGCAAATCCTGAACTCGTCCCGCGATTTCTCCATTGCGCTGTGTGATGCCGAAGCGCGGCTGGTGGCGCAGGCGGATCATATCCCGGTGCATGTTGGCGCCATGCCCTTTGCCGTGCAGGCGGTGCGTGATGCCTTTGGCGATAGCGTGCAGGAAGGCGATATCTATCTGTTGAACGACCCCTATCATGGCGGGTCACATTTGCCGGATCTGACGGCCATTGTGCCGGTCTTTGCCGAAGGGCGCTTGGTATTCTGGTCCGTTGTGCGCGCGCATCACACAGATATCGGTGGCGCCACCCATGGCGGCTATAATCCCGGCGCGACGGAGATTTGGCAGGAAGGGCTGCGCGTGCCGCCCATTCTGCTCGGCCAGGGGCGCCTGCCGCGCGAAGACCTTGTCCGCATGATCATCACCAATACGCGCCTCGCGCGCGATGTGCGCGGTGATCTGATGGCGATGATCGGTGCCGCGCATCTTGGCGAAAAACGCCTGCTGTCGGTGCTCGCGCGTTATGGCGCGGATACCACCGTGGCGGCGGTGGATGCCATCTTGAAGCTGGCAGAAGCGCATACCAGGCGCATCATTTCCACCTGGGCGGATGGCACTTGGTTGGGTGAGGCGTTTCTGGATGATGATGGCTTTGGCGGCAAGGATATCGCCATTCGTGCGCGCGTCACGAAACAGGGTGATCATCTGACCGTAGACCTCACGGAAAGCGCGCCGCAGACGCCAGGCTTCGTCAATTCATCCTATCCCAATATGGCGAGTGCGGTGCGCATGGCGCTTGCCTTCCTGCTTGATCCGGAAGTGGCGAAGAATGATGGCTGCTTCCGTCCACTCACGATCAAGGCGCGCGAAGGCACGGTGGTTTGGGCCGCGGAAGGCGCGCCGGTGACCATGTGCACATCGCATTGTTCGAATGAGATTGTAGAGGCGGTGGTCAAGGCGCTGGCGAACGCCTGCCCTGATCGCGCCATGGGCGGCTGGGGCCGGCGCTTTCGTGTCGCGATCAAGGGGCGCGATCCGCGCCGGCCGGGGCGCTTTTTTGTCTGGCATATGTTTCATGCGCGACCAGGTGGCGGGGGTTCCTCGGGCGGCGATGGTTGGTCCACGGCAGGCGAATGGCATTCCGCCGGCGGTTTGAAATTCGGCAGTGTGGAAATGGCGGAGGCACGTTTCCCGCTATTCTTCGCGCGTCATGAATTTCGCCCCGGCAGCGCGGGTGATGGCACTTATCGCGGCGGGCTTGGCGGCGATTTGCTGCTGAAGCTCGAAACCGATGGCCCGGCGGTGGCGAATACCGCCGGCGATGGTGTGCGTTACGGCGCGGCGGGGATGCTGGGTGGCCAGGATGGCGCACCACACCACTATCGGCTGGAACGCGCCGATGGTAGCGCGCGGGATTTGCGCACCAAGGAAGTCGGCATTCCGCTGGCGCCGGGTGATCAATTGCATGTGCTTTCCGGCGGCGGCGGCGGTTGGGGGTCGCCTGACAAACGTGATCCCGCTGCACGCGCGGCTGATGCGGCGGAGGGCCTGGTATGACCTACCGTATTGGCGTTGATGTCGGCGGCACTTTCACCGATGTGGTCTGTGTCGCTGCGGATGGCACCACAACGCTCGCCAAGGCGGCCAGCACGCCAGCCGATCAATCGGAAGGCGTTGTTGCGGGGCTTGCGGTTCTCGCGGAAACGCTTGGCGTCACGCTTGCCGATTTGTTGCGGCAGACGGAACGCATCGTCCATGGCACCACCGTTGCCACCAATGCGCTGTTGGAACGCAAAGGGGCGAAAATTGCGATGCTCACCACGGAAGGGCATCGCGATGTGATCGAAATGCGTGAAGGCCTGAAGCCTGAACGATACAATATGCGCCTGCCCGCTGCACCCGCGTTGGTGCCGCGCCGCTTGCGGCTTTCCGTACGCGAAAGGCTGCGCCCGGATGGGCGGGTGGAAGTGCCGCTGGATCACGCCTCCCTCAATGCCGCCATCGCGCAATTGCGCGCGGAAAAGGTCGAGGCGGTCGCGGTATGTTTCCTCCATTCCTGGCGCGATGCGCGGCATGAAAACGAAGCAGCCGAGGCGTTGCGCGCGGCGCTGCCTGGGGTTTTCATCACCACTTCGGCCGAGGTTCTGCCGCAGATCAAGGAATTTGAACGTTTCTCCACGGCAGCGGTGAATGCCTATGTGGGGCCGATTGTCTCGCGCTATCTGGCGCGGCTGCGTGGGCGGCTGGAACAGGCGGGCTATGGCGGGCCGGTGTTTGTCATTCTCTCCCATGGCGGTGTGGCCCCGGTTGAAGAAGCCGCGCGCTTGGCGGTGGGCACAGCACTGTCAGGCCCGGCGGGCGGTGTTGCGGCGGGCGTTGCCTTGGCGGAACGCGGCCTAGGCCAGGATCTGATCACCTTTGATGTCGGCGGGACCTCCACCGATATTGCGCTGATTCAGGAAGGCGATGCCGCGCTGGGTCGCGGGCGTGATGTCGCGGGCGAACGCATTGCGCTGGAAAGCTTGGATATCGTCACCCTTGGCGCGGGTGGTGGTTCCATCGGCCATGTCGGCGCCGGCGGCACCTTGCAGGTTGGCCCACGCAGCGCCGGCGCCGTGCCTGGGCCGGCGGCCTATGGGCAGGGTGGCACGGAACCGGCGGTGACGGATGCCAATTTGGTACTGGGCTATCTGGATGCCGCGAATTTCCTGGGCGGCAAACGCAAGCTGGATATGGCGGCCGCAGAGCGCGCCTTCGCGACACTCGGCGCCAAGCTTGGGCTTGATGCCATGGCGGCGGCGGC
>VGDL01000009.1 GCA_016869735.1 Alphaproteobacteria bacterium
ATGGTTTGGCACCACCCGCCAGGCCCAGGCCATCATCAATCAATGGCTCAACCAATATAACCATATCCGGCCACACCACGCCCTCGGCATGCGGCCGCCGGCACCCGAAACATACTTAGTAAACCCATAAATCACCGGTACATAAAAAGGGGGCTGGACAGGTGCATCGAGCCTTTCCGCCCTTGCGAGGCCCTGATTATTCACAATGATACGCTCAAAACTTACGCGCATCTTGACTGCACCCTCCGACTTGAGGGGAAGGGTTGTCAGTGTAAAGCGAATAAATTGATCCTTATCCCAAACAGGGTTGTACTGAACGCCCAGAAGAGCGAGTCCTACGGCTATAGCGATTTGCCCAGCCACTTGCCCAACTTCCGTGGCGTCGCGATCCTTTGCGCCAGCCAATACACCAAGGCGAGGCGCGCTCTCCTCCACCGTGAAGCCTAGATCCTGAAGAACTGCAGTTGCCTCCACCAGGAGTGTCGTCTCGTCGCGTAACGCAAAGCGCGCACTCTCGCGTTCGCGCAGTTGGGCTGCATTCGGGAGGGGAGCCCCAGCTTTCAAAGCGAATTCATTGGCCCAGTTCGCGTTCTGCTGGCATCCAGCCAAAACTAGTCCACAGCCAAGTGCTAAACTAATTTTTGGCAAAATTCGTACGACCATTGGCACCTCGTTGCAAAAACACATTAATATACTAGTAGTGCCATGGGCAATCGGAAAAATTGGTTTAATGGAGCGATGCGGAGTGCCGCGATCTGTGTTTTTACCTAAAAACATCCCCCCCTTATGTCGCTCTTTTTCGCTGCGCTGACCCGCTGACCGCCGCTGCCAGCACCCGGGGACCTGCGAAGGTAGTTAAGGGCGAGCGTCAAAGTTCACTTTCTCAAACAATCCAATACCGCGGAGAAAAAGAGCTATCGGAGAACACTAGGGGCGACGCGCATCTCATATTCCTAGGGCGTTTGTATTGGCCAGCATGATGCCCCGCATTACTCGTTACCCCTTCGCCCAGCCAATCGCCGCCCGCGCCAGCGCATCAATGGTATCCGCCACCGGAAACGGTAGCGCCGGCCCCGCCGCGATGCCAAGCGGTATTTCCGTACACCCCAGCACTACCGCCCGCGCACCCCGCGCCATCAGGCTCTGCGCCACTTCCGCCAAGGGTTCATAGGATTCGACAAGCTTATTCGCCTTCACTGCCGTGATCGCGGGCGTAACGCGGCTTTGCATTTCATCATCGCTCGGCGTCAGGCATTCATAGCCAAGCGCATCAAGCCTTTGCTGATAAAGCCGCATCGCGAGTGTGCCTGCCGTGCCCATCACGCCAATGCGCCCGCCCGCAACCCCAAGCCGCTGCAACTCAGCACCCGCCGCATCCACAATATGCAGAATGGGAAGCTTCGTCGCGGCAACCATCCCATCATACCAGCCATGGGCGGTGTTGCAGGGAATGGCGATGGCACCGCAGCCGGCGGCTTCCAGCCCGCGAATGCCGCGCACCAGCGCCGACAAAGGGTCTTCCCCGCCCGCAACCCGCGCCGCCGTGCGGTCCGGCACGCGCGGGTCGGACCACAGGATTGCGGGGATATGGTCCTGATCACGCTCCGCCGGTGTCAGCAACGTCAGGCGCTGCATGAACCATGCACTCGCCAGCGGCCCCATGCCGCCCAAAACGCCCAGAATTCGTGCATCAGCCATCTAAAACACTCCCTTCCACGCATCCCAATGGGGTGACGCGTAAGCCACACAGTTCTATGCCACGCCCGTTGAGGACGGCACAGCGCGGCTTGGGATAAATATGACCTATCTGAATGATCCGCTCTGGCTCGGTGCCCTGGCTTTGGCGATGGCGGCGACGGGCCTGGTTTCCGGCACACTCGCGGGCCTGCTTGGCGTGGGCGGCGGCATTGTGATTGTGCCGCTGTTGTTCAATGTCTTTCCGCTGTTTGGCATACCTGAGGCGGTGCTGATGAAGGTTGCGGTCGCGACCGCACTCGCCACCATTATCCCAACCTCCATCCAATCGGCGCGCAAGCACCGCGCGACAGGGGCGATGGATATGGCGCTCGTGCGTTCCATTTGGCCGAGCATGTTGGCCGGCGTGGTGGTGGGCACTTCGCTCGCGGTTTATGTGCGGGGTGAGGGACAGACGGCGATTTTCGCCCTTGTTGCCCTGTTGGTGGCCTTCAACATGGGCTTCACCGGCTTGGACTTCAAATTGGCAGATCGCGTGCCGGAAGCCGCGCCGCGCGCGACACTTGGGCTTGGCATCGGTTCGATCAGCGCCTTGATGGGCATTGGTGGCGGCACCTTGGGTGTGCCTTTGCTGTCCTTGCTGGGTTATCCGATCCGCGCCGCGGTCGCGACCGCATCAGCCTTTGGCGTGATCATCGCCATCCCCGCCACCATCGGCCTGATCTGGGGCGGGTGGAGCGATCCGCGGGTGCCGCCCTTCTCGCTCGGCTATGTCAGCCTGATTGGCTTTGCGCTGATTGCGCCCACATCCATCATCGCGACCCCCTGGGGCGTGAAGCTCGCGCATACCATCCAGCCCTTGTTGTTGAAGCGCGCCTTTGCGGTGTTCCTCGCGATCACGAGTGCGCGGATGTTTTGGTCAATCTTTACGTGAGGCAGTGGATATCAGCTTTGCCTTGAGCATTTCCTCAAGGCGATGATTCATCTCCTCTGCGGAGATGAACCTGCCTGACCGCCGCTGCTTGAGCAGTTCCGTGAGCGCGGCGCGTTCCGATGGCCCGTTTTTAATCTGCTGCCCCATCAATTTGTCCCCCCGCTGCAACACCGGTCTTAACCTTGAAAAACCCCGCAGCCTCAAAGCGCGGCGCGAAACTCCTCCGCCCGATAGCCCTGCGCGAATAGCAGTGCGCGCAAATCCGCATGATCAACGCGCGCCCGCGCCGCCGCCGCCACCACGGGCTTCGCTTTGAACGCCACGCCAAGCCCAGCCGCGCCCACCATGTCCAGATCATTCGCGCCGTCGCCGACCGCGAGGGACGCCGTCAGCCCAATCCCTTCTTCCGCTGCCAGGCGCTTCAGCGTAACCAGCTTGGCATTGCGGCCCAGGATGGGCTCACCCACCAGGCCGGTCAGCCGGCCGCCCTGATGCAGCAGGGTATTGGAGTAATGTTCATGAAAGCCGAGCCGTTCCGCGACCCGGCCCGTGAAATAGGTGAAGCCGCCGGACACCAGCGCGCAGCGCGCGCCATGGGCGCGCATGGTCGCGACCAATTCCTCGGCGCCTGGCATCAGGGCGGTGGTGGCCCAGGTGCGTTCCAGCGCTTCCATGGCCAGGCCCTTCAGCATGCCAACGCGTTCCCGCAGCGCCCCTTCGAAATCCAATTCGCCATTCATGGCGCGCCGCGTAATGGCCGAGATTTCTTCCTTCAGCCCGGCCTCACCGGCCAGTTCATCCAGCGTTTCGCTGGTGACCATGGTGCTGTCCATATCGGCAATCAGCAGGCGCTTGCGCCGCCCCGCCGCTTCCTGCGCGATGGCATCAACGGGGCTGCCTTCCAGCGCCGTCCGCGCCGCGCGATCGGCAACTTCCAGCGGCAGGTCAGCGAAGGGGAGATCGGCAGCCTCTTGCGCAGCAAGCGGCGCTGCGGCACCGACTTCAGCGCCCGCGTTTCGCAGCGCTGCGGCGACCTTGGCGTGATGTTCCGGGGCAAGCGCGCCGCGCGGCGCGATCAGGGTCAAAACCTTTTCCATATCTGGCCTATGCCCGCGCCGTGAATGAGTTTCAACCTCAAGCGTCCGATTTGCAAAGGTCGAATGACCGGAGCAGTGAATCGGCCGCTTCAAACCAAGCGTCCGATCTGCAAAGGTCGAATGACCGGAGCAGTGAATCGGCCGCTTCAAACCAAGCGTCCGATCTGCAGAGGTCGAATGACCGGAGCAGTGAATCGGCCGCTTTAAAACCAAAGGCACTTTTCGTTGTGGGGCCGACGGCCTCCGGCAAATCCGCCCTTGCGCTGGCCGTCGCCGAACGCTTGGGCGGCACCATCATAAACGCCGATAGCATGCAGCTCTATCGGGAACTCCACATCATCACCGCCCGCCCAAGCGCCACGGATGAAGCCCGCGCGCCGCATCTGCTTTACGGCGTGCGCCCTGCCGCTGAGGCTGCCTCCGTCGCCTGGTGGCGCGATGCTGCGTTGGCGGCGATGGAAGAAGTCCAGGCAGCGGGGAAGCTCCCCATTATTTGCGGCGGCACCGGCATGTATTGCGCGGCGCTGACCCAAGGGCTTGCCGCCATCCCGCCCATCCCCCCGCCCGCGCGCGACGAAGCCCGCCGGCTTTTGGCCGAAGAAGGCCCGGCCGCCCTGCATGCGCGGCTGGCGTCTGAAGACCCTGCCTCTGCCGTGCGCCTCAGGCCCAGTGACAGCCAGCGCATCGCCCGCGCTTGGGAGGTCTGGCGCGGCACCGGGCGCGGCATCGCGGCCTGGCAGGCAGAACCAAGCGCCGCCCCCGCGCCCTGGCGCTTCGCCGCCATTCTGCTGGACCCGCCGCGCGATAGGCTGCGTGCCGCCATCGCCGCGCGCTGGGCGGCGATGATGGCGGGGGGCGCGGTTGAAGAAGTGCGCGCCCTATTGGCGCAAGGCTTGGACCCCGCGCTGCCGGCCATGCGGGCCTTGGGCGTGCCGGAAATCGCCGCCATGCTCGCCGGGCGGCTCACGCCTGAGGAAGTCTCTGCCTGCGCCATCCTGGCGACCGGGCAATATACCAAGCGGCAAGCCACTTGGTTCCGCCACCATGAACTGGCCCCGCCAGAACGTACTTATATCATAAATGCGCGATTTGAAGATTTGGCGCAATTTTCGGAAAGTGAATCAGCCAAATTTTTCGCATTTCTTGATTTTATCCGTTGACGCCCCCGATTCGAGGGTCTAACAGGCCCCTCCTCGCCGGCCCTGAACTTTTGGGGCCGGTTGCTTTTCATGAAGGAAGTGATCCATGTCCGCCGCGACCCAAGCCCCGCCCAGCACTGAAGCCCTGACCCTGTCGGGTGCCGAGGTCGTATTGCGCGCGCTGAAGGATAACGGCGTGGAGGTGATCTTCGGCTATCCCGGTGGCGCCGTGCTGCCGATCTATGACTCGATTTTCCAGCAGAACGCCATTCGCCACATTCTGGTGCGCCATGAACAGGCGGCGGTGCATGCGGCGGAAGGCTATGCGCGGTCCACCGGCAAGGTTGGCGTGGTGCTGGTCACCTCTGGCCCAGGCGCCACCAATGCCGTGACGGGCCTCGTGGATGCGCTGATGGATTCCATCCCCGTGATTTGTCTGACCGGCCAGGTGCCGACGCATTTGATCGGCAATGATGCCTTTCAGGAAGCCGATACCACCGGCATCACCCGGCCCGCGACCAAGCACAACTATCTGGTCAAGAAATCCGAAGATCTTTCGCGCGTAATGCATGAGGCGTTTTACGTCGCGAAATCCGGCCGCCCTGGCCCGGTAGTGATTGATCTGCCGAAGGATATTTTGATCAACAAGGCGCCCTATCGGGAAGCGACCACGCAAAGCCATCGTTCCTATCGCCCGCGCACCGAACCCGATGCCAAGGGCATTCGTGAAGCCGTGCGGCTTTTGAAGCGCGCGCATCGCCCGATTGTCTATGCCGGTGGCGGCGTGATCAATGCCGGGCCGGAAGCATCGCGCTTGCTGCGTGAATTTGTCCGCATGACAGGCATGCCGTGCACCAATACGCTGATGGGGCTTGGCGCCTTCCCGGCAGAGGATCCGCAATTCCTTGGCATGCTTGGCATGCACGGCACTTATGAAGCCAATCTGGCGATGCATGGCTGCGATGTCATGTTCAATATCGGCGCACGTTTTGATGACCGCGTGACGGGCAGGCTCAATGCCTTCTCACCTGGGTCTAAGAAGATCCACGCGGATATTGATCCCTCTTCCATCAACAAGAATGTCGCGGTGGATGTGCCGATTGTGGGCGATGCGCGCGCTGTGCTGGCCGCCATGATCGAAGCCTGGAAGGCGGATGAAGCGCCGCAGGACAAGAGTGCAATCGCCGCCTGGTGGCGCCAGATTGAGGGATGGCGCGGCAAGGATTGCTTGGCCTATCGTCAGGAAAGCAAAATCATCAAGCCGCAGCATGCGGTGAAGCGGCTTTATGAAATCACCCGCGAATTGGGGCGTGATACCTTCATCACCACCGAAGTTGGTCAGCATCAGATGTGGGCGGCGCAGTATTTCGGCTTTGACAAGCCCAATCGCTGGATGACCTCGGGCGGGCTTGGCACCATGGGCTATGGGCTGCCGGCGGCGATGGGCGTGCAGATCGCGCATCCGGATGCGCTCGTGATTGATATCGCGGGCGAAGCTTCAATCCTGATGAATATTCAGGAAATGGGCACGCTCGCGCAATACCGCCTGCCGGTGAAGGTGTTTATTCTGAACAATGAATATATGGGCATGGTGCGGCAATGGCAGGAATTGCTGCATGGCGGGCGCTATTCCGAAAGCTATTCGGCGTCGCTGCCGGATTTCGTGAAGCTCGCGGAAAGCTTCCATGCGGTTGGCATGCGCGCGGAAGGCATTGATGATCTTGATCGTGTAATCCGGGAAATGATCGCAATAGACAAACCCGTGATTGCCGATATCTGTGTGGCCAAGGATGAAAACTGCTTCCCCATGATCCCATCCGGTGCCGCGCATAATGAGATGATTCTGGCCCCTGGCCAGGAAGGTGGCGTCGCCGGCGTCACCGATGAAGGCAAGGTCCTGGTCTGAGGAACAGCGCGATGTCTGACATGAAAGGCGGCCAACGCGCCGCGACCATTGCTGTGCTGGTTGAAAACGAAGCCGGCGTGTTGGCCCGCGTGATCGGCCTGTTCTCAGGGCGCGGCTATAATATTGATAGCCTGACGGTGGCACCGGTGGATGAAACGGGGCAGATTTCACGCATCACGGTCGTCACCAGCGGCACGGATATGGTGATTGAACAGATCAAGGCGCAGTTGGATCGGCTGGTGCCGGTGCATAAGGTGTCTGACCTTTCGATCGAAGGCCCGCATCTGACGCGCGAATTGGCGCTGATCAAGGTTGTCGGCCGCGGCGAAAACCGCATGGAAGTGTTGCGTCTGGCCGATGCCTTCCGTGCGCGCGTGGTGGATGCCACAACAGAAAGCTTTGTGCTTGAGATGACCGGCAATGGCGACAAGATTGATGCTTTCGTGGCGCTGATGCGCCCGATTGGGCTGGCCGAGGTTTCACGCACCGGCGCCGTTGCCATTGCGCGCGGACCCAAGGGGATCATGGAATAGCGCAAGTGGCCGAACGCCCAGGCCGGACCAAGGCTTTCGCCTGGGCGCTATATGATTGGGCCAATAGCGGCTTTCCGACGGTGGTTTCCACCTTCGTCATCGCGGCCTATTTCACGCAAGGCATCGCGCCCGATCCAGTGACGGGTCAGGCGCAATGGGGCTGGATGCAGACGCTTGCTGCGTTGGCCATTGCGGTGCTTTCGCCCATTCTGGGTGCCATTGCTGATCAAGGCCGGCGCCGGCGCGCCATGCTGGCGCTATGCACGCTGTTGACTGCGCTTTTTACCGCGCTGATCTGGTTTGCGCGGCCTGATCCAGCGGATGCGCTTTATGCGTTAATCTGCATTGGCCTGGCGACCATCGCCTTTGAATTGGGGACGGTGTTTTACAACGCCATGCTGCCCGGCCTGGTGCCGGAAGAACGCATGGGCCGGCTTTCCGGCCTTGCCTGGGGGCTTGGCTATGCGGGTGGGCTTGCCTGCCTGGCACTGGCGCTGGTGCTGTTCATCCAGCCCAACCCACCCCCCTTCGGCCTTGATCGCGGTGCTGCGGAGCATGTGCGCGCCACGGCGCTATTGGTGGCGGTTTGGATCCTGGTGTTCGGTTGGCCGGTGCTGTTGGCCCTGCCTGATCCCGCCGGGCCGCGCCCCGGCGTGATGCAGGCGATGCGCGCCGGGCTGGCTGAGGCGCTGCATATTCTGCGCGGCCTGCCGCGCCGCCCGGCCATGGCGCGGTTTCTGATTGCGCGGCTGTTTTATACTGATGGCCTCAATACGCTTTTCGCTTTCGGCGCGATCTATGCCGCTGGCGTGCATGGTATGGGGTTTGAAGAAATTTTGCTGTTCGGCATTGCCATGAATGTCACGGCCGGGCTTGGGGCCGCGGGCTTTGGGCTGATCGAAGATCGGCTCGGCGCCAAACCCACCATCCTGATCGCCCTTGGCGCCATGATTTTGCTGGGCACTTGCCTGCTGCTCGCCAATGACAAAACCCTGTTCTGGGCGCTGGCCTTGGCGTTGGGGCTGTTCATGGGGCCGGCTCAGGCGGCATCGCGCACGCTGATGGCGCGCATGGCACCGCCCGAGGAAGTCACCGCGCATTTCGGGCTTTTCGCCCTTTCCGGGCGCGTCACGGGCTTTCTTGGCCCGGCGGCACTCGCCCTGGTGACGGACGCCACCGGCAGCCAGGCTTGGGGCTTGGCGACTGTGATTGCCTTCCTGGCCCTTGGCGCGGCGATCCTGGCGCCGGTGCGCGTTGTGCGCCATGGCTAAATGCCGGTCGCTTCTGCCATAGTCCCGCCGTGGAGGCGTGTCATTCAAAGCGCATGGCAGATGATGCAAGCAAGGCCGCCTGGGCGGCGCTGATGGCTTTGGCGGCTCGGCCGAATGCTGGTGCCATTCGCCCGCTTTTCGCCGCTGATCCAAACCGCTTCGCGCGTTATTCGCGGCAGGCCGGCGATATCCTGCTCGATTTTTCCAAAACCGCGCTGTCCGATGACGTGCTGGCCGCGCTGCTTGCATTGGCCGAAGCACGCGATGTCGCAGGTTTTCGCGCACGGCTTTTTGCGGGTGCGGCGGTGAACGCAACGGAAGGCCGTAGCGCGCTGCATATGGCGCTGCGTGCTGAACCAGATGATGCTTTCCGCGCCGGTAGTGAAGACATCATGCCCGGGATGATTGCCGTGCGTGCGCGCATGGAAGCATTTACCCGCGCGGTGCATGAAGGGCGCATGCTGACAGCCAAGGGTGAACGCTACACCGATGTGCTGAATATCGGCATTGGCGGTTCTGATCTTGGCCCGGCCATGGTGGCGCGCGCCCTATCGACAGATAAGGCACCGCTGCGCGGGCATTATTTGGCAAATGTGGACGGCCATGCCTGGGCCGAGACGCAGGCCAGGCTTGATCCCGCGCGCACGCTGGTGCTGGTGGCGTCCAAAACTTTCACCACGCAGGAAACCATGGCCAATGCCGCGCTGGCGCGTGATTGGCTGCGCGCGGCGCTTGGTGAAGCCGGTGCCACACAACATATGGCCGCGCTTTCCACCAATCTTGCGGCGACCAGCGCTTTCGGGATTTCGCCTGATCGAGTCTTTGGTTTTCGCGATTGGGTGGGCGGGCGGTTTTCGCTCTGGAGTGCGATTGGGCTATCACTGGCACTGACGCTTGGTTGGGATGCTTTCGCGCGGCTGCTGGCTGGTGCGCGCGTGATGGATCAACATTTCCGGGACGCACCGCTGGCCGAAAACCTGCCAGTGCTGCTGGCGTTGGTCGAAGCCTGGCATGTGAATGGCTTGGGTTATCCAAGCCGCGCCGTGCTGCCTTATGATGAACGCCTCGCGCGCTTGCCCGCACATTTGCAGCAGCTTGAAATGGAAAGCCTTGGCAAGCGCATCGCTGTTTCCGGCGCGCCCTTGCAGCGCGCCTCCGGCCCTGTGGTATTTGGCGAACCAGGCACCAATGCGCAGCATTCCTTCATGCAATTGCTCCATCAGGGCACAACACCTGTGCCAGTGGATTTCATCCTGGTGGCGCGCCCGGATCACGCGCATGCAGATAGCCATCGCAAACTTCTGGCCAATGGTCTCGCACAAGCCGAAGCGCTGCTGATGGGCAAGGATGAAGCCGCGATCACCGCCGAAATGCGCGCCGCTGGCGTGCATGAGGCTGACATCGCCCGTCTTTTGCCGCATCGCATCTTCCCCGGTGATCGGCCAAGTGTGACCATGCTGCTGCCGCGCCTGGACGCCTTCACGCTCGGCCAATTGGTGGCCTTGTATGAACACAAGGTCGCTGTTTTGGGCGCGCTTTGGGGCATCAATCCTTTTGATCAATTTGGCGTCGAACTCGGCAAGCAATTGGCCAGCGCCATTCTGCCGGAACTTGGCGCCGGCGCGCCGCAAAGGCCGCATGATGCTTCAACCGCTGCGCTGATCGGCCGGATCGCTGCGCTTTGGCCGGAAGGCCGCGCATGACCGCGCCCTACATCCAAGCGCTGGCCTGTGATGGCGGCCATGCTCGGGCGCGACGTCACGGGCGGGCTGATCCGTAAATCCGGCGTCATGGCGATTGTGCTCCAAGGCGGCATACAGCGCGCGGGTGATCCGATCATCGTGATCCCGCCCGCCGGCCTGCATCGCCCTTTGCAGCCGGTATAAGGCGCTGGCGCGATCAGCTGAACTGGGTAAGACTATCCATTCAAAAGGGGCGCCACGACCCTAAGAAACGGGAGGATTTCATGTTCCATCGTCGCAAGCTGCTTACGCTTTCCGCGCTTTCACCCCTGGCCGCGCCCGTCATACTGCGCGGCGCCATTAGCCCCGCCGCCGCGCAGGCACCCTGGCCCAATCGGCAAATCCGCATGGTCATCCCCTGGCCGCCGGGGCAAGCGACGGATGTGGTCGGGCGGCTCGCCGGGCAGCGGCTTTCGGAACGCCTCGGCCAGGTGGTGGTGCCGGAAAACCGCCCCGGTGCTGGCGGGCAAATCGGCACCGATCTGGTGGCGAAGGCGCCGCCGGATGGCAATGTAATCCTGTCAGCCTCGATCGGGCCTATTTCCTTTGGGCCGCTGGTCCAGCGCACACCCTATGATGTGGAACGCGAATTGGCGCCGGTGGTGATCTTCGGCATCGCGCCCTTCATGCTGCTGGTGAAGCCCGATTTCCCCGCGCAGGATTTGCGGAGCTTCATGGCGCTGGTGAAGGCGAATCCTGGCAAATATAGCTTCAATTCCTCGGGCATTGGTGGCGCGCAGCATTTGGTCTGCGCGCTGTTTCTGGCGAAATCCGGGCTGGATGCGCTGCATGTGCCCTTCCAGGGCAGCGGTCCGGCGCTGGCAGCTTTGCTTGGTGGTCAGGTGGATTTTGGTTTTGACACGCCCGCCGCTGCCGGTCGGCTGGTGCGCGATGGGCAATTGCGCGCGCTCGGCCTCAGCACCGGTAAGCCATCCGTGCAGGTGCCGGGGATTCCGCCGGTTGCCGCGGTGGGTGGCCCGGCGGATTATGATGTCGGCGGCTGGAATGGGCTGATGGTGCCAGCCGGCACACCGCGCCCGATCATTGACCGGATTTATACCGAAATCCGCGACGGCATGCAGGTGCCTGAAGTGCGCCAACGCTATGAGGCTGTGGGGTTTGACATTGACCCGCTGGGGCCAGAGGCGATGCTACGGCACATGCGCAAGCTCTGGGGCGAATTTGGCCCGCTGATCCGGCAATTGGGCATCCGCGCGGAATAGCGCCGGATCAAACCCCCAATTCGCCGAGGATAATCGCCTCCACCTCCGCCCCCGCCGGCAAGGCGGGCGCGAAGGGCGCGCGCAGCACCAGCGCATCAGCGCGCGCCAGTGTGGCGAGCATGGAGCTATCCTGCACCGGGAAGGGCCGCACCGTGACGCGACCCTCATCATCCGCTTCGAGGCTGGCGCGCAGGAAATCGGCGCGGCGGTCATTCTCGACCAAGGCGGTGGCGCAGATCACGCGCCGGCTGGGCGTGGGCGCACCTGGCAGGCCGGAAAGCCGCGCCAAAGCCGGCAGCAGGAAAATAATGGCGCAAACCAGCGCGGAGACCGGATTGCCCGGCAGGCCAAGCACCGGCACGCGCCCCAGCCGCCCCCAGATCAGCGGCTTGCCGGGCCGCATGGCGATTTTCCAGAAGCCGAGTTCAAAGCCTTCACCGCCCAGCGCCTGCTGGATCAGATCATGCTCACCCACGCTGGCGCCGCCAGTGGTCACCAGCATGTCATAGGCCTGGGCAGAGGCCGCGATATCGGCAATGGCGCTGGCATCATCGGGGGCGATGGGCAGCACGATGGGTTCGCCGCCCG
Source organism: Alphaproteobacteria bacterium (assembly GCA_016869735.1). GTDB lineage: Bacteria > Pseudomonadota > Alphaproteobacteria > Acetobacterales > Acetobacteraceae > Neoroseomonas. The sequence continues at coordinate 12,129 of VGDL01000009.1, forward strand.
CCGCACGGATCAAGGCCGCCAAGGCATGGGCATTGGAACTGACAATGCCGCCGGGCGGGATGGGGTCTCCGGGGAGGGCGATTTCATCCCCCGTCGCCAGAATGCCGATGCGCGGACGCCGATGCACGGCGAGCCAGGGATTATTGCTGGCCGCCGCCAGGCCGATATCGCGCGCCGTGAGCCGCCGGCCTTGCGCCAAAAGCGAGTCACCTTCAGCGAAATCCAAGCCGCGCTTGCGCACCCAGCGCCCGGCGGTGACGCTTTCCTTGACCACCACAGCGCCATCAGCCGCTTCGGCATCTTCCTGCAACAGGATCGAGTCCGCACCTTCGGGCACAAAGCCACCGGTGAAAATCCGCACGGCCTGGCCGGGGCCAACCACTCCCGCAAAGGGATGCCCCGCCGGCGCCGCGCCAATCACGGCAAGCGTGGCACCCAAAACGCCATCCGTCGCGCGCAAAGCATAGCCATCCATGGCCGAAACGGCGGCAGGTGGCTGCGTCAATCGCGCCAGCAATGGCCGCGCCAGCACTCGCCCGGCGGCTTCAGGGATCGCAATAGTCTCAGCAGCAGTGGGTGTCAGCGCGGCCAGGATGCGCGCGCGGGCTTCCTCAACCGGCAGCAAGCCGCCCTTCTCAGCCACCGATGAACTCGCCCGATTTGCCGCCGGCCTTATGGACCAGGCGGATATCTTCAATCCGCATGCCGCGATCCACCGCCTTCACCATGTCATAGACGGTAAGCGCTGCGATGCTGACGGCGGTGAGTGCTTCCATCTCCACCCCCGTCTTGCCGGTCAGGCTGACAGTGGCTTCGATGATAATGGCATCATCGCCTTCCGGTTCCAGATCAACCGAAACTTTTGAGATCATCAGCGGATGGCAGAGCGGGATCAAATCGGATGTGCGCTTCGCCGCCATGATGCCGGCGAGCCGCGCGACGCCCAGCACATCGCCCTTGCCGGCGCGGCCTTCCCGGATCAGCGCAAGCGTTGCCGGCGCCATCACAATGCGCCCGCGTGCGGTGGCCGTCCGCGCTGCCTCAGCCTTCGGCGAGACATCCACCATGGCCGCGCGACCCGCGGCATCAAAATGCGTAAGGCGCTGTTCGGTCAGGACACGTCCACCAATTCGCGCGCGGCGGCGGCGACATCGGCCTGGCGCATCAGATGCTCGCCCACCAGAATGCAGCGCGCCCCGGCAGCGGCCATGCGGCGCACATCATCGGGCGTGCGAATGCCGCTTTCGGCCACCGGCAGGCGATCTGCCGGCACCAGGGGCGCGAGCGCCTCGCTGGTCGCGAGATCCGTCTGTAGTGTGCGGAGATCGCGGTTATTGATGCCGATCAGGCGCGTTTCCAAGCCAAGCGCGCGGTCCAATTCGCGCCGATCATGCACTTCCGCCAGCACTGCCATATCAAGCGACCGCGCGATGGCTTCCAATTCGCTGGCCTGTGCATCGGTCAGCGCGGCCATGATCAGCAGGATGCAATCGGCGCCCATGGCGCGGGCTTCAAACACCTGCCAGGGATGGATCATGAAATCCTTACGCAGCACGGGCAGGGAACAGGCGGCGCGCGCGGCTTCCAGATGCTCCACCGCGCCTTGGAACCAGGGCACATCGGTCAGCACTGAAAGGCATGCCGCGCCGCCGGTTTCATAAGCGCGGGCAAGGTTGCCGGGTTCAAACGGATCGCGGATCAAGCCACCGGAAGGCGAAGCGCGCTTGATTTCCGCAATCAGCCCGGTGCGCCCTTCACCAATCCGCTCACACAGCGCGCCCACGAAATCGCGCAAAGGCGGCGCGGCTGCCGCGCGGCGTTCGATTTCCGCCTGCGGCGTGATGTCCATCCGCTCGGCGACTTCGCGTGCCTTGTCGGCCAGGATACGGGCCAGGGTGTCAGGGACCGATGCGGCATCGGTCGAGGGCACCGAGATATGGGGTGCATTCATCCAGGGGGGTCCTTGGGGGGGCAAAGCGCCCAGAGGCGCGCCAATACTCCAAACGCGGCGCCTTCGTCTATGGCCCGGGCAGCGATGGCCACCCCGGCCTTGAGGTCCGCCGCCTGGCCGGCGACGATCAGCGACGCCGCAGCGTTCAGCAAAACAACATCGCGATAGGCGCCATGGGCGCCGCGCAGCAGGGCTTCCAAGGCAGCGGCGTTTTCCGCCGGATCCCCGCCCTTGAGCGCCGAGGCCGGGGCGCGGCTGAGGCCGGCATCTTCCGGCGTCACGGTAAATTCGCGAATGGCGCCACCTTGCAGCGCCACCACCTGGCTTTCACCGGCAAGTGTCAGCTCATCCAGCCCCTGCCCATGCACCAGCCAGGCGCGTTCGGTGCCAAGCCGCGCGAGGGTTTCCGCCATGGGGCGCAGCCATTGCGGGGAAAAGGCGCCGGTCATTTGCCGCGTGACGCGGGCAGGATTGGCGAGCGGGCCGAGCAGGTTGAAAATCGTGCGCGTGCCCAATTCCATGCGCGGGCCGGCGGCGTGGCGCATGGATGCGTGATGGCGCGGCGCCATCAGGAACACCATCCCGGCTTCGCGCAGCACTTCTGGTAGCTTTTCCATCGGCACGTCCAGCGAAATGCCAAGCGCCGAGATGGCATCCGCCGCGCCAGATTTCGACGACAGCGCACGATTGCCGTGCTTCGCCACCGGCACGCCGCAGCCCGCCACCACCATCGCGGTGGTGGTTGAGATATTGAGTGTGCCCGCCGCATCCCCCCCGGTGCCAACGATATCCATGGCGCCTGCAGGTGCTTCAATCGCAACCATGCGCGCACGCATGGCGCGCACCGCGCCAGTCATTTCCTCCACGGTTTCGCCACGTACGCGCATCGCCATCAGCATGCCGGCGATCTGCGCTGGGGTCGCTTCCCCGGCCATGATGATGCCGAAGGCTTCCTCGGCCTCGATCTCCGTCAGCCGCGCACCATCAGCGAGCCGCGCAAGGATGGGTTTCAGCGACATGGGATCAGGCCGGGACGGCAGCGCCGTGGCTGGCGCCGGCCAGTTTCAGGAAATTGCGCAGAATATCGTGGCCATGGGCAGAGGCGATGCTTTCCGGGTGGAATTGCACCCCCCAGACCGGCAAGTCGCGATGCGCCAGGCCCATGATCAGCCCATCTTCCGTCCAGGCGGTGGGGCGGAGGCTTGCGGGCAGCGTTTCGCGTTCCACAATCAGCGAATGATAGCGCGTGGCTGAAAAAGGCGAGGGCAGGCCAGCGAAGATATCCGTCCCGCCATGATGCACATCCCAAACCTTGCCATGCACGGGTTCCGGCGCGCGGACCACGCGCCCGCCAAAAGCCTGGCCAATGGCCTGATGGCCAAGGCAAACGCCCAGAATCGGCAGCTTCACCTCAGCCGCCAAGGAGATCAGCGGCAGGCAGATGCCGGCCTCATTCGGCGTGCAGGGGCCGGGGGAGAGCACCACGGCTTCGGGCTTCATCGCCAGCACCCCTTGCGGGTCTATGGCGTCGTTTCGCCTTACCTCCACCCTGGCGCCCAGATCGCCCAGGAAGTGGAAGAGGTTGAAGGTGAAACTGTCATAATTGTCGATCAGCAGGATCATGTAGATGATCCTTGGGCCGAAGGGGGGCAAGAATCAAGCGTTGGACGTGGCGCCCCTGCCAAGGGTAGGTTAATTTCGTTGCATGGATAGCTCGGAGTAGCGGAAATGACCAACAGAAGGGCGATGCTGGGCGGCGGTCTGGCCGCGGCCTTTGCCGGGGTGGCGCCGGGGCTACTGCGCGGTGCCTCGGCCCAGCCTGCCGCGCCGGGTACGGCATCCCGGCCCAACATCATCATGATCATGGCCGATGATGTCGGCTACTGGAATGTCGGTGCCTATAGCCATGGCATGATGGTGCCAACACCGAACCTGGATCGCCTGGCGCGGGAAGGGATGCTGTTCACCGATCATTACGCGGAACCTACCTGCACGCCGGGCCGCGCTGCCTTCATCACCGGGCAAATGCCGATCCGCACCGGGCTGACCACGGTAGGTGTGCCGGGCTCCCCAATTGGGATTGATCAGCGTGATCCAACGCTTGCGACGGTGCTGCGCGCGCAGGGCTATCGCACGGCGCAGATCGGCAAGAATCACCTGGGCGATCTCAATCGCCATTTGCCGACGGTGCATGGCTTCGACAGCTTCTTCGGCAATCTCTATCACCTGAACACGGAAGATGAGCCGGAAGACCCGGATTGGCCGACCGATCCCGGCTTCAATGCGCGCTACCGCCCGCGCGGCGTTTTGGATTGCGTGGCGATGACCGCAGATAACCCGGCGCCGGTGACGGATGCGCGTTTCGGCCCTGGGGCGCGCAGCGCTGCACGGATACGGGGCCACTCACACGCAAACGCATGGAAACGGTGGATGATGAATTCCTCGACCGTTCGCTGCGTTTTATTGAAGACAGCGCCCGCGCCCGCCAGCCCTTCTTCCTGTGGCACAACCCGACGCGCATGCATATCTACACTTATCTCAGGCCAGAAAGCCGATTATTGGCGCAGCCGCATTCATCGGGCGATGATATTTATGGCTCTGGCCTGATGGAATTGGATGCGCAGGTCGGGCGCATTCTGGACCGCGTGGATCAGCTTGGCATTCGCGACAATACCATCATCGCCTTCACGTCAGACAATGGCGCCATGGCGGCCTGGTGGCCCGATGGCGGCACCACACCCTTCAGAAGTGAGAAGGCGACAACCTGGGAAGGTGGCGTGCGCGTGCCCATGCTGATCCGCTGGCCAGCGCGCATCCGGGCGGGTTCCGTTTCCAACGGCATTCAAAGCCATATGGATCTGTTCACCACCTTTGCCGCTGCCGCCGGCGTGCCTGATGTGGCGGCGCGGCTGCGCGCCAGCCATAATGTGCATATTGATGGTCTGAACAATCTGGCGCATTGGACCGAAGGGGCGGCCAGCGCGCGGCAAGTGCAGATCATGTACAATGAATCACGGATGACCGCCGTGCGGTTTGGCCCGTGGAAGGCGCATTTCCAGACGCGGGATGGCTTCTTCGATCCCTCCGTCGAAAGCGCGCTGATCTTCAATCTGCGCATGGACCCCTTCGAACAACGCGATGGGCATCGCTCCAACCTGCTGGCCATGCGCAAGGCGTTTCTGGGCGGGCAGATCAAGGATATCATGGAAGCGCATCAAGAATCGCTCGCTGCCTTTCCGCCGCGTCAGGTGGGGGGCACGCTGCGGCCCAGATGAGGCATGGTGATTGGCGGTGAGGGGCTTTCTTCTTTACCCGCGCGTTGCCACTTCGTGGTAAGGGCCCTAAATGCTGCCTGATTTCCACGCCACCGCCGCTGCCCTGGGTGCCCTTCCACGCGAAAGGGTGCATGGCCGCGTCAATGCTATCACGGGGCTCACCATCACGCTGGAAGGCTTCGGCCATTTGGCCGCCATTGGGGATCGGGTCGCGATCACCCCGCCCACCGGCGCGCCCGTCATGGCGGAAATCGCAGGGTTTCGCGATGGCAAGGCACAGGCGATTGCGCTTGGGCCGCTCACGGGCCTGACCGCCGGCATGCGGGCCACGCTCGCGCCACGCCCTGCCTTGCCGGTTTCCGATGCCTGGCTTGGGCGCGTGCTGGACCCGATGGGCAGGCCGCTGGATGGCGGGCCCGTGCCGGCACCAGGCGCTGTCCAGCGCCCAACCCATGCGCCGGCGCCGGCGGCGGGGCAGCGTTCCCGCCTTGGGGTGCGGCTGCCGCTTGGCGTGCGTGTGCTTGATCTTTTCACCCCGGTCAGGCGCGGGCAAAGGTTTGGGCTTTTCGCGGCTTCCGGCGTTGGCAAATCCACCTTGATGGCCATGCTGGCGGGTGGTCTGGCTGCGGATGTGATTGTCTTTGCGCTGGTCGGCGAACGCGGGCGCGAATTGCGCGAATTCATTGAAGATGATTTGGGGCCTGAAGGATTGGCGCGCAGCGTTGTGGTTTGCGCCACATCCGATAGCGCCGCGCCGCTGCGCCGCGAAGCGGCCTATGCCGCCATGACAGTGGCCGAACATTTCCGTGATCAGGGCATGCAGGTTCTGCTGCTGATGGATAGTGTCACGCGCTTTGCCTTGGCGCTGCGTGAAATTGGCCTCGCGGTTGGGGAACCACCGGCCACGCGCGGTTATCCGCCTTCGGTCTTTACCGAATTGCCGCGCTTGCTGGAACGCGCCGGGCCAGGGCCGGATAATGCGCCTGGCGCCATCACCGCGCTTTTCACCGTGCTGGTGGAAGGCGATGACCATGATGAACCCGTGGCCGATGCGGTGCGCGGCATTCTGGATGGGCATGTGGTTTTGGACCGCGCGATTGCCGAGGCCGGGCGCTACCCGCCGGTGGATGTGTTGCGCTCAGTCTCCCGCAGCATGCCTGGCGTTTTGGCTGAACAGGAATGGGAATTGGTGGCGGAAGCCAAGCGCCTGCTTGCCACCTATAATGAGGTGAAGGATCTGGTGCGGCTTGGCGCCTATCGCACCGGCAAAATGACCCGGAAGCGGATGCGGCGGTGAAGCTGGCGCCGCGCATCGAAGCGGTGCTCCGCCAACGCAAGGGTGAGATTTCACCCGTTGAGCAATCCTTCGCCGCCCTGGCTGAAGCGATAGACGGGGCTTGAGTCTCTTCCGACGCCTCGACCCGTTTCGGTGAATGTGCCAAAGGGTCTCGCGGTGCGGCGCAGGGGGCATTGGGTGACCAACGAGGGTTTCTATCGGCTGGAACTGGCCTTGCGCCGGGCCATGCCCGAATCCTTCAAGAAATTCTGGCGGCTTGGGCGGCTTGCGGTGCAGGCGGTGCCGGCCTCAGCGCCGCAGATTCCGCAGGCGCAGCTTGAAGGCTGCCAATTGCTCACCAATCGCTATGAAATGCTCCGCCGCCTGCCGCAAGGTGGCGTGGTCGCGGAAATTGGCACCTATCAGGGTAGTTTCGCCCGCTGCATATTGGATGCCATGGCGCCAGCGCGCCTGCATCTGGCCGATATCACCTTCAGCCTTTGCCGCGCCGATGTGCTGGCCGATCCGCGTGTGGAACGGCATGAGGGTTTGTCGGTTCCCTTTCTGCAATCCTGTGCTGATGCCAGCTTCGATATGATCTATGTGGATGCTGATCATGGTCACGAAGCGGTGCGCGCCGATGCCTTGGCCGCCGCGCCCAAGGTGAAGCCCGGCGGCTATCTAGTTTTCAATGATTTCGCGCGCATTGTCCGCCCGGGCTTTGGTGTGCTTGGCGTGCATCAGGCGGTCTGCGAATTCGCGGTCAGCAGCGGTTGGCCGGTCGCATTTTTCTGCCTGGAGAGTGAAGCGCTTTACGATATCGCGCTGCGCCGTCCGGCGTAATTCACGGCATTACTTCTCACAGCGAATAAAAACCGTGCTTTGATGCACGCGTTCGCCGACCTCGGCCGCGCTCAATTCCGCAGGCGGGCTTTCACGCAATGTGGGTTCAGCGCCGGCGCGGCGGAGGAAGCCAATCGCCTCAGTTCCCTTCACGGCGAAATTCACATTCTGCGGAATATCGCCGGTGCGCTGCGCGATGCGCTGGGCATTGAGCTTCGATACAATCACGCCCATCACATGGCCCTGCCGATCAAGCAAAGGCCCGCCGGAATTGCCCTGCTGCACCGGCGCGCTGATCTGAAAATGCTGTTCATTATTGGCAAGGCCCGCGAGTGCGCTGACCTCGCCGGTCGTCAGGGTTGGGCCAGCGGCAAGCAAGCCCGCCAGTGGGAAGCCATAAGTCACCACACTCTCGCCCCGGCGTACCGGATTGGCGCGAAAGGCCAGAACCGGGCCGGGATCATTCGGCACGGCCAGCAGCGCCAAATCACGCTGCACATCAACCCGCGCGGGCATGGTGGCGGGCAGGGTGCGGCCATTGGCGGTGCGGATGGTGATCGCATTGCAGCCATCAATCACGTGATGGTTCGTCAGCACGCGGTCGCGCGCCACCACAAAGCCCGTGCCGGTGGAAGCGCGCCCACGGCCTGCCTGCGGCGGCGCGCCAGGTCCGGGCGATGGCGCCGCCGTGCCGGGCGGGCGGGGCAGCGGCGTTTGCATGGCAACGACTTTTTCCGCGCAAACATCATGGCCGCGGTTGATGACCTCCCGCCCATCGCTCAGCACCATGCGGAAATCAAAGCGGCAGCCGGCATTATCGGCCGGGCGCAGATTGAACCCGGCACCCGGCGCCAGCGGCCCGCGCGTCAACATGTTGGAACCCCAATCGGGCCGCCCGGTGCGCACGGCAAAAAGCGAATGGGCGGATTGCTCGGTCTGATTGAGCACCCTGAAGGGCTCCGTCTGCGGCAGCGCCGGCAGGGGGGCCAAGATCAGCAGGAAGAGGGCAAGAAGCAGGGCGCGCATCACACCCCCACATTCTGCATCTGGGTCGCGTTTTCAAGCCGGTCACCCGCAATCAGCGCCTTTGGGGCCATGTGTTCATCAACTCCTCTTGACCATTAGCAATGAACTGGTGAACGGATGGTGTGAAGTTGAAGGCGCTTTAACGTCAGTCGAGGCGATATTTTGCTACCCGCCATTCCTGTTTTCGATCTGCGCGCGGAAGCGCTGCCATCGCTCGCGGCCATGCGTGCTGCGCCGCTCCGCACTGAAGAGCTGTGGCGTTGGGCGCGAGGGCGCTACACGCCGGCGGGGCTTGCCGTGGCCGATCGGCTTTCGCGCCATTGGCTGCGCCGCAACGCCAATCCGCTGCGTGAGGAAATTGAAGCCATAGCCGCGGCCCTGCCCGGGCCCGGCGGCCATGCGCTGAACCTTTCCTATGAATGGGGCTGCACAGCAGGGCTTGGGGCGACCGGGGCGCCCTTCATGCTGCGCGTGTTGGATTGGGAATTGCAGGGCCTTGGTGAACAGCTTTGCGTCTTTCGTCAGGCGGGCCCGGCGGGGGAATGGCTCAATCTTGGCTGGCCGGGCTTTGCCGGGGCGATCACGGCCTTGGCGCCCGGGCGGTTCTGCCTGGCGATCAATCAGCCGCCCTTTCCAGAACGCGCGCTGGCCCGTGCAGCGCGCGGCATGGGGGCGAATTTCCTTGGGCTTGCCGTGGATTGGCTGGCGGCGCGCCCGGCACGCTGGCGGCAACGCGGCCTGCCGCCCGCGCATCTGCTGCGCATGGTCTGCGATACCGCGCCGGATTACGCCACCGCGCTTGCCATGCTGCGCGAGGCAAATTTGGCAGCGGGCGCGATTTTTTCTTTGGCCGGGATCAGGCCCGGGGAAGCGGCGGTGGTTGAAAATGCCGAAACCTCCTTGGCTGTGATTGAAGCGACCCCCAACGCTGTTGCCGCGAATGCCTGGCAAGGCATCGCCAATCCTGGCGCGCCGCGCTGGCGCTATAGTGCTGAACGCCATGCGGCCATGGCGGCGCTTTTGGCCGGGCCGGTGCCGGGCGAATTTGCCTGGCTCAGGCCCCCCATCGCGAATGAGGGGTCACGCCTGGCCGCCATGATGTGCCCCGCAACGGGGCGACTTGAATTGATCGGGATGGAGGGCGGTGCGGCAGTGACGCAGCCGCTTTACCTTGGATGAGCAGGCAAAGCGCTGCGCCCCAGGCGCTGCGATGGATGAAGGCCGGAATCTGCCGCGCGATGCAGCGAAGCTGATCATCCCCTATGGCCTGATCCACAAAAAGGGATCAGGCTATCATCAGGTTTGGACAAGGACAGGATCATGGCCCTGCAACGCATGGTGCTTGAAATTGGCATGGGCACCGATATTCGCGGCGCGGATTACACCAAGGCCGCTGTGCGGGCGCTTCGCGATGCGCTTTGGCATAATTCACTCACCATCGGTGCCGCGGTCGGCCAGGATGTGGATGCCATGCAGGTTGAAGTGCTGATCGGTGTGCCGAAGCCCGATTTGGTGGATAAGGACCAGGTGCTGGCCATTCTGCCCCATGGCAGCGGCACAGTGACGCTGGTGGAAGGTGGCCTTGAGATTGCGAATGATGAGGGCACCAATAGCACCGTGATTGCCAATTGCTGCGCCATTGTGCGGCTGGATGTGTGAGGGAGACCGACCATGGCCCTAAAACGCATCATCCTGGAAATGGGTAGCGGCAATGATCTGCATGGCGGGGATTACACCAAGGCTGCGCTGCGTGCGGTGCAGGATGCCTTGCACCATTCATCATTGGCTTTCATCCGCACGCTTGGGCTTGATATCAAGACCATGCAGGTGGAAGTGACCATTGGCGTTCAGCAGCCGGATAAGGTGGATATCGAAGCGGTGCGGAAATCGCTGCCTTACGGTGTGGTGACAGCGCGCGCGGTGAAGGGCGGCTTGGATGTTCCGGAAGAAGGCCGCCACGACAAGGCGGTGATTGCGGCGGCCGCGATTGCGGTGCGCTTCGATTTGCCGTGAAGCGGCATTCAATGGATGCGGCAGGATAGAATGGAGAACGCCAAAAAATCCCCCCTCGGCATTTACAACGAACATTTGCAGCGGGGCGAACTTGCCTATCAATTCAGCCCAAGCGTGGGCAAGGCCGTATTCTACCCGCGCATCATCTGCCCTTATACGGGCAGCGAAGATTTGGAATGGCGCATTTCCCAGGGGCTGGGCACGGTGCATGCGACCACGGTGGTCCACCCCGCGCAGGGGGATGCTTACAATGTCTGCCTTGTGGATATGGATGAAGGCTACCGGCTCATGAGCCGGGTTGAGGATATTGACCCGATGGCGGTGAAGATCGGCATGCGCGTGAAATTCCGCACGCATCAGCAGGGCTATGATGAAGCGCCTATCCCGGTTTTCACCGTGTTGGAGGGCTGAGGCCATGGCCAGCATGCAACGCGGCAGTGTTGCCATTGTGGGCGCGGCGGAATCGGATATCGGCAGCGTTGCCGCTGATATGTCCGTGATTGATCTGATGGCGCAGGGGACAGTGCGGGCGCTGGCCGATGCGGGCCTCACGCTTGCTGATGTGGATGGGCTTTTTTGCGCGACAACGCAGGCGCGCACCTCCGCGATGTCCTTGGCGGAGTATCTGAAAAAGCCGGATGCTTATGTGGATTCCACCATTGTTGGCGGGTCATCCTTTGAAATCCATGTGGCACACGCGCAGGCCGCGATTGAAGCGGGGCTTTGTTCGGTTGCGGTGGTGGCTTACGGCAGCACGCAGCGTTCGGCAGGGCGGAAGAATGCGTCGCCCCGCGAATTCAACCCTTACGAGACACCCTTCAAACCCTTCATGCCTTCCAGCGCCTATGCCATGGCGGCCAATCGCCACATGCATGAATACGGCACGACGCGGGAGCAATTGGCGGAAGTGGCCGTGGCCGCACGCAAATGGGCGCAGCTCAATCCCGTGGCCTTTGATCAAAGGCCGCTTGATATCGCGGGCGTGCTTGGCGCGAAGATGGTGTCCTATCCCTTCACCGTGCGCGATTGCTGCCTGGTGACGGATGGCGGGGGGGCGATTGTGCTGACCTCCGCCGCGCGGGCCAAGGCGCTGAAAAAGCCGCCAGTTTATGTGCTGGGCACAGGCACCAGCATTATGCATGCGAGCATTTCCAATATGCCGGATTTGACGCGGACAGGCGCGATTGCGTCAGGCACGCGGGCCTATCAGGCGGCGGGGCTTCGGCCGCAAGATATGGATATGGCCGAGCTTTATGATGCCTTCACCATCAACACCATTCTGTTCCTGGAAGATTTGGGCTTTTGCAAAAAAGGTGAGGGCGGCGGCTTTGTCGCCAATGGCCGTATCGCGCCCGGTGGTGCCTTGGCGGTGAACACCAATGGCGGGGGATTATCCTACTGCCATCCGGGCATGTATGGGCTTTATTTGTTGATTGAGGCGGTGCGGCAAATCCGCGGCGAATGCGGCGCGCGGCAGGTGCAAAAGCACGATACCGCCATTGTGCATGGCAATGGGGGCGTGCTGTCGGCGCAAAGCACGGTGATTTTAGGCGGGGCGGGGACGGTTTAGGGCGGGGCGTTCTGTCTGGGCGCCTGAACCGGGTCCCAGCGACCGCCGAGTGTGGGGGTTATTGAGGGGGGAATTGCCCAGCGGCTTTGAAAGCGCGCCGATTTCAAAGGATTTGGGGAGTAAAATGGTGCCCAGAGCCGGAATCGAACCAGCGACACTGCGATTTTCAGTCGCATGCTCTACCAACTGAGCTATCTGGGCCCCGGCGAAAACAGGTCTTCGCCAGAACCCTTCTCCTAGCGAAGCGCCCCGGCCCTGTCCAGCCTCATATAGCCGGACGGGGGGTGCAGGCCATCTCAGGTCATTTGGAGCAGCTTTTGGGTCGGCATGGCAGGAAGGGTGGCATTGCTGCCCAGTGCGGCAGATGCTCGGGTCCAAGCCTTGCAACCTGGGGCAAACCATTCACCATATGGGGAGGCGAGTACCACGTCATGCGGTGGCCGGCAGGGCAGTTTGAAACCAAGTGGTACCGCCCGATGCCTCGGGAAATGTGGCCAAAGAAGTGTTTGGTGCTTGTTCCATAGGAGAAGAAAAACAAAAACACCTCAAAACGATGTTGGCGTGGCGCTGCCTTATTGCGTTAGGCGGTGTTCCTCCGCCACAGACAAGTTTGCGAAAGCAGCAGGTTTTCGTTAACACACTTTCTTCTCCAGGACGTTAAAAAACCTTCTATGGTCCGAACAAGCCCGCACAAAGCTGGCGCATGCCGCCGAAAATGAAGCCATCACCCCGCCCTGTCCGACAACAACTCGCCGAGGCGATTGCTCTTTTGCAGCAGGGCCAAATCGCCGCAGCCGAAGCCGGTTTTCGGGCCATCATCGGGCGAGACCCGCGCAATTTCGATGCGCTGCATTTGGGCGGCGTTGCCGCGGCGCAAAGCGGCCGCCTGGAAGAAGGCGCCAATTTGATTCGCAGAGCCCTTGCCATCAATCCTCGCCATGTGGATGCGCTCGGTAATCTCGGCTTCGCGCTGATCCGGCAAGGCCTTCATGAGGAAGCGCTAACCAGCCTGGACCGCGCTGTGGCGATAGACCCTAAGGCCGCCAATTCCCATCATAATCGCGGCTTTGCCTTGTTGAAGCTGAAGCGCCTCGATCAGGCGGTTGCCGCCCTTGATCGCGCCGTTCAATTGCAACCCGACAATGCGGAGGCGCGTAATGATCGCGCTTGCGCCCTTATGGACAAATACAAGCTTGAAGATGCGCTTGCCGCCTGTGAAGCAGCGCTGCGCCTACGCCCGGATTGGCCTTCCTATCTGGTGAATATGGCGCTGATCTTGTGCGGCCTGCAGCGCCCTGCGGAGGCTTTGGCCGCAGCGGATGCGGCGCTTCGGATAAAGCCTGAAGATGCTTCCGTGATTTTGGGGCGCAGTCAGGCTCTGTTCGCACTTGGTCGGCCGGCCGAGGGCCTCGCAATCATTGACAGGCTTCTTGAGATCAATCCGGGGTCGATACAGGGTCTTCTGTGGCGCTCATACGCGCTGGTCCAGCTTGGTGAGCCAGATGCCGCCCTGGTGGTAGCCAAAACAGCTTTGCACCTCGCGCCGCAGGACGCAGCCATCCATCGGGGTTATGGCTTCTCCCTTGGCAATCTGAATCGCTTGGAAGAAGCACTTGTTGCCTATGATGAAGCGCTGAAGCTTGTCCCGGATGACAAGGAAGCCTTGTGGAGTCGCGCTTTGGCCTTGCTGGTGCTCGGGCGGTTCGAAGAAGGCTGGCTTGCTTACGAATATCGCAATCTGCGCCACAAGACCCTGGCAGCACGCAAATATCCAAAGCCGCTATGGTGGGGCAAGGATCCTATCGAAAATCAGCATCTCTTTATCTATTGGGAACAGGGGTTTGGCGATACCATTCAATTCGCGCGGTATGCGCTTCTTGCCGCTGCTGCCGGCGCGCAGGTGACACTTTCCGTTCAAGATCCGCTGCGGCGGCTATTCAAGGATTTCGACCCTGCGGTGACGGTCATTGGCCAAAATGAAGCGCCGGCGGAATTTGATTTGCATTGCCCGCTAATGTCGCTACCGCTCGCGTTCAGCACCAGGCTTGAAACCATCCCCGCCTTTGAAAATGGCTACCTCAGGGCGCCCGCTGAGGATATTGCGCGCTGGGATCAGCGCCTGCCCGCCGGCCGCCGGCGCATTGGCCTGGTCTGGAGCGGGAGCCAGACGCATGCGAATGACACCAATCGTTTGCTTGCACTCACGAAGCTTCTGCCCCTGTTTACGCCGGGCGATGTCTGGGTGTCGCTACAAAAGGAAGTGCGGGACGCGGATCGCGCGGCGCTTGAAGGCTCAGGCATATTGGATGTGAGCGCGGAGCTTGGCGATTTCGCGGATACGGCAGCGCTGATCACGAATCTTGATCTGGTGATTTCGGTGGATACTTCGGTTGCGCATTTGGCGGGTGCGCTCGGCAAACCTACCTGGGTGATGCTGCCCTTCGCGCCCGATTTCCGCTGGCTTTTGGACCGCGAGGATTCGCCCTGGTATCCTAAATGCGCCTGTTCCGCCAAAGCCGCGCCGGCGATTGGGGTGGGGTGGTAGCGCGCCTTGGTGAAGCGCTGCGCCTTTAGCCACGCCGGCCGCAGACAAACGCCCGCAGGCGTTGCAGGATGTGGCGAAAGCATCACCACGGGGGAAATACCATGTCATCCGGCAGCTATGACCGCGCCAGCTTCAAGGGCCTGACTTTCCAGGATGCCGTGCCGCACTTTCTGGCCGGGCAGGATAATCCCCGCGCCTATCTGGAACGCTGCCTGGAAGCCATTGCCGCCAAGGATGGCGTGGTGCGCGCCTTTGTCGTGCTGAATGAAGCGGGCGCGCGTGCCGCCGCCGATGCCTCGGCCGCGCGCTACAAGGCGGGCCGCGCGATCTCCGCCATTGATGGCATGCCAATTGGCATCAAGGATTTGATCGAAACCGCCGATATGCCAACGCAAATGGGCTGCGGCGCCTTCACCGGCAATTTTCCGAAGCGCGACAGCATCATGGTGCGCGCTTTGCGCGATGCCGGCGCGGTGATCATCGGCAAAACAGTCACGGCGGAATTGGGCATGGCGCATCCGGGCCCCACCACCAACCCCTTTGATGCGCGCCGCACGCCAGGCGGTTCATCCTCAGGCTCAGCCGCAGCGGTTGGGGCCAATATGATCCCGGCGGCGATTGGCACGCAGGTCGGCGGGTCCATCATCCGCCCCGCTTCCTATTGCGGGAATATCGCGCTGAAGCCCACCCAAGGCGCGATCAATCGGGGGGAGAGGCAATCGCTCAGCCAATCCACTGCCGGGGTCCATGCCAATAGCTTCGAAGATATGTGGTCTGTCGCGATTGAAATCGCGCGCCGTGCCGGGGGAGACCCCGGCGCGCCAGGGCTATTCGGCCCGGCAAGCCCGCCCGCGCCGGTCAAGCCCGCGCGGCTGATTGTGATGGAAACCGAAGGCTGGGTGGATTTGGATGCCGCTTCCATTGCGGCTTTTGAAGGGTTGCTGGCAAAACTTCGCGCCGCTGGGGTGGAGATCTGGCGCCGCGCCGATCATCCGCTGATCGAGGGGTTTGAGCGCGCGCTGGCCCATGCAAAGGCCATCACCGCCGATATCTGCGCCTTTGAACAGCGCGCGGGCTTGCAGCATTTGGCCGAAACCGCAGCGGATCGCGTGAGCCCCCGGCTTTTCACGCGCTTGCAGCATGGCACCAAGGTTGATCTGGAAACCTACCGCGCCCGGCTGCTGGAACGGGATGGGCTGCGCCGGCGCCTGGCGTCCCTCGCACCCTTGGCGGATGGGTTGATTGCGCTGTCATCCCCTGGCCCCGCGCCAGTCTGGTTGGGCGATCAGCCTGGCCAGCCGATTGCGCCGCGCCCGACCGGGGATATCAGCTTCAATGCGGGTACATCTGCGCTTGGCTGCCCGGCGGTGACGGTGCCGCTGCTGGCGGTGGGGGGCATGCCCCTTGGCGTGCAGATCATCGGCCAATGGCATGAAGATGCGCGCGCTGCGGCGATGGCGGCTTGGGTGGCGGGGGTGGGCTAATCCAGCAACACCCCCCGAAAGGCCGCGAGCCGCGCCGGCGTCAGCCCAAGCCCATCTTCCAGCAAACCTATCTCAGACCCGAAGGGCGCCACCGCCGCATCCAAAGCGGCGGCCAGCAGCGCCGGGTGCGTGTCCAATATCGCCTGCTTTGCTTCCTCTGGCGCGTCATCCGGCAGCGGGTGGTCGCGCCGCCAGAAGCGGTCTGTTGCCACGTAATCAGCCAGGATTTGCTCCCGCGAAACGCCAAGCGCGGTCAGGATCAGCGCGGCACCAAGCCCCGTCCGGTCCTTCCCCGCCGAGCAATGGAAAAGCAATGGCCGGCGTTCATCTTCCAGGATCAGATCAACAAGCTGGCGATAGACCGGCAATTGCTCGGTCGCGTAATTCAGATAGGCAACCCCCAAAAGCCGCGTAGTTTCGGCCCGTGTCGCCGCACCATTGCCGAGCAAATCCCGCAAGGACGCGCCAATGCGCGGTTCAATCGGCAGCGGCACAGCCCGCGCGCCTGGCGGCAGGCGGGAAGGGGCGGCGGCGGCTTCACGCGTGCCGCGCAAATCGCAAACGGTGCTGAGCCCCGTCGCTTCCAGCGCAACCAAATCCTGATCGGTCAGCCGGTGCAGCGCATCTGACCGGAACAGCACGCCGTGGCGCAATGCCCGGCCCTGATGCCCGCGCCAGCCCCCCAAATCGCGGAGGTTGGAAGCACCTTCAAGCGGCAGAAGCCGGGGCAAAATCTGGGTCATGGGCGATTTATGCCAGAAAGCGGCGCCCCAGCCCATGCGGCGGGATTGTTTCATGCGGGGCAAAACTATTTTAGAAGGCACGCGGCATTTGCCGGTTTGGGAACAAAAAATGGGCACGGCCCTCGAAATTCTGATTATCCTGCTGCTGGTTCTGCTGAATGGCGCCTTTGCCATGTCTGAACTTGCCATTGTATCTTCCCGCCGGTCCCGGCTGATGGCCATGCAAAAGCGTGGCGTACGCGGCGCGGATACGGCGCTGGCGCTGGCCGAGGATCCCCAACGCTTCCTGCCCACCGTGCAGGTCGGCATTACCATGGTTGGCATCATCGCCGGTGCCTTTGGTGGCGCGCGGCTCGCCGGGACCGTCGCCGCCGGCTTGGAAATGCTGCCCTTTACCGTGCCTTTCGTGCAGGAAGTGGCTTTCGCGCTGGTGGTGCTGGTGATTACCTATCTCAGCCTGATCCTGGGCGAATTGGTGCCGAAGCAATTGGCGCTGCGGGAGCCGGAGAAGATCGCCATTCTGGTTGCGCGGCCCTTGGCGCTATTGGCGCGCTTCACCGCGCCCATGGTCTGGCTGTTGGGCGCATCTTCGGCGCTGGTGCTGCGGTTTTTCGGCCCTGTCCGCGCTTCAGACCAGGCGGTCACGGAAGAAGAAGTGAAGGCCGTGGTGGCGGAAGGCGCCCAGGCCGGCGCGCTTGAAACCGAAGAACGCCATATCATCGAACGCGTGCTGCGTTTGGGTGACAAGCCCGTGCGTGCGCTGATGACGCCCCGCAATGACATCGCCTGGCTTGACCGTAATGAGGCGCCGGAAAACCTGCCGGACAGGCTGCGCGCCGCGCATGTCACGCGCTTTATCGTGGCCGATGGGCGCGTGGATAATGTGGTGGGCGTGGTCGCGGCCAAGGATTTGCTCGATCAGCTTTTGGCCGGTGCGCCGATGTCGCTTGATGCCGCCCTGCGGCAACCCTTGGTGCTGCCCGATACGCTGACCGCGCTTGATGCGCTGGAACGCCTGCGCGGGGACCCGCTTGGCATGGCACTCGTGCTGGATGAATACGGGTCCTTTGAAGGCATGGTGACGGCTTCCGATTTGCTGGAGGCGATTATTGGCGAATTGGGTCCAAGTGAGCCCATGCCGGCGGAAGCGGCGGTGATGCGCTTTGATGGGTCCTTGCTGCTGGATGGCAGCATGCCATCCGATGAATTGCGCGCGCGGCTTGACCTGCCGGAAATGCCCGGCGCCGGGACCTATCACACCGTGGCCGGGCTGATGCTGGCGCTGCTGCGCCGCGTCCCGCGTGAGGGGGACCGGATTGTCTGGGCCGGCTGGCGCTTTGAGATTGTGGATATGGATGGCAGGCGTGTGGATAAGGTGCTGGCAAGCCGGGAAGAAGCCGGTGGTGATGGTGGAGGTTGAAGCCTAACCCCTATTGCCCCGCTGATTTCGCAATTGGCGCCACGAATTGCGGCTCGGTATCCCAGGGGAATAGAATCCAGGTATCCTGGCTCACTTCCGTAATAAAAGTATCCACCATCGGCTTGCCGGCAGGCTTGGCATAAACGGTCGCGAAATGCGCCTTGGGCAGCAGGGCGCGCACTACCCGCGCCGTGGTGCCGGTATCCACCAGATCATCCAACAGCAGCCAGCCTTCACCATCGCCCGCGGCATCTGGCATTTTCACCACACGCGGCTCGCCCTTGGTTTCCTCATCGTAGGTGAGGACCGAGACAGTTTCGATCAGCCGGCAATCCAATTCCCGCGCCACGACAGCGGCCGGGATCAAGCCCCCGCGGGTGATGGCGACCACGCCGCGCCAGGGGCCGCGCTCCAGCAGCCGCCAAGCCAATGCCTTGGCATCGCGGTGCAATTGGTCCCAGGAAACCGTGTAATATTTCTGCGCCATCAAAACATCCTTCCGCCATTCGGCACGCGTTGATCGGGGCCAAGCAGCACAACCGCGCCTGCCTCATCCGGCATTCCCAGCACCAGAACCTCACTCATGAACCCTGCAATGCGGCGCGGGGCGAAATTCACCACCGCCGCCACCTGCCGCCCCACCAGCGCTTCCGGCGTGTAGTGCACGGTCAATTGCGCTGAAGACCGCTTCACGCCGAACTCCGGCCCGAAATCAATGCTCAGCTTGATGGCGGGCTTGCGCGCCTCCGGAAAGGGCTCAGCGGTCAGGATGGTGCCGACCCGGATATCGATCCGGTGAAATTCATCAAGGCTCGCGACAGGTTCCATAACGGGGCTTTAATGCAGATTCGCCTGCGGTGAAACCGCCCCTGGGGCTTTTCCCGGCGCGCAAGAGGGGGCATGAGGGGGCTTGTAACTGCACCTGATGGAAGCCTGACCCGATGCGTGATCTTCACCTTGCTGGCCGCAGCCCCGCCTATGGCACCCATGGCATGGCCGCGACCTCCATGCCGCAAGCCACTTTCGCCGCGCTTGAAATCCTGCGCGCCGGCGGCAATGCCATGGATGCTGCGATTGCCGCTTGCGCCGTGCAATGCGTGATTGAACCTGGCTCGACCGGCATTGGCGGGGATTGCTTCTGCCTTTACGTGCCCGCCGGCAGCAGCACGGTGATTGCGCTGAATGGTTCCGGCCGCGCGCCGGCGGGCGCGACTCCCGAAGCGCTGCGCGCCACCGGGGCGACCAAGATGGAAAACACCTCGGCCCATTCCGTCACGGTGCCGGGGGCAATTTCCGCCTGGGAATTGCTCAACCGCAGCCATGGCAAGCTTGGGCTTGATCGCATCCTGCAAGCGGCGATCCATTATGCCGAAGAAGGCTTCCCCATTTCGCCGCGCGTATCCGCGGATTGGGACGCCGCGGTCGGCAAGCTGCTGAAGAACCCAGCTTCCACGCGGCGCTTTTTGGAAAATGGCGTGGCGCCGAAGCTCGGCACCCGCTTTCGCCAGCCGGAATTGGCCAAGACGCTGCGTGCCATTGCGGCGCGCGGCGCGGCGGCTTTCTATCAGGGCGAAGTGGCGGCGGATATTGTTGCGGCACTCCGCGAAGCGGGCGGGCTGCATACGGAAGAAGATTTCGCGAATGGCCAGAATGGCGCGGAATTCGTGACGCCCATTTTCACCCCCTGGCGGGGGATGGAGGTATATCAATGCCCGCCCAATGGGACCGGGCTGCATGCGCTGCAAATACTCGGCACGCTCGCCAATCTGCCCACGCCGGAAGGTGGGCCGCTGTCGGCCCCGCGCTTGCATCGGCATATTGAAGCCGCGCGCATGGCGTATCGGGATCGCGATGCTTTCCTGGCCGATCCTGCGCAGGTGGATGTGCCGGTCGAAAAGCTGTTGAACGCGGATTACCTGAAGCGGCTCGCGGGGCTGATCCGCGATGATGCGGCGCTACCGGAATTGCCGGCAGCGGGTGAAAGCGATCTGAATAAGCACAAGGACACGGTCTATCTTTGCGTCGTGGATAAGGATGGCAATGCGTGTTCCTTCATCAATTCGCTGTTTGAAGGATTTGGGTCGGGCATCCTTGCGGAAAAATCCGGTGTCATGCTGCAAAATCGTGGTTTTGGTTTCCGCTTGCAGGATGGCCATCCGAATTGCATCGCGCCCAATAAGCGCCCGCTGCACACCATCATCCCCGGCATGGTGATGAAGAATGGTCGCGCCATCATGCCCTATGGCGTGATGGGCGGGCGCTATCAGCCGACAGGGCATAGCTACTTACTGACCAATTACTTTGAATTCGGGCTGGATATTCAGGAAGCGATCGATTTGCCGCGCCTGATGCCGCAGGATGGCAAGGTGCAGGTGGAACGCGGCTTCAGCAGCGCAGTGATTGATCAGCTGAATCGCCTTGGCCATGTCTGCGAAGGCATCGACAAGCCCCATGGCGGTGGTCAGGCGATTTTCATTGACCATGAAAAGGGCTGCCTGGTGGGTGGTTCTGACCCGCGCAAGGATGGCTGCGCGATGGGTTACTGATCAAACGCTCAATTTCACAAAAAAATCTGAGGAAACGCCAATGACCGAAGCCTGTGACCTGACCGCCGTTGAAGCGCGCCGCCTGATCGGGCAGCGCAAGCTTTCCCCCGTTGAATTGCTGGAAAGCTGCCTGAAGCGGATTGATGAAGTGAACCACGCGGTGAATGCCGTGGTAGCGCTCGATGAGGTCCGCGCCCGCGCGGCGGCCAAGGAAGCCGAAGCGGCCGTGATGCGTGGCGATGAACTCAGCCCGCTGCATGGCCTGCCGATTGGCATCAAGGATTTGGAAGAAACCGAGGGGCTGCGCACCACCTATGGCAGCCCGATCTTCCGCGATTTCGTGCCCGATGCGGATTGCGGCATGGTCGCCAATCTGCGCGCCAATGGCGCGATTGTTGCGGGCAAGACCAATACGCCGGAATTCGGGGCGGGGGCGAATACGCGCAACGCTGTCTATGGCGTGACAGGCAATCCCTTTGATCCGATGAAATCCGCGGCCGGGTCTTCGGGCGGTTCGGGCGTGGCGCTGGCCACCAATATGTTCCCGATCTGCTCGGGTTCCGACACGGGTGGTTCCTTGCGTAACCCCGCCGCCTTCAATGGCATTGTTGGCTATCGGCCTTCGCCTGGCCTGGTGCCTTCCGAAAAGCGCGCCCATGGCTGGTCCGGCCTGCCGGTGCTTGGCCCCATGGCGCGCAATGTGCCGGATGTCTGCCTGCTGCTTTCCGCCATGGCATCCGATGATGGGCGCGACCCGCTGGCCTACACGCTCCATGATGGCTATGTGCGCGAAGAACCAAGCCTTTATTTTTCTGTGCCGCAGTATGATCTTGCCAGCCTGCGCCTGGCTTTCAGCCCGGATTTCGGCATGGCGCCGACCGAAAAGCATATCCGCGACATCTTCGCTGACCGCGCCGGCGCCATCGCGCCCATGTTCGGCGTGGCTGAAGCGGCGCACCCGGATTGCACCGGCGGCGATGAAGCGTTTGAGGTGTTGCGCGCGGCCGGCTTCCTGACCTCACATCAGGAAAAATGCCGCACGCGGCCCCAGGATGTTGGGCCCAATGTGCGTGCCAATGTCGAAGAAGGGCTGCGCTATAGCCTGGATGACTATGCCCGCGCGGCAGCAGCGCAGACCAAGATGTATCGCGCCTGGCAGGGGTTTTTCGCCGCGCATGATGTGTTGATTACGCCGGCGATCACGATCTCCCCCCGCCCCTGGAAGGAGCTGTTCCCCGCCGAGATTGATGGCAAGCCGACGCGGACCTACTTCCATTGGCTCGCTTTGGCTTATTACCCGACGCTCTGCGGCCACCCGGCGATTTCCATCCCGATGGGGCTGGACCGCAACGGCATGCCCTTCGGCTTGCAGGTGGTGGGGCCACGTGGGGGCGATCGGCTGGTGCTCGGCGTCGCGGCGGCGATTGAGGAAGTCTTTGCGGGTGATGCGCTCCGCTGTCGCCCGGTACCGGATTTGGCGAAGTTGAAGGCGGCCGAGCCAGTGAAGGATATGCCGGGCGCGGTCGGCTGGGATTGATCCGAAGCCAATGCAGGCATCAACTGTGGCAAAAAGGCGCAAAACCCAGATTTTGAGACCCGTAAAGTCCTCCAGCTTTCGGGTCGCCTGCCCTTCATCGCCGGAAACAAGGCTGCGTTGATCGGCGCATCGCCTCCCTGGCCTGACGCCATGGGGTGGTTTGCGCTTGGATTGTTAATCACAATCCGACTGTAAAATAAAATAATAACAATGGTTTACAATATTGGTGGCGCTCGTTCGGCGCGCGCCGAAGTGGTTGCGGCCCCGAAATATGGGGAAGTGCGACAAAAATTCTCTTATCAAATCGCCGTGAATGTATTAACCGATTCTAAAGATTATCGGTCGGAGATGTATGTTCATGTTCAAGACGCTTCGGAATGGTATCGTTGCCTCGTCTTTTGTTCTGGTCGCAGGCGCTGCATCGGCGCAACCCGTGCAAGGGTTTTATGTCGGTGGTGGCCTTGGCTTATCGGATGTGAACCTGACGGAAGGCGCCCTCGGCGGACAGACTTATGAGCAGGATTGGCAGCCTGGTGGAATTGGCGTTTTAAGTTTGGGTTATGGTTTCGGTAATGGCTTGCGTGCCGAAATTGAAGGCGCTTACCGGGCCTATGAATCGGATTACGGCAAGCTTGGTCGCCAAAACGCTGCCTCAAGCGGGCGCGCTCAGGCTTACGGTGTTTTCGCGAATTTAATTTATGATCTCGATCTGCGCCTTTTGGGCTTGAACACCAAGGCGGTGGTTCCTTACTTCGGCGTCGGTATCGGTTACACAGTTTGGTCCTGGGACAATGTGCGGCTCAGCCGAGAAAATTCATCCCTAACGGTGAATGATTCTGACGGGCTTGTGGCATACCAGGGCATTGCCGGCCTCTCCTTTCCGATCAATGCCGTCCCTGGGCTCTCGGTTACGGCCGAATATCGTTACTATAATGAATTTGACGATCCTGAGCTGAAGATGGCCAGCACCGTCGGTGGTAACACCACAACAAAGACCAAGCCGATTGGTAATTTTAACCAGAATTTCCTGCTGGGCCTTCGCTATGCTTTCAACGCCGCGCCGGTTGTGGCAGCCGCTGCTGCGCCGGTCGCGGCCTCTCGCACCTTTCTGGTTTTCTTTGACTGGAGCAAGGCAGACCTGACGGATCGCGCCCGCCAGATCATTGGCGAAACCGCTTCCGCTCGGGGTCAGGGCGTGACCCGTATTGAGGTTAATGGCTTTACGGATCGCTCGGGTTCGGCCGACTACAACATGCAGCTTTCGGTCCGTCGCGCCAATGCGGTGGCGGCTGAACTCCTGCGCCGTGGCGTGCCGCGGAATGAAATCGTGACGCGCGGCTTCGGTGAAGAAAACAACCTGGTGCCGACGGCCGATGGTGTGCGTGAACCGCAGAACCGCCGCGTTGAAATCATCCTGAAATAGGGTTGCAAAAGCCTGTTGAAGGCCGCCGGCCCCGGATGGGGCGGCGGCCTTTTTTGTTGCGCGAGGCAAGGCTTGTCAGTGGCCGGCAGGTCGGCCATTGCAGTGATCCATGCGGCCCTTGCTGATCGGATCGGAAATCTATCGCGGCTCCACCTATGGGCCGAAGCATCCGCTGGCGATCCCCCGTGTTTCCACAACACTTGACCTGATCCGCGCGCTGGGCTGGGTCGCGCCCGATCAGTATATCGAAAGCCCGCGCGCGTCGCCCGAGGCGCTACAACGCTTCCATAGCGCTGACTACATCGCGGCCCTGATGCGCGCCGAGGAAAGCCAAAATGTCAGCGCTGAAGACCGCGCACGCTTTCGCATCGGTGCTGATGGCAATCCAGTCTACCGCGAGGTATTTCGCCGCCCCGCCACCAGCGCGGGTGGCGTGCTGCTGGCGGCAAGGCTCACTGCCTCGGCTGGCCTTGTGCATGTGCCGGGGGGCGGCACACATCATGGTCAGCCGGATCGCGCTTCAGGCTTTTGTTATGTGAATGATGCGGTGCTGGGGTTATTGGCCTGGCGCGATCAGGGGCTGTCACCACTGCTTTACGTGGATATTGATGCGCATCACGGTGATGGCGTGCAGGACGCCTTTCATGATGACCCGCATGTCTTCACGCTTTCGGTGCATGAAGACGGTCGCTGGCCCTTCACCGGTGGGCTGGGTGACAGGGCAGGGGGCCATGCCGCCAATATCCCGGTGCCGGCCGGCTTCAATGATAGTGAAATGGCCTGGGTGCTGCATGAAGCGATCCTCCCCATCGCGCGACGCCTCAGGCCCGCCGCCATCATGCTGCAATGCGGCGCGGATGCGCTGGAAGAAGACCCGCTGTCGCGGCTTGCGCTTTCCAATAATGCACACCGCGCTGTTGTTGCGGCGCTGATGGGCCTCGCGCCCCGGCTGATCGCACTCGGCGGCGGTGGCTATAATCCCTGGAGCGTGGCGCGCTGTTGGGCGGGGGTTTGGGGTGCGCTGAATGGCCATGCCCTGCCCGAACGCCTGCCCGAGGCTGCCGAAGCGGTTTTGCGGGGCTTAAGCTACCACCGCGCCGCCGGGCGCAACCCGCCGGAGCATTGGTTCACCACACTTGCGGATGCGCCCCGCCCCGGCGTGGTGCGCGCCGTGGTGCGCCGCGCGGCAGCGGCAGCGCTTGAGGCGCTTCCTGATCCTGTGTCATGAAGGCCCTTATGCGAAGACGTTCCCTGCTGGCGCTTGGCGCCCTGCTGCCCATCGCCGCTGTCGCGCAGCCCGGGGTGGATCGCCCCCAGCCACGCCTGCCAACCGAAGCCTTGGTGTTTGAAACCCGCGATGGTCGCCGCCTTGCCTTCACGGTCGAGATGGCGGTGCAGCCGGAACAGCAAATGATTGGCCTGATGTTCCGCCCTGAAGTGAAGCCGGATGAGGGGATGCTATTCGATTGGGGCGCCCCGCGTGAGAGTTCGATGTGGATGCGCAACACCATCACATCGCTTGATATGGTCTTCATTGCTGCCGATGGCCGCGTGCATCGCATTGCGGAACGCACCGTGCCCTATTCGCTGGCCAGTATTTCGAGCAATGGCCCGGTGCGCGCGACATTGGAACTGGCTGCCGGCACGGCGGAACGGGTCAATATCCGTGTCGGTGATCGTGTGCTGCACCGGATTTTCGGCACGGCGCCTTAGCCTTTCCCCGGACGCAGGTGATGATCCGCGTCTGCCTTACTGGCCAAACCGCGCGAATTCCCGCGCCAAATCCTCATAAATCGCGCGCTTGAAGGCCACTGCCAGCGCGGGCAATTCGCCAAGCTCTGCCCAGCGCCAAGCATCGAATTCCGGGTGCGGATCAAGATCAAGCCGGATATCGCCATCATCGCCCAGAAAGCGCAGCGCAAACCATTTCTGTCTTTGCCCGCGATACTTTCCGCCAAGCGCCTTGCCGATCAGTTCTGGCGGCAGATCGTAGAATAGCCAGCTTGGATGCTCGGCCAGGATTTCGGCCTTGGCGGTGCCGATTTCTTCTTCCAATTCGCGGAAGATGGCGATGGCGGGGTCCTCACCGGCATCCATGCCGCCTTGCGGCAATTGCCAACCGCCGGCCGCCCCTTCGGCATTGGGCAAATCCGCGCGCCGCGCCACCAGCACCTGCCCCACCCCGTTGAACAGCAGCGCGCCGACATTGTCGCGGTAGGGAAGGGTCATTGCGTGCGGGTTTCCGCGGTCTCGGGCGGGCGCCTGATCAGTACTGAAATGGGTGCCAGCACCACGCCGCGCCGTTCAAGCCCCGCCGCCCAGGCCACCAGCCGATCCACCACCACCGGGGTCGCAGCATGGGCCAAGCCAAGCGCTGAACCGCGCGCCTTGGCGATTGCCTCCAGTTCACCAAGACGCCGTTCGATTTCGGTCCGCGTCGCGGGTTCATCCAGGATCACATCCACCGAACGGCCCCAGGCGCGGCTTGGCCCTGCAACCCCAGGTCGGGCATCCACAAACAACATGCCGCGATTGCGGAGCGATTCCTGCAGCGCAAGATAGCTTTGTTCCATGGCGGCGAAGCGTTCGCCCCGCATGCCGCCCACCACACCAATGGCGCCGACATAACCCGGAAAGCGGGACAGCACCCATTCCAGATTGGCCATGTTTTCCGGCGCCGAGCGCCCGGTCAGCAGGGCGCGGTTGCCCGGGTCATTCAGCGGGTAGCCGGCGGGTTCCAGCGGCAGGCCGATCAGCGCTTCAGCGCCCTTGGCGCGCAGCCGTTCCGCCACCTGGGCGGCGCGCGGCGCATAGGGCGAAATGGCGAAAGTGACGGCGGGCGGCAGCCGACGAAGCGCATCTTCGGTTTGTGCGTTGGAAAAGCCGACATCCGCCACAATGATGCCGATACGCGGGCGGGTATCCTGCCGGTCAAATTGCCCGGCATAGGCACGGATGGAGGTGCGGCCATCCGCACCCACCCTTGGCAGCATTCCAAAGCGGCCCTGTTCCAGCAAAGCGGGATCGGGGGCTGCGATGGGGCGCGCATTCGGGAAGTCAGATATCGCCGCCGGAACATCAAGCGCCGGTGGCGCGGGGGCGGCAGGCGTTGGCGCCACTACCTCAAGGGGGGGCGCGGTTTGTTCTGGCGTGGCTGGGGCCGGGGCTTGCGCCTCCGCAGGTGGTGGGGGTGCTGCGGGGGGCTCTGGCACGGCGGCGGGTGGGGCTGGGGTTTCAGCTACCGGCACGGGGGCAGGTTCGGCGGCGGGCGGGGGCACCGGTTCGGCCAGGGCCGGCGTGGGTGCGGGGGCGGGTTCCGGTGCGGGCGCGGGCGCGGACTCAGCCTCGGCCACTATTTCCTCACGCGGAGCGGGCGGGCCCAAACGGTCAAGCCAAAGCTTGCCACCACCCAGCAGCAGCAGCACCAAAACCCAAAACAAGCCAAGTCCGCGCCAGCCGGCGAATACCCGGCGCGGCAATCCTTCTGCCATCACATCCTCAGCGTTGCCCGCCGCGTGGCGCCGAAGCCATGCCGCGCAGCAGCATCAAAGCCTGTTGAAGTTGATGATCCGTTTCCGGCTTGGTTGGGTCAAAAGCCGGGGCGCCTTCTGCGGGCTGGCGCACCACACGTTCCACCAAGCCGGCCGGCAGATTGAGCGGCGGTGGCGGGATGGGTGCCCGGGTTTCGGCCTGGGTTTCATTGCGGAGCGAACGGCGCAAATCCGCTTCCCGATCACGCGGCGGCTGCGCGGCGCGGGTTTCTTCACGCGTGGCCAGCACTTCGATATCGGGTTCAATCCCGGTGCCCTGAATGGACCGGCCCGATGGCGTGTAATAGCGCGCCGTTGTCAGGCGAATGGCGCCATTGCCTGGCACGGGCATCACCGTTTGCACGCTGCCCTTGCCGAAGGATTTCACGCCAACCACCACGGCGCGGCCATGGTCCTGAAGCGCGCCAGCGACGATTTCACTCGCACTCGCGCTGCCGCCATTGATCAGCACGACAATCGGCAGCCCATCGGCGATATCGCCAGCTTTGGCGTTCCAGCGCTGCGCATCTTCCTGCCGACGTGCGCGGGTTGAGACAATTTCGCCCTGGTTCAAAAAATCATCCGTGACCTGCACCGCCTGATCAAGCAGGCCGCCAGGATTATTGCGGAGATCAAGCACCAGGCCCTTCAAGCCGCCCTGCGCCTGCTGCTTCAATTGCTGCAAAGCGCGCCGCAGCCCGGCTTCCGTCTGTTCATTGAAGGACGTGATGCGGACATAACCCAGATTGCCGTCTTCCAGCCGGAAGCGCACCACTTGCGGGCGGATAACATCGCGCGTCAGCGTCAGTTCAATGGGACGTTCAGCGCCCTGCCTGCGGATCGTCATCTTGATTTGCGTGCCACGTTGGCCGCGCATCTGTTCCACCGCTTCCTGTAATGTCAGGCCCTGGACAGATGTGCCATTCAAATGGGTGATGAAATCGCCCGGCCTGACGCCGGCCCGCGCGGCGGGGGTTTCGTCAATCGGGCTGATGACCTTGATATAGCCGCCTTCTTGCGTCACTTCGATGCCAAGCCCGCCAAATTCGCCACGGGTCTGAGTTTGCATGTCGCGGAAGCTGCGCTGGTTCAAATAGGATGAATGCGGGTCAAGGCTGGACAGCATGCCCTGGATCGCGTTTTCGATCGCGTCCCGGTCATTTACCGGTTCCACATATTCGGCGCGCACCCGTTCAAACACATCGCCAAACAGGTTGAGCAGCCGATAGGTCTCAGCCCGGCTGCCTTCCTGCGCCCAGGCAGCAACCAAAGGGCCCACTACCACACCGGCGGCGAAGGCCGCGCCAATCCCCGCATAACGGAATATTCCGCGCTTCATGCGCCGCAATCCCTTTCACGATCCGGCGAGAGGCGCCGGGTTGAGGTTAAGATAGTCATTCATCGCGTGTTGCGCGACTCAAGAACGCGTCTTCGCGCAGGAAAAATGGCGTGCGGCCTAATTCACCCCATCAAGCCAGGGTATCGGGTCCATCACCTGGCCATTGCTGCGCAATTCCACATAAAGCGCGCCGCGCCCATCCGCACCGGCGGCCAGCCTGCCCAAAGCCTCGCCAGCCAGCAGCGCGGCGCCGGCTTCGGTATCCAGCGCGTCAAACCCGGCCAGCACAAGGTGCAGCCCAGCGCCGCATTCCAGGATGATGATCTGCCCAAAGCGCCGGAAGGGGCCGGCGAATACCGCACGCCCCGTGCAGGGGCTGACCACCCGCGCACCGCCCGTGGCGGAGAAAGTGACACCCCGCGCCGGCCCCGCTTCGCCCCTTTGGCCGAAGGCGATGCTGACGCGCCCATGCACCGGGGCAGGGCGCACCTGATCGGCGATTGGTGGCGTTGGTTGGGGAATGGCGATGGGGGTTGCGGCCTGGCGCGGCTGGCGCGCTTCCCGCCGCGCCCGCGCCGCGGCCAGCGCGGCTTGCCGTGCCTGTTCGCGTTCCAACGCCGCCAGCATTTCCTGAAAATCATTCGTGCGGGCGAGGGCTTCCTGCGCGCGCGCGGCTTCGGCCCTTTGCGTTGCGCGGGCTTCACGTTCGCGCAGCCTGGTCTCGGTGATTTCCTCATCCAAGGCTGTGGCGGCCTGGCGAAGCTCAGCCTCGGCGGCCGCCACCACGGTTGCCTCGGCGGCGGCCATGCGGGCGCGGCGTTCGGCCTCCCCATTGGCGAGGCGGAGTTCCTCGGCCTCGGCACGGATTTGCCGCGCCATGCCTTGCAGGACCAGAAGGCCGCGCAGCGCTTCCTCGGGCGGGGCGGGCTGCGCGAGAAGCGTTTCCGCCGGCCAAAGTGCGAGCCGCCGCATGGCCGGCATCATGGGCGCAAGGGAAGCCGCGCGGGCGGCTGCGTCACGAAACGCGTCTGCCGCTGCCTGTTCCGCCATTTGCTTGCGCTGTTCAGCCTCATCCAAGGCGCGTTCGGCTTCCTGCACGCGCGCTGCCATGGCAACGCGCTGGCGCGCGAGCCCGCTTTCTTCCGCTGCCGCTGCTTCGGCTTCCCGTGCGGCGGCTTCGGCAGCGGCACGGCTGGCGGCGCCGGCGCGGCGGGCTTCTTCCAGCGCTTCACGCGAAGGCTGCGCAAACGCCAAGCCTGGCAGCGCCAGCAGGAAAAGCGCGAAGGCGAGGCGCGCCTTAACCAAGCAGGGAATGCCCTGTCATGGCAGCAGGTTGCGGGAGGCCAAGCAAAGCGAGCAAGCTTGGTGCGATATCCGCCAACCGCCCATCCTTCAGCGTGGCACCCTTGGGGCCACCCATCAGAATGGCCGGCACAACATTGGTGGTATGCGCGGTATGCGGCCCGCCGGTGGTGTGGTCCTTCATCAATTCGGCATTGCCATGATCGGCGGTGACCAGCAGGCAGCCACCCACATCGCGCAACGCCGCGACAATGCGCCCAAGCCCGGCATCCACCGCTTCAACAGCCTTTGTAGCAGCAGCAAGGCTGCCTGTATGGCCGACCATATCGGCATTGGCGAAATTCAGCACAATCAGATCATGCGCGCGGCTTTTGATTGCCGCCACGGCTTTTTCTGTCAGTTCCGGCGCCGACATTTCCGGCTTCAGATCATAGGTCGCGACATCCTTGGGCGATGGCACCATGATGCGTTCCTCGCAAGGATAGGCCGCTTCTTCGCCGCCATTCAGAAAGAAGGTGACATGCGGGTATTTTTCCGTCTCCGCCATGCGAAGCTGCGTGAGGCCGGCGCGGGCCACGACTTCCCCAAGCTTATCCGCCATGGATTGCGGCGCGAAAGCGGTGGTGAGATGCGCGTTCAAGGCATCGCTATATTCCGTGAGGCCGACAGCGGCGGCAAAACGCGGCAGGCGGGCGCGGGCAAAACCATCAAAGCCGGGATCAAGCAAAGCGGTGAGGATTTCCCGCGCGCGATCGGCGCGGAAACTGAAGCAGAGAATGCCATCGCCATCCTGCATGCCGGCGTAATCACCGATGATGCTGGCAGGGATGAATTCATCGGTCTTGTCGGCGACATGGGCGGCGGCGATGGCGTCAGCGGCGGAAGGCGCGGCAACGCCCTTGGCTTCGACCATTGCTGCATAGGCTTGCGCCACGCGGTCCCAGCGCTTGTCGCGGTCCATCGCGAAATAGCGCCCGATGATGGTGGCGATGCGCACGCCCGCAACACCTGCGAGATCGGCTTCAAAACGCTTCAGGTAATCAGGCGCGGCGCGCGGCGGCGTATCCCGCCCATCGGTGAAGGCATGAATGGCGACAGGAATGCCCGCGGATGACAGCAATTTCGCCAAGGCCACCGCATGATCCTGATGCGCATGCACCCCGCCAGGCGAGAGCAGCCCCATCAAATGGCAGGTCCCGCCCGAGGCTTTCAGCGTCGCGATCAACCCCTTCAGCGCCGGCAATTGCGCGAAGGACCCATCGGCAATGGCGGCATCAATGCGCGGCAAATCCTGCATCACCACGCGCCCGGCACCGATATTGAGGTGCCCAACCTCAGAATTGCCCATCTGCCCATCCGGCAAGCCGACATCCAGGCCAGAGGTTTTGAGAAAAGCATGCGGGCAGGATGCCCAAAGCGCATCGAAGCTTGGGGTTTTGGCTTGCCGCACGGCGTTATCGGCAATCTCTTCCCGCCAGCCCCAGCCATCCAGAATGACCAGCATCACGGGGCGCGGCATTGCGGCGGCTTGCATGCGAGAGAACTCCTCAACCTAGGCTGGCCGAAATACCCCCCGTGATGGCCCGCATGCAAGCGCGGATCAAAAGTGCAGCAGCGCCGGCACGCCGAAGAGGCGCGCATGGAAATGCAGCATCGCGGCCCAGCCGATCACCGCGAGCAATGGTGCAAGCCAGCCGATTTCCGCCAGCACCAGCCGATTGCGCCCAGCCATGATGGCACCAAAGGGCAGGATGGAGGTCTCGGTGCGCAGCTTCGCCGCTGCCCCCGGGCTGCGCGCGGCAAGCTTGCGGTCAATGGAGGGCATGCCAAGGAAGGCGCTGATGGCAAAGGTGCCGAAGAAAATCAGGCTCGCGACATCGCCATTGCCGATCACATGCACCAAGGCCCAAAGCGCGAAGGACCACAGCATGGGGTGGCGCGTGATGCGCTGAATGCCGCGAATTTGCTGCCCGGCTACCGCTTCACCGCCCACCGCAGTTGGGTTGCGCAAGAAACCGGCGATAAAAAACAGAAAAGCCGGCAGCATGATCAGCGCGAGGATAAGGCGCAGCCAAGCAGGCGCCGTCCAAACTGGCATCGCGACGGCGCCTTCCCAGGCGCGCGCCAGCATCATGATCGCAATGACCGAGATGATGGCATAGACGATGCGAAAACCATTCTCCCCAATCTTGCCTGCAAGGCGCGTGCGGATATCGGTGCCCGCGAAGCCGTTATGCGTCGCGATCCAAAAAACCGCCGCCATCAGCAAGGGGAAAATGCCTTCCATGGTCCTAAAGATCCTTCAGCACCGCCCAAAGCGCCGATTTCGCTTCAAACCCAATGCCGGGAATCTCTGGCATTTTGATCCGCCCATCCACCACCGGCGTGCTATCGGCGAAACCGCCAAAGGGCGCGAAAACCTCCGGGTAGCTTTCATTGCCGCCAAGCCCAAGCCCGACCGCAATATTCAGCGCGAATTGATGCCCGCCATGTGGCACGCAACGCCGGGGCGACCAGCCATGGAGCACCAACATCTCGAGCGTGCGCAAATACTCGACCAAGCCATAAGACAATGCGGGATCGAATTGCAGAATATCGCGATCCGGGCGCAACCCGCCATGGCGGATCAAATTACGCGCATCCAGCATGGAAAAAAGGTTCTCGCCTGTTGCAATCGGCGGCATATATTGTTCCGCGAGCGCCGCGTGGGTTGAATAATCCAGCGGGTCAAGCGGTTCCTCATACCAGCGCAACCCAAAGGGTTGCAGCGCCGCGCCGTAAGTCAGCGCCGCATGCAGGCCAAAGCGGCCATTCACATCCACGGCTAGGTGCGAACCATCTCCGCCAAGCAATTTCACCACCGCTTCAATGCGCGCCAAATCTTCCGTCAGCGCATCCTTGACCGAAGTGCCCGGCGCGCCACCGATTTTCATCTTCACGGTGGTGTAACCCATGCCGAGGTAGCGCTTCATTTCCTCAACCAAGGCATCCACGCCCTTGCCGGGATAGTAATAGCCGCCGGCGGCATAAACCCAGGCGCTGTCATCCGCCTTACCCTTGCGATACCGATCCGCGAGCAAGCGCCAGAGTGGCACGCCCGCAAGCTTCGCCGCCGCATCCCATAGCGCCATGTCCAAAACGCCGACCGCGACGGAACGATCGCCATGGCCGCCCGGCTTTTCATTCCGCATCATCGCGCCCCAGGCGCCGGTGGGGTTCAGCCCGCCTTCGCCCAGCGCCAATTCCGCTTCGGTCGCCCTTTGCAGGCGCGGGATAAAGCGTTCCGCAAGCAAACCTGGCTGCGCATAGCGGCCATTGGAATTGAAGCCATAGCCCGTGGCCTTTTTGCCCGCGCCATCTTCCACCGTGATGGCGACAACACTCGCCGTCATTTTGGAGAAATCAATATAGGCATTGGCAATGGCGCTTGAGATCGGCACCACGCCTTGACGGATGGAAGTGATACGCATGGGGGTTCCTGTTTCGTATCGCGCGCCTGCAAGCGCGCGTCAGTTTCAACCGAGCAATCTGCCGATCACGCGCGCCGTGTAATCCACCACCGGGATCACGCGCCCGTAATTGATGCGTGTGGGCCCGATCACGCCAATCGCGCCGACGATCTTTTCCTGACCATTGCGGAAGGGAGCCACCACCACGGAAAGCCCAGCGCTATCGAACAGCCCGCTTTCGGCACCGATGAAGATTTGCACGCCTTCGCCGCGCTGCGCCAATTCCAGCAGACGCAGCATGGTTTCCTGCGCTTCCAGCCGTTCAAATAGCCGCTGGATTTCCTGCACCTGCGCCGCCTGGTCCAGGTTCTGCAAAAGCCGCGACTGACCGCGCAGAATGAGCGATCCGCCGCCGCCGCCCGACCAGGTGGCAAGCCCCGCCGAGATCACCTGCTGCGTCAGCGCATCCAAGGCCGTGCGATCAGCGGTGATTTCCTCGGCCACCTTGCTGCGGGTTTCTTCCAAGGTGCGGCCAGCCAACCGCGCATTGAGGTAGTTGGAGGCTTGCGTCAGCGCCGAAGGCGGCAGGCCCGCCGGCACTTCAATAACGCGGTTTTCCACCTGGCCACCTTCATGCACCAGCACCACCAAGGCGCGGCCCGGCCCGAGTGCCACGAATTCTATGTGCCGCACCGGGTTTTCCGTCTTTGGCGCCACCACCAGCCCGGCCGCGCCGGCGAGGCCCGAAAGCATCAGCCCGGCTTCCGCGAGCGTTTCCTGCAAGGACCGGCCCGAAGCCGCGCAACGCGCCGCAATCGCATCCCGGTCTTCCTCACCAAGCGCGCCAAATTCCAGCAAGCCATCCACAAAAAGCCTGAGGCCACGTTCTGTCGGCAGCCGCCCCGCCGAGGTATGCGGCGCGTAAAGCAGCCCGGCATCTTCCAAATCCGCCATGGCGTTGCGGATGGTGGCCGGCGAAAGCCCCAGCGGCAGCCGGCGCGACAGCGTGCGGGAGCCAACCGGTTCCCCGGTCGCGACATAGGTTTCCACCAATTCGCGCAGGATCAGTGCCGAACGGCTATCCAGCCCGGCAGCCGCCGGGAGCCCAGGCGCAATCATCGTGGGCGTATGGGTCACGGGTTGGGGTCCCGATTTGTCATGCCGCGAGTATGAAGCCTGGGCCGGGCGCGTCAACGGGTTAGCGCGCCCCCTTCGCCTGTGCTAACCGCGAGGCCCATGAACAGACCCTCAGGCCGCGCCCCCGGCGCGCTTCGCACCGTTTCCATTCAACCCGGCGTCGCCCGCCATGCGGAAGGTTCCTGCGTCATTCGCATGGGCCTGACCGAGGTGCTGTGCACCGCAAGCGTGGAAGGCAAGGTGCCGCCCTTCCTGCGCGGCCAGGGTCAGGGCTGGGTCACGGCGGAATATGGCATGCTGCCGCGTGCGACGCATACGCGCGGGGACCGTGAAGCGGCGCGCGGCAAGCAATCCGGCCGCACGCAGGAAATCCAGCGCCTGATCGGGCGTTCGCTCCGCGCCGTGACGGATTTGAAGGCGATGGGCGAAATGACCATCACGCTGGATTGCGATGTGCTGACCGCCGATGGCGGCACGCGCTGCGCTTCCATCACCGGCGCCTGGGTGGCGCTGCATCTGGCTTTTGAACATTGCAAGCGCATGAACATCATCACGCGCAATCCGCTCAAGGATCAGGTGGCGGCGATTTCCTGCGGCATTTATCAGGGCGTGCCCGTGCTTGACCTCGATTATGATGAGGACAGCAAGGCCGATGCGGATGCGAATTTCGTCCTCACGGCCTCGGGCGGGATTGTTGAAATTCAAGGCACTGCCGAAGGTGCCCCTTTCACGGAAGCCGATTTGCAGGCGCTGATGGGCCATGCGCGCGAGGGCACGGCAGCGCTTTTCGCCAAGCAGCGGCTTGCGGTGGATAAGTGATGGCGCACCGCCGCCTCAGCCGAGGCGAGAAGATTGTCATTGCCACACATAATGCGGGGAAACTCCGCGAAGTGGCGGCCTTGCTGGCGCCGCATGGCATTGAAGTAACCAGCGCCGGCGCGCTTGGCCTGCCGGAGCCGGAGGAGACGGAAACGAGTTTCCTCGGCAATGCGCGCATCAAGGCGCATGCGGCGGCGCGCGCGGCGGGAATGCCGGCGCTTTCCGATGATAGCGGTTTTTCCGTTGCCGCCTTGGATGGCGCGCCTGGTGTCTATACCGCCGATTGGGCCATGCGCCCGGAAGGCGGGCGGGATTATGCTTGGGCCATGGGCAAGGTGCATGACCTTGCCAAGCACGCCACGGACCGCGCCGCCTGGTTCACCTGCGCCTTGGTGCTCGCCTGGCCCGATGGGCATGAGGAAGGCTTTGAGGGCAAGGCGGAAGGCGTTTGGGTCTGGCCGCCGCGCGGCGCGTATGGCTTTGGCTATGACCCCATGTTCGTGCCGCAGGGACGCGGGGAGACCTTCGGCGAAATGGACCCGGCCGAGAAGCACCGAATCAGCCACCGCGCCGCGGCTTTCGCGCTGCTGGCCGCTTCCTGCCTGCCACCGGCGGCAGGCTAAGCTTCAAGGGCGGCGCAGTTTCCGGTGACAGGCCGCGTTGCAATAGGCTCGCCCAGCCTTCTTCGGGCGTGTCCACGATTTCAAAAAGCTTCAAATCAGCTTCACTGATCATGCCTTCATCCACCATGGCGTTGAAATTCACCACCTTGTTCCAATAGTCGCGCCCGAAGAGCACAATCGGCAAGGCGCGCATCTTTTGCGATTGCGCGAGCGTCAGCACTTCAAACAATTCGTCAAAAGTCCCGAAACCGCCTGGAAAAACCGCCAGCGCATTGGCGCGCATGGCAAGGTGCATCTTGCGCATGGCGAAGTAATGAAAGCGAAAGGTCAGCGCCGGCGTGGACCAGGAATTGGGCGCCTGTTCATGCGGCAGGGTGATATTGAAGCCGATGGAAGGCGCGCCGGATTCGGATGCACCGCGATTGGCCGCTTCCATGATCCCAGGCCCGCCGCCGGTTGCAATCACATTATCCCGCGCCGCGCCCGATGCGGCCAAGGCACCGCCGCGCATCGAAACAATGCGGGCGAAGGCGCGCGCATCCTCATAAAAACGGGACCGTTCCAGCGCCTTTTGCGCGGCGCGTTTTTCCGCGGCGCCACGCGCTTTTTTGGCGAGGGCAGAGGCTTCCTCCGCGCTTGGCGTGCGGGCGGATCCAAACACAACAATGGTGGACCGCACGCCCCAATCGCGGAGCGCATATTCGGCCTTGGCGTATTCCATGCCGAAGCGGAACGGGCGCATCTCGTCGCGCAGCAGGAATTCCTGATCCTCGACCGCCAGCAGGTAGCTGCGTGAGTGCTTTTGGGCGCCATTATCGGGCATTTGTAGCTTCCCCCTGGATGTGGTGCGCATCTTGGCATGAAGCGCGTCGGGGCGGCGATGGGGGGCTTCCCTTCCCCAAAAGCGTGACTCTGCTGCAACGGTGGCGAGTCGCTCAGAATCCTCATGGCGCCCTGATGATAAAAACCCTGGGCAAAGAACGGCTTCCGGCCTATTGTTCCCTTTCACTCTGAAGCGCTGCCGTGATGCCTCGCCTCTTTCTCCCGGCCGAATCCAGGCCCTCCGCCGAATCAGGCGCCGTCAGGCGGCGCTTTGCTTCGGCTGATTTGCGCGTGCTGCTCAGCCGGCGCCTGATGGAATTTTGCGGCCTGCTGGCAGCGCTTATGGCGCTTGGGCTGGCTGCGGCGCTGCTGAGTTACGACCCCGCTGATCCTTCGCTGAATACGGCAACTGCGCGGCCTGTCAGCAATCTGGCCGGGCCGGCAGGGGCGGTGGTGGCGGATATCCTGTTGCAAGGCTTTGGCTATGTGGCGGCGCTTCCCGTGCTGGCGCTGCTCGCCTGGGCGTTTCGGTTGGCCACGCAACGCGGCCTTGGTTTCATCCCGTTGCGGCTTTTCGGCCTTGCCCTTGCCTTGCCGCTTGGCGCAGCGGCGCTGAGCCTGGCCCCCTTGCCGCCGGAGGCGCCGAGCCTTGCTGGCCCCGGCGGGGTGGTTGGGCCACTTTTGGCCGATGGCGTCGTTTCCTGGTTGTCGGGCAGCTTTGGCCTTTATGGCGCGCTGCTGGGTAAGGCAGGCTTAGTCTTCGGCGCGGTGGGCGCTGGCTTCATCGGTTGCGGCCTGACCTTTGGCGAATGGCGCGGCGCTGGCCGTGTGGCGCTGGGCGCGAGCCAAGCCGCTTTGGATGCAGCGCGGGCCGGGGCGGAAAGATTGCGCCCTGCGGAGGAAGCTGAGGTGAAAAAGCCCGGCTTCTTCGCCCGCATCGGCGCGCGCTTCTCATCCCCGAGCGGTCGGCTATTCCGCCGCCAGGAACCGGAAATCCCCTTGGGCCCCATGCTA
Source organism: Alphaproteobacteria bacterium (assembly GCA_016869735.1). Taxonomy (GTDB): domain Bacteria; phylum Pseudomonadota; class Alphaproteobacteria; order Acetobacterales; family Acetobacteraceae; genus Neoroseomonas. The sequence goes on from VGDL01000009.1 coordinate 49,816, forward strand.
CGCGCCGCCGATGCCGCGGCCGAAGCCATGCCGATCCGCCCCGAAGCGCCAGAAGCCACGCGCGAAGCCCCGCCGGTACGCCAGCGCAAAGCGCCGGAGCCCGCGCGTCGCCCGCCGCAGCAACCGGCGCTTGATTTGGGTGATGGCGCCTGGGCGCTGCCACCGCTTGATTTGCTGACGCCCGCGCCCGCGCCCGCGCAGCGTACGGGCCGGCCTTCCGAGGAATCGCTGCAAGCCAATGCGCGGCTGTTGGAAAGCGTGTTGGAAGATTACGGCGTGCGCGGGCGCATTGCGGAAATCCGCCCCGGCCCGGTGGTAACGCTGTATGAATTGGAACCGGCACCCGGCACCAAATCCGCGCGCGTCATTGGCCTCGCGGATGATATCGCGCGGTCCATGAGCCTGATTGCGGTGCGCATCGCAACCGTGCCCGGGCGCAATGTGATCGGCATTGAAATGCCCAATGCCAAGCGCGAAACCGTGTTCCTTTCCGAGATGTTCGGGGATGAGGGCTGGCACCGCAACCCTGGCAAGCTGCCCTTGGCGCTGGGTAAGGATATTGGTGGTGCGCCGGTGATCGCTGATTTGGCGCGCATGCCGCATTTGCTGATTGCGGGCACCACGGGTTCGGGCAAATCGGTCGGGATCAATACCATGATCCTGAGCCTGCTGTATCGCTTCAGCCCTGATGAATGCCGCTTCATCATGATTGACCCCAAGATGCTGGAACTTTCGGTCTATGACCGTATTCCGCATCTGCTGGCGCCCGTGGTGACGGAACCGCCCAAGGCGATTGGCGCGCTGAAATGGACCGTGCGGGAGATGGAGCGCCGCTATCGTGCCATGAGCCAATTGGGCGTGCGCAATATCGCGGGCTATAATGAAAAAGTGACCGCTGCGCGCCAACGCAACGAAGTACTGACCAGGCGCGTGCAAACCGGCTTCGATCCGGAAACCAATAAGCCGGTTTTTGAAGATCAGCCGCTGGCGCTGGAAGCGCTGCCGATGATTGTGGTGGTGATTGACGAAATGGCAGATCTGATGATCGTGGCGGGCAAGGAAATTGAAGCCGCGGTGCAAAGGCTGGCGCAAATGGCGCGTGCTGCGGGCATTCACGTGATCATGGCCACACAGCGCCCATCAGTGGATGTGATCACCGGCACGATCAAGGCGAATTTCCCGACGCGCATTTCCTTCCAGGTCACCTCCAAGATTGATAGCCGTACCATCCTTGGCGAACAGGGCGCGGAACAATTGCTGGGCCAGGGCGATATGCTGCACATGCCGGGCGGCGGGCGGCTTGCGCGCGTACACGGGCCTTTTGTCTCAGACACTGAGGTTGAGCGCGTGGTTGAATTCCTCCGCGCCCAGGGCGAGCCCGCCTATATCGAAGAAGTGACCGACACTGAGGATGAGGGTGATTCGGTTGCCATGCTCGGCATGCTGGGCGGCAATACGGATGGGGAAGCATCACTTTATGATCAGGCGGTAGCGCTGGTGACGCGCGAAGGCAAAGCCAGCACCAGCTTCGTGCAGCGGCATTTGAACATAGGCTATAACCGCGCGGCGAAGCTGATTGAGCAGATGGAAAAGGAAGGCGTGGTCGGTGCCGCGAACCACGTGGGTAAGCGGGAAGTGCTGGCGCCGGGGCCGCGCGACTAAACGATTTAAGCGCCCCCCGGTGCATGCGGATCAAGCACCGCATCCGGCAATGCCATGAAGCGCGCGCCGTAAGTCCAAACCAGCGCGCATTCAACGCGCCGCCCCGGAAAGGCCGCGCGTAGCAGCGCGCGATACGCCGCCATTTGCCGCAGATAAAGCGGCGCCACATCTTCAACCCGTTCCGGCGGCGGGCGATTGGTTTTGAAATCCAGCACCAGCACGCGACCAGCTTCAACCTTCAAGCGGTCCACCTGGCCTGCGATCAGCCGGCCGTGCACCTCTCCGGCCAAAGGCGCTTCCGCAAGGCTGCCTGCGCCAAGCGCTGCTTGCATCCAACCCTGGCGCAGCAGGGCCAAAACCTCCTGCAAGGTGGCTTCCTGTTCGGCGGCCGAAATCCCCGGCGCGCGGCGCGCGAGGAAGCGGCGGGAGAGTTCCTCCCAGCCGTCTTCGGGATGTTCCGGTAGGCTTTGCAGCAGCGCATGCACCAGGCGCCCACGCCGGAAGCGCAGCCCAAGCGGGTCCTGCGCCGGGCGCGGTGCGGCAGCGGGCGTTTCCTGTTCCCCAGGCATGGCGGAGGGTGCCAGGCTACCTGCAAGCGCCTCTTCCGGGGCTTTCTGCCATGCCCAAGCGAGTGGGCGCGCCTTGTCAGCGCTTGCAAGCGCAGGGTCTTCCGACCGAGGCGGCGCGCTTTGCAGGGTGCGGAGGCTGAGCAGTTTCGGTTCGGCCCCAAAAGCATCTGCTGAAGCCCCAAAGGCGACGGGGTCGAAGGGACAATCCTGCACGCCTGGCAGGCGCACAAATCCTTGCGCCACCAGATCATACCAGCAGCCTGGGGGCAGTTTCTGCGCACCGTTCCAGCCGCAAATGATCAAACGATCTTCCGCGCGCGTCAGCGCCACATAAAGCAGCCGATGTTCTTCTTCTGCCTCCCGCGCCTGATCCGCTTGGCGCTGCGCGGTCAGTGCGGGCGCTGCAAACCCCGTCATCTGCGGCGCCCAAACCGGCAGGGCTTCGCCGCCATCTTCAAACCAGCGGAGCGTTTTGCGGTCCTGCGCCTTGCGTGTGGTATCGGGCAGAATGACGATGGGCGCCTGCAAGCCCTTGGCGCCATGCACGGTCATGATGCGCACCACATCGCCCGCGGCTTCCGCTTCGCGCTTTACCTCTGCACCACCTTGGCGGAGCCAATGCACAAAGCCCTGCAAGGATGGCGGGTTGAGCTTTTCATGTTCAAGCGCGGCATTGAGCAATTCATCAAGCGGATCGCCCGCATCCGGCCCAAGCCGCGCCAGCATGCGCGCACGCCCCGCGCGGGGATCAAGCGGGCCGGGCGCGCCAAGCACATCGGCAAACAGGCCATGGGGCGTGATGAAATCAAGCCGCGCCGCTTGCACTGACAACCAATCCGCGACACGCCCGATATCTGTCGCGCTGCCGCGATGGGTCATCAACGCCGCATGCAGCGTTGATTTGCCGCGTCCATGCGCCAGGTTGAAAAGCGCATCTTCATCAAGCCCGATCAGCGGGGATTTCAACAGCGCTGCCAGATTCAAATCATCATCGGGCAGCAGCAGCCAGGCAGCGAGTGCCAGCATGTCCTGCACCGGCAATTCATCCGCCAGGATCATGCGATCAATGCCGCCAACCGGGATGGAAAGCTTCTTCAATTCACGCACGAGTGCGGGCGCGAAGCCACCGCGCTTGCGCGCACGGAGCAAGACCAGAATATCACCCGGACGAATGGGCCGGCCTTCGGGCTGCGTGGCTTCCTTGCCCTTTTCGACCCGCGCTGGCAGCGTTTCATGGTCGATCATGTGTTTGATGCGTTGTGCCAGCGCCGCGGCCAAAGCGGGTGCCGCACCTTCCGCCGCAATGGCCTGTTGCGGCGGCGCCCAATCGGGCGGCGCCGGTGCCTTGTCCACTTCCAGGATTGGCCAAAGCTCCACGCTGCCGGCATGGCCGGCGCGGTCCACGAGATGTTGCAGCGCCTTGTCGGTGACAACACCATCACGCGCCGGCGCATCCGCAAACACCGCATCCACCAGCGCAAGCACTGGCTTGGTGGAACGGAAGGAAACATCCAAGGCGACAGGGCGGAATTCCTGTTGAGCTTCTTCAATGATGCGTTGGTAGTTACGCTTTTCGCGCCCGAAGCCTTCCGCATCGGCGCCCTGGAAGGCGTAGATGGATTGCTTCTGATCGCCCACTGCGAAGATGCTGCGCTGTTCATCCCGCGCGCCAAGACCCGCGAAGAACTCCGCAGTCAAGGCGCCCACAACCCGCCACTGGTCCGGGTTGGAATCCTGCGCCTCATCCAACAGGATGTGATCAAGGCCATCATCCAGCTTATACATCACCCAGGCGCTGCCTGGATTGTCCAGCAATTTGCGCGCGCCAGCAATCAGATCATCGTAATCAAGCAGCCCGGCATTGTCTTTGGCGGTTTGGTAGCGGTCCAGTACCGGCGCACCAATGGCGAAAAGCGCCATGCTCGCGGAAAGGACGCGTGCGGCGGCGCGTTTGCTATCCAGCACCAATTGGCGTTCGCCTTCGCGGCGCATGAGGTCGCTGATTTCATCCTGCCGCGCGCCAAGTTTTTTGGTGGCAAGTTTGACACGGACCGTGTTGTCGCCGGTAATGAAAATAGCGCGCCAATCGGCATTTCTTGCAACGCGCTGATCTTGGGGCAGGGCAAACCAGATCGCCAGCTTTTCGCCGTGGTCCTGATCCTGTTTGCCGCCTGCCAGAAGCAAGGGTGCTGCCGCGCGCAGCGCCTCTGCTTCCGGCGCGTCAATCACGGCGGCATCAAGCGCGGCCTCATTTTCCTCACCGGGGATGATGCCAAGCTTTCGCGCCAGCGCGACACGCAGCCCCGCCATGCCTTGCCGCTTTTGCACGGCGTCCAACAGCTTCCCGCCAGTGGCGGCCATGTCGCCCATTACCTCGGCAAAGCGCGTTGGCGCGTGATATTTCGACAAAACCGCGAGGGCTTCCTTGGCTGCCCCACCCGTCAGCAGCGCATCGCGTTCGCGCGCCAGCAGCGCCCGGCCATCCTGTTCCTGCATCACCGCGAATTGCGGCGCGAGGCCGGCTTCCAGTGGAAAGCCGCGCAGCAGGGATTGCGCAAAACCATGGAGCGTTGAAATCCGCATGCCGCCCGGCTGTTCCAATACCTCCACAAACAATCGGCGCGCTGCGGCCAGCCCTTCGCGCCCTGGTGCATTGCCTGTCAGTTTTTGCAAAATCTCCGCCAGCTTCGCATCATCCGCGACCGCCCATTCACCAAGGCGCAGCGCCAACCGCGTTGCCATTTCTGCCGCCGCTGCCTTGGTGAAGGTCAGGCATAGGATGCGCCCTGGCGGCACACCGGCCAGCAATAAGCGCAGCAACCTATCCGTCAGCAGCTTGGTTTTGCCCGAACCGGCAGAAGCTTCCACCCAGGCGGAGACAGCAGGATCGGCGGCGCGGGCTTGCGCTGCTTCGGCGGTCTGGCGAGCCTCATTCATGACGGATCCTCATCGCCAGAGGCCCATTCAGCGATACGCGCCAGATGATCATATTGCTTGCCGGGCGTGTCGCGTGCCGGGTGCGGGCGGCTTTCAAAGGGGGCGTCGCCCAACAACATGCGCTCCGCCAGCGCTGTAATGCGGGTGCGCGCGAGATCGGCGTAGGGCAAAGCATTTTTTGACGCTGCGCCGAGCTCCGTCGCTTCGCCTGGCGTTTCGCCGCCGCTCAATTTCCAATAGACCAGCGCGGTGGCCTTGGCGTCTGCGCTAATGGTCGCATAGCCGCCGGCTTCCAGAATCATTGCTTCCAGCGCCAATTGCGGTGCGCCGCCGTCAGTAACCTTGGTCGTGGATGGCACCTGGCCGGTCTTGTAATCCAGAATGCGCCAGCCGCCGCTGGCCAATTCATCCAGCCGATCCGCTTTGGCGAGGATTTCAATATCCCCGCCCGCCAGTTCCAACGTAACGCGGCCTTCATGTTCCGTGAGGCAGCGCAGCAGGCCGTTTTGTGCGCGCAGCTTTTCTTCTTCGGTAATCACGAAATCGCCCATGCGCGCCATGCGCGGCCCCCAGAAGGCGAGCACACCGGGATGCACGGCTTCCTTCTGCAACGCTTCGGCGCAGGCTTGCGTCCAAAGATCACGCGCGGTGGCTGCACCGGGCCAGCCTGTACCAAGCCCGGCCAGGAAGAACCGCATGGCGTGATGCACCAGCGTGCCATATTCCCGCGAACCGATATCCGCATCCAGATCATCAAGCGCGCGTAGCCGCAGGATGCGCGCGGCATAAAAGGCATAGGGATCGGCGATCAGTTGAGTCGCGTCCGAAACACTCAAGCGGCGCGGGCGCACATCAATTGGCGGGCGCGGCGCCGGGCGGCTCCAGGGCTTGTCGTCCTGATGTGGTTCATCCAAGGCGGTTGCCCAGCGTGCGGCGTCGCTGGCTGGCAATTTGATCTCGCCCTGTCCTTTCAGGAAAATTTCCAAGCGCGTTAGCCAACGCGTTGGCACGCTGGGCGCGCCGCCGCGTTTGCGCGCGGTGGACAGCACCACTTCACCCGCATGCGCTGCGGCATGAAAGAAATCCGCCGCCACGCGACCAATGCGCGCTTCCGGCGCGGGCAGGCCGAAACGCGTGCGCATCGGGCGGCTCATCCAGGGGCCAGGTTCGGTTGCTTGCGGCCAAATGTTTTCTTCCAGCGCGCCCAGGATCACGCGATCAAAATGCTGCAAGCGCGCTTCCAAAAGGCCGAGGATCGCAATGCGCGGATGTGCCGCCGCATCGCGCCGCGCGCGGAAGGGTGGGGCAATTGGCCCCGCCAGCATGGCATCAAAACTCGCTGGCCACTCTGCGGGTTTGATCGGCGGCATTTCGCGCAAGGCTTCTGCAAGTGCGGCCAAATGTCGCGCCAGCGCTTCCCCTTCCTCACCTGCATAAAGCCTGATGCCGCCAGGCAGATCAGGTGTCGTGGCAAGCGCTTCCGCCGCCGCCAGATGCAGCGCCAGCAAATCAGCGGGCGGGCGCGCGGGGCTTGGTGGCAAGGCCGCAAAATCGCCAAGTCCGGCCTGCAAGGCATCCACCAATCCAAGCAAGGCAATATCGCCCGCGGGTAAGGCCGCGCGCAGGGCTGCAAGCCCCGCCGCTGGGCGCAGGCCGCGCAGAGATTGCCGTTCCAGGCTGCGCACCGCTTCAAGCCAGGCGCTGCGTTCCATGCCAGCGCTACACAGCGGATGCTTCAAGACTGCCAGCAAAGGCGCAGGCGCGAAGCCATCCGCCACCATGCGCGCCATCAGGCGCAAAAACGCCGCCGCTGGTGCATCGGCCAAGGGCGCGCCGGCGCTGTCATCGGCGGTGATGCCATGGCGCGCGAGTTCTGCCGCGACACGCCGCGCCAAATCGCGATCCGGTGTGATCAGTGCCGCGCGCTTGCCGGGGACTTCCATCGCCTCACGCAGCAATAGCGCAATGGCAGCGGCTTCCTGCTGCGCTTCGGCGGCCTGCAAGCGGCTGATGCCAGCAAGGGCCGCCTGCCAGCGTGGCGCATCGCGTTCCGTCCAAACATCCAAACCTTCTGCCGGGCGCAGGCTGCGCGCCAGCATTACCGCGCGATCTGCCGGCGCGCCGTGATGATCGGCCTTGGTCCAAGGGCGCGGCGCATTGGGCTCCACACCAAGATCGGCAAGCAATTTCAATTGCCCGGCGAAGGGATGGCTGGGTGCGCGGCGCATGGCCTCAGCCAGGCTCGGCGTGATCGGTTCCGCCATGCCTTGCAGCACCAAAGCGCCATTGGGCAGGCTTGCGATGCAGCGGAGCAAAGCAGTCGCAGCCGGAATGGTGCCGCCCGCGCCAATGCCGGCGGCGATCAGTTTTTCGCGTGGTGGTGCCGCTTCCAGCGCGCGGCGCTGTGCTATCAGCGCGCGCACACGCGCCAGGCCCAAATCCATCAGGCGCTGCGCTTGCAACCAGCCATTCCAATCGCGCACCACGGCTTGCAACAGCTTGGTGGTGATTTGCCAATGCACGGCAAGCTTATCCGGCACCAGCCCATCCAACCGCGCGAGCCAGCTTGCGGCGAAATCCACCGGATCGGCGGTTTCAATCAGATCAAGATCGGCTTCTTCAAAGGCAATTTCGTCAAAAAGCGTTGCAAGCTCTCCGGCCAGCAACCATGCTTGTTCCGGACCAAGCGGCCCGCCGAAGCGGCGCGGAATGGCAAGCACAATGCGCGACAAAACCGCCTGCCGTGTCAGCGGTGCGACTGCGGGCGGCAGATCAAGCAAGGCGGGCAGCGCCAATTCATCGGCTTCTTCCACCGAAAGCCCAGGCAGCGCACGCATGCGCGGCAGCAAAAGCGCGCGACCACCGGCCGCGGTCAGGAAGGCTTCGCGCAAGGCACGCGCAGCGCGGCGTGTTGGCAGCAACAGCGTAGTGGTGGCGAGCGCAGCGGGGTCATCACGCGGCACTTGCGCAAGCAGCCCTTCGGCCAGCGCGGGCAGGAAGCGCTGATCGGCGGGGATCGTGAAAACGCGCAAGGGCGCCGCTTCAGAACAGCGCGCGGATCACGCCGCTGCGCAAGACATCTTCGGCGTGTTCCAGATCAGCCGGGGTGGACAAATGAAACCACACGCCATCATGCACCAGCCCGTAAAGCCGCCCGGCTTCAATGGCGCGGTTATACAAGCGGTTCAGGCTGAAGGCGCCCGCAGGTGCCCCTTCAAACAATGCGGGTGAGAGGATTTGCACGCCACCGAAAAGATAGGGCGAAACCTCCCCTTCTTCGGGGCGGCGAATGGCGCCCAGCGGATCCAGCATGAAATCCCCGCGCCCGATCTCGCCCGCGATTTGCGCGGCGCGGATCAGCAGCAGCAAGCCATCCATGCGTTCAGGATCGAAAGCGGCGGCAAGGCGCGAAAGCGCTGAATGCGGGCCATCAAGCCAAAACGCGTCACCATTCACTACGGCAAAGGGCGCATCACCAAGCGCGGGCAGGGCGCGCACCACACCGCCGCCGGTCTCCAGCAGGGTTTCCTCACGCTGCAGCGTGATGCGTGGCGCGCGGCGCGCCGCGACACAATCGGCGACTTGATCTGCCAGCCAATGCGCGTTCACCACTGCATCCGTTACACCGGCATCGGTCAGCCGATCCAGCGCATGATCCAGCAGGCTCCGCCCCGCCAAGGGTAAAAGCGGTTTTGGCATGGCTTCCGATAAGGGGCGCATGCGCGTGCCAAGGCCGGCGGCCAGAACCATGGCGCGGGAGAGGTTGATCATGCAGGCTCCTTCGCCGGATCGGGAGTGCGGCGCAAGTGGCGCGGCAAGGTAGCATCCAACCACAGGCGCAGCGGTGTCGTGGCGGGGTGTTCGAGCGCTTCATCCAAAAGCCGCCAGCAGCGCGGTCCATGGATCAAATAGCGCGGCTTATTGTCCCGCCGAGACAGCCGCACCCAAAGTGCTGCCACGCGCAAATGGCGTGGCGCGGCGCAGGCGGCCATGGCGGCGGTGAAATCCCCCCGCGCCACGCCGGGCCGTGCGGCGAAGTAGCGTTCAATCGCCGCATCGCGCGCTGTTGGCGCCACATCGCGCCGTGCATCTTGCGTCAGCGAAACAAGATCATAAGCGGGGTGCCCCAACCCAGCATCCTGGAAATCGAGCAAGCCGGTGCGCCGCGCACCCGCGCGCCCATCAAGCCGCATCAGATTGGCCGGGAAGTAATCGCGATGCACAAAACCTTGCACGCCTGCGAAGGGTGCCAGCATGGCGTGCAACGCATCCGCAAGCCCAGCGCGCAAATCATCGCCGGGCGCGCTGCCCATCATCGCCGGCCACCACCAATCGAGAAAAGTCGCCGCTGTCGCCCGCGCCATGGCTGCCGCGTCCCAAGCCGGTAGGTCAGCCGGTGGCGGGGCTTCATGTAGTGCGGCGAGTGTCTCAGAGGCCTCGGCGTAAAGCGCGGGGGCAGGCGCACCGGCATCGAGCAAGGCGGCATGGGTGGCGTCACCGAAATCCTCCAGCAGCACGAGGCCCGCTTCGGGATCGGCGGCGATGATCTCAGGCGCGGAAAGCCCGATGCCCTGGATGTGCTGCGCAATGGCGATGAAGGGCCGGGTGTTTTCCGGCGGCGGTGCCTCCATCAACAAAGCTGGGCGCGGCCCGCCCAGTAGCCGCGTATAACGCCGGGCGGAGGCGTCTGATGGCAGGGGCGCAAGCCGCGCCGCGCCGAAACCGGCCTGGTTCAGAAATTCGGTCATCATGGGCGCAAGCCTGCAAGCCTGGAATCCCAACCGCTTAGCACCACATGGCGCGCTTCTTCAGCCAAGCCTGGCATCAGGTGGATGCGGAGCGCATCGGTTGGCGCAAGCGGGCCAAGCCGTTCGGGCCATTCCACCAGCACAATCCCCTCCCGCGCTTCATCCCAGCCCAATTCCGCCAGGCCATCGGGGCCGGAAAGCCGATAAAGGTCGAAATGATGCGCGGGGCCGCAGGGCAAATCATAACTCTGCACCAGGGTGAAGGTCGGGCTTGGCACTTCAAGCGCGGGGTCATTGGACGCAGCACGCAGCAGGGCGCGGGCAAAGGCGCTTTTGCCGGCGCCAAGGGGGCCTTCCAGCAGCACCGCATCACCGGGCCTCAGCATGGGCGCAAGCCGCTCCGCGAGCGCTTCCGTCGCCGCCAGATCGGGCAGATCCAAGGCAATTTCCATCGGCGCCTGATCCTCCCTTGCCGTCAAAGCTTTGACCAAAACCAAGTCTCGTCTATCACGCCCCCCTGGATTCGGGGGAGAGCCCATGCCGGCCGAGATTGAAACCGATGTCGCGATTATTGGTGCGGGCCCTGTCGGGCTTTTCGCGGTGTTTGAATGCGGCATGCTGCGCATGAAATCCGTGGTGATTGACGCGCTGGAAGCAATCGGCGGGCAATGCACGGCGCTGTATCCCGAAAAGCCTATTTTCGACATTCCCGCCCATCCGCAAATCGCCGCCGCCGATCTGATTGGCCAGTTGGAAGCCCAGGCCGCGCCCTTCGCGCCGCAATACCTGTTTGGCCGCCGTGTGGAGACGCTGCGCCAGGAAGGCAGCGCTTTGGTGCTGGGCACTTCCGCCGGCGATACTATTCGCGCCAAGGCCGTGATCCTGGCTGCTGGTGCCGGCGCCTTCGGCCCCAATCGTCCGCCCTTGGCCGGGCTTCCGGGTTATGAGGCTTCCGGCGCTGTTCGCTACATGGTGGCGAAGCGCGAAGAATTTCGTGGCAAGCGCGTGGTGATTGCGGGCGGCGGTGATTCCGCCGTTGATTGGGCGCTGTCGCTCAAGGATATCGCGGCCAAGGTCGTTGTTGTGCATCGCCGCCCGAAATTCCGCGCCGCGCCGGAAACCGCCGCGCAATTGGAAGCCGCGGCAGCGCGGGGGGAAGTGGAAATGGCCATCCCCTATCAGCTACACGGGCTGAAAGGTGATGGCGCCAAGCTGGAAGCGGTGGAATTGGCGACCCTGCAAGGTGACGTGCGCGACGTGCCGGCGGACCATTTGCTCGCGTTTTTTGGCCTTTCAATGGATTTGGGCCCGATCGCCGATTGGGGGCTTGGGCTGGAACGCAGCCATGTCAGCGTGACACCAGCAACGTGTGAAACCAATATCCCCGGCGTCTATGCCATTGGTGATATCGCGACCTATCCCGGCAAACTTAAGTTGATCCTGCAAGGATTTTCTGAAGCCGCCATGGCAGCGCATGCGATCCATCCGCGCGTTTTCCCGGATACCGCGCTGCATTTCGAATATTCTACCAGCAAAGGCGTGCCCGGCGCGGCGTGAGCATCCCATGCTGAAAATGATCCGCGTTTTCGCCTTTCTGCTGATCGCCATTCTGGGCGGGCTATGGGGGCTTGCCTGGTATTTGCGCGCACCGGGGGAAGCGATGGGGGACGCGTTTCTGCGGCAATTGGCGCAGTTCGGGGGCGCGGATATGCCCGCGCCTTCTGCAGGTGGCGTGCAATTGCCGCAGGGCATCGCCCTTGGCGGCGCCTTCAGTTTGCAGGATCACACCGGCCAGCGCGTGACCGAACGCGCCTTCACGGGCAAGCTTGGCTTGATCTATTTCGGCTTCACCTATTGCCCTGATGTATGCCCAACGGAATTGGGCCTGATGGCATCGGCGCTTGATCTGCTGGGGCCTGATGCGGCGCGTGTGCTGCCCGTGCTGATTACGATAGACCCGGCGCGCGATACGCCGGCGGCTTTGGCCGATTACGTTGCCCGCTTTCATCCGGCCTTGACCGGTTTGACCGGTACGGATGAAGAAATCGCCACAGCTGCGCGGGCGTTTCGCGTATATTATCGAAAGGTCACCCCACCGGGTGCCAGCGACTATCTGATGGACCATTCATCCTTCATCTATTTGGTTGGGCCTGATGGCAGGGTGCGCCAGCTTTTCCGCCCCAATACGCCGCCTGAGACTATCGCGGCAGCCATTAAGGGGCAGCTACGGCAACTTTAACCTTTGGGCGACTTTCACGGCGAAAAGCTTTCTGATAACGGAATTGTTTACGGAAAGCCGAAGAAAAACTCGGAAGCTCAATGGGGAATGCTGGATGGAAAACGATATCAGTGAGCGGGAAGGCGGTGCCGAACGGGGCGCATCTGCTGGCCCCAGGCACACAAGAAGATTGTCGGACAAGATTCTGATCGCCTTTCATCATGCGTGCGACCAATCTGATTTCGATGTGGCGAATGACCTGCTGCTGATCCTGGAAAAAATGTTGAAGCGGCCAAGCGCCGGCTCTGACACCAATCGCCGCAAAAGCATTGAAAGCCTGATCGCCGCGCATGAAAGGCTATGGCTGCTGCGCCATCCGGAAGCGCGCGATAGCTAATTCGCGTCGAAGGGCGCCGCGTCTCTCAGGATAGCCTCGGCGGCATCGGTAAAGCGGCCATCGGCTTCATGCAGCACAAGGCCGGGCAGGATTTTCGCGGGGCTGCGCGCCCCCTTGCGGGCACGAAGCAGAACCCGCTTGGCGGCAACCCCGGCGCGGGGCCAAAGCGGCAGCAATTCCACGGCGCCGAAGCCCGCCGCATGGATCGCGGCCACTGCCGCGTCAAACCGCGCGGCGGGTAGGATCAGGCTTAGGCTGCCGCGTGGCGCAATGGCGGCGGCCAGAAACCCAACCCAATCCGCCAAGCCAGGCCCTGCCTCATGCGTTGCGGCGCGGCGAATGGCGCCAGGCGGGGGCGTGCCGCCCGGCCAATAGGGCGGATTGGCAAAGCCATGCGCCACCGGGCCAAGCGCGCACGCCAGCGCCAGATCTGCGACGTCGCCGTGTTCGATGCGGGCATCAACCTTGGCCCGCGCGGCATTGTCCCGCGCCAGCGCCGCCATGGCCGCTTCACGTTCCACTGCGCGAATCGCAAGTCCCGGCACGCGGGCGGCGAGGCATAGAAACGCTGCGCCACTGCCGGGGCCGGCTTCCAACACGGTCTCTCCCGGCTTGGCCGGCACAAAGGCGGCCAGCAGCACCGCATCCAAGCCGGCGCGGAAACCCTGGCGCGGCTGGCGCAGCGCCACACGGCCATTCAGCAAGTGATCTTCGGTGACATTCTCAGCACCTTCGGTCACAGGCCCTCATCCTCACCCGCTTCCCGCAGGATGCGCTCAGCCGCGGCGGCATCTTCATCGCGCACGGCCAAGCGGCGCGGGAAGGCGCCGATCCCGCCTTCAACCGCGCTGATATGCTGATCGAGCAGCACGGCTTCGATACCGGCATCCTTGAGCAAGGCTTGCAGGAAGCCAAGCCGGATCGGGTTATTGCTGCGAAGCAGAACGCGCATGGGAAAGCCTTTCCACCGGTCCTTTCGCTTGCCGGTCCGACATGTGGCGCCTATGGTGCGCCGCGCAATCAAAGGTGAGCAAGAGTGGACTTAGCGCCGCAGCAATTCCCTGGCGAGGATCGGGGGCGGGGGGAAGATGCCCTGGCCGCGCTGACGGCGCTTGTGCAGGATGATCTGGAAGCCTGTAACCGCCTGATTGTGGAACGGATGCAAAGCCCGGTCGCGCTGATCCCGCAATTAGCGGCGCATCTGGTCGCTGCTGGTGGGAAAAGGCTGCGGCCGCTTTTGACTTTGGCTGCTGCCAGCCTTTGTGACTATCGCGGCGAGAGGCATATCTCGCTCGCGGCTTGTGTGGAATTTATCCATACCGCGACACTGCTGCATGATGATGTTGTGGATGAAAGCGCTCTGCGGCGCGGGCAGGCCAGCGCCAATGCGCTGTTTGGCAATAAGGCTTCCGTGCTGGTGGGCGATTTCCTGTTCGCCCGCGCCTTTCAATTGATGGTGGCCGATGGGTCGCTTGAAGTGCTGCGCATCCTTTCCACCGCCGCGGCCACGATTGCCGAAGGTGAAGTGCTGCAATTGATGACGCAGAATGATACCGCGACCACGGAAGACCAGTATCTGGCGGTGATTGAAGGCAAGACCGCAGCACTTTTTGCTGCTGCGACCGAAGTGGGCGCCGTGATTGCGGATCGGCCCCGCGCGGAACAGACCGCACTTTGCGATTACGGCGGCGCGCTTGGGATTGCTTTTCAATTGGTGGATGACGCGCTGGATTACGCCGCCAATCAAGCAGCGCTTGGCAAGACTGTGGGCGATGATTTCCGGGAGGGGAAAATTACCCTGCCGGTATTGCTCGCTTTCGCGCGCGGTTCGGAAGAAGAACGCGGTTTTTGGCGCCGTGTGCTGGAAGAAGGCGATCAGCAGGAAGCCGATCTGGCCACTGCCATGGCACTGATGACAAAATACGACACGATTGGTGAGACAATCGCCCGCGCGCGGCGCTATGGCGACAAGGCGATTGCAGCCTTGGATGTTTTCCCCGATAGCCAGGCGCGCCGCGCCATGGTGGAAGTGGTGCGGTTTTGCATTGACCGGGCGCGGTAGAAATTCAGGCGCGTCGCGGCACCAGCATCAACGCCACCATCGCTAGCAATAGGCTCGCGACCCACCAGGCCTGCCATAGCCCAAAGGACAGCATCCCGGTCACAGCGGCGGAGGCGAGCATCCCAGCGCCCACGGCTGGTGCGGCGCTGCGTGACGCTGCAACACCAAGCGCCAGCACCAGCGCCGCGCCGATCAGCGCGCCAATGCCGCCCAATTCCAGCCAAAGCTGCAGCGCGCCGTTATGCGGGTGCAGCGGCATCACTTCCACATGGGGATTGGCCAGAAATTCGCGCTGCGCCGGGGCCTTGATGTTCAGCTGATCAAGCGTTGCGGCATCGGGCCGCGCGCGGCCGCCCGGCATGGCACGACTGGCTTCCAGCCCCCAGCCGGTGATGGGCTTTTCGGCAATGCGCTTTGCGGCGAAATCCCAAATCACCAGCCGATGCACCGCCGAAAGCGGGAGATTGGCCGAGGGGATATGGGGGATCAGCCCGACCAGCAGCGGCATGGCCAGGATGGCCAAAGCCACCATTGCCCCGACCAATCGCGGCATCAGGCGCGGTGCGGCGAGGCTGAGTGCCGCCGCGCCCAGCCCGGCAATCATCGCCAGCCGCGCGGTTTCCCCAGGCAGCGCCATCAACACGCCAGCCCCCAGCACCAGCAAGGCCGCACGCGCAATCCAAGGCCAGGGCAGGGCGAATGCCATTGGCAGCAACAATGCCATGAGCGATGCCGCCGGCTTCAGCCCGAACATGAGCGCTTCCGGCTTTTCCTTGAGGCCACGCACGGCAGCGCGCAAGGCGTTGCCGCTTTGCCAATCGGCGAAAGCGGCCGCAAGGCCAAAAACCAGCCCAAAGCCGATCCAGGGCAACAGCCGCGCCCCTTGCGCGGCCCCCGCCGCCCCATGCGCCAGCAGCATCATCGCGGCCAAGGTCACGGCCAGCAGCGCCGCGCGCCCAGGATCCGGCGCCCAAAGCGAGGTGATGGCCCCCCAGCCGGTCAGCGCCAGCCCGAGCAGCAGCACCGTGCCTTGCGGCAGGCCCGGCCGCCAACCCGCGCGCCAGCCAAGCCCAAGCGTGATGGCCATGGGGATCAAGGCGAGCGGCGCCATGGCCTTGGATTGCAGCACCGCAACAAAGGGCGCGGTAATCAGGGCAATGGCAAGCGGCAGGCTGGGATGCGACATGATCAGTGGCATTAAGCCAGATCGGCTTCGGGCGAAACCGTGAACTGGGCAGACCCCGCCGCTTAAGGGGTGGGTGTTACGCTGTTATGGCATCAAAGGAAGTGGTGATGGTGGCGCGCTTATTCGCCCGCCACACCACTCCGTGCTACCGCCTGGGCCTGGGCGGCCAAAGCGCGCGCCATTTGGCTGAGCGCTTCCTGGTGCTTGTCATTGTCAATCAACGCGAAATTGCGCGCGAGTTCCAGGCACATGCGCTGGCGCTGCGACATGGAAGGGTCAACGGTTTCGGATTTCAGTCCTTCGAAAAACCAGGAAATCGGCACGCCCAGCACCTGCGCAATGCCATAAAGCCGGCCGGCAGAAATGCGGTTCAGCCCGCGTTCATATTTATGCGCCTGCTGATAGGTAACGCCGATCATCTTGGCCAATTGCTGCTGCGACAGGCCAAGCATTGTGCGCCTTTCACGAATGCGGGCCCCCACATGCTTATCAGCCGCATTGGCCCTTTGGGGGGAGACCACTTCGGCGACACCACCATTACCCTGGCGGAAAGATTCGGCAATTTCGACGATGCTGTCCATCAACCCGATTCCTCAGCGGGGCATCATGCCCCCTACTGGGTGCGGATTATGCGTGGGATTGATGATCAAGCGGTGAAGATGCGCCTCAAAAAAGCTACGCGATCAGCCCTTCATGCGCGATTTGATGGCCGATAATTCGCCGCGCAGTGTCTCAATTTCTTTCCTTAACGCCTCGGTTTCATCACTGCCTGCGTTTTCCTCGCGTCGCGCGAAAGGGGTAAACAAACTCATCGCGCGTTCCATCATGGCGATATTCTGCTTGCCAACTTCCTGCATGTTCGAAACACCCGCCGGGAAGGGCATGAAGCCGCCCATCGTCTTGCTGAGTGTATCGCGCATCTGTTCCTGTTGCTGCGTGAAGGACGCCATGGCGGCTTCCAGGTAACGCGGCACCAGCGATTGCAGATTATCGCCATAAAGCCCGATCAATTGCCGAAGCACCGAAGTGGGCAACATATTCTGCCCCTTGCCTTCCTGTTCCACGATGATCTGCGTCAGCACGCTGCGGGTCAGATCCTCACCGGATTTGGCGTCATAGACCACGAAATCCCGGCCATCGCGGACCATGGCGGCCAGATCATCCAAAGTGACATAGGATGAGGTTTCAGTGTTGTAGAGACGACGATTCGCGTATTTCTTGACAACAATCGGGGGCAGCGCCTTCTGCTCGCCGGGTTCGGGGGATTGACGACCAGACATGGGTGCTTGCCTCGGCTTCTTTGGTTCTGGATTGGACCTAGCACGTTACATAACGCAAAGCGAAAGCCTGTTGCAGTGCAAAAACGCGCGCTGCGGGTCATATCGCGCCGTTGCGGATGCGGCTATAAGCCCATGTGATGGCTGGCCCCGAGGATCTCGAAAAGCTTGCGGAAGACTGGATCGCGCTCTGGCAGAGCGAGGTCGCCGGGCTTGCCGCCGATCCCGAGCTTGCGGAACGCTGGGCGGCTTTCGCGTCACTGGGGGCGGCATGGTTCCGGGCAGCGGCGCAATTCAGCAAACCCTTTACGCCAGGGGCAAGCCAGCATGACAGCACCGCTGCGCCGCCGCGGCCCGCGCCCGCTGCCGCTCCATCTGGGGCTGGCGGGGATACGGGCCATGGCGGCAGCGGGGGCGCTGCCCGGGATGCCATGGCCGAACGGCTCGCCACCCTGGAACGGCGCCTGGCCGATCTCGAAAGCGGGGCAGGCGGAGGCAGCGCGCATCAGCGCCGCCCTCGCCAGCGCCGGCCACGCGCCTGAGGCGTTTCGCGGCGCGGTTCTGAACCGACTGTTGCGGGCGGATCGGGCGCTGGTGGCGGGGCTCGCGGCCTATCGGCGCCACCCGTTTGAGCGTCAGGCCCCGCCGGTGCCGGCCATTTGGGCCGAGGAAGACAGCAAATTGCTGAATTATGGCGGGCAGGGGCCATGCGTGGTCTTTGTGCCTTCCCTGGTGAACCGCGCTTATGTGCTTGATCTGATGCCGGAAGCTTCCCTGCTGCGCTGGCTGCCGGGGCAGGGGTTTCGCACCCTATTGCTGGATTGGGGCTGGCCCGGAGAGGCTGAGCGCCATTTCACCCTGACCGATTATATCGCAGGCCGACTGGAACGCGCGCTGATGGCGGCGCCTGGCCCGGTGATCCTTGCGGGCTATTGCATGGGGGGCTTGCTTGGCCTCGCACTCGCCTTGCGCCGGCCGGATTTGGTGCGCGGCCTGGCGCTGCTGGCAACGCCTTGGGATTTCCATGCGGGGCCGGATGGTGAAGCACGGGCGCGCGCCGCGGCAGCTGCCCTGCCGGGGCTGGAAGCGCTGATGGAACCCACCGGCGCGCTGCCGGTGGATGTGCTGCAAACCCTGTTTGCCAGTCTTGATCCCTTCGGCATTGCTGAGAAGTTCCGGGGTTTTGGCCGGCTTGACCAGGCATCCCCCGCCGCGCGGCGCTTTGTGGCGCTGGAGGATTGGCTGAATGATGGCGTGCCGCTGGCCGCCCCGGTCGCGCGGCAATGCATTGGCGGCTGGTATGGGCGCAATGAACCGGCGGGTCTTGCGTGGCGCGTCGCCGGGCAGGCGGTGGACCCGGCACTGTGGCAAGGCCCGGCCTTCGCCGCCATTCCGCATCGGGACCGCATTGTGCCACCCGCTTCTGGCCTGGCGCTGACGGAGCGCTTGCGTCAGGTCAAGCTGCATATGGCGCCAGCCGGACATATCGGCATGGTCGCCGGCATTGCGGCCGAAACCGCCCTGTGGCAGCCCTTGCGCGACTGGATGCGCGGTTTGTGATACCAAGCCGCAAATGACCCATTCTTGAGGAAGAACACCCCCCATGACTGAAATCGTCATCGCTTCTGCCGCCCGCACGCCGGTTGGCGCCTTCAACGGGGCTTTTGCCTCCATGTCCGCGCATGCGCTGGGCACGGTTGCCATCAAGGCCGCCATGGAACGCGCGCGCATTGAAGGCGCTGAAGTGGATGAGGTTATTCTGGGCCAGATTCTGGCGGCGGGCGCGGGGCAGAACCCAGCGCGTCAGGCTTCGGTGAATGCCGGTATTCCGGTGGAACACACGGCCTTTGGCATCAATCAGCTTTGCGGTTCGGGCTTGCGCGCTGTTGCCTTGGCGGCGCAGCAGATTGCGACCGGCGATGCGCGCATTGTGGTGGCCGGCGGTCAGGAAAGCATGACGCAAGCACCCCATGCACAGCAGCTGCGCGCCGGGCAGAAAATGGGTGATCTTTCCCTGATGGATACCATGCTCCGCGATGGGCTTATGGATGCCTTCCATGGCTATCACATGGGCAATACGGCGGAGAATGTCGCCCGCGCCTTCCAGATCACGCGCGATGAGCAGGATCAATTCGCCTTCAATTCGCAGCGCAAGGCGGGCGAGGCGATGGCCGCCGGACGCTTTGCCGATGAAATCACGCCCGTCACCGTGAAGGGCCGCAAGGGCGATGTGGTTGTGTCTTCCGATGAATATCCGAAGCCGGATACAACGATGGAAATCCTGGGCAAGCTCCGCCCCGCCTTCGCCAAGGATGGGTCCGTCACCGCCGGCAATGCTTCCGGCATCAATGATGGCGCGGCGGCGGTGGTGGTGATGACGGGCGCGGAAGCCGCCAAGCGCGGCATCACGCCGCTGGCGCGCATTGTGTCCTGGGCGACGGCGGGTGTTGATCCTTCCATCATGGGCACCGGCCCCATCCCAGCTTCGCGCAAGGCTTTGGCCAAGGCGGGTTGGAAGATTGATGACCTGGACTTGATCGAAGCCAATGAGGCTTTCGCCGCGCAGGCGATTGCCGTGAATAAGGACCTCGGCTGGGATACCAGCAAGGTGAATGTGAATGGCGGCGCGATTGCGATTGGCCACCCGATCGGCGCTTCCGGTGCGCGCGTGCTGACGACCCTTTTGTTTGAAATGCAAAAGCGTGGCGCGAAGAAGGCGCTGGCGACGCTGTGCATCGGCGGCGGCATGGGCGTTGCCATGTGCCTGGAACGGTAAGTTTAAGTTTCGGCGTCTGACGCCAAAGGAAAAGGGCTCGCCGGTATGATCCGGCGAGCGCTTTTTTGCGTTAACTTCGGTTGATCAGAACTTCGATACGGCTTCGGCGATGGCGCGGCCCACATCTTCTGTGCCGGCCTGCCCGCCCATGTCGCGCGTGCGCGGCCCGCCTTCCGCCAGCAGCTTTTCAATCACGGCCAGGATCGCATCGGCGGCCTGCTTTTCGCCGAGGTGTTCCAGCATGATCGCCCCCGACCAGATCTGCCCGATCGGGTTGCAGATGAACTTGCCCGCAATATCCGGCGCGCTGCCATGGACGGGTTCGAACATGGAAGGAAAGTGCTTTTCGGGATTGATATTCGCACTGGCCGCAATGCCGATGGAACCCGCCACTGCCGGCCCAAGGTCTGACAGGATATCGCCGAACAGGTTGGACCCCACCACCACATCAAACCAATCCGGATGCTGCACGAAATGGGCGCAGAGGATATCAATGTGGAATTGGTCCGTCGTGATGCCCGGATAATTCTTGGCCATTTCGGCGAAGCGTTCATCCCAATAGGGCATGGTGAAAGTGATGCCATTGGATTTCGTGGCACTCGTTACCTTCTTGCGCGCGCGGGTCTGGGCCAATTCAAAAGCGTAGCGCAGCACGCGGTCCACGCCGATGCGGGTGAAGACACTTTCTTGGGAGACGAATTCGCGGTCCGTGCCCGCAAACATGCGCCCGCCGCTGGAAGAATACTCGCCTTCCGTGTTTTCGCGCACCACGATGAAATCAATATCCTTGGGACCACGATTCGCGAGCGGCGTGGTAGCCCCCGGCAGCAACCGACACGGACGCAAATTCACATATTGGTCGAAGCCGCGGCGGATCGGGATAAGCAAACCCCAAAGCGAGACATGGTCCGGCACGCCGGGCCAGCCCACAGCACCCAGGAAAATGCTGTCGCTATCCTTCAGCCGATCCATGCCATCATCCGGCATCATCTTGCCGGTTTTGGTATAGGTTTCGCAGGACCAATCGTAATGCGTCAGTTCCAATTCAAAACCGAAGCGCCGCGCCGCGGCATCCAGCACGCGAAGCCCCTCGGGCGTGGTTTCCTTGCCAATGCCATCCCCGGGGATGACGGCGATACGATGCTTGCGTGTGGCCATGGGGTCTCTCCTGCCCTTTTCTTCGGGTGCCAGTCATAACGCGGGATGCGGGCTTTGCCAGCCCTGCGGGTTTCACTGCTCGGCGCTGCGCCAGGCCCTGAGCAGCCCATGCGCGACAGCAAGCAAGGCGGGGCCAATGAAAAGCCCCAGGAAGCCAAAGGCGATCAAGCCGCCAAAGACGCCAAGAATAATCAGCGACAAGGGCATTTCACTGCTGCGCTTGATGAGCAAGGGGCGGATGATATTGTCGCTGCCCGAGACCATGATCAGCCCCCAAAGCGCCATGAAAACTGCCCAGGCGATTTGGCCTTCGCTGTAAAGCCAAGCCGCCGCACCAAGCCAGGCCACCACGACCAGCGGGCCGAGTATCTGGCTGATGGAAAAAATCAGCGTGAGGAAGGAAATCACCCCAACGCCGGGCACGCCCGCAATGGCAAGGCCAATGCCCATCAGGATCGCCTGGATGATGCCGGTGCCAACAATGCCCCAGGCCACGCCCCGCACGGCGCCTTCGGCAGCGGCCACCGCATTGCGCCCTGTGGTGCCGGCCAGGCGCTCGGCAATGTCATTCACCTCATGCGCCAGGCGGTCGCCGCTGATCCAGAAGGTGGTGGCGACAATCAGCGCGAGCAGGATTTGCACCACGCTTGCCGCGGCCGCCTGGCCGATATCCACCAAAAGGCTGGTAATCCGCCCGGCATAAGGCGCCAGCACGTCGGAAAAATCGCCCTGCAGATGCAGCAATTGCGGCCACCAATTGCTGATGGCGCTACCCACCAAGGGCAGGCCCGAAAGTGACGACGGCGGCGCTTCAGGCAGGCGGTCAAGCAATTCGTGCATCACTTTCGACGCGTGGGCGATCTGCGCGCCCAATTCCGGGGTCAGCGCCAGCGCGGGAACCGCCAATGAAAGTATCAGCACCAAAAGCATAAGTGTCGCGGCGATGCCGCGCGGGATGCCGCGGTTCACCATCGCGTCCCGCAGCGGCCAGGTGCCGATCGCGATGAAGCCACCAAACGCAATGGCAAGGCCAAAGGGTTCCAAGACGCGGATAACGCCGTAAAGCAGCAGGGCAAGCAGCAGCAGCACCGCCGCCCTTTCGGCGAGCATGGCGGTTTGCGTATGGCGCGTAGGTGAAGGCCCGGGCGATTCGGCTTTGGACATGGGTTGCTCCTGCAACCATACCCAAGCACAGGCGTAGCCTTTGGGGAAAGCGGCCTGCGCGGATCAACCCTACACGGCGCTCCGCTTGATGGCGGCGCCAGAGGCAAGGCTATGGCGCGCCTTGACCCTTTCTTCCTGGGAGGAAATGGCCAGTTCGATTTCAATCAGGGCCTGTTCCACGCGTTCAATATCGGATTTCTCATCCGGGATTTGCATCACCAGGCCGACCGCATAATGCAGCCCAAGGGTCAGGCAACCCGTATGCAAACCCTTGAGCCGCCCGACTACATCCTGCACGTCCTGGAGGCTTTTGGACCGCCGGAGGTCACGCGCGAAAACCGAACATTGGCCGCGCAGAGAATAAAGATAGGTCATCAGCTGATCCGGCGCGATATTCAGCCTGTTCAAGGTGGCGGGTGGCGGTTCTGCAATTCTCTCCCAGGCGGTGTTGAGGATTTTTTGCAACGACCCCCGCGCCTCACGCGCATGAAAGGGCTTCACGATGTAATGGCTGATGCCGAGCGTCACGGCTTTCTTGACAGTATCAAGGTCCGATGCCGCTGTGACAAGAACAAAGGGAATATCCTTGAAGCGAGGCGCGGAGCGGACGCGCCGCAACAGGTCAATGCCGGAAAGCCGTGGCATTTGCACATCGCAGCAGCAGATCATGGGGGCTGGCCCCATTTCCAGCTTTTCCCAGGCATCCTGCCCATCAACCGCTTCAACGACCTTCAATTCAATGAAGCTGCGCATCAGATCGGCCAGGGCCATTCGTGACACGACGTCATCATCAACGACAAGCGCTCTCATGCTGCGGCCCCTTCCAGGATTTTTTGTAGTATGGCCAGGAGAGTTGGTGTCTTCTCCGACAATGAATGCCAATCGCCTTGGTCGGCTGCTTTCTCAAGCCGGGCGCTCAATTGCTGCAAATCGCCGCCGGGCCAGATATAACCGGCGCTGCCTTTAAGGCCGTGAAAAAGATGCGCCAAAGCTTCGCTGTCTCGATTCGAGAAGGCAAGTTCCAACTCCTCAAGCCGGCGGGGCAGGTCAGCACGGAAGACATCTGTCATTCGTTGCTTGAGGCTTGGCTTCATGTCTGCATCATCATCAGCGGGCGTGATGGTAGGCGCATCTGCGGTGACGTGCTGCGGCATTGTCGCAGTTGCCCCAAAGAGCGATTCCAGTGCTGAAGCTGTATCCGGCAATAGTGGAAGCAGGCTTGCCCCTTCGGATAGCCGCGCGTCAATCGCGCGGCTCAGGCTTTGATGGAGCATGGTCTCATCTATGGGTTTCACAAGAAAATCATCTGCACCGCAGGAGAGATAGAATTGACGGCTTTCCTCATCCACATTTGCGGTCAGCATGATGATGCGAATTTGCGGATTGGGGATGCGGAACTTGCCTTCGCCACCCGCGCGAATAAGCCGAATGGCGGCGGCGCCATCCATTTCCGGCATCCGGCCATCCATGAGTATCAGGTCGAAACCCAGTAAGGGAAGTGCTTCCAGCGCCTTGCGGCCATTATCCACAAACTCCGCCCGATGGCCCATTTCTTCCAGCAGGCCCTGGATAATGATCTGATTGGGCAGAAAATCCTCAGCACAAAGAATGTGCAGTTGATGTGAATGGGATTGCAGTTGGGCTTGATGGGCATTGATGGGCTTGGAGCCAAGCTTGAAGGGGATTTTGAAGGTGAAGCAGCTTCCTTCGCCAAGCTCACTGGTCAGATGTATTTCACCTTGCATAAGGTCAACAAGCTGCTTGCAGATGGCAAGCCCCAGCCCCGTTCCGCCATAACGACGGGTGGTGGATGTATCGGCCTGCGTGAATTTTTGAAAAAGCCGTGCCTGGGCATCTGGGGATATGCCAATACCCGTATCAGTGACCTGAAAGCTGATATGAAAATCATCGCCTTGTTGGGCATCAAGCGTTACGTTCAGCGACACGCCGCCCTTATCGGTGAATTTGATCCCATTGCCGATCAGATTAAGCAGAAGTTGCTTGATGCGCGCTGGATCGCCTTCCAGCGTATCGAGCACATCATCGGTAACTCCGACATCAAGGGAGATGTTCTTCGCTTCCAAGCGACCATTCATCAGGGCAGCGCTATCCGAAACAAGGCTGCGAAGGGAAAAATCAACAGTTTCCAGAACAAGTTTTCCTGCCTCAATTTTGAGAAATCCAAGATGTCATTCAACAAATCGAGCAGAAATTCGGCATTGGTCTTGGCCATATCCAGATGCTGGCGCGTCTTTTCGCGCAAATCAGGATCACGGAGCGCCAATCTTTGCATGCCAATTACGGCTGAAAGCAGCGTGCGAATTTCATGGCTGACCATGGCCAGAAAGTCGCTCTTGGCGCGGCTGGCATTGTCAGCGGTTTCCTTGGCGGAGACGGTTTCAGCCAGGCCGTTCCAGACTTCCTGTTCAAGCTTTTTGCGTGCGGTGATGTCGCCAATAATACAAAGACAGGCGTTTTCCGTGCCCGGCATCGAAATGCGCGCAATGCTGACCTTCAGCCAAAGCCGCACACCTTCATCGCTTTCAAATTCAGTCTCTACATGGTCATCGCCATTGTCATTCCCTTCGCCCCAGACCGCTTCCATGAAGAAATCATAGGCCTGTTTGGAAGACAGGATGCGCGATACAGGTTCACCCATGAGATTGGTGATGGGTGTTGCGAGGATATCAGCAAGCTTGGGGTTCGCCTGGGTAATGAAGCCATCAACTACCAGCATAAGTCCCAAAGGAACTGATTCGAAATAGGCAGGATCCTTGAGAAGAAAATCGACAAAGGTCTGGAAGCGCGGCTTGGCCGCAAGTTGGTGCTTTGAATTGCTGCTATTGGTGATGTCTTCAACGGTGGCGATCACAATACGCCCAGGGCGGGACGTGTCCAATTTGCCGCTGAAAAGCACAAGCTGCGCGCCCATTGGCGCTTGACGCAGCAATTCAACGCAAGCGGTCCCCTGCTGGGCAAGAATGTCTTCAAGGGCGATGGCCAATTTGCTTTGGCTTGGCTTCTTGAAAAGGGTTACCAGCCCGGCTTCGCCGCGTGGGGCTTCGGTTGGCGCCAATCCAAACAATTCAAGCGCGGCGCTGGAGAGAATCAGTTCATCCGTATCCGCGTTCCATTCCAACCAGGCTTGGCCTTCTGAAACAGACAACGGCGCTGCGGCGGGGTGGGGCGGCAGAGTGATCGTCATGCTGTTAGCTTCTAAACCAGAGATATCAATAAAGGATTGCGAAGTTGCCAATCAGGGGTTTGGCCGCGCAGGCTGCTCGGCGTTGTTTTCAACCAGCAACCGGGCATGATCGCCGATGCCTTGGTCAATGGCGAAGGCATAGCCTGCGGTGGAAAAAGGGCATTCATTGACAAAAGCCAAACCCCAGCTTGTGAGGTGCGACATTATGTGGCCGAAGGTGAAGTTAGCCTTAAAATCAGGCGGCCAATCGCCCTGGCTTGATGCTGGCCACTTTTAGGGGTTGGGGCAGCTGGCGCAGGGGGCGGCAAGGCGTTTGGCGCATGCCAGATCAGAAATGGGCGTTTTCCGGCCCGTCCAAGCCCCTGGGGGTCTTGGCCTTGGGCTCGGTCACGGCCATGTTACCGCCAGGTCGGCTGGTTTGGGTCGGCTGAAGTAACCTTTGGGAGACAGAGATCAATGATGAAACTCGGAAGCGCCCTGCGCGGCGCGGCCCTGGCGGGGCTGATGGCCGCCACAACCGTACCGGCCATGGCGCAAGCGCCGGCGGCCGACACCATGGCGGCGATTCGCGCCCGTGGGCAGCTTGTCTGCTCCACCTCACCCTCCACGGTCGGCTTTTCGCTGCCGGATAGCCAGGGTGTTTGGCGCGGCTTGGATGTGGATTATTGCCGCGCGGTGGCGGCGGCGATCCTGGGCGACGCCAATAAGGTTCGGATTGTCCCTTCTTCGACGCAGCAGCGCTTCACCATGCTGCAATCTGGCGAAATTGACCTGCTGTCCCGCACCACGACCTGGACGCTGACGCGCGAAGCCTCCCTCGGCCTCGTTTTCGCGGGCATCAATGTCTATGACGGTCAGGGCTTCATGGTGCATCGCGATAGCGGCGTCACCTCGGCCAAGCAGCTGGATGGTGCTACGGTATGCGTGCAGCCTGGCACGACGACCGAACTCAACATGACCGATTTCTTCCGTACGAATCGGCTGCGCTTCACGCCGGTTGTGATCGAGAATATCGAAGAAATCCGCACCGCCTTCATCAATAAGCGCTGCGACGCCTACACGACCGACGCTTCTTCGCTGGCTTCCTTCGCCGCGGCGCAGGGCGCCAATGCGAATCGCTTCCTGCTGCTGCCGGAAATCATTTCCAAGGAACCCTTGGGCCCCGTGGTCCGCAAGGGTGATTGGCGCTTCTTTGACGTGGTGCGCTGGGTGCATTTCGCGCTTCTGACGGCGGAAGAACTGGGCATTACGCAGGCCAATATCGGCAATTTCGCCAATAGCACCAACCCCGATATCCAGCGCTTCATGGGCCAGACGGGTGATCTTGGCCAGATGCTGGGGCTTGAGAAGGATTGGGCGCCACGCGTTGTTCGCGCTGTCGGCAATTTTGGCGAAATCTGGGAACGCAACATGACGCCGATCGGCTTCCCGCGCAGTGTCAATAATCTTTGGACCAAGGGTGGCCTGCAATACGCGCCGCCGATGCGCTGAACCCTTCAGGGCAAAAGAAAAGGCGGTGGAAATTCCACCGCCTTTTTTATAAGCGCGGCCCGTTCAGCCGATGGTCAGGCGCCGATCCATGATTTGCTGCTTCATGGATTTCTGCAGCTTTTCAAAGGCGCGCACTTCAATCTGGCGCACGCGTTCGCGGCTGATATTGTAGTGCTGGGACAGTTCTTCCAACGTTGTCGGTTCTTCCTTCAGCCGGCGTTCAATCAGGATGTGCCGTTCGCGTTCATTCAGCGTTTTCAGCGCGCCGCTCAGTAATTCGCGGCGGTTTGACATGTCCTGATGTTCAGCGAGTTCCTGTTCCTGGTTCTCGCTTTCATCCACCAGCCAATCCTGCCATTCGCCTTCGCCATCGGCGCGAAGCGGGGCATTCAGGCTATTATCGGCAGCCGAAAGGCGCCGGTTCATGGAAATGACATCCTGTTCCGGCACCTGCAGCACATGGCTGATCTTGGCCACCTGTTCCGGCTGCAAATCGCCTTCTTCCAGGGCGGACATCTGCGCCTTCAACCTGCGCAAATTAAAGAACAACTTCTTTTGCGCCGCCGTGGTGCCCATTTTCACGAGTGACCATGAATGCAGGATGTATTCCTGAATGGCGGCACGAATCCACCACATGGCATAGGTCGCCAAACGGAAGCCGCGATCGGGATCGAAGCGCTTGACCGCTTGCATCATCCCGACATTGCCCTCAGAAATCAGTTCCCCCACCGGCAGGCCATAGCCGCGATAGCCCATGGCGATCTTGGCAACCAAGCGCAGGTGAGAGGTGACAAGCTTGTGCGCTGCCGGCTCATCGGCATTGTCGCGCCAACGGCGCGCCAGGCTGAGTTCTTCCTCCGCCGAGAGCATCGGGAATTTGCGAATGTCCTGAAGATAGCGGGAGAGGTTGCCCTCAGTCGCCATCGGAATGGCCATAGAAAATGCCATGATTTTCATTTACCTCCTGAACCGGCTTACTCTGCCCCGAAGGCGGCATCCTTGGCCGATCATTACATTTTTGTCATCTTCCCCAAAGCCCTGACGGGTCGCCTGCCCCTTGAAGGGGCCTTGGCCGGCCGTGCCTTGACTGGCACTTCGAGGATTCCGACATCGGGTTAATAGCCGGAATCGGGCAGGGGCGCAAGAAAAACCGACTGAAATAGTCGGGTTACTCCGCGTTACCGTCCAGTAATGTAAACAGGGCCGCCATGTCCTCGGGCACTGGGCGTTCGAAATGTAGCGCCTGGCCGCTGATGGGGTGGCGAAAGCCAAGGCTTGCGGCGTGCAGCGCCTGGCGCGGGAAGGCCAGCAGGGCATCCCGCACCGGGGCTGGCAGCGTGCGGGCTGTGGCCGGCGTGCGGCGCAGATAGACCGGGTCCCCCACTAAGGCGTGCCCCAGATGGGCCATATGCACGCGAATTTGATGCGTCCGCCCAGTCAGCAGCCGGCAGGAAACCAGGGCGCAGGACGTCCCCCAGGACCGCAGCACCTTGTACCGCGTGATTGCCGGCTTGCCGCGTTCCACCACCGCCATGCGCTTGCGGTCCGCCGGGTGCCGGCCAATCGGGGCATTGATTTCGCCTTCCATGACGGCGGGCAGGCCCCAGCACAGCGCCAGATAATACCGTTCCAGATCACGTTCGGCGAAGCTTTCGGATAGGCGGCGCAGCGCCAATTCGGTCTTGGCCGCGACCATGACGCCAGAAGTATCCTTGTCCAGCCGATGCACAATGCCGGGCCGCTTTTCCCCACCAATGCCGGGCAGATCATCCCCGGCATGGGCCAAAAGCGCATTGACCAAAGTGCCATCCTGATTGCCGGGCGCGGGATGCACCACAAGGCCCGCAGGTTTATCCAGCACGATCAAATCCGCATCCTCATGCAATATGGTCAGCGGAATATCCTGCGGCTGCGGCAGGGCAGGGATGGCCGGCGGGATTTCAAGCGCGTAAAGCGCGCCGGGGCGAATGGCCTCCGCTGGTTCGCGGAGTATCTCACCATCCCGGCTGGCATGGCCCGCGACCATCAGGGCCTTGACGCGGGAGCGTGAGAGAGAACCTATCGCCTCAGCAAGGTAGCGATCGGCGCGGATGCCGGCTGCTTCCGGGGGCGCGCGAAATTCGTGGCGTTCGGCGTTCAAAAGGGGGTTTCCGTGCGGTTTCTCAAGGTGTTGGTCATTGGGATGGGGGTGCTGATCGTTGCGGCAACCGTGGCGCTGGTTGTGCTGATCGTCCAGCGTTCAGGTGGTTCTACGGTTGCTTTCAACACGACAGCCCTGGGTCAGCCTGCCGGCACGCGCATTGCTGGCATAGCTGGGGTGGAAAAGACAATCGCCATTTGGGTGGTGCGGCCCGATGGCGAAAGGGTGTTGCTGTTCGATACCGCGCGCGGGCGCGTTGTCGGCGAAATCCGCGCCGGCGAATAAGCGTGGCGCATCAGAAGCCCAATTTGCCGCAAAAGCTTTGCGCGGCCTGCAACCGCCCCTTCACCTGGCGCAAGAAATGGGCGCGCGTTTGGGACGAAGTGCGCTATTGTTCCGATGCCTGCCGGGATGGGCGCCGGGCCGCCAGCATCCAAAAGCGCAAGGGCTGAACGGGGCAGGGGGCCGCTCAGCTGCGTGGTGCCGGGCGCATCATGCCAAGCAGCGCGAGGAAAAACGCCCCAAAGGCCAATTGCAGGCCAAGTAGCATGGCGGTGACGGAAGCAATCGCAAGGCGCATGACCTTGCCGCCGGCCAGTGCGCCGAAATCCTGCGTGCCCCATTGCCCGACCGCGACAAAGCCAAGCCCAAGCCCAAGCAGCAATAGCACGCCGGCCACCACCAGCGCGGCTTCCAGGCCGAAGCGCGAAAGTCTTTGGGGTTCGGGCAAAAGCCCCGTCACTGCGCCATAAGCCCGCGCAAAAACCCAGAACTGCATGGCCTGAAAGCCCATCACCACCGCGCCGGAGGCATAGAGCAGGCTATGCACATCAAGCGTGATACCGCTGAGGCGCATAGGACCCGGCAAAAGCGCGGCCATGCCAAGCGCGCCCAGCGCGAAAAGCACGGCGCCGGGATACAGAAACAGCCAGCGCGGGCAGAAAATCAGCAGAAAGCGCAAATGCCGCCAGCCATCGCGCCAGGACCGCAAATGCGGCGGGCGCGATCTTCCATCCGGGGAAAGCGTGGTCGGCACTTCCGTAATGCGAAGCCCGCGCATGGTGGCCTTCACCACCATCTCGGACGCGAATTCCATGCCCGGCGCGCGCAGATCAAGCGCTGAGATGGCGGCGCGCGAAAACCCCCGCAGCCCACAATGAAAATCCCGGATCGGCCCGCCGAAGAAAACCCGGCCAATGGTGGACAGCACGGGATTGCCCAAATAGCGATGCAAGGGCGGCATGGCGCCCGGCGCAATGCCCCCCTTGAAGCGGTTGCCCATCACCAGATCATAACCATCGCGGAGTTTCGTGATGAAGGGATCAAGCGCGCTGAAATCATAGGAATCATCGCTGTCGCCCATGATGACATAACGGCCTTGCGCGCCCGCAATGCCCGCAATCAGCGCGGCGCCATAGCCTTTTTCGGGCACATCAATCACCCGCGCGCCAAGGCTGCGCGTAATTTCCTGGCTGCCATCGGTGCTGCCATTATCGGCAATCAGCACTTCGCCCGAAACACCGCTGCGCGCCAGATAGCCCAGCGCCTTTTGGATGCAGGTCGCGAGGGTTTCTGCCTCATTCAGGCAGGGCATCAGAATGGTGAGTTCAAGGGGCGGTGTTTTTTGGCCGATGCTTGCCGTGTTTCCTGTTTCGACCATGCTTTTGCTGCGCTCATTTGATGATGCTTTTCCTCATAGCGCAGGCATTGAGCCTGGGCGAGACGAAAATGGGGAAGGCACCGCGCTTGCCAAAGCCTGGTTCTGCCGGAATGATCCCCCCATGACGCAGCACACCAGGCCTGAACCCCTCACCATGTTCGACAAGATCTGGATGCGCCACCGCGTTCTGGAACGCGAAGATGGCCAGGTTCTGCTTTATGTTGATCGTCATTTCATCCATGACGGCACTGCCCCGGCCTTCGAGATGCTGCGCAAACGTGGCGCAGCACCCCGCGCGCCGGAACGCATTTTCGCCACACCTGACCATTACGCGCCGACCGATACGCGCCAAAGTGC
>VGDL01000010.1 GCA_016869735.1 Alphaproteobacteria bacterium
GTTTATATAATCCGATAATAAAACATTGTTTATGATGACATGAGATTACAGAAAATCACCTCGCGGCACGCATCTGGTAATAAAATACATAATAATTTACAATTAAAAAAGTAAATTCTAAATAAAATTTTTTAATTTCAATTTTCAAACAGATATCTATGAAGAAGAATTCTTTATTTGATAAGTTGATTTTTTTATTTTTCTGGGGCAGAAACGTGCTGTCCTTTATTTCGCGTGGACTGCGCGAATTTGGGGGGAAAAAATATTGCCTGAAGCCATATCAGTCGAAGGGGGCTCGTCACGGCCGTTGCACGCCGTTGATGCGCGTGGATTGTCCGCGTTTCTGGCCAGGCTTCCCGCTGCTGCGGCCGCGTTTCTGCTGGCTTCCGGCTTTGCGGCCAAGCCTGGGGAAATTGCCCTGCTGCCGGATGAACATGGATTGGCTGGCGCTGTTATCGGGGTTGGAAAGGAAGCTTCGCCCTGGCATTTCGGCGGGACAGCCTGGGCGCTACCGGCGGGGAGTCGCTGGCATTTCGCTGGCCCATTCGCTGATACCGCGGAAGCTGTTCTGGGTTGGCATTTGGGTGCCTATCGTTGGTTGCGCCACAAGCAGGCGGAACGCGCCCCGGCTGAGTTGGTTGTGCCAGCCGGCGCCGAACATGCCGTAATGATGGCCGAAGCCATTTGTTGGGCACGTGATCTTATCAATATGCCGGCCGCAGAATTGGGCCCTCAGCAATTGGCGGAAGCGGCGGCTGGGCTTGCCCTCCGCCATGGTGGACGCGCGGAAATCATCACCGGCCAGGCTTTGTCCGCGGGCTTTCCCTGCATGGCGGCAGTTGGCGCAGGCAGCCCGCGTGTGCCGCATCTTGCGGTCCTTCACTGGGAAGGTGCCGCCGATGGTCCGCTGATTGCGCTCTGCGGCAAAGGTGTCTGCTTTGATACTGGCGGGCTAGACCTGAAGCCTTCGGCCGCGATGCTGCGCATGAAGAAGGATATGGGCGGTGCGGCGGTAATGCTGGCCGTTGCCGAAATGGTGATGCGTGCCAAGCTGCCGATCCGGCTTCTGGTGTTGATTGGCGCAGTGGAAAATAGTGTTTCCGGCAGTGCCATGCGGCCGATGGATGTTCTGCCGACACGCAAGGGATTGCGGGTGGAAATCGGCAATACCGATGCTGAAGGAAGGCTTGTGCTGTGCGATCTGTTGCAGTTTGCAGCAGAGCAGAAGCCCAAGATGATTCTGGATGCTGCCACGCTTACCGGTGCAGCGCGTGTTGCGCTTGGCCCTGATCTACCCGCGCTTTTCAGCAATGATGATGCCCTGGTGGAGCAGCTTTTGCGCGCCGGCACAGCAGTGCATGATCCGCTTTGGCGGCTGCCTTTGCATAACGGCTATGATGCCTGGCTGGATAGTCCCTTTGCTGATCTTTCCAATGTTTCGCAGAAACCCATGGCAGGCGCGATAACGGCAGCGTTATTCCTGCGTCGTTTTGTGCCTGAAGGTCAGCCTTGGGCGCATCTTGATGTCTATGCCTGGAACGATAGCACGCGACCCGGTCGCCCAGAGGGCGGGGAAGCACAAGCTGCACGCGCCATCTTCACGATGTTGCTCCATTCATCAAAGGAAATGTGATATGGACATATCATTTATCCTGAACGATGAAGATCGCACTCCGGTGCTAATAAACGATGCAACAAAAATTTGTCGGTCACAAAAAGACCGTAATCAGCCTTAAGAAAGGGACAAAAATCATGGCTAGCAACAATAACGGTTCAGAGCATCTGATCCGTGTTCTTCAGGAAACAATGGTCGCCTTGGTGCGCCGCGATGTTGATGATCTTTCGTCGCGCCAGCTTGGCGTGATGCTGATCAGTTATCTTTCGGATGGTCCCCATACCGTGCGCGGATTGGCAGCAAAGCTGAATGTGTCCAAGCCCGCCATCACACGCGCCCTGGACCGCTTGGCCGATCATGAACTCACGCGGCGCAAGCATGATCCATCGGATCGTCGTTCGGTGCTGGTGCAGCGCACCCCCAAGGGCAATGCCTTCATGCGGGAATTGCGCAACACCATCCTTGCTGCCGAACAGCGCGTGAATGAAGCAGCCAAGGCCGAAGCCGGCCGCAAGTAGTTGCGCGGGCTGAGCCGGGCCATAAGCGCCCGGCTCAGGCTTCGCTTGACAGGCCCTTGAGGCACTGCTTTTCGCTTAGGAGCGCGGTGTGGGTCCTGTCCTGATGGATATCAGCTATCTTGTTTCCAAGATTTTGTGGTTTCCGGCGCGGCCAGGGCATTTCGCGCTTTTGGTCGGTGCCTTGGGGCTCGCCATGGTCTGGCGCGGGCGACGGTTCGGGCGGTGGCTTCTGCTTTGCTGCCTGGCTTTCTTTTTCCTGCTGATCGCAACCCCAATCAGCCAATTCATCCTGCTGCCTTTGGAAGACCGTTTTCCGCGCCCTGCCGAAGTGCCTGCGCGTGTTGACGGTATTGTTGTGCTGGGCGGTGCTGTGGATCAGAACATTACCGATGCACGCGGCATTCCCGCCATCAATGGTGCTGCCGAACGCATGACTGAAACCATTGCGCTGGCGCGCCGCTTTCCCGATGCGCGGATTGTCTTCACGGGGGGGCAGGGATCGCTCGTGCATGGTGGGCTCACGGAAGCTGATGTGGCGCGCCAGTTTTTTGAAAGCTTGGGCCTGTCCGGTCCGCGCGTGATATATGAGGACGCAGCGCGCAACACGCATCAAAATGCGGTGCTGACTCGGGATTTGGTGCGGCCAAAAGCGGATGAGGTCTGGCTGTTGGTGACCTCGGCCAGCCATATGCCGCGCGCCATGGGGGTTTTCCGCAAGGCGGGCTGGCCAGACATCCTTGCGTGGCCGGTGAATTATCGCACCGGGCATAGTTTTGCCGCGATGTATGACGCGCCTTTTCCCGAACGGCTTGGTCAATTTGAATGGGGGTTTAGGGAATGGCTGGGGCTTATTGCCTATCGCCTGATGGGGCGCACCGATGCCTTATTGCCGGCGCCCTGAAGCCTGCCACGCGGCAAGCTGGGCATGAGATTGGCGGGCGAGGTTCGCCGGAACAGGCCCTGGGCTTGTAGCTTTGCGCCGGTGGCGCCAAATTCCACGCATGGCCAGAAAGGGTAAAGCCGCGAAGCGCGGCGCTGGTGATTATCTGACCGGGCATTTGCTGATTGCGATGCCGGGCATGGGAGATCCGCGCTTTGCGCATAGCGTGGTGTGTCTTTGCAACCATTCCGCCGAAGGGGCGATGGGGCTGATCGTCAATCGCCCGATCGAAGGTTTGGGCTTTGATAAGCTATTGAAGCAGCTTGGGTTAAAGCCAGTGCCGTCGCAGCGGCAAATCCGCTTGGTTTCGGGCGGCCCAGTGGAAGCCGGGCGCGGCTTTGTGCTGCACACGGATGATTGGTCGGCAGATGGCAGCCTTGCCTTTGGTCCGGGCCTCGCCCTGACGGCCAGCGTTGATATTCTAAGCGCGATTGCAAGCGGTGGCGGCCCGCGCCAGGGATTGCTGGCGCTTGGCTATGCGGGCTGGGCCGCCGGGCAGTTGGAAGAAGAAATCCAGCGCAATTCCTGGCTGAGCGTGCCGGCAGATGAGGCGCTGCTATTCCATGAAAAAGCCAGCACTGCCTGGCAGGCGGCGCTGGCGAAGCTCAAGGTTCATCCGGCTTGGTTGTCTTCAGCCGCCGGCCATGCGTAAGGCGCCCTGAAACATGCACATGTCGGCCATTCCCTTTGACACAACTGATTGGGCGGATCTGGCACCCACACGCCATGCGGGCGTGACCGGGGAAGCGCTTTGGCGCACCCGCCATGTTGGGCCGGCGGAAAACCCGATCCGCGTGCGCATGGTGGAATATTCACCCGGCTATGTCGCGGATCATTGGTGCCAGAAGGGCCATGTGCTGCTGGTGCTGGAAGGCGAATTGGAAACGACGCTCGCGGATGGGCGCGTGTTCCTGTTGAAGCCCGGCATGTCCTATCAGGTGGCCGATGGGGCAGAGCCGCATATGTCGCGCACCACCATCGGCGCCAAGCTGTTCATTGTGGATTGAAGGCGGCGCTACCAGCGGAGACTCCGCAACGCCGCGAGCGGCGCCACTTTTTCCGCTGCCGCCACGGCCGCCAGGGCTTCACCGCTAGGGTCCGCGCCATGGGCTTCGCCGGCCAAGCCTGTCAGCGCCCAAAGCGCATCAATGCCTGTGGCTTGCGCGCCGGCCAAATCCGTATGCGGGCTATCACCAATCGCCAGCACGCGCGCCTTGGGGATAGGCCCCAGCAATTCCATCACCGGTTCATAAACCGCCGGGTCAGGCTTGCCGATTTCCAGCACATCGCCGCCGAATTCGCGGTACACATCGGCCAAAGCGCCGGCGCAAATCACCTTCTCACCCGCCACCATCACGTGACGATCAGGATTGACGCAGAGCATGGGCAGCCCGGCATCGAAACACGCGCGAAGTGCCGCGCGATAGGGTTCCGCGCTTGTGGTGCCGCCATCTGCATCCGGGCCGGTATTCAACAGGAAATCCGCCTTGGTCGGGTCTGTCACAATCTCAGCCGCGTCTTCTTCGACCACGGAAAGATCACGTTCTGGCCCGATATGCATCACGCGGCGTCCAAGGCGCGCGAACCAAGGATGCTTGCGTTCCTTCATCAGCCGCCAGGAAGCCTCACCAGAGGACATGATGCCATCATAAAGCCCGCGATCGAGCCCCATGCGGTCCAGCATGCCTTGCACAAACCAGGCGCGGCGCGGCGCATTCGTCAGAAAGACAATACGCTTGCCGCGCGCCTTCAGCGCCGCCAGGGCTTCCGGCACGCCGGGATAGGGTGTGCGCCCATCATGCACCACGCCCCAAAGATCGAGCACATAGCCGTCATAGCGGTCAGCCAGGCCAGCGATACCTTCCAGAATTTGCATCACGCATCCTTGCCGACAGCATCGGCGACCGAGGTAAAGCCATCACGCGCCAGAAGTGCGGCGAGGCCATCGAGAATCTGCCGCACCAGAACTGGCCCGGCATAGGCAAAGCCGGAATAAAGCTGCACGAGCGAAGCGCCGGCGCGGATTTTCGCATAGGCCTGTTCCGCGCTGGCAATGCCGCCAACACCGATCAGCGCAAGCCGACCCTGCGCGATACGGTAGCAGCGGCGCAGCATTTCAGTGGAAAGCGTGAAAAGCGGCGCACCTGAAAGCCCGCCCGCCTGATCCTTGAAGCCGGAACGCAGCGACGCTGGGCGCGTAATGGTGGTGTTGGAAATGATGAGCCCGGCAATGCCCTGGGCCACGCAGGCTTCCACAATCGGCCCCAGCGCATCAACGGCCAGATCAGGCGCGATTTTCACGAATAAAGGCGGGCGCTTTGACAATGCCGCACGGCGCGCATTGATCGCGCTCAGAATCGCGGCCAAGCGTTCTTCCCCCTGCAAATCCCTAAGGCCCGGCGTATTGGGGGAGGAGACATTGACGGTGACGTAATCCGCGTAAGGGGCCAGCGCCTCATAAAGTGCCGGGTAGTCGCGTTCGGGATCGGCGCCTTCCTTGTTGATGCCGATATTGGCGCCGAAAATGCCCGGCAGCGGGCGGGGCAAAGCCTTGATCCGCGCCAGATAAGCATCAAGCCCGGCATTGTTGAAGCCCATGCGGTTGATCACGGCCTGATCTTCGGTCAGGCGAAACAATCTTGGCCGAGGATTACCCGCTTGAGGTCGCGGCGTAACCGTGCCGGCTTCGACAAAGCCAAAGCCAAGCCGCAGCAAGGGCAGCACGGCTTCTGCGTTCTTATCAAAGCCGGCAGCAAGGCCAAGCGGATTGCGGAAGCGAAGCCCCGCGACTTCGGTGGCCAAGCTTGCGCGATCCGCGCCGCGATCCTGGCCGGCCAGGCAAAGCGAGAGGGCGCGCAGCGCGATACCATGGGCGGTTTCAGCATCCATACCGCGCATGAGCGGCATGAGGGCGGAGGCAATGGCGGGTGTCATGGCGCCCTTCTGCCCTGGAAGGTGGTCGGCGAAAAGGGTCCGCCGGGCAGTTCACTCCATTCCCTGGCTTTTTTGTCCAGGTCGCGGAAATGATGAAAGCTGTGGCGCGAATAAGATGTCGCCCGGCAGGTTTGGGTCGTGCTGCCCGATGGCTTGGCCAGGCCCTACGCCCTTGAAGCTTACTGGACCACCGCGATTTGTTGCGAGTCTATGCGCAGCCAAAGCTTGGCCCCAACCGGGTAGGCAGCAAGCGGCGGCGCAGCGGCGCGCAGGCGCAGCGCAACCCCTTCCGGACGCAGCACATAATCCCAGGCTTCGCCGAGATAGGTGCGTTCCAGTAGCTCCACCGGCAGGGTCAGGGCGTTATCTTCGCGGGGCGGTTCCGACAGATGCAGGCTCATTGCCTGGGGGCGGAGGGAAAGCAGAACCTCGCCCGAAACGTCTGGCGCAATGCCGGCCAGCGCGGCAGGACCGAGCGATAGGCCCCCAAGCATCAAGGCGCTGGCTTCCACACGTGCTTCCAGCAAATTGGTGCGCCCGACAAAGCCCGCGACAAAGCGGGTGCGCGGTTTGGTGTAGAGCAGATGCGGCGCATCCACCTGTTCGATCTTGCCCGCATTCATCACCGCAATGCGGTCCGATGTCGCCATGGCTTCCGCCTGATCATGCGTGACATAAACCGTGGTGATGCGGAATTCATCATGCAGGCGGCGGATTTCGAAGCGCATTTCCTCCCGCAGATTGGCATCCAGGTTGGACAGCGGTTCATCCAGCAATAGCACGGCGGGCTTCACCACAATGGCGCGCGCGAGCGCCACGCGCTGCTGCTGGCCGCCAGAAAGCTCCGCCGGGTAGCGCGCGGCCAGATGGCCCATTTTCACGACATCCAGAATCTCGGCCACGCGGCGTTTGATTTCATCGCCGGGCAATTTGCGGAGCGTGAGACCGAAGCCGACATTCTCCGCCACTGTCATATTGGGCCAAATGGCGTAGGATTGAAAAATCATGGACATGCTGCGGCGTTCTGGCGGCAATACGGCGCCAGGCGCGGAAAGCACCGTGCCATCCACGGCGATGGTGCCGGCATTGGGTTCAACGAAGCCCGCGATCATGCGCAAGGTTGTGGTCTTGCCGCAGCCGGATGGGCCAAGCAGGGACAGGAATTCCCCTTCTTCCAACGTCAGATCAATCGCGTCCACAACGACATTTTTGCCATAGGCCTTGGTCAGGCCGGAAAGGGTAAGGCGCGGCATTTCAATCCCTCCGCAGCATGAAATCGCGGCCGACAAGCTTCATGCCGATACCGACAAAAACCATGGTGATCACCAGCAATATGCCGCCAAAGGCGGAGACCAATTCGAAATTGCCTTGCTCGCTAAGGTCATACAGCAGAACAGACATGGTGCGCGTGCGCGGCCCCACCAGGAAGATGGCGGCGGATAATTCGCGGGATGCGACGATGAAAACAATCAGCCAGCCACCGAGCAAGGATGTTTTCAGCAAAGGCGCCGTGATGCGGCGGATGGTTTGCAGCCGCCCACTGCCCAGAATACGCGCGGCTTCTTCCATTTCCGGATGTACCGCACGGATGGAGGCCTGCGCATTCGCATAGGCAATCGGCAGAAAACGCGCAGTAAAGGCCAGGATGATCAGGAGCGCCGTGCCATAAAGCATCAAGGGCGGGCCGGCATAGGCCGCGTAGAAGCCGA
Organism: Alphaproteobacteria bacterium; assembly: GCA_016869735.1. GTDB lineage: Bacteria > Pseudomonadota > Alphaproteobacteria > Acetobacterales > Acetobacteraceae > Neoroseomonas. The sequence goes on from VGDL01000010.1 coordinate 7,717, forward strand.
TTGCCATGACAATGCCGGGAATGACGAAGGGCGCCATGGCAAGGAAGGCCAAGCCATCAGCGAAACGTATCAGGTGTCGCACAACAATATAGGCAATCAGCAAGGCCAGGATCAGCGCCAATCCGGCTGAGGCCGCCGAAAACCAGATGGTATTCCAGACCGATTGCAGCGCCATATCATGTTCAAACAACAGCATTCGGTAATTGCGGAACGTAAGATTATCCAGCGAAAACCCGCGACCCCAGGCCTTGGCGAAGGATGCCTGCAACAGCACCAGCAAGGGCTTCAGTACCGCAAGCAGCGCCACGGCGAAGCACCAGGCAAATAGCACCCAGCGCCAGGGGCCAAGCTTGATCTGTCGCCTTTCACCACCCTTGCCGGTTTGCGAAACAAATCCCTTGCGGGAGAGCAGCAACTTCTGCACGCCAATCAGCGCTACGGTTATCAGCAATAACGGGATGGAATAGGCCGCGGCCACTTCCACGCGCACCGGGTCTTCAAAAAACTGCCAAAGCTGTGTGGTCACGACATTGATGCGGGCTGGAATGCCGATAATGGCGGGCGTGCCAAAAAGCGCGATGGTTTCAAGGAAAATCAGAATGAAGCCACCCAGGATGGATGGCCACACCAGCGGCAGCGTCACCTTGCGCATGGTGGTCCAGGTGCCCGCACCCATGATATTGGCCGCATCCTCCATTTCGGAAGAAATCAAATCGAGCGCGGATTTGACAAAAATGAAGACCAGCGGGAAGGAATGCAGCGCAATGACAAAGGCCATGCCGGTGAAGGTATAAACATTCATCAACGGTTCTTGCGCATCGGTCACAGCGCGCCAGACCCGATTGATCCAACCTGCATTGGGACCCGCGAGCAAAATCCATCCAATGGCGCCAAGATAGGGTGGCATGACAAAGGCGGCCAAAACCATCGCCCAGGTAAAGCCCTTGCCTGGCATATCGGTGCGCGAAACCGCCCAGGCCATGGGCACGGCAATGATGGTGGAAATCGCCGCGGTCAAAAGCCCGAGCAGAAGGGAATTGCGCAAGGCATCCAGATAACGCTGCCGGCCATAGGCGGTCGCGTAATTCATTAGTGTGAAGTCGCCGGTATCCTGTTCCTCAAAGCTGATCAGCAGCATTTTGAGAAGCGGTGCGGCAATCAGGAAGAAAAGGCCAATGATCAGTATCACCCAAAGCAGGGTGACCGGTTCAAGCATTTTGAGCCGCGCGCCAAATAATACGCGCGGCCCAGCTTTCGTGACTGCAGCTTCAGACATATTGAAGGTTTATACGCCGAAAATATCGCGCCAGGCGTCGCGCACTTCGGGGACACCCTTATCGGCTTCCTCTAGCGTTGGTGCCAACATCTTGACCTGATCCAGCGGGCGGGAGCCCTCTGGCGGTGCAACATCAGGGCGCAGGCTTTCATTAAACAGCTTTACCACTGCCGCCGATAGCGCCGGGCCGGTCTGAAATTCCATGAACAGCTTTGCGGCATTGGGGTGCGGCGCATTGCGGATGATGGCGGAAGGCGACAATGCGGCCACAACGCCTTCTTCAGGATAGATCAGCTTAAGCGGATTGCCGCGTGACATGCTGAACAGCGTGGAAGAAGATGGCACTGCCACCCCAACCGCACGTTCCCCCGCATTCATGGCGGTGACAGGGTCAATGGAAGAACGCCCGATTTGTGGCTTATTCTTTTCAAAATCACGCAGGAAATTCGCGCCATAAAGACGGCGCATCTCTAGCGCCCAAAGTCCAATGGCGCCGCTGAAGCCGGGATGGCCGATAGCCAGCTTATCCTTCCACTTGGGATCGAGCGTGTCCTTCCAGCTTTTGGGGGCATCAGCCTCTGAGACCAGGCGCGTATTATGCGCCATCAGGAAAATGCCGAGGAAGGAGGACTGAAAATAATTCTCGGAATCCGCAACGCGCAGCAGCGGCAGCAGGCCATCCGCATTTTTGGGCCGGAACTGCATCAGGCGATTCTGCCGCTTCAACTGGCTGTAATGGCCGCCATTGGTGGATGAAAAAACGTCACATTGCGCGACACCCGCCCTTTGATCCTGCGACAGGCGCTGAAAGGCCACTTGCGACGTGCTGCGAACAACATTGCAGCGCACCCCTGGGTAGCGTTCATTGAAGGCGCGGCCGGCAGCTTCTGAAGCCTCAGCGCTGTATTGGCCGGAATACCAGGTGATTTCGCCTTCCCGCTTGGCGGCTTCATACAAGGCCCGTTCATGATCCGGCATGGGGGCTTGGGCGAAGGCTTTGCTGGTGGCAGCGGCCCAGGCGCCAAGCGCCAGCATACCGCGACGATCAATCATCATCATTGCTTGCTTCCTTCCCAGGGTTACGGGCGCCTCATGGACGCTCTCTTCAATTGGAAGAAGCTTGCCACCTTGCCCCAAGCCTGTAAACCATGGGCCAAAGAAGGAGGCACGCCATGGCGTTGATTGACCGTATTGGGGTGGATGTTGGCCGTAAGCTGAAGCTGGAAGCCGCCATTGAATGGGCAGCACGCAATCAGGTACGACACATAGATATCCAATTGGACACTGGCGAGAATAAGGTGAACATGTTCGATGATGCGCGCTGCCGCGCCATTGTTGCCTCTGCCCGTGCCAATGGCGTGACGATTGCGCTGCATACGCTCTCAGCCGTCAATGTGGCCGAATATTCGCCCTTCCTGTCGGAAGCGGTGGATGCCTATATGCGCGCCTATATTGAAGTGGCGCCGAAGCTTGAAGCGGAATGGATTGTTGTCCATGCCGGCTATCATTTCACCGCCGATGTGCCGATGCGCATGGAAGCGGGGCGCGACCGCCTGCAGCGCATGGTGCAGCATGCAGAAAAGCATGGCGCCCTGTTATTGCTTGAAAACCTGAATGTGGAACCGCCAACGGCCGAGGTGCATTATTTGGCCCATACGCAGGAAGAATGGCGCTATTATTATGATGCCATCCATTCGCCGGCCTTCGCACTTTCCTTCACCGCCAATCATGCGCATTTGATGCCCGGTGGCGTCGCTGCCTGGGTGGCGGGCATTCCCATGGAACGTGTGCGCGAAGTGCGCCTCGCGGATTGTTGGCGCAATGGGCATGAAGAACATCTGGTTCCCGGCAAGGGCAATTTTGATTTCGGCGATATGTTCCGGCTGATCGAAGCGCGCGGCTTCAGGGGGCATTACACCAATGCCTTCGGGTCGCTTGAAGATATGCAATGGGCGCGCGGCTATATGGTGGAAAAAGCCCGCGCTGCCGGCGTTAAGGTGGATTGAGGCGCAGAAATCACGGGCGGGTAGGGGGCGCGCTATGCCCCTGACCGCCTTGGGCTACCTGGAACTGCGCGCCAGCCGATTGTGGTTAGGCTTTGGCGCGCGCCTGAAAATCGGCACGCGAAATCGCCTTTCGGATGGATGATCAGCAGCTGAGCGTGATCAGCGGCGTTCATGAGCATGATGGGCTTGGCGCCTTTGGCTGGGAAGGGACGGGTGCGCCGGTCTTGGTGCTGCCCCGCGCGGCGGCGTAGCGCGCCTCACGCCTTCTTGTGTTGCAAAAGCGCCCTTGCAGATGCGGTTATTGCCGTATCGGCAAGGGAAACGTGCTGTGCTTTTCGATCTTTTCATGAAGCGCCTGATCAAGCATGGCACGCTGCATGTGCGCCTGCCGCAGGGGGAATTGCGATCCTATGGCACGGGGCAGGGGCCTGTTGCGGGCTTTGCGGTGCGGTCCCGCGCGGCGTTGCAGCGCCTTGGCCTGAACCCGGCCTTGGCCTTGGGCGAAGCCTATATGGATGGCGAGGTTCTGCCGGAAGATTGCACGCTGAATGAATTGCTGGATTTGCTGACACTCAACCTGATGGAGGGGGGCGCGCATCCAGCGGAGAAGGCATTCGAATGGGCGCGCTGGACGAAGCGGCGACTGGATCAATTCAACCCAGCCGGCCGTGCGCGGCGCAATGTGGCGCATCACTATGATTTGAATGCGCGGCTTTATGCGCTGTTTCTGGATAGGGATCGGCATTATTCCTGCGCCTATTTCCAAACCGGTTCTGAAAGCCTGGAAGAAGCGCAAGAGGCCAAAAAACGCCATATCGCGGCCAAGCTGAAACTGGATCGCCCAGGGCTGGAGGTTCTGGATATTGGCTGCGGTTGGGGCGGTATGGCGCTAACCTTGGCGCGGGAATGGGGCGCGCAAGTGACCGGCATTACGCTTTCTGCCGAGCAATTGGCCGTGGCGCGGGCGCGGGCGGAAGCGGCAGGGCTTTCGCGGCAAGTGCGCTTTGCGCTGATGGATTACAGGGATTGGCGCCAACCCATGGATCGCATTGTCTCGGTTGGCATGTTTGAACATGTCGGCCTGCATCATTACGCTAGCTTCTTTCGCGTTATCCGCCGCGCGCTGAAGCCGCAGGGCGTTGCTTTGGTGCATGCCATTGGGCGCGCGGATGGGCCGGGTTCCACCAACCCCTGGCTTGCCAAATACATCTTCCCCGGCGGCTATTCCCCCGCACTTTCCGAAGTGCTGCCGGCGGTTGAAAAGGCGGGGCTTTGCGTGACCGATATCGAAATCCTCAGGCTGCATTACGCCAAGACCATCGCCCATTGGCGGCTGCGCTTCGCTGGGAACCGGGATGCCATTGCTTCGCTTTATGATGAGCGTTTCTGCCGCATGTTCGAATTCTATCTTTCCGGGGCGGAGCTTGCCTTCCGCCGCATGGGGCATATGAACTGGCAAATGCAGGTCACGCGCGAACAAAGCGCGTTGCCCGTTACGCGCGACTATATGTGGCAGGCGGAGCGTCAATCGGTGATCCGGGCGCTTGGGGTGGGCGGAATTCACAGCCAATCCCCACCATCCCCGTAATCCCCAGGGGGCAATTCCGCCCCGCCGGGCTATAAGGGGGGCATGAATAGTTTTGATCCCTCGCCAAGCGCCACCCCCGGGGCCGGTTTGCTCGGCCTGTCGCAGCGTATTCCGCCTTCCAACCTGGCGGCGGAACAGGCGCTGCTGGGCGCGCTTTTGGCCAATAACAAGGCGTTTGAGCGTGTGGGCGAATATCTGGCGCCGGAACACTTCGCCGATCCCGTGCATGGGCGGATTTTCCACGCCATCAAGCGGCGCGTGGAAGCGGGCAGCCTTGCGGATGCGGTGACTTTGCGCGCGGAATTTGAACATTCCGGGCTGTTGGATGAAGTGGGCGGGCCTGCCTATTTGGCGCAGCTTCTGTCGGCCATGGTGGGCGTTATCAATGCCGGCGAATATGGCCAGGTGATTTATGATGCCTGGCTCCGCCGCCAATTGGTGGATTTGGGCGAGGTGGTGGTGAACCGTGCCTTTGGTGCGGAAGCCGAATTGGATGCCAAGGGGCAATTGGAAGCCGCCGAACAATCGCTGTTCGAATTGGCCAAGGAAGGCGGCGCGGGTGAGGGGGGCTTCCTGACCTTCGAACGCGCGCTGACCATTGCCGTGCAGCATGCGGAAAAAGCCTTCACCACGCCAGGCGGCGTTTCCGGCCTTGCCACTGGTTTGCGTGATTTGGATGCGAAAACGGGCGGGCTGCATCCGTCCGATCTGCTCATTATCGCGGGCCGGCCCGGCATGGGCAAAACGGCGCTGGCGACCAAAATCGCCTTTGGTGCGGCGAAATCCGTGCTGCGCAGCGCGCAGGAAGCTGACCCGAATGCGGTGCCCAGGGGTGGGGTTGCGTTGTTCTCACTGGAAATGAGCGCGGATCAATTGGCAACGCGTTTGCTGGCTGAGGAATCGCGCATTTCAGGGGATCGTATTCGGCGCGGCGAAATCAGCCAGCGTGATTTTGATCGGTTTTTGGAAGTCAGCCGCGAATTGGCGTCCCTGCCGCTGAATATTGATGACACGCCGGCGATCAGCATCTCCGCCTTGCGCACGCGCTGCCGGCGCTTGCAGCGCACCAAGGGGCTTGATCTGATCGTGGTTGACTATTTGCAGCTGATGCGCCCGGCAGCGGGCACGCGCCCTGAAAGCCGCGTTTTGGAAATCAGCATGATCACCCAGGGGCTCAAGGCTTTGGCCAAGGAATTGTCGGTGCCGGTGATTGCGCTTTCTCAGCTATCGCGTGCCGTAGAAAGCCGCGAAGACAAGCGCCCGCAGCTTTCGGATTTGCGTGAATCGGGTTCGATCGAACAAGACGCCGATGTGGTCATGTTCGTCTATCGCGATGAATATTACCTGATGCAGCGGGCACCCAAGGAGCTTTCCTTCGACAATTCCGAAAAATTCCAAGGTGCCTTGGATAAATGGCAAAAGGATATGGAGGAGGCGCATAACAAGGCGGAACTGATCATCGCCAAGCAGCGCCATGGCCCGACCGGCACCATCAAGCTGTTTTTTGAAGCGGAATTCACGCGCTTTGGGGATTTGGACACGCAGCATGATGATGGCTATGGCGGCTGAAACCGCCTTTTCATGATGGACCCTTCGGCGGTTTTGCATATTGATCTGGCCGCCATTGCGGCGAATTGGCGCGCGCTGGCCGCGCGTGCCGCGCCAGGGGCGGTGGCAGGCGTGGTGAAGGCCAATGCCTATGGGCTGGGGGCGGCGCGGGTGGCGCCCGCCTTGCATGCCGCGGGCTGCCGGCATTTTTTCGTGGCGCATCTGGCAGAAGGTGTGGCGCTGCGCGCCGCCCTTGGTGCCCGGCCAATGATTGCCGTGCTGAATGGCTTTGCCCCTGGTGCGGATCAGGACGCTGCGCTGGTGCCAGTGCTAAACAGCCTTGGTGACGTGCTGGCCCATGCTGCCGCAGGGCGGAGCACGGGCAGGGCGCGCCAGGCGTCACTGCATCTGGATACCGGCATGGCGCGGCTTGGGCTGGATGCCGGGGAACAGGCGCGGCTCGCCGCCGATCATTCCCTGCTGGCGGGGCTCGATCTGCTTTATGTCATGTCGCATCTGGCCTGCGCGGATGAAGCGGACCATCCCTTGAATGCGGAACAGGCAGCGCGTTTTGCCCGCGCTTGTGCGGGGCTGCCGCCCCTGCCGCGATCCTTTGCCAATTCATCGGGCCTGTTTTTGGGCGGGGATTACGCTTCAGACCTCGCCCGGCCAGGCTGCGCGCTTTACGGCATCAACCCCACCCCCGGCGCGCCAAACCCGATGCGCCAGGTGGTCCGGCTGGAAGCGCCCATCCTGCAAATCCGCGACATCCCCGCTGGCGCCAGCGTGGGTTATGGCGCTGCCTTTGTGGCGGCGCGGCCCAGCCGGATTGCCACCATTGCGGTTGGCTACGCGGACGGCTACCTGAGAAGCTTATCTGGGCGGGGTGTTGCGGCCTATCGCGACATGATTCTGCCCATGGTGGGGCGCGTTTCCATGGATTTGATCACGTTGGATGTGACGGATGCGCCGAGCCTTGTGCCGGGTGATCTTGTGCAACTGATCGGCGGCGCCGCGCCTTCGCCGGATGATCTGGCGGCGCGCACCGGCACGATTGGCTATGAAATCCTGACATCGCTTGGCGATCGTTATCGCCGCACCTATGGGGCTGGCTGAACTTGGGCGCGATCCTTGATCCTGTCGCGGCATTGGGGCGCGCGGTGCTCGGCGCTTTTCAGCGCATCGGCGCGGTGGTGCTGTTTGCGCTTGAAGGTGTTTCACATCTGCTGCGCCCGCCCTTCTACGGGCGACTATTCCTGCGCCATGTGATGGAGATTGGCTATTTCTCCCTGCCCGTGGTTGCCCTGACCGCGTTTTTCACCGGCATGGTGCTGGCGCTGCAAACCTATACCGGCTTTGCGCGCTTCAATGCGGAAGGGGCGGTCGCGAATGTTGTCGTGCTTTCCATCACGCGCGAATTGGGGCCGGTGATTGCCGGGCTGATGGTGGCCGGGCGCATCGGTGCGGCCTTTGCCGCTGAAATCGGCACCATGCGCGTGACGGATCAGATAGATGCGCTGACCACGCTTTCCACCAACCCGATGAAATATCTGGTGGCGCCTCGGCTTTTGGCCGGCACTATCGCCTTGCCCTTCCTGGTGTTGATTGCCGATATCCTTGGCATTATGGGCGGTTGGCTGATTGGCACGGCGAAGCTTGGCTTTAGTTCTGCTGGGTATTTGCGCGCCACACTTGATTTCATGCAGACCATGGATGTGGTCTCCGGCCTGGTGAAGGCTTCTGTCTTTGGCTTCATCATTGCGCTGATGGGCTGCTGGTGCGGCTATAACAGCCGGGGCGGGGCGCAGGGCGTGGGGGCAGCGGCGACATCGGCGGTGGTGGCATCTTCCATCCTGATCCTGGCGCTGGATTACATCATCACTGAAATGTTCTTCGCACGATGAGCGAGGCAGCGCCAAAAATCCGCCTACGCGGGCTGTCCAAGGCCTTTGGGCCGAAGCAGGTGCTGGATGGCGTGGACCTCGATATCCGTGCAGGGCATGGCATGGTTATTCTGGGGGGGTCGGGGTCCGGCAAATCCGTGACGATCAAATGCATTCTGGGGCTGATTGAACCGGATGCCGGCAGCATTGAAATTGATGGCCAGGATATTCTGAAGCTGCCGCGGCGCGAACGGGAAGCGCTGAATGACCGTATCGGCATGCTGTTTCAGAATGGCGCGCTATTCGATAGCCTGCCGGTCTGGGAGAATGTTTGCTTCAAGCTACTCGCACAAAAGCGCATTGCGCGCGCCCGCGCGCGCGACAAGGCGGCAGAAGTGCTGGCGCAAGTGGGGCTTGCCGCGTCGGTCGGTGATCTTTCGCCATCCGAGCTTTCCGGCGGCATGCAGAAACGCGTCGCATTGGCGCGCGCCATCGCCGCCGAGCCTGAGATCATTTTCTTCGATGAACCCACAACCGGCCTAGATCCCATCATGGGGGCGGTGATTGATGGGCTGATTGTAGATGTGGTGCATCGGCTGGGTGCGACCGCCGTTTCCATCACGCATGATATGGCAAGCGCGCGGCGGATTGGCGATGACGCCGCCATGATCCATAAGGGCCGCATCATCTGGACCGGTGAGGCCGCGAAGCTTGGCGATACCGGCAATGCCATGGTGGACCAATTCGCCCGTGGTGAGCGGGAAGGGCCGATCCAGATGGAGTTGCGGAAGTAGCGGTAAGCCTTACCTGCAAAAGCGCCAAACGCCCGCCAAGGGCGGGCGCGAGCCCGAATGGGCGACGCCGCTTATGCGGCGAAGCCCCTGTTCAACCCCGCAATCGCTTCCGCATATTCCCGCCTGAGCCGCGCCACCAGATTCGCCGTGCTTGGCACATCCTGAATGGCGCCAACGCCCTGACCGGCGGACCAGATATTCTTCCAGGCGCGTTTTTCGCTGCTACCCAAATGAAGTTCCCTGTTGAATTCAGGCAGGTTTGCGGGATCAAGCCCCGCCGCTTCCAGTGACGCACTCAGGAAATTGCCATTCACCCCGCTGATGGCATTGGTGTAGACAATATCCTTGGCTGTCGCGGCCAGGATCATTTGCTTGTAGTCTTCCGGTGCGCGGCTTTCGGTGGTCGCGATGAAGCGCGTGCCCAAATACGCAAAATCCGCCCCTGCCGCGCGGGCCGCCACGACATGCGCGCCGGTGGACATGGCACCCGACAGGATGATGGTGCCCTGATAGAATTGCCGAATTTCCTGCAAAAAAGCGAAGGGGCTATAAGTGCCCGCATGGCCACCCGCGCCGGCACAAACCGCGATCAGCCCATCAACGCCGGCCTCGGCAGCCTTTTGCGCATGGCGCAGATTGATCACATCGTGGAACACCAAGCCGCCATAACTGTGGATCGCGTCCACCACTTCCGACACCGCGCCGAGTGAGGTGATCACAAAGGGCACGCGCTGGCGCACGGTTTCCGCCAAATCCGCATCCAGCCTGGTATTAGAACGATGCACAATGAGATTGACGCCAAAGGGCGCGGCGGCATTGCCGGTTCTCTCCCGGATTTCGGCCAGCCATTCCCCGTAGCCTTCCGTGCTGCGCTGATTGAGTGCCGGGAAGCTGCCCACCATGCCGGCCTTGCAGGTTTCCACCACCAGATCAGGGCCAGAAACCAGGAACATGGGGGCGGCAATCACCGGCAGGGCGATCCGGCCCTGGAACAAGGCGGGGATGGGCATGGTTTGTCCTTCAATGGGTCAGGGCAAAGCCTGCCGGGGCAGCGCCTGGGGTGCAACCCCAAAGCCCTGTTGCGTCCGGGCGCAAAGCAAGCCTAGGCTTCCCTTCAGGCACCGTCAGCGTGCTATGGGATGAAACGGCGCCTGGCGCCAGGGTAGGGGAAGTCCGGCATGAAACTCGGCGCCGCCATTGCGGAAATCATGAAGCGTGAGGGGATTCAAATCCTCACTGGCTATCCCGTGAACCATCTGATCGAATATGCCGCGGATGCCGATATCCGCCCCATCATGGTGCGGCAGGAAAGAATCGGTCTGCATATGGCGGATGCCATTTCGCGCGTGACATCGGGCCGCACCATCGGCGCCTTCTGCATGCAGCATGGGCCGGGCGCCGAGAACGCCTATGGCGGAGTGGCGCAATGCTACGGCGAAAGCGTGCCCGTGCTGGTGCTGCCCATGGGATATCCGCGCCGCATCGCGCATATTGACCCGAATTTCAATTCTTCCGTGCAAATGCGCGGCATCACCAAATCCGCTGAACCGATCATGAGCGCGGCTGAGGTACCAAATATTCTGCGCCGTGCTTTCGCGCGGCTGCGCAATGGCCGCGGTGGCCCGGTGCTGGTCGAAATCCCGACCGATATGTGGAATGAGGAAGTGCCGGAACCGCTGGCCTATCACCCGGTTGCCGCCACACGTTACGGTCCTGATCCGGTTGATCTGGAACGCGCAGCGGCGATGCTGGCGAAAGCGAAGCGCCCGGTGATTTATGCCGGCACTGGCGTGCATTGGGCCCGCGCCTGGCCGCAATTGCAGGCTTTGGTGGAGATGTTGGCGGCGCCGGTCACCACCAGCCTTGGCGGCAAGTCTGCCTTCCCGGAAGACCATCCGTTGGCGCTTGGTTCCGGTGGCCTCGCGATGCGGCGCGGCGTGCGGCATTTCCTGGATAATGCCGATGTGATCCTTGGCATTGGATGTTCCTTTACCGAAACAAACTTCGGCGTGAAAATGCCAAGCGGCAAGAAGATCATTCACGCGACGCTTGATCCTGACCATCTGGGCAAGGATATCCCGATTGATATCGGCCTGGTCGGTGATGCGGGCCTGACCCTGGATGGGCTGATTGCCGATTTGGCGACGCGCATCAAAAAACCGCGCAGCCGAACCGCGGTTGCCAAGGAAATTGCCGCGCTGGACAAGGATTGGCTGGCCGCCTGGGCGCATAAGACGGATAGCGATGCATCCCCGCTCAACCCCTATCGCGTGCTGCGCGATTTGTGGCGCACGGTGGATGTGGACAATACCATCATCACCCATGATGCCGGCAGCCCGCGCGATCAGCTTTCTCCCTTCTGGGTCAGCCGCAAGCCGCTGACTTACCTCGGCTGGGGCAAGACCACGCAGCTTGGCTATGGGCTGGGGCTGGCGATGGGCGCGAAGCTTGCCGCGCCTGATAAGCTTTGCATCAATGTCTGGGGCGATGCGGCGATTGGCTTTACGGGGATGGATTTTGAAACCGCGGTGCGTGAGCGGATCCCCATTCTTTCAATCCTGCTAAATAATTTCTCGATGGCGATCGAATTGAAGGTCATGCCGATCAGCACGAAGAAATATCGCTCGACCGATATTTCGGGCGATTACGCGGCGATGGCGCGGGCCTTTGGCGGCTATGGCGAAAGGGTGGAAAAGGTCGCGGATATCATCCCCGCGATCAAACGTGGCATTGAGCAGACGAAGAATGGCACGCCAGCGCTGCTGGAATTCATCACCTGCAAGGAAACCGAAGTCTCACGCCAATAGAAGCGGAATACCGCGGGCCGGGAAGGAAAAGAGTATGGCGACAGTTGATATACGCGAAGTGCGCAAGGCTTTCGGTTCCACGCAGATCCTGCATGGCGTGAGCGTGGATATTGAGGACGGGCAATTTGTGGTGCTGGTCGGGCCTTCCGGCTGCGGGAAATCCACCTTGCTCCGCATGTTGGCGGGGCTTGAGAATATCACGGGTGGCGAAATCGTGATCGGCGGCAAGGTGGTGAACAAGGTGCCACCAAAGGACCGCGATATTGCGATGGTTTTCCAAAACTACGCGCTTTATCCGCACATGACCGTTTATCAGAACATGGCCTTTTCCATGAAGCTGGCGGGCGCGCCCAAGGAAGTGATGGACCAGGAAGTTCAGAAGGCTGCGCGCATTCTGGGCCTTGAGCAATTATTGCATCGCTTCCCGCGCCAGCTTTCGGGCGGACAGCGCCAGCGCGTTGCCATGGGGCGCGCCATTGTGCGCAACCCGCAAGTGTTCCTGTTCGATGAGCCGCTTTCCAACCTTGATGCGAAGCTTCGCGTTCAGATGCGCTCCGAAATCAAGGATTTGCATCAGCGCTTGAAGGTCACAACGGTTTACGTGACGCATGACCAGATCGAAGCCATGACCATGGCGGATAAGATCGTTGTCATGAATCACGGGCGGATCGAACAGGCCGGCGCCCCGCTGGAGCTTTATGACAGGCCGGCCAATCTTTTTGTGGCCGGGTTCATTGGATCACCCGCTATGAATATGCTGCCCGGGCGCATCAAGGATGGCAAATTCATCGATGGTGGCGGCACAAGCTGGCCCTTGCCACCTGTCCATGCCGGGCGTGAGGGGGCTGAGGTAGTTTATGGCATTCGGCCAGAACATCTCCGCCTTGACCCCAATGGCATTCAGGCCACGATTCAGGTCGTGGAGCCAACGGGTTCTGAAACCCAGGTAATTCTACGGATTGGCGAGATTTCTGTGATGGGCGCCTTCCGTGAACGTATCGCGGCAAATCACGGCGATATGCTTGCGGTTTCGCCCGAGCTTGACCTTGTGCATCTTTTTGACAAGGCAAGTGGTCAACGGATTTAGTTTCGTTTCAACACAACATCAGGGAGTAGAAACATGGCAAATATCATAACACGCCGCAGCGTTCTGGGTGCCGGTGTCGGTATGGCGGCACTCGCCGCCGGCGGTGAGGCATTGGCGCAAAGCCAGGTGCGTGGTGACAGCAGCGTCGCTGCGCCGCGGCTTGCGATTGAAAATAGCGCAACGCTGCGCATTTTGCGCCCGGTGCGCTTCGTGCAACCCGATGAGGAAGTGTTCCGTGCTTCCGCCGCGCGCTTCACGCAGCGGACAGGGGTGCAGGTGCGCGTGGATTTTGTGGGTTGGGAAGATATCAACCAGCAAACCGCCGTCACCGCCAATACCGGCGCTGGCCCCGATTGCATCATCGGCTTTGGTGATTCACCACATATCTATGCCGACAAACTGGTTGAGGTTTCAGATATTGCTGAATATCTTGGCAAGAAATATGGCGGCTGGATGTTTGTCGGCGAAAAGCTCGGCAAGCGGCATGGCACCAACAACTGGATCGGCCTGCCCTTTGGTGGCACCGCCGGGCCGCTGGTTTGGCGCAAATCGGCGGTGAAGGAAGCGGGTTATGATAAGCCGCCTTCAGATCTGCCGGGCTTCCTTGAAATGTGCAAACGCTTGCGCCGCATCAACAAGCCTTCCGGCTTCGCGCTTGGCAATGCCGTGGGTGATGGCAATGGTTTCGCCAATTGGCTGATGTGGAGCCATGGCGCTTCCATCACCAATGAAAGCGGCGGTGTTTCAGTGAATAGTCCGCAAACGCTGGCGGCGCTGAATTACCTCAAGGAACTCTACCCGACCTTCGTTGATGGTGGCACGATTTCCTGGGGCGATATCAGCAACAACCAGGCTTACGCGGCCAATACCTGCTGGGTGACTTCCAATGGCGTGTCGCTTTACTTCGCGCTGAAGAACGACCCCGCGACGCGCGCCATTGCAGAAGATACCGAACATTCCGTCATGCCGCTGGGCGTTGCCAATAGCTGGCCAAGCGCGCCGCTGACGCTGAATGCCATGGTGTTCAAGCATAGCCGCTTCCCGAATGCGGCTAAGGCTTTCCTGACGTTCATGATGGAACAGGAACAATATGAACCCTGGCTGAATGCCAATCTTGGCTATTGGGCGCATCCGCTGAACGCCTATCGCGCTTCTGCGGTTTGGACCAGCGATCCGAAGATCACGCTTTTCCGCGATTCCATGAATAACCAATTCTGGAATGGCTATAAGGGTCCGATTTCGGAAGCCTCTGGCCAGGCAAATGCGGAATATGTGCTGGTGCAGATGTTCGCATCCGTCGCTGCCGGCCAAGCCACGCCCGATGCGGCGATGCGCGAAGCTGAACGCCGGGCGCGCCGTATCTTCCGCCGCGGTTGAACCAAACAAGGGCGGCCTTCAATGTAAAGGCCGCCCCCTGCCGGAGCCCAAGTAATGTCCAGCACAACTACCGGATGGGTCAGGCCCAAGATCGAGCAAAACTGGCTGACCAGGCTGCTTGATTGGAAGCCCTTTCTTATCATCATTTGCCTGCTGCCCGCCCTTGGGTTGCTTGCGGTATTCCTGACCTATCCCTTGGGGCTTGGTATCTGGCTTGCCTTTACGGACACAACCATCGGGCGCAGTGGGCGTTGGGTTGGGCTCGAAAACTTCGAATTCATGTTCGAGGATCCGATTTTCTGGAATGCCGTTTTCTACAGTGTTTTTTACACAAGTGTCGCCACGATCGGGAAGTTTGGGCTTGGTCTGTGGCTGGCGCTTTTGCTGAATAATCACCTGCCGTTCAAATCCCTGCTGCGCGCCATCATCCTGCTGCCCTGGATCGTGCCCACAGTGCTGACAGCGGTTGCCTTTTGGTGGATCTACAATCCGCAATTTTCCGTTATTTCCTGGATGCTGATCGAACTTGGCCTACGAGACACCAATGTGGATTTCATCAATACTGCCTGGCCCGCGCGCTGGTCACTGATTGCCGCCAATATTTGGCGCGGTATTCCCTTTGTCGCGATTTCGCTGCTGGCGGGTCTGCAGACCATTTCGCCATCGCTTTATGAGGCCGCGCTTTTGGATGGCTCCACCGCCTGGCAGCGTTTTCGCTACATCACCTTTCCGATGCTGCTGCCGATCCTGGCGATTGTGATGACCTTCAGCATCATCTTCACCTTCACCGATTTCCAGCTTGTCTATGCCATCACGCGTGGTGGGCCGGTAAATTCAACGCATCTGCTGGCGACCCTTGCGTTTCAGCGCGGCATCCCAGGTGGGCAATTGGGCGAAGGGGCGGCGATTGCCGTTTCCATGATTCCCTTCCTCGTTTTCGCGACACTGTTTAGCTACTTCGCCCTGGCGCGGCGGAAATGGCAGCAGGGTGAGAGCAATGACTGACGCCGGGAGCAACGAATAATGAGCGCCACAACAGAAGCCGAAGAAACCCAGGCAAGTGCTGCCCCGCCATCGGAAGCCATGGCCTGGGACAGCAAGGCGCGGCGGATGGTCACCATCTATCTGCCATTGGCTTGCTTTCTGATCATCCTGCTATTTCCGTTTTACTGGATGACGATCACGGCCTTCAAACCGAATGCTGAACTTTACGATTACAAGACGCATAATCCCTTCTGGATTACGTCCCCCACGCTGGATCACATTCGGTTGCTGCTTTTCAATACGTCTTATCCAAAATGGCTCATGACGACGATGATGGTGGCGATCGGGTCAACCATCCTCTCACTCGTCAGCTCAACCCTTGCGGCCTATGCCATCCAGCGCTTGCGCTTTACGGGCAGCCAATATGTCGGGCTTGGGATTTACCTTGCCTATCTTGTGCCGCCTTCCATTCTGTTCATTCCGCTGGCGACCATGGTGTTTCAACTGGGGCTGTTTGATACGCCCTTTGCGCTGATCCTGGTCTATCCGACCTTCCTTGTGCCTTTCTGCACCTGGTTGCTGATTGGCTATTTCAAATCCATTCCTTATGAGCTTGAAGAATGCGCGCTGATTGATGGTGCGACGCGGCTGCAAATCCTGCGGCAGATTACCTTGCCCTTGGCCGTGCCGGGGCTGATCAGCGCGGGCATATTCTCCTTCACGCTGTCCTGGAATGAATTCATCTATGCGCTCGCTTTCATCCAATCGAGCGAGAACAAGACTGTTCCTGTGGCCATTCTGACCGAATTGGTCACGGGCGATGTCTATCAATGGGGTGCGCTGATGGCGGGTTCGCTTCTGGGATCACTCCCGGTTGCGATCTTCTATTCGTTCTTTGTGGATTACTATGTTTCCTCCCTGACCGGCGCGGTCAAGGAATGATCTGAAAAGGACTGATCACATGGCAAAATTCACCATCCTGACGCCCGCGGCGGCGTCCTTCACCACCACCGGCGGCGGCTATGATTATGAGCTTGAAGCGCTGGAAGGCATGGGTATTGAAATCATTGAATGCCAGCCGACGGAGAAGGATTTCATTGCCAAGGCCGGCCAGGCGGATGCGGTTTACGCGAAGGGCATGCAATTCAATGCCAAGATGATCAAGGCGCTGAAGAAGTGCCGCATCATCGCGCTTGGGTCCGTCGGCGTTGATTATGTGGATGTGGCGGCGGCCACCGCGCATGGCATTCCGGTCACGAATTGCCCAGATACCTTCATCGAAGAAGTTGCCGATCACGCCATGATGTTGCTGCTCGCCACGCATCGGCGCTGCATCGAACAGGACCGCATGGTGCGTGAAGGCCGTTGGGGGGAAGGCCGCCCGCAATTGCTGCAAATCCCGCGCCTGATGGGCCAGACGCTTGGCTTCATAGGCTTTGGTCGTGTGGCGCGCGCCACCGCAATTCGCGCCCGCGCTTTCGGGCTGCATATGAAGGCCTTTGATCCCTTCGTGGAAGAACTGACGATGTCCGCGCTTGGCGTGGAGCCCGCGAGCCTTTCTGATCTGCTCGCCACGTCCGATTTCGTTTCCATGCATTTGCCGGATACGCCTGAAACGCGCGGCTTCTTAAAGGAAAAGCACTTCAAGCAGATGAAGAAGAATGCGCTTTTCATCACCACAGGCCGCGGCCCGACAGTGGAAGAAGCCGGGCTGATCAAGGCGCTGCAAAAGGGCTGGATCGCGGGTGCCGGCATTGATGTGTTCGAAATTGAACCCACCAAGCCCGATAATCCGCTGCACAAGATGCAGAATGTGATCCTGTCGCCGCATAATGCCTCGGCCTCAGCGCGGTTTGATCCGGCGCGCAAGCGTCGCGTGGGGCAGAATATCTCCCTGGTATTGTCAGGGCGTTGGCCGCTGTCTTGCGTCAATCCAACCGTGCTCGCGGGCACAAGCCTGAAGCGTTGGCAGCCCTATTCCATGGAACGCGGGCCGAATTCGTAACAGCACGAAGGCGCATCACATGTCTGAAACCGAAAACCCCGTTCTGCTCATACGGGAAGGGCCAGTGGTGCGCCTTACCCTCAATCGGCCACATCGGCGCAATGCCATGTCGGCGGCGATGGGGGTTGCCCTGGATGTGGCGCTTGATGCGCTCGAGAAAGATACCACCGCCCGCATCGTGATTTTCTCCGGTGCTGGTGGGCATTTCTGTGCGGGGCTTGATTTGACGGAAGTGGGTTCTCAGGGCACGGAAGCGGAACGTCTGGCCGCCGCGCAGCAACGCAATCACGCAACCGGCCATCGCTTTATCAGGCTCTGCAACCTGCCGCAGGTGGTGATTGCGGCCGTGCAGGGCTCGGCCCATGCGGGCGGGCTTGGGTGGGTTTGCGCGTCGGATATCGCGATCGCCACCGCCGATGCGCGCTTTGCCGCGCCGGAGGCCAAGCGCGGCCTGGTGCCGGCGCAAATCCTGCCCTGGATGGTGCGCCGCATGGGCCGCAGCAATGCCGCGCGCATGGTGCTGCAAGGGCATGTGATTGATGCGCCCGAAGCCGCGCGTATTGGCTTGGTGCATCAATTGGTTGCCGATGCGCCCGCCTTGGATGCTGCGGTCGCTTCGGTGATTGCGGATTGCCGACAGGGCGCGCCGCGTGCGCTCGCCGAGACCAAGAAGCTGATCGCAGCCCTCGGCCCGCTCTCGCCCGATGGCTATGCGGAAGCGGGCGCGCTCGCCTTCGCGCGTTGTGCCTCGGGCGATGAGGCGCGAGAGGGCATCGCCGCCTTCAAGGAAAAGCGCCCCCCTGCCTGGGCGTCCTGAGCCCCAATCCGACCAGCGCTGAGACCAGCAAAAGCTGCGCTGCCATCAGGATTTGCGGCAAGGTCCAACTTCCGGTGAAGCTGACCAGCGTCGCAAAAATCGACGGCCCCGCGACATAGCCGAGAAAGACGAAAATTGTCGAACCCGCGGTCGCATCCGCGACCTTACCGGGTGGCGCAAGCCGCGCGACCTCGGCCAATGAAATGCCGTTCCAGGAAGCGCCGAAAAAACCTGTCAGCGCGCATATCAGCGCGAGGGGCCAGAAACCGGCATCTGCGGGCAGCAGGGCCAAGGCAAGGATAGCGCCGCCCGCGACAAAGCCCTGCGCCACCAGATTGGCGAGTGCATTGCCGGTGCTGTCCGCGACCCAGCCCAGCAGAATGCGCGCCACCACGCCGGCGAATTGCATGGCGGCAAAAACACTGCCGGCCAGCACCAGATCAAAGCCGCGCTTTTCAACAAGCCAGGTCACGGTGAAGGAAAACAGGCAGCCCTGGCAAATCGCGAAGGAAACAGAAAGCGCCGTCACGCGCTTCAGTACCGGATTCTGTTTGAAGGTGGACAAGGGGGCGCTGATGGCGCGCGGCGAGAATATGTCGAACAAGCGAAGCGGCTGCGCGCGATTGCGCTCCGCATCAAAGGCAGGGCGCAGCGGCTGGATCACCAGGATAGCGGCAACGCCAACACCAAAGGCCAGCATCAACGCTGCCGGCCAGCCATAGGCGAGTGCGACGGGTGCTGCGATCAGCCCGGCCAAGGCGCCACCGGCCGGCGCGCCGGCCTGTTTGATGGAAAAGATCAGCGAACGATGCGCGGGCGGCGCGGTTGCGGCCAGCATGCGGCTGCCCGCGGGCGGTGTTGGCCCATAGCCGAGGCCGAGCATGAAGGCCGCGAGGAATATCGCCCAAGCCTGCCCAAGGCCTGCCACCAGCAGCGCCGTCACTGCCATGGCCGTGCCCAATTGCAGCATCCGCACCGGGCCCATGCGCGACAGGAAAACCGCGCTAATCGTCAAGTAAAGCACGGTGGCAAGCGCCGTCAGGGAAGAAAGATTGCCAATCCGCTCCGGCGCCAGCCCTGTACTGGCCATCATGAGTGGTGCGATCACCGGCAAGCTTTGGCCCATGAAGGAAGCGACCAATTGCATCAGCATGGTGGCGCCAAGGGCGGCTAGCCAGTGTTTCATGGCACCATCTTGCCTGCTCCCATGCCGCCCGGCCAGGGGCGCCCTGCTGACATTTTCATAATCTAAGCCTATGTCACCGGGGCACTTCAACCCAGCCGAGGACAATCATGGCCCATCCTGACGAATTAAAGCCGCTTCGCCCCCTGGCCGCGCTGATCTTTGGTTCACGCTGGCTGCAATTGCCGCTCTATCTTGGGCTGATCGTGGCGCAATGCGTCTATGTCTACAAATTCCTTAAGGAATTGATCCATCTGGTGGTGGATGCCGCGACCTTCACCGAACAGCAGATTATGCTGATCGTCCTTGGCCTTATTGATGTGGTGATGATTGCCAATCTGCTGGTCATGGTGATTGTTGGCGGGTTCGAGACCTTTGTTTCGCGCCTGAACCTTGCCGGGCATCCGGATCAGCCGGAATGGCTGAGCCATGTGAATGCCAGCGTCCTCAAGATCAAATTGGCTATGGCGATTGTGGGCATATCCTCGATCCATTTGCTGCGGACCTTTATTGAGGCCGGGAACCTTGGTTCGCCCCAAGCGGCCTTCACCGAAACGGGCATCATGTGGCAGACCATTATCCACACCATCTTCATCCTCTCGGCGATCGGCATTGCGCTGGTGGACCGCCTGTCCACCGTGCCGACTGGCGTGAAATCTGGCCATTGAGAAGCATTTTTGGAAAAGATTCAGCTTTTCTAGCGCGTCACAGCGTATTAGAAGTGTACCTTCCAAGCCCCGGTATAAGGGTGCTGGCAGACCTCATCAACCACGTAACAGGGGAGCTTCCCGCAGTGGAACGTCGTAATTTTATTAAGCAAGCCGGCTTCGGCGGTACCGCCGTTGCCGCCACAGCATTGGCCACACCGGCGCTGGCCCAGGCCAATCCGGAAATCCGCTGGCGCCATACCTCGGCCTTCCCGAGGTCACTCGATACGCTGTTCGGCGGGACAGAGCTTTTCGCCAAAATCATCAACGAAATGTCCGATGGCAAGTTCCAGCTTCGTATTTATTCCGCTGGTGAAATCGTGCCCGCGCTGCAGGTGTATGATGCGGTGCAGAATGGCACGGTGGAATGCGGGCAGGATGCGGCCTATTACCATTTCGGCAAGGACCCATGCTTCGTGTTCGAAACGGGCCTGCCCTTCAGCCTGAACCAGCGGCAATATTATTCCTGGCTGCGAAATGGCGGCGGGCATGAATTGATCCAGGAATTCTACCGCCCGCTTGGCGTGCGGTCCTTCTCCTTCGGCGGCACGGCCTGCCAGATGGGTGGCTGGTTCCGCAAGGAAATCAACACGGTTGAGGATCTGCGCGGCCTGAAATTCCGCGTGGGTGGCTTTGCCGGCAATATTCTGCGCCGCCTTGGCGTTGTGCCGCAGCAGATTGGCGCTGGCGATATCTATCCCGCGCTAGAACGCGGCACGATTGATGGCGCCGAATGGGTCGGCCCCTATGATGATGAAAAGCTCGGCTTCAATAAGGTCGCACGTTTCTATCATTACCCCGGCTGGTGGGAAGGCGCGTCCTGCGGCACGCTGTTCATCAATGAGCGGGCGTGGAATTCTATCCCCAAGAGCTACCAGGCGATGATCGAAGCTGCGGCAGGTATCGTCACCGCATCCATGGTGCCGAAATATGACGCGCTGAACCCGCAGGCCATGAAACGTCTGCTGGCTGGCGGTACGCAGCTGAAGCCCTTCTCGACCCCTGTTCTGCAGGCATGCTATGATGAGTGCTGGAAATACTATGATGAAGTTGCCGCGCAGAACGCCATGTTCAAGAAGCTGCTCGACAGCATGAAGGCCTTCCGTCCGGATACCGTCGCTTGGTTCCGTGTTGCAGAGGCCACGTTTGACGGCTTCTTGCACAGGATGTCGGCTGCCAACCGCATCTGATCCAGACGCGTAGTTGGTTTTTTAGAGCAGATCACGTTCAGATGGAAAATCTGAACGTGTGAAGATGCTCGAAAAACAACGAGGTAGAGGCTGCTGCGTGAACCCACGTGAACGCAACATGCTCTAGAGCCGGTCGGGTGGAAGCACCTGACCGGTTTTTTGTTGCCCGATCACGCCAAAAGAAAAACCCCATGGCGGTGTGCCATGGGGCTTTGCGTTGACGGCCTGTCAAGGACTTACCTTGGCGGGCCGAAGCTAGGCGGCGGCAGATCATCTTCCTCAGGCGGCGGTGCCACTTCGATCCTGATCGTACTCGGATCAATCCCGTGTGGCTTATCCAGGAAGAAGGTGACGGTGATCGGTGCGAAGATAACGATCGCCACCATGATGAGCTGCAAGCCCACCCAGGGAATCGCGCCCCAATAGATATCCGCGCTACTGATGGTCTTTGGAATGACGCTGCGGAGATAGAACAGCGCAAAGCCGAAGGGCGGGTGCATGAAGCTGGTTTGCATATTCACGCAGAGCATCACGCCAAACCAGATCAGCGCCGCATCCGCACCAACCACCGGGGTCAATAGCTTCTGCGCCACCGGGGCCAGCATGGGCACGATGATGAAGGCGATTTCGAAGAAATCAAGGAAGAAGGCCAGGAAGAAGACCAGCAGATTGACCGCGATCAGGAAGCCCCAAACGCCGCCCGGCAGGCTGGTCAGCCCATGTTCCACCCAAAGATTGCCATCCACCCCGGCAAAGACGATGGAAAAGCAGGTAGCCCCCACCACGATGAAGGCGACCATGGAGGTGATGCGCATGGTGGAACGCATGCCCTCCACAATCAAATCATGCAGCGTCTTATCCCGCCAGGCGCGCCAGCACAGCCAGATGATGGAGGCAAAAAACACGGAGAAGCCGATGCGAAACGGCACCGTCTTCATGCCGACCGTATAGGCAGCGACCAGGCAGCCAGCGACCGCGATCAACCCGGCCGCATAGGCCAACCTATCTATGTTGGTCATCTGCGTATTGCGCAGCACCGCCAGAATGATGGCGCCAACCGTACCAAGCGCACCCGCTTCGGTTGGCGTTGCGAGCCCGAGCATAATGGTGCCAAGCACCAGGAAGATCAGCACCCCGGCTGGGATGATGCCCCACAAGCATTTGATGAGCAGTGGACGGCCCGTGAGGGTGCGCGGCACCGGCGGCAAATCCTGCGGCCGGATGATCGTCAGGAACCAGGTATAAAGCGCAAAGAGCGCGATCTGCAGCAGCGAAGGTCCCCAGGCGCCCAGGTACATATCGCCCACAGACCGGCCCAACTGGTCTGCCAGCACCACCAGCACGAGTGAAGGCGGCACCAACTGCGTGATGGTGCCGGATGCTGCCAAAACGCCTGTCGCGTAGCGGATATTGTAATTGTAGCGCATCATCACCGGCATGGTGATCAGCGCCATGGCGATTACCTGTGCGGCTACGGTGCCGGTAATGGCCCCCAGGATGAAGCCCACAATAATAACCGAATAGCCAAGCCCACCCTTCATGGGGCCGAAAAGCTGGCCCATGCTTTCAAGCATGTCTTCCGCCAGCCCGCATCTCTCCAATATCGCGCCCATAAGCGTAAAAAATGGAATGGCGAGCAGCAGATCATTGGCCAAAATACTGCCGAAAATACGCCCAGGGATGGCTTGCAGGAAGTCTATGGTGAAGAACCCCTGCGCCATGGAAATCATGCCGAAGAAGAGCCCAACTGCCGCCAGCGAAAAGGCCACCGGAAAGCCAATAATCAAGAATACCACCAGCCCCGCAAACATCAGGGGCGGCATCCAATCCAAAGGTATCATTGCACTGGCCTCTCGTAATGGGCTTCAAGGTCCGGGATATCATGCCCGTTCAGTGCCGCCACGCGCTTGATGAGTTCGGAAATGCCTTGCAGCGCCAGCAGGCCAAAGCCCAGCGGGATCAGGAATTTCACCGGCCAGCGCAGCAAGCCACCGGCATTGCTGGACCATTCACCCATGGAGAAGGACTGCATGAAGAAGGGCCAGGAAAGCCAGCCGAGCAGGATGCAGGCCGGCATCATAAAGACAATGATGCCCGCAATATCAAGCAGGATCTGCCCACGGCGCGACAGCATCGTGTAAAGGATATCCACCCGCACATGCTCATTCTTCTTGAGCGTGTAGCTGGCACCGAGCATGACGATGGTGGCGTACATATACCATTGCGCTTCAAGCCAGGCATTGGAACTGCTGTCATAGCCATAACGCATCATGGCGTTTACGGAGCTGACAAGGCACGCGAGCAAAACAAGCCAGTCGCATAGCTTACCGATATTCTGATTGATCCAGTCGACAAAGCGACTGAACGCCAAAAGTGGCGCCATGAAGCGAGTACCCCCTGTTGGAACTTCCGTCCCGCTCGGAAGGCGGGATTCTCAACTAATTGTGTTTGAAGCTAGCTTAGGATCGAACAAAAGAAAACTACTTCAAGGGGGTGGCAGATAAGATTTCGGTAACGCGCCCCCTTCGCGCACCGCCCTTGGCAAGCCAGGATGGGAGCCACCGAGGAAGGGGGCGAACCCAGCCCGGCCACAGAAGGAGGAAACCATGAAGCGTCGCCAGATTCTTGCCGCCGGGGCCGCTATGCTCGCTGCTCCCAGGGCGCATGCCCAGGCCTATCCAGCGCGCCCTATCACCATTATCGCTGCTGGCGCTGCCGGGGGACCCACCGACACCATCACCCGGATCATTGCCGACAGCCTTGGCAAGCATATCGGCCAATCCGTGGTGGTGGAATCCATTGGCGGGTCGGTTGTGGGGCCGCAGCGCCTCGCGCAATCGCGCCCCGATGGCTATACGCTGATGATCAATAATATTGGCATGGCCGCGAGTGCCACCCTGTATCGGCGTTTGCCCTATCAGGTGCCGGGCAGCTTTGCGCCGCTTGGTATTGTGTCCGACGCCGCCATGACGGTGATCACCCGGCCCGATTTCCCGGCGGCCAATTTGCGGGACGTGATGGCCGAAATGAATCGCAAGGGCGATGTAATTAACCTGGCAACCGCCGGCATCAGCTCGGCGGCCAATCTCTGTGGGCTTCTGGTGCAGCAGGCTGCCGGCGCCAAGGCCACCACCGTGGTGTTTCGTGGCACTGCGCCGGCAATCGCCGAGCTTATGGCCGGGCGGATTGATGTGCTGTGTGATCAGGCAACCAATACCGTGCCTTATATCCGCGACAATCGCGTGAAGGTTTATGGCGTGAGCAGCCCTGCGCGGCTTTCTGGCCTGCCGAACGTCCCCACCACGACCGAGGCCGGATCGCCCGGCATCGCCATGTCCACCTGGCATGGGCTT
This sequence comes from Alphaproteobacteria bacterium, assembly GCA_016869735.1. Taxonomy (GTDB): domain Bacteria; phylum Pseudomonadota; class Alphaproteobacteria; order Acetobacterales; family Acetobacteraceae; genus Neoroseomonas. The sequence continues at coordinate 32,322 of VGDL01000010.1, forward strand.
TACGCACCCGCCGGCACGCCGGAGCCGATCCAGGAACATATCTCGGCCGCGTTGCGCATGGCCTTGAAGGAAGAAAGACTGCGTCAGCGCTTTGCCGATCTGCTGACCGATGTGCCTTCAGATGAACGCGCTTCCATCGCCTTCCATCGCCGCTTTGTCGCCGAGGAAGTGACACGCTGGCAGCCTATTATTGAAGCCGCTGGCGCTTACGCGGATTAAGCGGGCAGGGGGGCGTGACCCAGAGAGATGGGGCTCGCCTATTTGAGGGGGGCGGTTATTCCGCCGCCGCCTTTTCCTCTTCTTCGGTGACATCACCAGAGAGCATCTTTTCGGCCAGCAAGCCGGCCTGGCCACGAATGCGCTGTTCGATGGATGTCGCCATTTCCGGATGTTCGCGCAGGAAGCCCTTGGCGTTTTCGCGCCCCTGGCCGATGCGCTGACTATCGCAGGAGAACCAGGCGCCTGATTTCTCGACAATATTGGCCTTCACGCCAAGATCAATGAGTTCACCAAGTTTGCTGATGCCCTCACCATACATGATGTCGAATTCCACTTCCCGGAAGGGGGGCGCCATCTTGTTCTTCACCACCTTCACGCGGGTATGGTTGCCCGTCACTTCATCACGTTCCTTGATGGCGCCGATGCGGCGGATTTCCATGCGGACCGAGGCGTAGAATTTCAGCGCATTGCCGCCCGTGGTGGTTTCGGGATTGCCGAACATCACCCCGATCTTGAGGCGGATCTGGTTCAGGAAAATCAGCAGCGTATTGGATTTGGCGACCGAACCCGTGAGCTTGCGGAGCGCCTGCGACATCAGCCGCGCATGCAGCCCGACATGGCTATCGCCCATTTCGCCTTCCAATTCCGCGCGCGGCACGAGCGCTGCGACGGAATCCACCACCAGCACGTCAACGGCGCCGGAGCGCACCAGCGTATCGGCGATCTCAAGCGCCTGTTCTCCGGCATCGGGCTGGCTGATCAGCAGATTATCCACATCCACGCCAAGCTTCTTGGCATAGCCGGGATCGAGCGCATGTTCCGCATCCACAAAGGCACAGGTGCCGCCGCGCTTCTGCGCTTCCGCGATCACATGCAGCGCAAGCGTGGTCTTGCCTGAGGATTCCGGCCCGTAGATTTCAACAATCCGCCCTTTCGGCAGGCCGCCAATACCAAGCGCCAGATCAAGCCCGAGCGAGCCTGAGGACACGACCTCAATATCGCCCTGCTGGGATTGCTTGGCGCCGAGGCGCATGATGGAGCCCTTGCCGAAGGCCCTTTCGATCTGGCTGAGCGCTGCGTCGAGCGCCTTTCCCTTATCCATGCTGCACCCCTGATGCTGGTGAATAGCTCATTGTCATTTCAACCATAACGCGATTTTGGGCACGGTTACCACAGCTTATGGTAATGTGACCAGAAAATTCGTCAGAGCCCCGCCACAAGGCCCTGCGGCCTCGATTCGGTGCAAGAGGAAGATGCCAAGTGGTTAGGGATTTGGCAAGAACAAAAAAAGAACAAGAATGATTTCTTGCGCCAAAATCCTCATTTTGGCGAAGGTTGCATCACTACCCCGCCGCGCGAATGCCGCGGCTTTTGATCACCTCACCCCATTTGGCGATCTCCCGCGTCCAGTAATCCTGAAACTCTGCCGGGCTATCGCCAATCGGCTCTGTCCCCTGCGTGATCATCTGCTGGCGAAACGCCGGGTCATCCACTGCCGCGCGCACGGCACCCGCCAGCCTTTCCACCACCACGCTCGGCAAGCCCGCCGGGCCCATCAGCGCCATATCGGTCGAGGAATCAAACCCTGTCACGCCGCTTTCCGCCAGCGTCGGCAATTCCGGCAAAAGCGAGGATCGCGTCGCCGTCCCCACCGCCAGCAATTTCAGCGTCCCCGCAGCGCGATGCGGCAGGGAAGATACCGCATCAATGAAGGACATTTGCGTCTCGCCTGCCACCACCGCCTGCATGGAAGGCGCGCCACCGCGATAAGGCACATGCAGCATGCGCAAGCCCGCAATCGCCATCAGCATTTCTGTCGCCAAATGGCTCGATGCGCCAATCCCGGCGGAGGAGAAGGAAACCTGTTCCGGCCGCGCGCGTACATAGGCCAGGAATTCCGCGATATTGTTCACCGGCAAGGCAGGATGCACGCAAAGCGCCTGCGGCGTGCGCCCAACCAGGCTGATCCCGGTAAAGCCCGCGCGATTATCATAGGGCAGGGGATCAATCAGATGGGGCGCGATGGCATAGGTGCTATTGGTTGCGAACAGCAGCGTATAGCCATCCGGCCGCGCACGCGCGACAACACCATGTCCGATCGTGCCCGAAGCCCCGGCGCGATTATCCACCACGAATTGCTGGCCGAAAGCCTGGCTGAAACGCTGTGCAAAAAGCCGCGCCATGGTGTCTGACGACCCACCCGCCGGCCAGGGATTGATGATCTGCACCGGGCGCGCGGGCCAGACCTCCTGCGCGGAAGCAGTCCGAAGCGCGGGCGCGGCAAGCAAACCGGCCAGAACCACGCGGCGTTGGATGAAATGCATGGAAGCCTCCTTCAGCTTTGGCTTAATTCAATGACCAGATTGCGGTGCCTGTCCACGGAAACCTGCGCGCCGGGCGGGATCACGCAGGTTGATTCGCGTTCTTCCACCAGCGCTGGCCCGGCAAAAGCCGTACCGGGGGCCAGCCGATAACGGTCATAAACCGCGCAATCGCACCAGCCATGGCCTTCAAACAGCGCGCGCCTGGTTCCGCGCCGCGCCTCACCTGCTTCGGATTTTTGCGCGCCTTCCATGGCGATATCTCGGCCCGGCGCGGATGCGGCAAGCCGCCAGGTGAGTGCCTCAATCGGCAGCCCATCCAGCGCGCGGCCGAAGCGTTCACGATAGGCCGCCAGGAAATTCTGCTCAATCGCCGCAACATCCTGCGGGCCGGGCCTCAGGCTCGGCATCGGCACGGGGATTTCAAAACCCTGGCCGACATAGCGCATATCCGCTGCCGGCTTGTAGATGATGTCGGCGGGATCAGCGCCGGCGCCAATCAGCAAGCCGCGCGCTTCCGCGACCATTTCCGCATATAGGGCGGCGATCTTCGCCCAATCGAGCCGTTCCAGCCGCCCGACCAGGCTGCGTACCAGATCGGTCGCGGGTGGTGCGACCAGAAAGCCAATCGCAGAAGCAACCCCGGCGCCAAGTGGCACCAGCACGCGCTTGATCTTCAGCAAGCGCGCGAGGTCGCAGGCATGCACCGGCCCAGCACCGCCAAAGGCAATCAGCGTAAAGCGGCGCGGATCGCGGCCCTTTTCAGCCATATGCATGCGCGTTGCCGCCGCCATGGTCTCATCCACAATGCGGCGAATGCCAAGCGCTGCATCATCCGCACTCACGCCCAGCTTGGCGGAAAGATCACCGCTCACGGCGCGCGTCACGGCGTTGAGGTCAAGCGCCATTTCGCCACCGAGGAAATAGGCGGGATCAAGCCGGCCCAGCACCAGATCGGAATCGGTCACGGTGGGTTCCGCACCGCCGCGCCCGTAACAGATCGGCCCTGGCTTCGCGCCCGCGCTGCGCGGGCCAACCTTCATCAGCCCGGAAGCGGGATCAACCCGCGCGATGGAACCACCGCCCGCGCCGATTTCGATCATATCCACGACAGAGACTTTCAAGGGCAGGCCAGAACCTTTCTGAAAGCGCCGCACGCGCCCCGCTTCGAAATCGAATTTCCGGTCCGGCGCGCCATTCTGGATCAGGCACATCTTGGCGGTGGTGCCGCCCATGTCATAGGAAATCACCTGATCCAGCGAAGCGCGTTGCGCGAGCCATGATGCCGCCATGGCCCCCGCTGCCGGCCCGCTTTCAATCAGCCGGATCGGGTAATCCTTCGCCTCCTGCACGGAAGCAATGCCACCGCCCGAGAGCATGACATAAAGCGCCCCCGTCACGCCCATGGCCGCGAGGGATGCTTCAAGCTTCGCCAAATAGCGCTGCATGCGCGGCTGCACATAGGCATTGGCGCAGGCGGTGCTGATGCGCTCAAATTCGCGAATTTCCGGCGCCACGGCGGAAGAAAGCGTCATGGGCAGATCAGGGAATAGGCCGCGAATAACCTCTGCCGCGCGGCGTTCATGGCGCGGGTCGCGCCAGGCATGCAAAAAGCCAATAGCGAGGGCTTCTACCTTCTCAACTTCCACCAATTGGCGCGTGGCGGCGATCAGCGCGGCCTCATCCAACGGCAACAATACCTCGCCCTGCACATCCAGGCGTTCCGGCACTTCCAGGCGCAAATGGCGCGGCACCAAAGTCGGCGGCGCTTCCAGGAAAAGATCGTAAAGATCGTAGCGGATTTCACGCCCGATTTCGATGGAATCGCGAAAGCCATCGGTGGTGAGCAAGCCCACCTTGCAGCCGGTGCGTTCGATGATGGTATTGGTCACCAGCGTCGTGCCATGCACGATGCTGTGCAGATCGCCGGGCTGAAGGCCGGTTTCTTCCAAAAGCCGCGCAATGCCGGCGACAATCGCTTCCGACGGATCATCCGGCGTCGTCAGCCGCTTGCCGGTTGCGACCAGATTGCGCGCGGGATCATGCAAGACGAAATCGGTGAAGGTACCACCGACATCAACGCCGATGCGGGCTGTCGCCTTCATGGCTTCACCCCGTAATCGCGCGTGGCACCTTCCGCTGAGACATAACCATCGCGGATATCCTGCGCGAGGGCTTCGGGATCACGCGTTCCGGGGTCCCCATACCCCCCACCGCCGGGATAGAGCAGCGTCACGCGCGTTCCAGGGGCGACAGTGGTGCGGGATTTCGGATGCGGGCGGGTGCCATCATCAAAGGCAATCACCGCGGCGCCGCCTGCTGCGCCGCCCAATACACCCTGCGCTGGGTGGTCGCGCCGGTCGGACAGCAGCGAAAGCCGTACCTCATCCGGGGCGCGCACTTCGATTTCCACTTCCTGGCCGAGGCCGCCGCGGAAGCGACCCGCACCGCCGGAATCCGCGCGAAGGCGTTTCTTCCACACCACCAGGGGGGCCACGCTTTCATAAGCCTCAATCGAACCAGCGCCGACATTGGTCGGGAAGGCTGTGGTCGGCAGCCCGTCGCGGTGTGGCGAGGCGCCCATGCCGCCCGAGGCGAACAATACCTGCGAAAACCGATCCCCCGCGCCATCCAACCCGCTGAAAAGTGCCCGCATGGTGGGCGCGCCGCCGCATTCCGCGATGATCTTATCCGGCATGACCGGCGCCAGCGCCTTATAGATCGCGCCCGCCAGCAAATGCCCGGTCAATTGTCGCGCGCTGCAAGCCGCCGGAAAGCGCGGGTTCAGGATACTGCCTTCCGGCGCGCTAACCGTAATGGCGCCATAGGAACCCTCATTGCGCGGGGTGAAGGGATCAAGCGCGCATTTCACCGGATAAACCGCATAGGCATGGGTGTAATTCATCACGCAATTAATGCCGCGATCCACCTGCTTCGATGTACCCGCGAAATCAATATGCATGGTCTCGCCCGCGATGGTGACAGCGCAGGCAATGCGCGTAATCGCCTCATCAAAGCCATCCGCTTCCAGCGAGGAATGCCAGGTGCCATCGGGCAATGCGGCAATGGCGCGGCGCATGGCAGCATCGGCCCGTTGATGCAACGCCGCGCCGAGCCCCTGCAAATCTGGCAGGCCCGTATCGGTCAGGAATTCATCCACGCCCCGCGCGCAGACCTCATTCGCGATCACCTGCGCTTCCAGATCGCCCATGACTTGCCGCGGCAGCCGCACATTCGCGAGCAGCACTTCCGCCAAATCCTCATTGCGCTTGCCGGCGCGAAACAGGCGGGAAGGGGGGATGCGGATGCCTTCCTCAAACAATTCCCGACAATCAGCGGACCAGAGCGCGCCGCCAACATCAGGCGAATGGGAAATGGACCCGGCAAAGCCCACCAGTCGCCCCTGATGGAAAATCGGGCTGACCGCGGTGAAATCCGGCAAATGCCCGGTCGCAAGCCAGGGATCATTGGTGATGACGCAATCACCTGGCTGCCAGCTCTCTGCCGGGAAGCGTTCCAGAAAGGTTTTCGTCGTTTTCGGCAAAATGCATGAGAAGGACGCAATCCCCCCCGTATTCTCGCTGATGGAATCGCCATTGCGGTCCATCAGCACCGTCGCGAAATCATTTGATTCGCGCACAATGGTGGAAAAGGCGGTGCGCAACAGGCCGGTTGCGGCCTCATCAGCGATGGAAATCAGCCGCGACCAATAGATTTCCAGGCTGATCGGGTCGAATGTTTCCTGCCGATGATGCGCTGCCATGATATTCCATCCCAAACCTCACCATGCTCTGCGCATGGCTGAGGTATCGGAAGCCCGGATGGCAGGCGCGTCAAGTCACGCGGGCTGGGCTTCCTCGGCGGGTGCGATGGTAATGAGCCCAAGCTTCATCGTCCAGACCATGCCCATGGCCGCGCGCGCGCGTTGATCCGGCGGCAGGGCGCCCCCCAATTCACCTGCGGTCATGCTGCCTTGAGCCAAGCGTTCCAGCATTGCTTGAAAACCCGGAAGCGAAGGCAGCAACGAACCACGAGAAACCGCGCCAGGAATAGAAGCGCGCTGGCGCAGCAGATTAATATTGGCGCCGGGCACAAGGGTAACGCGCTGCTTCGGGTCCAGCCGATGCGTCGGGTAATCCGCAAACAGCATGAAGGGATAAGGCCGCGTTGGTGCTGGCTGGCGGCCGGGGATAAGTGGCGCGAATTCCGTGGCCTTGGCACGAATGCGCGCCTGTTCCTGCCATAGCGCAAGATACTGCGGAATGATGGCGGACCAATCATACATGCGCCGCGCGCGCAGCCGCGCTGCCTCCGCCATTTGCCGGCGCAAATTGCCATCTTCCGCCAGCCGATAATAGGCATCCGCCGCCGCGCAGATATCCATGGCGATGCCTTGCGATGTGCCGCGCAGATAGGCGTTGTAGTCATCCGCACCCATCTGGTAGCGCGTGGCAATCAGGTTGCCATTGCCGCCCATTACGGTTGGAATGCGAATGCCCGTGACGCCATCTTCCACCGTATCGCGGAACCCATCCCAATCCGTCACCACCACCGGCAGGCCCGCGCCATGGCTTCCACCGGGGCCAGGCCGAAGGTTTCCTGCACATTATCCACCGGCAGAGTGAAGATATCCGCCGCTGCCCATGCTTTTGAGCGTATCTCGGCATTCTGGCCATCAAGCACATGCACCTTCACATCGGGGCAGGCTGCATCGCGGCATCGGTGAAGGCGGGGCGTGACCCGTCATTTTCGATCCATCCCGTCAGCAGCAGGTGCTGCTTCCGTCCGCGGCGCTCGGCGGCCTTTTGCAGGGCGAGAAACATGGGCAGGGGCGAGAATTTCGTCGCATTGGAAAGCCGCGCCACCATAATTATGGCGACATCCTCAGGCCCGATGCCCAACTCCTGACGATAGGCAGCACCAAGGGCCGGATCGCGGCGGAAGGCATCGCAATCCACACCAAGCGGAATCATGGGCAGCATTGGCACGCCGGCGCGCGTCGCCCCCAACGCGCTTTGCAGGTACCCGACATTTTCCTGCAATTGCCGCCGCACCATCCCTTGCACCGCGCGGGAAGTGCAGATGATCGCATCCCAGGGCTGAACCGGCGCGGTCAGCGAATGGGCCAGCGCATCCATCACCCGGTCGGTGGAGGTGGTATGCGTCACGCCGCAAAGGCTGAAGGCGCGCTGATTGCCCGACCGTCGCCGCCAATAGGCGTAGGATTCAAGCCCAGGCCCGGGCAGGAACAGCGTGCCCGCTTCCGCCACCGGGCGGTAATCATCAAAGCCGGCGGTCCGCACTTGCAGGCCGGGCGCGCGGGATTGAATTTCGGCGGGAAAGCCCTGGGCTTTGCGGTCATTCAGCATCAGCCCAACCAGGCTTTCCAGCCCGCCATGCCGGAGCAAGCCATTCAGGAAGCCATCACCCGCAACGCGCCGGCCCAGCATGGCGCGGCCCTGCGAAACATAGCCATCAGCGGCATAGAGAATGGCAAGAGAACGGGTCATGAGGGGCCACACTTTCGATGATGTTTCGTCACTAAATCCTTCCCCACGCCCGATCAATGCCACCCCGATTGTGGGGCTGTCCTGGTCGGGCTAAGCGCTGAGCATGCAGCTTGTTGAGGAAAGCGACTCGAAAACCAAAGTGGCGGCGCCTGGGCCAATATCGGCCTATCAGGCGAAGCTCGGCAGCGGCGAATTGGCGCCTGACCCGGCTCAGGCCGCGGCGATGGAGCGTTTGCAGGCCCTTTGGCAGGCGCTGCGTGGTTATGACCCTCCGCCTTTGGAAGCAGCTGTGGCAAAACCCTCCGGGCTGCTGGGCCGGCTTTTCGGGCGAAGCTCCGCCCCGCCACGCTCTGACCCGCCCCGGGGCCTCTATTTGGTGGGAGAGGTCGGGCGCGGCAAATCCATGCTCATGGATTTGTTTTTTGAGACCGCTGAGGTGCCGCGCAAGCAAAGGCTTCATTTCCACGCCTTCATGCAGCAGGCGCATCGGCGCATTCATTGCTGGAAGCAGGTGCATGGCGATAGCGCGGATCCCATCCCGCCCTTGGCCGATTCCATCGCCGCCGATGCCGCTTTGCTGTGTTTTGACGAATTTCAGGTGCATGACATTGCGGACGCCATGATCCTGGGCCGGTTGTTTGAGGCACTTTTCGCCCGGGGAACCGTGATTGTTGCCACGTCCAACACCGCCCCGGATGATTTGTTCAAAGGGCAGCCGGGGCGCGATGCCTTCCTGCCCTTCATCGCCCTGATCAACCGCCATGTTGAGGTGTGGCCACTTGTGGCTGTGCGCGATTACCGGCGCGAGAGGATCAGAAGCCTGCCCACTTGGCATGTCCCCGCCGATGGTCGGGCCGAAGCCGCGCTTGATGCAGCCTTTGCGGAGCTGACGGGGCAGGCGCGGGGGGCGCCCATGGAATTGCCTCTGCTTGGCCGGGTGATTGAGGTGCCCGAAGCCGCCCGCGGCGTGGCGCGGTTTGATTTCAACCAGCTTTGCGGCAAGCCCTTGGGCCCGGCGGATTACCTTGCGATTGCCGAGGCCTTTCATACCCTGGTGCTGGACAATATCCCGCGCCTGGGGCCGGAGAATTTCGACAAGGCGCGCCGCTTCATCACCTGCATCGACACGCTTTATGAATATCGCTGCAAGCTGGTGGCGAGTGCGGCATCCCCCCCCGACCAGCTTTATGAACGCGGCACCAATGCTGCCATGTTTGAACGCACGGCTTCCCGGCTTGCGGAAATGCAAAGCCAGGAATACCGCGCCCTGCCGCATTTGGTGGGGCAATCACCGGCCTGAGGCGGAAGGCGCCTTGCCGGGCGGGGGCTTCGGGGCTAGGAAACGGGCGTTTTCCAGGCAAGGTTAAGGAAGCGACATGGCCCGCAAGAAAATTGCTTTGGTCGGCGCCGGTAATATCGGCGGCACTTTGGCTCATCTCATTGGTCTCAAGGAACTTGGTGACGTCGTGATGTTCGATGTCTTCCCCGGCGTTGCCGCGGGCAAGGCGCTGGACCTCATGCAATCTGGCCCGGTGGATGGGTTTGATTCGCACATGGTCGGCACGGGCGATTATGCCGCTATTGCTGGTTCCGATGTGGTGATCGTCACCGCCGGCTTCCCGCGCATGCCGGGCATGAGCCGTGATGATCTGGTGGCGAAGAATGCCGGCGTGATCGCGCAAGTGGCCGAAGGCATCAAGAACCATTGCCCGAATGCCTTTGTGATTGTCATCACCAACCCGCTTGATGCGATGGTGTGGGTGATGCGCGAAAAATCCGGCCTGCCGCACAATAAGGTTGTGGGCATGGCGGGTGTGCTGGATTCATCGCGCTTCCGGCTGTTCCTGGCGCAGGAATTCAATGTCTCGGTCGAAGATGTCACTGCCTTCGTGCTTGGCGGGCATGGTGATACCATGGTGCCGTTGACGCGGTATTCCACGGTCGCCGGCATTCCCGTGCCTGACCTGATCAAGATGGGCTGGACCACGCAGGAAAAGATTGACGCCATTGTGGCGCGCACCGCCAATGGCGGCGGCGAGATCGTGAAGCTTTTGGAACGCGGCAGCGCCTTCTACGCGCCGGCGGCTTCGGCCATTGCCATGGCCGAAAGCTACCTGAAGGACAAGAAGCGCGTGCTGCCCTGCGCTGCCTGGCTGACCGGCCAATATGGCATCAAGGATCTTTATGTCGGCGTGCCGGTCGTGATCGGCGCGGGCGGCATTGAGCGTATTGTCGAAATTGAACTGAACCCGGCTGAACAAGCCGCTTTCGATAAAAGCTGCGCTGCGGTGCAGGAATTGATCGAAGCGTCGCGCAAGCTGGTAGGCTGAACAGCCTGGGGCCAGGTATCGCCTGGCCCTTTTCGCATCCGGACCGGAGGCATTTTGCATGAATATCCATGAATATCAGGCGAAGGAATTGCTGCGCCGCTATGGCGTTGCGGTACTTGAAGGCCATGTCGCCTGGAATGCCGAGGAAGCCGCCGCGGCAGCGGCCAAGCTCCCTGGCCCGGTCTATGTGGTGAAATCCCAAATCCATGCGGGTGGTCGTGGCGCTGGCCGCTTCAAGGAGGACCCGAATGGCAAGGGCGGCGTGCGTGTGGTGAAATCCGCCGCCGATGTAAAGGCCGCCGCGGACGCCATGATCGGCAAGACGCTGGTGACGAAGCAAACCGGCCCCGCCGGCAAGCTTGTGTCGCGCGTTTATGTCGAAGATGGCTGCGATATCGCGCGTGAGCTTTACCTTGGTTTGTTGGTGGACCGTGCGACATCGCGGCTCACGATCATGGCCTCCACCGAAGGTGGGATGGAGATTGAGGAAGTCGCCGAAAAGCACCCCGAGAAAATCCTGAAGGTCGCAATTGACCCCGCTTCAGGGGTTTCGGGCTTTCATGCGCGCAAGCTTGCTTTCGGGCTCGGGCTGACGGGCAAGCAGGTTTCGTCCTTCACGAAGTTTGTGCTGGCGCTTTACGGCGCCTTTGTTGAACTCGATTGCGCCATTGTTGAAATCAACCCGCTGGTCGTGACCAGGGCAGGGGAGATTGTGGCACTCGACGCCAAGGTTTCCTTCGATGACAGCGCGCTGTTCCGCCACAAGGACCTTGAGGCGCTGCGCGATGATACGGAAATGGACCCGAAGGAATTGGACGCGGTCAAGAATGACCTGAATTATGTGGCGCTGGATGGTGAGATCGGCTGCATGGTCAATGGCGCGGGCCTGGCCATGGCGACGATGGATATCATCAAGCTTTATGGCTCCAGCCCGGCCAACTTCCTGGATGTGGGTGGCACGGCCACGGCGGCGCGCGTGACTGAGGCGTTTCGCATCATCACGTCCGATGCCAATGTGAAGGCCATTCTGGTCAATATCTTCGGCGGCATCGCGAAATGCGACATGATCGCCACGGGCATTGTGGAAGCGACCAAGACGCTGTCATTGAAAGTGCCTTTGGTGGTGCGGTTGGAAGGCACCAATGTTGATTTGGGCAAGAAAATCCTCGCCGATAGCGGGCTTGCCATTATTGCCGCCGATAATCTTGCCGATGCAGCGAAGAAAGTTGTCGCTGCCGTGAAGGGGGCCTGAACCATGGCTGTTCTTGTCAACGCCAATACCCGCGTAATGACCCAGGGCTTTACCGGGGCGCAGGGCACCTTCCACGCCGAACAGGGCATTGCCTATGGTTCGACCTATGTCGGCGGTGTGACACCCGGCAAAGGCGGCACCACCCATATCGGCCTGCCGGTTTTTGATACGGTGGCGGAATGCGTGGCGGCCACGGGGGCCAATGCATCCGTGATCTATGTGCCGCCGCCCTTCGCTGCCGATGCGATTCTGGAAGCGATTGATGCGGAAGTGCCGCTGATTATCTGCATTACGGAAGGCATTCCGGTGCTGGATATGGTGAAGGTGAAGCGCGCGCTGGATGGGTCAAAATCCCGCCTGGTTGGGCCGAATTGCCCGGGCGTGATCACGCCGGGCGCCTGCAAGATCGGCATCATGCCGGGGCATATCCATAAGCCTGGGTCGGTTGGCATTGTCTCACGCTCGGGCACGCTGACCTATGAAGCGGTGGCGCAAACCACCGCCGCCGGGCTTGGCCAATCAAGCTGCGTTGGCATTGGCGGTGACCCGGTGAAGGGCATGGACTTCATCGAAGTGCTGGAGATGTTCCTGGCCGACCCCGATACCAAATCCATTGTCATGATCGGCGAGATTGGCGGGCAATCCGAAATCCTGGCGGCCGAATACCTGAAGCGGGAGAATTTCGCCCCCGGCAAGCCGAATAAGCCGGTGGTGGGCTTCATCGCCGGCGCCACGGCCCCCCCGGGCCGGCGAATGGGCCATGCCGGGGCGGTGATTTCCGGTGGTGCGGATACCGCGGAAGCGAAAATGGCCGCCATGAAAGCCGCTGGGATTCACGTTGCGGATAGTCCTTCTGCGCTAGGGTCCACCATGGTCAAGGCGCTTGGCGGCTGATTTCGCCCGGAAGTTGATTTTGGGGGGCTGCCGCTACGGGCGTTAAAGCCTTATGCTTGCAGCCCTCTGCCCCGGTGCCGGGGCGATGCGCGGCACCACAAGAACACATCCGCCCGACCCCAGCGGGGGCAGCCGAGGCGGAAGGGAGAAGGTTGATGGCCGGAGTGGATATTCTCGCAACCGCGATGACGGGGGCGAATGCTGCCTATCTTGCTGATCTCTACGCCAAATGGACGGAAAATCCCGGAAGCGTGGACCCCACCTTTGCGGAGCTTTTTGCTTCCCTGAATGACGAAGCCCGCGCGGTACTGACGGACGCGTCTGGCGCTTCCTGGGCGCCGCGCATTCGCGGCGCCTTCGGGCCAGAACCCGAAAAGCCAGCGCCCGCCAAGGGTGCGAAAACAGCTGCGGCTGACCCGGAAGCGACCCGCCGCGCGGTGCTGGATTCGATCCGTGCGCTCATGTTGATCCGCAGCTATCGTGTGCGCGGGCATTTGGAAGCGCGGCTTGATCCGCTAGCCCTGCAAGTGCCGAAGCCCCATCCGGAACTCGACCCCAAGACCTATGGCTTCACGGATGATGATTGGGATCGCCCGATTTTCCTTGATTTCGTGCTGGGCAAGGAAACGGCCTCGCTTCGTGAGATTCTGGCGATCTGCCGCGCTTCCTATTGCGGTTCCATCGGCGTTGAATTTATGCATATCCAGGACCCAGATCAGAAATCCTGGATTCAGCGCCGCATAGAAGGCGCGCCCTGGAACGGCGCCTTTGATACCGCGCAGAAGAATCAAATCCTGCAGCAATTGACGGAAGCGGAGGGCTTTGAAGCCTTTTGCGCGCGGAAATTCGTGGGCACCAAGCGCTTCGGCCTGGAAGGTGGTGAAGCGACTATCCCCGCGGTGCAGGCGGTGATTGAAACCGCCGCCAAGCAGGGGGCGAAGGAAATCGCGATTGGCATGGCCCATCGCGGCCGGCTCAATATGCTTGTCAATGTCGTGAAGAAATCCTTCACGCAGGTGTTTTCGGAGTTCAAGGGGAATTCAAGCAATCCGGACGATATTGGTGGGTCTGGTGACGTCAAATATCACCTTGGCACCAGCACCGATATCGAAATTGCCGGCAATAAGGTCCATCTTTCGCTGCAACCCAACCCTTCGCATCTTGAGGCGGTTGACCCGGTGGTGGCCGGCAAGGTGCGCGCGCGGCAGGATATGTCGGGCGACATCAAGGGCCGCCGTTCCGTCATGGGTATTCTGCTGCATGGCGATGCCGCCTTTGCGGGGCAGGGCGTGGTTTATGAAACGCTCGCGATGAGCCAATTGGTTGGCTATCGCACGGGCGGGACAGTGCATATCGTCACCAATAACCAGATCGGCTTCACCACCGTGCCGGCGCATGCCTATTCCGGGCTTTATTGCACCGATGTCGCGAAATCCGTGCAGGCACCTATCCTGCACGTGAATGGGGATGACCCGGAAGCGGTGGTGTTCTGTGCGCGGCTGGTTTCGGAATTCCGCATGGTGTTTGGCGCGGATGTGGTGCTGGATATCGTCTGCTATCGCCGCCATGGGCATAATGAAAGCGACGAACCAGCCTTCACCCAGCCGCAAATGTATAACCGCATTCGTGAAATGCGCACGACGCGCAACCTTTATGCGGATCGCCTGGCGCAGGAAGGCTCGGTACCCGCCGAATCCTCCAAGGCCATGCTTGATGCCTTCAATGCGCGGTTGGAAGAAGCCTTTGAGGCTTCGCAATCCTTCCGCCCGAATAAGGCGGATTGGCTGGAAGGGCATTGGTCTGGCCTGCGCCCTGCCGGTTCCACCGATGAGGCGGAGCAGCTTGAGGCAACCTCGGTCACACCGGAAATTCTGAAGGAAGTTGGTGAGGCACTTTGCCGCGTGCCCGCGGAATTTGGCGCCAATTCCAAGATCACGCGGCAATTGGAACAAAAGCGCCAGGCGATCGAAACCGGCGAAGGGATTGATTGGGCAACCGGTGAAGCGCTTGCCTTCGGGTCCCTGCTGCTGGAAGGGCATCGCGTTCGGCTTTCGGGTGAGGATGTGCAGCGCGGCACCTTCAGCCATCGCCATGCGGTGCTGATTGATCAGGCAAATCAAGCGGAATACACGCCGCTCAATAATATCCGCGCGGGGCAGGCGAAGTTTGAAGCCTTCAATTCGCTGCTCGCGGAATTCGGCGTGCTTGGCTTTGATTACGGCTATTCGCTGGCAGATCCCAAGACCATGGTGCTGTGGGAAGGCCAGTTCGGTGATTTCGCCAATGGCGCGCAGGTCATCATTGACCAGTTCATCGCGTCCGGTGAGACGAAATGGCTCCGCATGTCGGGCTTGGTCATGCTGCTGCCGCATGGTTATGAAGGGCAGGGGCCGGAACATTCCTCCGCCCGGCTTGAACGCTATTTGCAGCTTTGTGCCGAACGCAACATGCGTATCTGCAATTTCACCACGCCGGCCAATTATTTCCATGCGCTGCGCCGGCAGATGAAGGCCAATTACCGCAAGCCCTTGGTGGTGATGACACCGAAATCCCTGCTGCGGCATAAGCTTGCCATCAGCAGTTTGTCGGAATTCGGCCCCGGCAGTGGTTTCCGCCATGTGATTGATGAGGTGGATAAGATCGCGCCGCCCAAGAAAATCCGTCGGGTCGTGCTGTGCACCGGCAAGGTCTATTATGATCTGCTGCAGGAACGCCGCGACAAGGGCATCAAGGATGTCGCGATTGTGCGCATGGAACAGCTCTATCCCTTCCCGCGCATCAGCCTGCCGCCTGTGCTGGCGCAATACAGCAATGCGGAAGTGATCTGGTGCCAGGAAGAACCAGAGAATATGGGCGCGTGGAACTTCGTGGATCGCAAGATTGAAGGCGTGTTGAAGACGCTGGATATCAAGGCGAAGCGCCCCGAATATGTGGGCCGGGAAGAAGCGGCGAGCCCCGCGACCGGCCTGGCCAAGGTGCATCAACAACAACAGGAAGCATTGGTGCGCGCGGCCCTGATGGGCTGACGCGTATTGGTTTTGGAACGGATCGAGCAATGACCGATATTGTCGTGCCCAGCCTGGGCGAAAGCGTTTCTTCCGCCACCGTCGCGCGTTGGCTCAAAAAGGCCGGCGATGCCGTAGCGGCGGATGAGCCGCTGGTGGAATTGGAAACCGATAAGGTGACGGTGGAAGTGAATGCGCCGGTGGCCGGCGTGATTGCCGCCATTGCCGCTGATACGGGCGCTGAAGTGCTGCCGGGCGCCGTTCTTGGCAGCATTCAGGCCGGCGCTGCCGCTGCCGCGAAGCCCGCCGCCGCGCCGGCACCTGCGGCCAAGCCTGCCACGCCACCCGCGCCCGCACCCGCTGCCACTTCGGGCCATGCGCCGATGCCGGCGGCGGCGAAGATCATTGCCGAAACTGGTGTTTCCGCTGCCGCGATTGGCGCGGGCACTGGCAAGGATGGGCGCATCACAAAGGGCGATGTGCTGGCCTATCTGGCGCAACCTGCCGCCGCGCCGGCGCCTGCACCCGCCGCGCGCGCTTCGCGCCCGCCTGAAGCGGGTGAAGAACGCGTGAAGATGACGCGCCTGCGCGCCACCATCGCACGCCGCTTGAAGGAAGCGCAGAACACAGCCGCGATGCTGACCACCTTCAATGAGGTGGATATGTCAGCTGCCATGGCGCTCCGTTCAGATTATCGCGATGCCTTTGAAAAGCGCCACGGCGTGAAGCTTGGCTTCATGTCCTTCTTTGTGAAGGCGTGCATTGCCGCGCTCAAGGAATTCCCGGCGGTGAATGCCGAAATTGATGGCGATGAGATTGTCTATAAGAACTTCGTGCATATGGGCATTGCGGTGGGTGGGCCTTCAGGCCTGGTGGTGCCGGTGCTGCGCAATGCCGACACTTTGGGCTTTGCCGAAATTGAAAAGCGCATTGGCGAATTCGGCAAGCGCGCGCGTGATGGTGCCTTGAAGCTTGATGAATTGGCGGGTGGTTCCTTCACCATCACCAATGGCGGGATTTACGGTTCGCTGATGTCCACACCAATCTTGAACCCGCCGCAATCGGGCATTCTTGGCATGCACAAGATTCAGGATCGCCCCATGGCGGTGGCTGGCAAGATTGAAATCCGCCCGATGATGTATATCGCGCTTTCCTATGACCACCGCATTGTGGACGGCAAGGAAGCCGTCAGCTTCCTGGTGCGCGTCAAGGAAAGCATTGAAGACCCGCGCAGGCTGATGCTGGATATTTGAAAAACGCGGGAGGGCAAATAGCCCTCCCGTTTTTCTTTTAGTCTATGCTCAGCTTCAATCTTGCGACCATGCGTTCTTCATAGACCGCACGTTCACGGGCGAATTTTGTGTAGTCTGCCGGTCCAAGATATTCATTGGGCAGGTCGTGTTTCTTCATGTATTCCTGAACCAGCGGGTGATGCTGGGTCTTTTTGAAGGCTTGATGCAGGAATTCGGTTATCTCGGGGTCCATGCCTTTAGGGCCGGTAATCCCGTAGGGTGACGTGACCACCATGTCATAGCCCAACTCCCGCAGGGTTGGTGCATCTGGAAAGGCGCTTAGTCTTTCGCGGGTCCATACTGCCAAAAGACGCAATTGACCTGCTTCCACATTCGGCGCCCAGGAATTCGAATTGGCGATGCAGTCAATCTGGCGCGCAAGCAGCGCTGTGATATTTTCCGATGCGCCGCGATAGGGCACATGGATCATTTCAGCGCCTTCCTTTTCGCATAATTCTTCCATCGCCAGGTGGTTGGATGTGGCGATGCCGGAAGTGCCATAAGTTAAATGCCCTGGGCGGCGCCGCGCTTCGGCAAACATGTCCTTCAGAGAATTCCATCCTGAGGCCGGATGAACGACATGGCCGAAAATAAAGCCTGTCTGCTGCATGATGTAGGTGAAGTCGTTCACCGGATCCCAGGTTGGACGTTTTGTCAGGAACGGATGGCGGATCACTGAGAGATGATGATGGGCCAGTGTATAGCCATCTGGCCGCGCTTGCGTCAGCAATTGCTGGGCGGCCAGGGTCCCGCGGGCGCCTGGACGATTTTCGATAATGATCGTCTGGCCATGTTCCTGCTGAAACAACTCAGTCTGCAGGCGCATGAAGCCATCCAGCAGACCACCGGGCGCCCATGGGATCAGGAAGCGTATCGGCCTATTGGGAAACCGCCCCTGGCCGAGCGCGGGTGCGGCCAGGATGCTGGCGCCGAGGCCAAGGGCAGCGCGGCGGGGAAGCTGTGGCATGGCGCATGCCCCCTTAACCATCCAGGGTCAGGCCAAGGCGGCGCACCATGGTTTTTTCATATTCCACACGTTCAGCAATGAAGCGGCGGTAGCTTTCCGTGTCCTGATAGACCAGCGGCATGTCGAAGCGGGAGCGGATGGTCGTATTTTCCGGGCTGAACAGCGCGTCCTTCATGGCATCATGCAGCACGCGCACAATGCCGGGGTCCATGCCCTTGGGGCCGCTGACCCCGTAAGGGGATGCAACGACCATATCGTAGCCAAGCTCCTTCAAGGTGGGCACGGCGGGGAAGCGCGGGGCGCGTTCGGCGCTCCATACCGCCAGTGCCCGCATCTGCCCGGCTTCCACATTGGGCGCCCAGGTGGAGCTATCGCAGATCATATCCACCTGGCCGGACAGCACGGCGGTGACCCCTTCATTGGCACCGCGGAAGGGCACATGGGTCAGGCTGATTTTCTCAATTTCCTGAATGCTTTCCATGGCAAGGTGGTTGGTGGTGCCAATGCCGCTGGTGGAATAGGTGAGCTTGCCGGGATTGGCCCGCGCATAGGCAATCAAATCCTGCCAGGATTTCAAATGGCTATCGGCCTTCACCGCCGTGCCAAACAGCCAGCCCGTCATGCCGATGATATGCGTGAAATCGCCAACCGGGTCCCAGCCCGGTGTCCGCATCATCCATGGCCGCCGCAGCACGGAAAGATGCATTTGCGTCAGCGTATAGCCATCCGGCCGCGCCTGCTGCGCGACCGTCAGCGGACCAAGCGTGCCACCCGCGCCGGGGCGGTTCTGCACTACCATGGGCTGGCCAAGCACCTTGCCGACCAGATCGGAGATGGAGCGCAGTTGCGCGTCGGCGGAACCGCCGGCGGGCCAGGGGATCACAAGCTGGATGGGCCGATCCGGGTAGCGGCTTTGCGCCAGGGCCAGGCCGGGCGCAGCAAGCGCCGCACCGGTTGCGGCCAATACGCCCCGTCGTGATATCCCAGTGATCTTCGACATTGGTTTTCCTCCCTAGGGGCGCGTCTATCGGCGCCGCCTTCCGGCAGGAAGGTTAAGCCGGAAAGCACAAAAAACCCAAGTCCGATTTGATGGCTTGATCGGCCCGCCTGCCCGGTCCAAACAAGGTGGCGAAAACAAACGGGTTGAGGACGCCTGACCATGACTGAAGCCTTTGACGTGATCGTGATTGGCGCCGGCCCCGGCGGTTATGTTTGCGCCATCCGTGCGGCGCAATTGGGCATGAAGGTCGCCTGCGTGGAAAAGCGCGAGACTTTGGGCGGCACCTGCCTGAATGTCGGCTGCATCCCATCAAAGGCGCTGCTGCAATCCTCGGAACATTACGAAGAAGCGCTGCATAAGCTCGCGGATCATGGTGTGACGGTTGGTTCGGTGAAGCTTGATCTGGCGCGGATGCTGGCGCGCAAGGGCGAAGTGGTCGGTGCCAATGTGAAGGGGGTCGAATTCCTGTTCCGCAAGAACAAGGTGACCTGGCTGAAGGGGGAGGGCAGCATTGCCGCGCCCGGCACCGTCAGCGTCGGCGGCAAGGACTATACCGCAAAGCACATCGTGATCGCGAGCGGGAGTGAGAGCATTCCCCTGCCGGGCGTTGAGGTTGATGAAAAGCAGATCGTTACCTCAACCGGTGGTTTGGAATTGACGAGCGTGCCGAAGCATCTGGTGGTGATTGGCGGTGGTTATATCGGGTTGGAATTGGGCAGCGTCTGGCGCCGCCTTGGCGCGGAAGTGACGGTGGTGGAATTCCTCGATCGTCTGGTGCCGAGCATGGATTTGGAAGTTGGCAAGGCGTTTGAACGCATCCTGGCGAAGCAGGGCATCAAGACGAAGCTCAAGACCAAGGTGATGGGTGCGGCCAAGTCAAAGAAGGGTGTTACGCTGAAATTGGAACCCGCCGCCGGGGGCGCTGCGGAGGAACTGATGGCCGATGTCGTGCTGGTTGCGATTGGGCGCCGGCCTTATGTGGCAGGGCTTGGTTTGGACAAGGCGGGCGTTGCCTTGGATGAGCGTGGTCGCATCAAGGTGGATGGCCATTACGCGACGAATGTGCCGGGCATCTACGCCATTGGCGATGTGATCGCGGGGCCAATGCTGGCACATAAGGCCGAAGAAGAAGGTGTTGCGCTGGCGGAAATGCTGGCCGGGCAAAAGCCGCATGTGAATTATGGCGCGATCCCGGGCGTGGTTTATACCTGGCCGGAGGTTGCTTCGGTGGGCGAAACCGAGGAACAGCTCAAGGCCCGTGGCATTGCCTATAAGGTTGGCAAATTCCCCTTCACCGCGAATGGCCGCGCCCGCGCCATGGGGGATATGGATGGGTTTGTGAAAATCCTGGCCGATAAGGCAACCGATAAGGTTTTGGGCGCACATATCATCGGCCCGGATGCCGGCACGCTGATTGCGGAATTGGCGCTGGCGATGGAATTTGGCGCAAGTGCTGAAGATGTGGCCCGCACCTGCCATGCGCACCCTTCGCTGAATGAGGCGGTGAAGGAAGCGGCACTCGCCGTGGATGGGCGGGCTTTGCATATCTGAGCAAGGCCGGCGTGACGTTCGGCATTGAAGTCTATAAAAGCCCTAGCATGAGCGTGACCCTTTCAAGGAAACGAGTCTTTGATGCCGCCAACCCCGAGCGGGTGCAGCGGGCTTTGGCGGATTTGCGCGAAGGCATTTTGCAATGGCGTCTTGCGGCTGCCTTGGCTTGGGGTGACATCAAGCATCGGTATCGCGGGTCCGTTTTGGGGCCGTTTTGGGTAACCCTGACGACGGCGGCGATGGTCGTCGCACTCGGCTTCTTTTACTCACATATATGAAGGTGGATCCGGGCACTTTCTTTCCCTGGCTTGCGATCAGCCTGATTCTTTGAGCCATGATCAATCAGGCTGTGACTGATGGTGCTGATTGCTTTACCTCAAGCGAAGCGGTTATTAGGCAAATGTCCTTGCCTTTCACCGTGCATGTTTTGCGGTGCGTTTTGCGTAATCTCCTGGTGGCCGCGCATAATCTGCCGTTGATTTTTGTGGTTTTATTTCTGTTCGGCATCTCACCTGGTTTCGGGATCGTTGCGTTTTTGCCAGGCTTTCTGATATTCCTGTGCAACGCCTTTTGGGCGGCGTTTTTCCTGGGGATGATTTGCGCGCGTTTTCGGGAT
This sequence comes from Alphaproteobacteria bacterium, assembly GCA_016869735.1. Classification (GTDB taxonomy): domain Bacteria; phylum Pseudomonadota; class Alphaproteobacteria; order Acetobacterales; family Acetobacteraceae; genus Neoroseomonas. Next base: position 53,279 of record VGDL01000010.1, read on the forward strand.
ATCTCGCCCATCATTTCATCCCTGATGCAGCTTTGCTTTTTCATCACCCCGATCATCTGGATGCCTGAACAATTGGGTGAAAGGGCGGTCTGGCTCGCGCTTAATCCCTTCAATGCCGTTATGGAAATTATGCGCGCTCCTTTGCTGGGGCGCGCGATTGATCCGATGGTGTGGGCCACAGCGCTTGGTTTCACAGTGATGCTATCGGCGGTGGGGTTCGCGTTTTTCACCCGCTTTCGCGGCCGCATCGCGTTTTGGGTTTGAACGCCATGGCTGGCATTGAAGCGCATGCGCTCACGATCGAATTTCCGCTTTATCACCACAATGCGCGGTCCTTGAAGCGGCGTATTTTTGATGGTGCGACGCGCCGGGTGAAGCAGCATGCGGAAAGCCGCGTTGTTGTGGCGGCCCTGGCGGATCTCAATTTTCTCATCGGCAAGGGCGACCGCGTTGCGCTGATCGGTTCCAATGGTGCCGGTAAAACCACGCTTTTGCGTACCATCGCCGGCATTTATGAACCCGTCGCTGGCCAATTAATGGTGGAAGGAACCATCGGTTCTTTGATTGACCCTGGGGCGGGCATGAACCCCTTGCTCACCGGGCGCGAGAATATCGTCCTCCGTGGTCTCTACCGAGGTCTCACGGAACGGGAAGGGCGTTCCCTGGCCGATGAGGTGGCCGAATTTTCTGGGCTTGGCGAATTCATAGACCTGCCCATCCGGGGTTATTCTGCCGGTATGAATGTTCGGCTTTCTTTCGCGATGGCGACAGCGATGACCCCGGAAATCCTATTGATGGATGAATGGTTCCTGGCGAGCGATGCGGACTTCATGGCCAAGGCTGAAGCGCGCCTGACGCGATTGGTGACCGGCGCAGACATACTTGTCATTGCAACGCATGACATGGCGATTGTGCGCAAATGGTGTACCCGCGCCATCAAACTTGATGCCGGGCGCATCATCGCGGACGGCTCGGTTGCCGAAGTATTGGGCCCAGCGGATTAGGTCCCGAAAACGCGATCCCCGGCATCGCCCAGGCCGGGGCGGATGTAGCCGTTTTCATCAAGCCTATCGTCAATCGCCGCAGTCCAGATCGGCACATCAGGATGGGCTTGCCGCACATGCCGAATGCCCTCGGGCGCGGCGAGCAGGCAGATGAAGCGGATGCGTGTCGCGCCGCGCGCCTTCAGCCTATCCAGCGCCGCGATGGCTGAATTACCGGTCGCCAGCATGGGATCAAGCAGGATCACCAGGCGTTCAGGCAGATCCTCTGGCGCCTTGAAATAGTATTCATGTGCTTGCAGCGTTTTGTGGTCCCGATAAACGCCGATATGCGCAACACCGGCTTCCGGCAGAAGGGTCAACATGCCGTCCAGAAAGCCAATGCCCGCGCGGAGCACCGGGGCGAAGATAGGCGGCTTGCCGGCAAGCTTTGGGGCCGACATGGTTTCAAGAGGCGTTTCAATCTCCCGCGCTTCCAGCGACAGGTCGGCCAAGGCAGCGGCGCCAAGCAGTATGGCGATGTCACGCAATAGGGCGCGGAAGGTCGGCACGGGGCAGGATTTTTCGCGCATTTGCGAAAGCCTGTGCTGGATCAGCGGATGCCCGACCACGGTCAGCATGCCGTCATCATCTGACCCTGAAAGCCTCGCCATGGCTGCCTCCAACCGCTTGGGAGCGTGTCTTTAGGCGATAACGCGCCGCGCAGGAAATAGGGTTTCCGGCGCCTTGGCTGGGCGTGGAGACCGAGGGAAATGAATTTTAATAAAAACCCAGGGTTGTAATAAGGCAAATTAATACAATCATAAAATCGTGATCCAAGATCTGTTGCACCCAGCGATCGCACCCAGGCCGAGCCTTAATCGGGGGCGGCTGGCTGTGCTTGGCCTTGGCTATGTTGGCCGACCCTTGGCGCTTGGTGCCGCCGCCGCAGGCTATGAGGTGATTGGCTATGACCCGGCGCCAGCGGCGCGGGCGGTCACCAGCGCGGCCCATCGCCCAGGCAGGGGCAGCTCTCGCGCCAGTGCTGATCCGGCGGTATTGGCCGGCGCCGATACCTGGTTGATCTGCGTTCCAACCCCGCTTGATGCGCGCGGGCGCCCTGATCTGGCAGCGGTGCGGGCAGCGCTTGGGGTTGCGGCGCGCGGCTTGAAGCCTGGCGCGCTGGTCTGTCTGGTGTCCACCTGCCAGCCGGGGGCGACCAATGGGTTGTGTCGTTCGGTGTTGGAAGAAGCGGGGTGGCGCATCGGGCGCGATGTTTTCCTTGCCGTTTCGCCCGAACGTGAAAACCCCGGCCCCCATGCGCTGGCCACAAGCAGCATTCCGCGGCTTTTGGGGGCGACGGATGATGCCTCACTCCGCCGCGCCTTGGCCTTTTGGCGCCATATCGTGGACCGGGTCGAGGTGGTGGCATCGCCCGAAATTGCCGAATGCGCCAAGCTTTTGGAAAACACCTATCGCCTGGTGAATATCGCGCTGATGGATGAACTCCATGCTGCCTTCACGGCACTTGGCGTCGCGACCCGCGATGTGGTGGCGGCAGCGGCGACCAAGCCGTTTGGTTTTGCGCCCTTTTGGCCCGGGCTTGGCGCCGGCGGGCATTGCATTCCGGTGGACCCGGCGTTTTTGCAAATGGAAGCAGCGCGCGCGGGCGCGCCATCCGTTTTGCTCGCCAAGGCCATGGCGCGCAATCGTGGGCGCGTGGCGCGCGTGATGCGACAAATCAGCGCAAGGCTTGGTGATGATCTTGAAGGCAAGCGCGTGCTGGTGGCAGGCGTCACCTATAAGCCCGATGTCGCCGATTTGCGCGCCGCAGCGCCGGTCAGGCTTTTGCGCGCCTTGCAGGGCGGGCGTGCTGATCTTGCCTGGCATGATCCAGTGATCGGCGCCGCGCCCAAGGCACTGTCAGCCATGCCACGCAGCGCTGCCCTGACAATGCCGGATGGCGCACGGCCTGACGCGATTATCCTTGGCACGCCGCATCGCGCCTTTGATATGGTAGCAATTACCCGCGCCGCGCCTTTGCTGTTTGACCCCTTTGGTATTCTGCCGGCAGGACTAGGCGTTATCGTCGTCTGACGTTAGGCTTTACCCTGCCATTCGGGTGGCGCCACGCTGCCCACCTGTTCGGCGATGCGGCCATAATGTTCCGGGCGGCGATGGCGCGCGAAATCGAAAATCGTCTTCCGCCCCAATTCGCATTTGCCAAGGTCCGCTTCCGCCACAATCAGCTCATCATCCCAGCTGGTAGCCTGGGCCATGATTTCCCCTTGCGGGTTCACGATGATGGAATGGCCGAACAGCTCATGCCCATCTTCCGTGCCAGCCTTGGCGGTTGCGACCGCAAAGCATGAATTCTGGTAGCACCCCGACTGAATGGAGAGGTGGCTATGGAAGACACGCAGATGCGGCGCCTCAAAACCGCGATTTTCCATATTGAGTGACGGCGTATTGTAGCCAAGCATGACCAATTCCACCTGCTGCAACCCCATCACGCGCCAGGCTTCCGGCCAGCGGCGGTCATTGCAGATCATCATGCCAAGATTGACGGGCTGGCCCGCAACCGACGCGCGGATTACCGGAAAGCCAAGATCGCCCGGCTCAAAATAGCGCTTTTCCAGATGCTGCACATGGCGGACAGGATCGAATTCCTTATGCCCCGGCAAATGTACCTTGCGGTATTTCAGGATAATCTCGCCAGATGGCAGCACGAAAACCGCGGTATTGAAGCGCCGGCCTTCCGGTGTTTTCTCGGCATAGCCCAGATGAAAGGCGATGCCCCATTTGCGCGCGGCTTCAAATAGCGGCGCGGTTTCATTGGAAGGGAGTGCCGCTTCATACCAATGATCTGCATTAGCGAGGTCTTCCTCATACCAGCGTGGGAAGAAGGTGGTCAGCGCCAATTCGGGAAAGACTACCACCTCGGCACCACGTTGATGCGCCTTTTCCATCAGGCGGATCATGCGCCCGACGGCAACATCACGGCCTTCGGCCTTTTGGATCGGGCCCAATTGCGCGGCGGCCAGAACAAGGGAACGGGTCATGCGCTCATCCTTTGCTTACACATATATATAAGTGTGTCATCGTGAACCGCGCGGCGCGCATCACGCCGGCGGCACCGCCCCCACCTGGTCAATCATGGCGCGATACCATTGCGGGCGGCGATGGGCGGCGAAGTTGAACATCTTCTCCTTCCCCTGCCGGCAGGCATCGAAATCCACATCAGCGACAATGATCTCATCGCCCAGTGTCTTCGCTTCCGCCACCACGCGGCCATTCGGGTCCACAATCACTGAACCGCCAATGAGGCCGGAGCCATCCTCAACGCCCGCCTTGGCAACCGAAATCGCCCAGGTCGCATTCATATAGACATTGCCCTGCACCGCGAGAGTCGAATGGAAGGTCCGCAGCGACTGGTCTTCGTTATCGCCGCCCATCGGATCATAGGCGGCCGAGTTATAGCCAATCAGCATCAGCTCAATCCCCTGCAAGCCATAGCAGCGCCAGGCTTCCGGCCAGCGGCGGTCATTGCAGATCAGCATGCCAAGCACCGGCCGGCCCCAGGCATCGGGACCGCGAAAAGCGGGAAAGCCGAGATCACCATACTCGAAATAGCGCTTTTCCAATTGCTGGAAGCGATTCCCAACGCGTGGTTCAACCGTGCCGGGCAGATGAATCTTGCGGTACTTGCCAAGCACGCTGCCATCCGGCCCAACCGTGATCGCCGTATTGTAGCGCTTGCCATGCGGTGTCAGTTCCGCATAGCCAAGATAAAAGCCAATGCCCAAGGCGCGGGCGCGATCAAATAGCGGCTGCACGCGCGGATTGGGCATCTCGCGCTCAAAATAGCTGTCCAATTCGGCCTGGTCGGTGAATAGCCAGCGCGGGAAGAAGGTGGTCAGCGGCAATTCCGGAAACACCACCATCTTCGCCCCGGCGGCGGCGGCCTGTTCCAACAAGGCGATCATACGCGCCAGGATCGCTTCCCGGCTATCGGCTTTTTGGTTCGGCCCCATTTGGGCGCCGGCAAGGCGCAATACTCGGCTCATTGTTCAAGCTCCGGACGAATAGCCTCGACCACAGGCGCGTAACGCCTGGTCTCGGCGGCGATGAAAGCGGCGGCGCTGGCGGGGGTGCCTAGCGCGGAAGCGGTGATGCCGGATGCGGCGAGGCTTGCGCGGAAAGTAGCATCGGCCAGGGTGGCATTGGTGGCAGCAGAAAGCCGTTCCAGGATTGGCGCAGGAAGGGCAGGGGGTGCGAAGACCGCATGCCACAACACCGCTTCAAAACCGGCAAGGCCAAGTGCTTCAGCAACGGTCGGCACATCGGGCGCCGCTTCCAATCGCCGTGCTGTTGCAACCGCCAACATGCGTGCGCGCCCGCCTTGGTGCAGCGGCAAGCCGCCGCCAAAAGTATTGACTGCGATTGCCAAGGTGCCGCCCACCAAATCATTCATCGCTGGCGCTGCGCCGCGATAGGGCACATGGGTCAGCGCCACCCCGCCCGCCTGCTGCTTCAGCAACTCAGTGGCAAGGTGCATCATGGTCCCACTGCCTGGTGAGCCATAGGAAAGTGGTGGATTGGCGTTGCGCGCAACGGCGAGAAATTCGCGCAGCGTGTTGGGGCGCGATTGATGCGCCAACCAGCAAAGCGGCCCACCGCCCAATTCCGCAATCGTCGTGAAATCGCGCACCACATCGAACTGAGGCTGGCGCGTCACCAGCGGGTAAAGCGCATGGGTCGAAGCCGTGCCAAATAGGATCGTGTAACCATCAGCCCGCGCGCGCGACACTTCCAAGGAGCCAATCGCGCCACCCGCACCGCCACGATTTTCCGTCACCACCGTCTGGCCCAATTCGCGGCCCAGGCGCTCAGCATAAAGCCGAGCATAGACATCGGTCGGACCGCCGGCGGGGAAGGGGATGATCATGCGGATCGGGCGGGAGGGATAAGCCTCCTGCGCCCGCACGCCGCCCGCGATCAGCGCCGCGCCAGCGCCAAACAGCGCGGCGCGGCGATAGATATCAAAGCGCGGCATCACGCCAATTTTCAACCGCTGCATCGGGGTGGGAAGCAAGGCCCACGGCCTTGATGCCCTCACACGCCGCGTGTTCATCGCGGTCTGACGCATCGCCGCTGACGCCCACAGCACCAATCACGGCGCCGGCGGCATTCAGGATCAAGACGCCACCTGGCACGGGGACGAAGCTGCCATCGGAAGCGGCGGCGACGGCGGCCTGGAAGGCAATGCGTTCCTTCAGGCGATCACGCAGGATACGGCTGCCAACCCCCATGCCAAGCGCTGCATAGGCTTTGCCGCGCGCGATTTCGGCGCGCAGAATGCCCGAACCATCTTCGCGCTTTTGCACCACAACATGCCCGCCTGCATCCAGCACCACCACGGTCAGCGGCAGCATGCCCGCCGCGCGGCCCGTGGCCAGCGTGACATCTGCGATCTTATCGGCGGTCGCCAAAGGCAAATCCACCGCCAGGTGCTTCACATAATAATCTGCGGAATTCATCGCGTTTCTCCCTGCGAAAATGGAAGGCCCTTCCATGGGCCAAGCAATACCGAGCGGCAAGCCGGGTTCAGAAAAACAAATCCCGGAAATCCTGCCGCGTGCCGCCAAACAGGCGCCAGGTCGCAATGGCGCCAATGCAAAGCCCGATGCCGGCGGCAATCGCCGGCACGGGATCGGGCAAGCCGCCCGCACCCGTGGCGGCGGCGTTCAACATGCCAAGCATGATGCCAACCGAACCCGCAATCATCGCCTGTACCAGTCCGGGCTTCCGCCTTGGTGGCGGCGCTGCGGGCTTGGATGGCCGCGGTGGCCGCTTGATCCAATGCCCTTCCGGGCGCTGCTTTTCCTTATTCTCCGACATAGGTTTCCCTGTGCTGACGCGGCACGAAGCGCCCGGCGCCGGGCTTGGCCAAAACTTGCTTGCCATCCCAAATCTGCTTGCCGCGCAGCCAGGTGGCGGCAACGCGGCCCTTCACCTTCATGCCATCATAGGGCGACCATTTGGCATCTTCCTGGTCCTGGATATCCTGTGCATCAAAGGTGAAATCGCCTTCTTCCATGACCAGCAAATCCGCATCCGCGCCCACACGCAACGCGCCCTTCTTCGGATAAAGCCCATGGAAGCGTGCCGGGCGTTCGGCGCAGTAAAGCGCCATCAGGCTGGGCGATAGGCCGCGTTGCTTGAGTAGCGTGAACATCACGGGCGCGAAGCTTTGCATCCCCGTGAGACCCGCGCCGACCGTGAAGATATCGCCGGTATAGGTCTTCCGGTCACGCGGCCAGGGCGCGTGATCGGTGGAGACATAAGCGATCTGCCCCTTGGCAAAGGCGCCCCACATGCGTTCCACCTCATCCGCCGTGCGGAAGGGCGGGTTGCATTTGCCGAAGCCCTCAAGCCGGATGATGTCTTCTTCCGTCATGCACAGGTATTGCAGGCAGGCTTCGCCCGATGCCTTGCCGCCCATGCGGCGGAACACCTCCGCAATCTCGAAACCGCGCGCCAGCGATGAATGGGCGATATGCACATGCGCGCCGGTCTCAAGCCCGATTTCGAAAATCTCCAGATCCGCCATGGTCTCACAGAGCGGCGGGCGGGTGCGGCAATGCCAGATGGGGGAGGTATTGCCAGCGGCCTTGGCTTCTTCGGTCAGGCGCACCACGATCTCCTGATCCTCATTATGCACGGCCACCATCAGCCCGGTCTTGGCGATTTCGCGAAAGGCCGCGACCATGGTGGGGTGGTCAATGCGCGGGAAGCGCACCGGGTCATATTCATAAGTGGAAAGCTTGAAGGAACAGGCGCCGGCTTCAGCGAGCCCGGCAATGGCATCCACACCGCCTGATTTCAGGATGGTGCCGTAAAGCGCCATATCCACATGGGATAGGCGGTTCACATATTCGACCTTTTCCTTGAAAATGCCTGCATCCGTCACCGGGCGCGGCACATCATAGGGCATGTCAACGCAAGTCGTGACCCCGCCTGCGGCAGCGGTTTTGGAAGCGCCTTCAATCCCCGGCCAGCCGCGCGAAGATGAGGTATGCATATGCCCATCCACCAGCCCCGGCATGATCAGCTTGCTGCCGTAATCCTCGACCGATGTGGCCACCGGCGATGGTCCTTCGCCAATGCCGGCAATGATGTCGCCGCGCGTCGCGATCCAACCATTGGCCAGGATGCGATCAGGGAGCACCAAGGTGCCGCGAATGACGCGATCAAAAGGGGTGGTGGCGGGCATGGCTTACTCCTGCATCAAGATATTGCGGGGATTGGTCTTATTCCCCAGGGCGCAGGCGTGAACCTAATCCAGCACGGCACGCCGGGCCAGAGCCGGGCTTGATCTGAAGGCGCGGCAGGGATGAACATCGGCCATGTCAGAAAACCCCGCCGCGCGGCTTCGCGCCCGCCTTGACCCATCCCGCCCCGCGCTTGCCATGGCGGCACATAACGCGATTTCGGCGAAACTCGCCGCCGAAGCGGGTTTCGATGCCATTTGGGGCAGCGGGTTTGAGCTTTCCGCCGCCCATGCCGTGCCGGATGCCAGCATCCTATCCTGGGATACGCATCTGGCGGCGATGCGCGCCATGGTGGAAGCGCAGCCCGCCCCGGTAATTGCCGATATTGATACCGGGCAGGGCAATGCGGTGAATGTCGCCTATCTGGTGCCGCGCTATGCGGCGGCGGGTGTCGCGGCCGTGGTGATGGAAGACAAGACCTTCCCGAAAGGCAGCAGCCTGCGCCCCGGTGGGCGGCAGGAACTGGTGCCGATTGCAGAATTCCAGGGCAAGATCGAAGCCGCACGCATCGCGGGCGGCCCGCTGGTGATCGCCCGCACGGAAGCGCTGATCGCGGGGCTGGGTCAGCATGAGGCGTTGAAGCGCGGTGCAGCCTATGCCGAAGCCGGGGCGGATGCGGTGCTGATCCATAGCAAGCAGAAAACGCCCGATGAGATTCTGGCCTTTTGCCGTGCCTGGCGGGGCCCGGTGCCGCTGGTGCTGGTGCCCACTTCCTATCCCGAGCTTTCCTTCGCCGAAGTCGCGGCACTCGGCAAAGTGGGGCTGATCATTTGCGGCAATCACGCGATCCGCGCTGCCGTCGCCGCCATGCGCCGCTGCTTTGCGCGCATCATCGCCGATGGCGGCATCGCTGGCGTCGAAGGCTCCATCGCCAGTGTCGCAGATATCCTTGCCCTTCAGGGGGATGGCGCGATGCGGGAGATTGAAAAGCGCTATTTGCGCTGATCATTCCCGCCGAACTGCGCATCGGCGATTTGAAGCGCGAGGCTCGTTGCCTCATTCTCCCGCTCCGCATTCCAGGCGAGTGCGACACCAACGCCGCGAATGGGCCCCGCCAGAATCCGAAAGGCCACACCCGGCGGATTGAGCCGCGCCATGCCTTCCGAGACCAGCGCAACACCAAGCCCTGCCGCGACGAAACCAAGCTGCGCCATGGCCGATCCCACTTCGCGCACCACACGCGGCGTGAAGCCTGCCGCATGGCAGGCGGCTGTCATCGCATCCGAATAGGCGGGGCTGATCGCGCGCGGCAGCATCAGCATCGGCGCTTCGGCCAGGGCAGATAGCGGCAAAGGATCAGGCCCGGCCAGAATCGGATGGCCTTCCGGCAAGGCGGCAGCGAGCCTGTCTTCTCCCAAGGGCCGTAGCCTGATCGGCGCGCGGTCCCGATCCGAACGGAGCAAGGCCAGATCAACCTCGCCGCGCCTTAGTGCTTCCAACGCCTCGGCCGTATCCATCTCCCTGACGCCAATCGCGGCTTCCGGGCGTGCCGCCTGCATGGCGCGCACGATGGGCGGCAGATAATCGAATAGCGCGGAGGTGACGCAGGCAATGGAAACCGGCGCGTGATGGCCCATGCGCAATTCGCGCGCGAGGCTTTCAAGATCCGCCGCATTGCCGGCGATGCGCCGTGCGAGGGGCAGCAACGCTTCCCCCTCCCGCGTCGGGCGTGCGCCCTTGCCGCTGCGTTCCAGCAGCTTCACGCCGAGTTCCTTTTCCAGCAATTGGATTTGCGCCGTCAGTGGCGGCTGCGAAATGCCAAGCCGCGCGGCGGCGCGACCGAAATGACCTTCTTCGGCCACGGCCAGAAAATGCCCCAGGCGGCGGATCAGGCGAAAATCCATGAGCGATCCAATGCGGTTTCGCCCATACGGAAAACCTATCAGCGCGCCACGTCAATTGGATTGGACGATGGCGGCGGATGGGCGCAGAAGAAGCGCATCAGGCAAGCCGCCAGCAACAAAGGGAGAAGCCCCAGATGAAACTCAACGCCGTAAAGGTTCACCCATCCAAGGCGCTATTAAAGCGCGAAGACCAACTGGCCTGGAAAATGGCCGGAGTCGCCGTGGACAAGGTCGCGGTCGAAAAGCCGGTGCAGGAGATGATCATCAACCGGATCATCGACAACGCCTCGGTCGCCATCGCCGCCATCAATCGCCGGCCGGTCGTCTCGGCGCGCGGCATGGCGCTTGGCCATGCGAAGAAGGCCGGTGGCGCGCAGGTGTTTGGCGTGAAATCCGCCACCACGGTTTCCCCCGAATGGGCGGCCTGGGCCAATGGCACTGCCGTGCGCGAATTGGATATGCACGACACTTTCCTCGCCGCTGATTACTCCCACCCTGGCGATAATATCCCGCCGATCCTGGCGGTGGCGCAGGCCATGGGGAAATCCGGGCGTGATCTGATCCGTGGCCTCGCCACCGGCTATGAGCTGCATATTGATCTGGTGCGCGCGATTTGCCTGCATGAACATAAGGTGGACCATATCGCCCATCTTTGCCCGGCGGCGGCTGCCGGCATTGGCACGCTGCTCGGCCTCAAGCAGGAAGTGGTGTTCCAATCCATCCAGCAGGCTTTGCATACCTCGGTGTCTTTCCGCCAATCCCGCAAGGGCGAGATTTCATCCTGGAAGGCCTATGCCCCGGCCCATGCCGGCAAGCTGGCGGTGGAAGCGGTGGATCGCTGCATGCGCGGTGAAGGTGCGCCTTCGCCGATTTATGAAGGCGAAGACAGCGTCATTGCCTGGGTGCTGTCCGGGCGGTCCAACCGCAAGGATGTCTATGGCCCGGTCTATTATGAGGTACCGCTGCCGGAGGCGGGCGAACCGAAGCGTTCCATCCTTGATTCCTACACCAAGGAACACTCGGCCGAATACCAATCCCAGGCGCTGATTGACCTGGCCTTCCGCATGCGGGAGCAGATCAAGGATATGGAGGCGATTGAGAAGATCATCATCCATACCAGCCATCACACCCATTACGTGATCGGCACCGGGGCGAATGACCCGCAAAAGATGGACCCGAAGGCGAGCCGTGAGACGCTGGACCATTCCATCATGTATATCTTCGCGGTCGCGCTGCAGGATGGCCGTTGGCACCATGTGGACAGCTACGCGCCGAAGCGGGCGGGTCGGGCTGATACCGTCCGGCTGTGGAACAAGATCGAAACGCGGGAAGATGCGGAATGGACCCGCAAATACCATTCCCGCGACCCGAATGAGCTTTCCTTCGGCGGGCGCGTTGAAATCCTGTTCAAGGATGGATCGAAGCTGGTGGATGAGCTTGGCGTCGCCAATGCCCATCCGAATGGCGCCAAGCCCTTTGGCCGGGCGGATTACATCCGCAAATTCCAGACCATCACAGATGGCATCATCTCCACCCGTGAATCCAACCGCTTCCTGGAAGTGGTGCAGGATTTGGCGAAGCTGAAGGCGGGTGAGCTCAGCGCGCTGAATGTGGCGCTGCCCGCCGGTGGCCTGCTGGACAGCAAGCCCGGCATCTTCTGAACTGACGTTTGAGGAAGGCAGGGTCGGCTCCGGGCGCGCCGGCCCAAAGCCAGAATAGCAAGGGAAGAAACCCGATGAACGAAACCACGAAACCCGAAATCTATAAGGGCCTGGTCGGCGTTTATGCCGATGTCTCTGCTGTATCGAAGGTGATGCCGGAGACGAATAGCCTGACCTATCGCGGCTATGCGGTGCAGGATTTGGCCGAGAATTGCAGCTTTGAGGAAGTGGCCTATCTGCTATGGGAAGGCGAATTGCCCAATGCCGCGCAGCTTGCCGCCTTCAAGGCCGAGACCGCTGCCGAGCGTGAGATCAGCCCGGCGCTGCATCGCGTGATCCGCGAAATGCCCAAGGATGCGCACCCGATGGATGCCATCCGCACCGCCGTGTCCTTCATGGGCATGGAAGACCCTGAAGCGGGCGATGTCTCCCTACCCGCGCAGTATCGCAAGGCGAAGCGGCTTTTCGCCAAGATCCCAACGGCAATTGCGGCTGCCTATCGTGCTTCCCGCGGGCTGCCCGTGGTGGCGCCGAACCCAGCGCATAGCTTTGCCGAGAACGCCTTCAACCTGATCCTGGGCAAGGTGCCAGCGCCTGAAGTGCTGAAGGCATTTGATGTTTCCATGATCCTTTACGCGGAGCATACCTTCAACGCTTCCACCTATACGGCGCGGCTGGTTACCTCCTCAGGGGCGGATATGCATGGCGCGATCACGGCGGGCATTGCCTCGCTCAAGGGTCCGCTGCATGGCGGCGCCAATGAGGCGGTGATGCATACGCTGAAGGAAATCGGCGACCCGAAGCTTGCGAAGGAATGGATCCAAAGCCGTTTCGACCACAAGGCGCTGGTGATGGGCTTTGGCCATCGCGTCTACAAGACCGGCGATAGCCGCGTGCCGACGATGCGCAAATATGCCGAAAAAATGGCCGAAGTTGTGGGTGACAAGACCTGGATGGAGATCAGCCGCATCCTGGCCGGTGAGATGCTGGAGAAGAAGAACATCCACCCAAACCTCGATTTTCCGGCAGGCCCTGCCTACTACCTGATGGGTTTTGAAATCCCGCTCTTCACGCCGATCTTCGTCGCGTCGCGCATCACGGGCTGGTCAGCGCATGTGATTGAACAGGGCGCGGATAATCGGCTGATCCGTCCGCTTTCCTGGTATACGGGGCCGGAACAGCGCCCGGTGCCGCTGCTGTCAGCGCGATAGTTTGCTGACGCCTTCATCATTTTTTTAGAGATGGTGAAGGCGTGCAGCAGCGTGTGAAACCGCAGCATGTATGTCACACTGCGCGCATCGTCACGCGTTGCGCGCATTTTTTTTGGCGTGATGTGACGGATTTTGTTGACATGCCACATGGTGATGAAGATAGCGTGCTTCGCGCGCGATTCTCTTGCGCGATTCGCATTGCCTCAACGCTGCGAAAAGTCGCTCCCCAATTCAGGTGCATCACCTGAAAAAGGGCGCGGTGAAGCGGAAAGGAAGTGCAGTCGGCAAGGCAGAATTGCCGCAGCAGGGAAGGACGGTCCATGGACCGCAGACTCAAGGGACGCTTCGCTTCATACGATCAGCGTTCCACACCGCCCCAAGCTGCCGTGATGGCATCTGCAAGGGGCGGGAGAGAGGCCAGGGGGAACACGCCGCGCCGGAATGCCGCGCGCCGTGATGCTTTGGCGGCTGCGCTTCACGGAGACTTTCAGTCCTGTCGGCCCGCGCATCGGGATCCGCGCGTCGCCGCCATCACCGACCCCACCTGCTGTACCCCAGGCTTGAATTGGGAATTGGCCGCGCCCAGCGCGACCTTCCCATGAACGCCTTCAACAGGAACACATGGAGATTCATCTTCTCATGACTGATATCATCGAGACTACCGAAACCGAAGAAACACCGCGTGCCCAGGCGATGGCCATGGCCGCTGCAAAGAAGAAGGCGCCGGCCAAGCGCAAGCCTGCTGCGAAGAAGCCGGCTGCTAAGAAGGCCGCTGCCAAGAAGCCTGCCGCGAAGAAGGCTGCTGCCAAGAAGAAGCCTGCTGCGAAGAAGCCGGCTGCTAAGAAGGCCGCTGCCAAGAAGCCGGCTGCTAAGAAGGCTGCTGCTAAGAAGGCTGCTGCGAAGAAGCCCGCCGCGAAGAAGGCCGCTGCCAAGAAGCCGGCTGCTAAGAAGGCTGCTGCGAAGAAGCCCGCCGCGAAGAAGGTTGCCGCCAAGCGGAAGCCGGCTGCGAAGAAGGCCGCTGCGAAGAAGCCTGCTGCTAAGAAGGCTGCTGCAAAGAAGCCCGCCGCGAAGAAGGCCGGCCGTAAGCCCGCCGCGAAGAAGGCCGCTGCCCCGGCTTCGACCGACACTCCGGCGAGCTGATAAGCTACCGGATCCCGGCACTGGGGCGTCGCATGCACGTCATGCGGCGCCCCAAGTGTTTTTGAGGGGTTGTGCTCCATGCCCTTGATCACGCGCCTTCTATCCCCGCATGACCATCATGTGCTGCTGCCACTGCTTGTAGCCTATGGCGTGGAAATGGCGCCGCATCTGGCTGGCGCTGCGCCGGCTGCGCCTGAAGCCATGCTACAACTGATTGCTGATGATCCCCGCGCGGAAATCCTGACCGCCTTTCGTGATCGGGAAGCGGTGGGCTTCGCGCTGTTTTTTGATCTGCCGGAAATCGTCTTCGCCCGACGCTGCGGCGCCTTGGATGATTTGTTTGTGGGGCCCAATACGCGCCGCCAGGGCGTGGCGCGCCTTCTGATTGAAGCACTGGCTGCGCTTGGCGCCGCGCGTGGCTGGTCCCATTTGCGCTGGATTGTGCCTGAGACTGACCAGGCCGCCATCGCGCTATATGAACGGATCGCGACGCGCGCGCCTTGGCAATCCTATGTGCTGCGGCTTTCGCCGGAGGTGTCGCTTTAAGCCGCAACCCTTCCAGGCATGCGGTGGCGAAAGGCCAGCGCTTCAGCGATATGCGCGCGCCGGATCATGCCACTACCCGCGAGATCAGCGATGGTCCGCGCGACACGCAGGCTGCGTACTTGCCCGCGCGATGATAGGCCAAGCCGCGTTGCCGCCACTTCAAGCAAATGCGCGGCCTCAGCCTCAATTCCCTGCTGTAATTGGGCGAGGCTTGCTTCGGCGTTATTCGGCGGTCCATCCACGCCATAACGCGCGCGCTGCGCCGCACGGGCTGCCTTCACGCGCGCCGCGACCGCTGTGCTTGCCTCACCTGCCGGGGCGCGGGCCAATTCAGCGGGGGCAATCGGCATGACTTCAATGGTGATATCCATGCGATCCAGCAGCGGGCCGGAAAGCCGCATCTGGTAATCCTCACCACAGCGCGGCGCGCGGCCACATTCGCGACCCGGCTGACCCAAATACCCGCAACGGCAGGGATTCATCGCCGCGATGCATTGAAACCGCGCGGGATAGGTCACATGCGAATGCACGCGGCTGATGGTGGTGCGCCCGGTTTCTATCGGCTGTCGCAAGGCTTCCAGCGCCTGACGCGGAAATTCCGGCCATTCATCCAGGAACAAAACGCCACGATGCGCGAGGCTGATTTCGCCTGGCTTGGCGCGCGATCCACCGCCAACCAGCGCAGGCATGGAAGCGGAATGATGCGGTTCCCGGAATGCCGGGCGCGTCACCAGCCGCCCGCCTTGCAGCAGGCCCGCGATGGAATGCACCAGGCTCACTTCCAACGCCTCAGCCGGTGAAAGATCAGGCAGCAGCGCAGGCAGGCGCGCGGCGAGCATGGATTTGCCGCCGCCAAGTGGGCCGATCATGAGCAGATTGTGCCCGCCGGCCGCCGCGATTTCCAAGGCGCGCTTGGCGGTTTCCTGCCCCTTCACATCGGAAAGACAGGGTCCAGTAGGTGGTGCTGCATCCAGCTTCGGCGCTTCCGGTGCGCGCAAGACCTGCACGCCCTTGAAGTGATTGAGCAGTGCGGGAAGATCGGGTGCCGCGAGCACTTCAATCTGTCCTGCCCAGGCGGCCTCGCCACCCTGCGCGGCAGGGCAGATCAGCCCCAATTCGCGCGCCGAGGCGCCAAGGGCTGCGGGCAGCACGCCCGCGACAGGCATGATGGCGCCATCAAGGGATAATTCGCCGAGCGCCGCAAAGCCCGCCAATTCATCACGCGGCAGCACATCCATCGCCGCCAGTACCGCGAGCGCAATCGGCAGGTCGAAATGGCTGCCTTCCTTGGCGATATCAGCCGGTGCCAAGTTCACCAGCACGCGTTTGGGCGGCATGGAAAGGCCAAGGCCAAGCAAGGCCGCGCGCACCCTTTCCCGGCTTTCCGCAACCGCCTTATCGGGCAGGCCCACCACCAGAAAGGCCGGCAGGCCCGGGGCGATTTGCACCTGTACTTCCACCGCCTGGGCGTCGATCCCAGCGAAGGCGAAGGTGGCGATGCGGGCAATGGACATGCCGCATCAATGGCGCATCTCGCACTGAAAAACAATCATAAGTTATGTTTCGGCCATCCCCTGCACCCGCCGCATCAGCCGCCGGAAATTGCCGGACCAGAGCAAATCAATCTCCCGCGCGCCATAGCCGCGGCGGTGCAATTCCGCTGTTAGGTTCATGGTCTCGCCTGCATTGGCCCAGCCGGGAATGCCGCCGCCGCCATCGAAATCAGATGACAGGCCAACATGATCCAACCCAATGCGGCGCACCGCGTAATCCACATGATCCACCATATCCGCAACCGTCGCGCGAGATTTGCCATCCGCGCCCGGCGGGCGAAGAAAGGCATCAAGTGCCGTGATCTGCACCAGACCGCCCTTTGCCCGCAGCATATCCAACTGCTCATTATCCAGATTGCGCGGATGATCGCATAGCGCGCGGCAGCAGGAATGCGTCGCCACAATCGGCGCGCGGGAAAGCGCGGCGGCCTGCATCATGGAGGTTTTCGCAGCATGCGAGACATCAATGATCAGGCCGATGCGATTCATCTCTGCAATCGCTTGCCGACCGAGATCGGAAAGCCCGCCATGTTGCGCCGTACCATCGCCAAGTGCCGGCTTGGGCCGCGCGGCATCGGCCAGATCATTATGCCCATCATGCGTCAGCGTCAGATAAATCGCGCCCAGATCACGCCAGAGTTTCAGCCGCGCCAAATCGCGCCCCATGGCATTGCCGTTTTCAACCGCGCTCAGCACCGCAAGCGCGCCCGCCTGATGCGCTGCTTCAAATTCATCGGCGGTGGCGCAAAAGCGGCGCGCCACACCATCGGCGCGTGTGCGGATGTGGCGGAGCATGGCTTCCGCCCGATCAGCGGCGGCCTGATGGCCGGCAGCGTCGCGCGGGCCTTGCGGCGTATAGGCAATGAAGACAACGGCCTTCAGTCCACCGCGCTGCATTTTCGGGAAATCAACGCAGCGGTCGGTTTCCGTCGTCGCATCGGGCGGGTCGGGCCATTTGATATCCACATGGGTATCAAGGGTCAGGGTGGCCGCGTGGATGGCTTCACTCATGCTGCATCTCCCCAGGCTTGCAGGAAGCCCGCCAATAAATCGCCGATGACATCTACGTTGTAGCCGCCTTCATGCGTGATGGCGGTGGGCAGCTTAAGGCCACCAATCATCGTGCCGGCGCGGGCGAAACCATCCGCTGTCACTTTCAGCGCGGCGAGAGGTTCATGTTCGGAGGCATCAAAGCCGAGCGGCAGCACCAGCGCCTCGGTCTTATGGTCGCGGATGGCGGCCATGGCGTAGCGAATGGCATCCAACCAGCCCTCATCGCCCGTGCCGAAGGCAAGCGGCATATTCATATTGCGCCCATCGCCCGCGCCCGCGCCGCGTTCGCGCGTGCGGCCGACGAACCAGGGGTAATAGCGATCAGGATCGGCATGGATGGAAATGGTCAGCACATCGCCGCGTTCCCAGAAGATGCCCTGCGTGCCATTGCCGTGATGGCTATCAATATCCAGCACCGCGACGCGCTTGGCCCCCGCATCCACCAAAGCCTGCGCGGCGAGGGCGGCGTTGTTCACATAGCAATGCCCGCCCGCGCGCGCGGCATAGGCGTGATGGCCAGGCGGGCGACAAAGCGCATAAGCGCTGCGCCCGGCAGCGGCTTCTCGTGCCGCAGCCAAGGCGCAAGCCGCGGCACCTTGAATGGCTTGCCAGGTGCTGGGGCCAATCGGGCAAGCGGTATCGGCCATATACCAGCCGGCGCGGGCGATAACACCATCACCACAAGCGGCACCTTGCGCCAGCATTTCCGGTGAGGGGTGCATATTCGCCACCACCTCCGGCCCCGGATCGGCAAGAAGCGACCAATCCCTGGCCGCGTCAGCAAGAAAGGCGAGATAATCCGCGCTATGCACCGCTTGCAGCGCGGCAACGGGCACAGCTTCCGGCGTGGTTGGCGCAAGCCCGATGCGATGCAGCGCTGCTTCCAACGCCGCCGCGCGGGCGGGAATTTCAAAATTGGCGCGGACGCGACCGCGTTGCAGGAAAAACGCCGGGTGATGCCCGGCTTGATCCGGATGGGCGAAGGTTTTCATGGGGCAAGGCTAACCAGTTTTGCCGCTGCTGCGAAGGCACCGCGCTTGCTGCCCTTGGTTTGGATGGGTAGCGTCTGGCCCCATGCATGGAAGGATCGAGCCTTGACGCAACCCCTGGACCCCGGTGCGCGGCGCGCCATTCTGCAAGCGGTGGATGAGCTGCAGGCCGAGAGCATCGCCATGCTCACGCGCCTGGTGCGCTGCCCATCCACGCTTGGCAATGAAGCCTCGGCCTTGAATGAAATGGCGCGGATTTATGAGGGGCTGGGCCTGACGCCGCAGCGCATTCCAACCGTGCCGGCGGTGCTGGAAAACCATCCCGGTTTTTCGCCACCGCTCATTTCGTATGAGGGGCGCGATAATGTCGTCGCGGTCTTCACCCCGCGCGAAGCCAAGGGGCGCAGCCTGACCCTGCAAGGCCATGTGGATGTGGTGCCAGAGGGTGCCGCCGATATGTGGGAAACGCCGCCCTATGAACCCGCCATTCGGGGTGGCCGCATGTATGGCCGTGGCGCGGGCGATATGAAGGCTGGCATTATTTCTTACGTCACAGCCTTTCGCGCCCTGCGCCGCGCTGGCTTGCAACCGGCAGCCCAGGTGCAGATGCAATCCGTGATCGAGGAAGAATGCACCGGCAATGGCGCGCTGGCGGCGATGCTCGCGCTGCCAAAGACCGATGCGGTGATCATCCCGGAACCAGGGCCTGGCCTGCCTGCCATGTATAGTGCGGAGGTTGGCGTAGTTTGGGCCTGGGTCACGGTTTCCGGCCGCCCTGCCCATGTGCGTGACATGCAAGCCGGGCTGAACGCCATTGAAGCCGCCAGCACCATCGCGGGTTATTTCAAGCGCTATGAGGCGGAGATGAACCGCGCCGAGAACATCCATGCCTCCTTCCATGGTGTGAACCATCCGGTGAATGTGAATCTTGGCACGATTGAAGGCGGCGAATGGAATTCTTCCGTGCCGACGCGCGCGCGCATTGGCCTTCGCGTGGGGGTCATGATGGGTAATACTGCGCGGGCCGTGAAGGCCGATATCGAAAAGCTGGTGGCGGAAGCCGGCGCCGATGAAAAGCTGCGCGGCGCCAAGATCAAGCTGGAATTCAAGGGTTTCATGGCGGACCCCTGTGTGTTTGATATGCAGGCGCCCATCGTGCGCATGGCGAAGCGGCATTTCAACGATGTCTCGGGCTCGGATTTACGGAATTATCCGGCGGCGGGGCTGACCGATGGGCGGCATTTCGTGCTGCATCAATCAACGCCAGTCGCGTGTTTTGGGCCCGATGCGCAGGATATTCACGGCATTGATGAAAGCGTCGGCCTGGCTTCCATGCATGACATTACCCGCACCATTGCGCTGACCATGGCCGAATGGTGCGGGGTGGAGAAAGCATCATGACCACGAACCTGCCCCTTTCCGGCGCCCGGCTTTGGGATAGCCTGATGGAACTCGCCAAGATTGGTGGCACGCCGAAAGGCGGATGCAATCGGCAGACGCTGACGGACCTTGATTCCGAAGGCCGCCATTTGCTGCGCCGTTGGGGGGAGGCAATTGGCTGCACGCTCAGCGTTGATCGCCTCGGCAATATGGTGCTGCGCCGCGAAGGGCGTGATCCCACGCGCAAGCCCGTCGCGATGGGCAGCCATTTGGATACGCAACCAACGGGGGGCAAGTTTGACGGCCCGCTTGGCGTGTTGGCCGGGCTTGAAGTGCTGCGTGCTTTGCATGAAGCAGGGATTGAAACCGAAGCACCCTTGGTGCTGATCAATTGGACCAATGAGGAAGGCGCCCGCTTCTCGCCCCCCATGATGGGCAGCGGCGCGGCCATGGGGATTTTCGCTGAGGCTGATGTGCTCGCCCTGCGTGATACTGAAGGTAAGGCGTTTGGCGAGGAACTGACGCGCATCGGCTGGCGTGGCGATGCGGATCCGGTGGCGCTGACCGATCTTGCCGCCTATTTCGAATTGCATATCGAACAGGGCGCGCTGCTGGAAAATGCCGGCAAGGATATTGGCGTGGTGACGCATGCCCTGGCGCAGGCCTGGTACGAAGTCACGATCGAAGGTGTTGAAGCCCATGGCGGTTCCCCCATGGCCGGGCGGCGCGATGCCATGATGGCCGCCGCCCCACTGATGGCCGCGATTGAGGACATCGCTTTGCGCGCCGTCAGCCCCTCTGGTGAACCAGGCCGCGCCACAGTGGGGCGGCTCACTGTCTATCCCGATAGCCGCAATATCGCGCCGTCGCGCATCTGGTTCAGCATTGATACGCGCCATGGCGACCCAGCATTGCTCGCGCGCATGGGAACGGAAATCCGCGCCAAGGCGGTGGAATTGGCGGCGGCGCGAGGGGTGACCATCACCATCACCGATTTCTGGCAATCGCCTTTGACGCCGTTCGACAATGCCTTGGTCGGGCGCGTGCGTGATGCAGCGCAGCGCCTGGGCCTGCCGCATATGGATATGCCAACCGGCATCGGGCATGACGCGGTTTATGTCGCGCGGCGCGTGCCGGCGGCGATGATTTTCTGCCCCTGCCATGGCGGCATCAGCCATAATGAAGCGGAAAGCATCACGCCTGCCTGGGCCGAAGCGGGCTTGCGTGTGCTGGCTGATGCGGTGCTCGCCACCGCTGGTATTGCGAAGGAGAAATAATATGACCCGCATCGCCATTGGCGGCTTTTTGCATGAAAGCCATTCCTTCGCGCCGCTGCCGACTGGCTGGCAGGAGTTTGTCAAACCAGGTGGCTTTCCGCCGCTGCAACGCCCGGCTGGGCTGATTGAAGCCATGCGCCCGACCAGCGCGCCGATTGCGGGTGCGATCATGGTGGCGGAAGAAGCCGGCGTGGAACTCGCCCCCTTGGTCTGGTGCTTCGCCAACCCCGCCGGGCCTGTGACAGCCGAAGCATTTGAACGCATCGCCAGCCTATTGGTGGCAAGCCTATCGGACGCGCTGGAAGCCGGCCCGATTGATGGCGTTTATCTTGATTTGCATGGCGCCATGGTGGCGGTGGATTTTGACGATGCCGAAGCCGAAGTGCTGCGCCGCGTGCGCGCCGTGGTGGGGCCTGATTTGCCCATCGCCGTCAGCCTTGATCCCCATGCGAATAAAACCGCGGAGATGGTCGCGCTTTCCGATGTGCTGGTGCCATTCCGTACCTATCCGCATGTGGATATGAAGCCCGCCGGTGCGCAGGCAACGCGCCTATTGCTGCGGATGATCAAGGAAGGCCGAAAACCGGCAAAGCTGTTTCGCGATTTGGATTTCTGGACGCCCTTGCCAGGCCAATGCACCATGGTGGCGCCCATGGCCGATGTCATGACGGAACGCGCGCGCCTGGGTGCAGCGCCAGGCATTTGGGAATTGGGGTTCTGCTTCGGCTTTCCCTATGCGGATTTCCCCGGCTGCGGCATGGCCATTGCGGCTTACGCCGATACGCACGATCAAGCCGGCGCGGCGGCGGAAGCGCTCGCTGCTTTCATCGCCAGCAAGGAACCGGAATTCGCGCTGGGTGTCGCAACCGCGGCTGAGGGTGTAGCACGTGCCATGGCGCGCGGCGGCAAGGGGCCGGTGGTGCTGGCCGATACACAAGATAATCCCGGCGGCGGCGGCCATGGCGATACCACCGGTTTGCTCGCGGAATTGATCCGGCAAAACGCGCAAGGTGCCGTGCTGGCGCCGATGAATGATGCCGAAGCTGCTGCTGCTTGCCACGCGGCGGGGGAGGGTGCGCGCCTTACGCTTGATCTCGGCGGCAAAAGCGATGGCGTGCCGTTGCGCGTGGATGCGGTGGTCGAGAAACTCTCCGATGGGCGCTTCACACTGAGCGGGCCGATGGGCAAGGGCAATCCCGCCGATCTTGGGCCTTCTGCACTGATCCGTGTGGCGCCTGGCGTGCGCGTGGTGGTGGTCAGCCGCAAGATGCAGGGCCATGATCAGGAATTGTTCCGGCAGGTTGGTGTTGAACCGGCGGAACAGACGATTGTCGCCGTGAAATCCAGCGTGCATTTCCGCGCGCATTTCCAGCCGATAGCGTCTGAGGTGATTGTGGTGACCGCGCCCGGTCCGGTGGTAGCGGACCCGGCGATTTTGCCCTTCACCAATCTGCGGCCAGGGCTGCGGCTACGCCCAGGCGATAATCGCGCCTGGGGCTGATAAGCGGGGTTCGAGCAAGCCGCGCACCGCATCCGGCAAGGGCAGGGGCGCCACCGCGCCATAGCCCGTGGTGGAAAGCGCGGCTGCCGCATTGGCGTAGCGCGCGGCATCCAGCGGCGCATCGCCTGCCAGCAAACGCGCGAGGAAATTGCCGGCGAAGCAATCCCCCGCGCCGGTTGCATCCACCGCCGCCACCTTGTGCGCGGGCAGCCGATGCCGTGCTTCGCGCGTGGCGAGAATGGCGCCCTCAGCCCCGCATTTCAGCACCACCAGGGGGGTGAGGCGCAGATAGAAATCGCAGATGGCATAGGGGTTTTTCAGCCCCGTCAGCGCGGTTGCGTCTTCCAAAGAAGGCAGCGCGATATCGGCCATGGCAATCGCGGCATGGATCACGGCGGCAGCGCGCGAAGCAGGCCAAAGCCTAAGGCGCAGATTGGTATCATAGGAAATCCGCACACCAGCAGCGCGGGCGATTTCCATGGCGCGGAAGGCAGCATCGCAGGCGCTGGTCGAAATCGCCTGGCTGATGCCCGACAGATGCAGGTATTTTGCGCGGCGAATGGCCGCTTCCGGCACATCTTCAGGCCGGTAAAGCGAAGCCGCGCTGCCACTGCGATAAAAACTGAAATGATGGCCGCGCGCATCATGCGTCACGAAGTAAATCCCTGTCGGCGCCGCAGGATTGCGGATGACATGCGCGGTATCCACCCTTTCTCGCGCCCAAAGCTGCATGAAGCTCTCGCCCGGCCCATCCTGGCCAAGTGCGGTCAGCATCCCAACCGAGGCCCCGGCGCGCGCGGCTGCGATGGCGGCGTTGGAGGTATCGCCACCATGGCCTTCCAGATAATGGCGCCTGCCATCCGCATCCGGCGTCTGAGCGTTGAATTCCAGCATGGGTTCGCCAAGACAAAGAATATCAGCCATGCCCCATGCTTGACCGATGCAAGAGAGGATTTCAAGCAGAGCGCAAGACGGACTATAGAACCCCCATGATCCGCCTGACTGAATTGCGCCTGCCTTTGCACCATCCGGAAGACGCCCTGCGCGCCGCCGTGCTGGCGCGGCTTGGCATTGCCGATGCGGCGCTGCGGACGATGCAGGTGTTTCGCCGTGGCTATGATGCGCGCAAGCCGCAGGCGATCATGCTGGTCTATACGTTGGATTGCGAAGTTGCCGATGAAGCTGACGTTCTCGCGCGCCATGCGGGCGATCAGCGCATCGCGCCCGCGCCGGATACGCAATATCGCTTTGTCGTCCACGCACCATCGGGCATCCGTCGCCCTGTCGTGGTCGGCACCGGGCCTTGCGGCTTCATGGCGGCACTATTGTTGGCGCAAATGGGCTTTCGCCCGCTGATTCTGGAACGCGGCAAGGTGGTGCGCGAACGCACCAAGGATACTTGGGGGCTGTGGCGCCGTGGCGTGCTGAACGCCGAAAGCAATGTGCAATATGGTGAGGGCGGCGCCGGCACTTTTTCCGATGGCAAGCTCTATAGCCAGATCCGCGACCCGCGCCATTACGGGCGCAAGGTGCTGGCTGAATTCGTCAAGGCTGGCGCGCCTGAGGAGATCCTGTTCGTCTCCAAGCCGCATATCGGCACCTTTCGCCTGGTATCCATGGTGGAGCATATCCGCGCCGCGATCGAAGCCTTGGGCGGTGAATATCGCTTCGGCGCGCGGGTGGATGATTTGATCATTGAAACCGCAGCCGATGGCACGCGCCGCCTGCGTGGCCTGGTGCTGGCGGATGGTGAGGTAATTGAAGCCGATCACGCCATCCTTGCCCTTGGCCATAGCGCGCGGGACAGTTTTGCGATGCTGCATGCGCGCGGCATTGCCATGCAGGCCAAGCCGTTTTCAATTGGCGTGCGGATTGAACACCCGCAGGGCATGATTGACCGCGCGCGTTTCGGCCCGAATGCCGGCAATCCGCTGCTTGGTGCGGCGGATTACAAGCTTGTGCATCACGCAAAAAATGGCCGCGCCGTCTATAGTTTTTGCATGTGCCCCGGCGGGACCGTGGTGGCCGCCACCAGCGAGGCGGGTCGCGTGGTCACCAATGGCATGAGCCAATATTCGCGCGCCGAACGGAACGCCAATGCTGGCATGGTGGTGGGTATTTCACCCGAGGATTTTCCGGGCGATGTGCTTTCCGGCATTGACTATCAGCGCCATTGGGAAAGCGCCGCCTTTGCCGCTGGCGGTGGCGATTACCGCGCGCCGGCGCAGCTTGTTGGCGATTTTCTGGCGGGCCGCCCCAGCACTTCGCTTGGCGATGTGCTGCCAAGCTACAAGCCAGGTGTCACGCCCACTGATCTTGCGCTCTGCCTGCCGGAATTTGCGGTGACGGCCATGCGTGAAGCATTGCTGGCCTTTGATCAGCAATTGCCCGGCTTCGCGCGCCCCGATGCGCTGATGACCGGCGTTGAAACCCGCACCAGCAGCCCCATTCGCATCCCGCGCGGCTTTGATTTTCAAAGCATCAATACGCCAGGGCTGTTTCCCGCTGGCGAAGGGGCGGGTTATGCCGGCGGTATCCTAAGTGCCGGCGTGGATGGTATTCGTACCGCCGAGGCTTTGGCGCTTACCCTGACCGGCCAGCCCATCCCGCGCGACATGAGCCGGGGCGCGGAATCAGGCATGACTTATGGTTAGCACCTGATCCGCAGAGGCGGCACGCCGGCGCAGTGAATCAGTCGCTCAAAGCAAAGCTCTTGCGGTAACGCGCAAGCCTTGCAAGGCTTCCTGATCAGCAAGGAACAGGAGGAAACATCATGCGCGTAGCAAACAAGGTGGCGTTGATCACAGGCGCCGCATCCGGCATGGGGGCTGCGACCGCACGGCTTTTGACGCGTGAAGGTGCCAAGGTGGTGGTGGCCGATATGATGGAAGCCGAAGGCCGCGCCGTGGTGGCCGAGATAACAAAGGCCGGTGGTTCCGCCAGCTATATCAACCTGGATGTGGCCGATGAAGCGCAATGGGAAGCCGCCAT
>VGDL01000011.1 GCA_016869735.1 Alphaproteobacteria bacterium
TGTGGCTTCTGGCCGGATGATGCTTCCCATGGGTGCATTGTGGCGTTTGCCTGCGCGAATGCCAATTGTCTTTTGCGCGCGGGGCCGAAGTGCGCCCTGTTATCCAAGCCAGCCGGGGTCAGCCATGTCCGGCGCTGCGGGCAATTTGGCATGACAAGGTCAACTTGGCGCCAGATCTTCGGTTGAGCCTTTCCCCGAAACCAGGTTGGCGCCCCGGTCCAAGAACACCATTTGATCATCGTTGCGCCAAACGCGGAGTTTGGCATTATCAAGAAATAAAAAGAGCGCCCTTGCTTTTACGAATCCCCTGCTTTGACGGGGTTGATGGCTTCACTATCCGCAACGAAACGGATCATGAACCGCTTCAGCTTCCAGGAATAGGGCGCCTTTCCCTGGAAACCATACCGGCTGGCGCTTGGCCAATACTGCTGGCGAATGCAGGCGAGACAACCAGAATTTATTTCCATGTTTTTCTCTCTCGCCTGGTGATGTGTTGGCAGATGGATGAAGGCGCTGCCAAACCCAGCCTTCAGGTCGCGCCACCAGAATTCGACGCGCTTTTCCACCAGGCGAAAGACCAGTGCTCAGCTGATCCCGTCTGGGATTGGATTCGGCTTAAGCGATAGTCGGGGGGGACCCCTCAAGCCTCCCTGAGCAGGCCTGCGCAGGGTTTTTTGCCAGTCTTGAACATGATGTCATCCGCGCCCGTCACCATACGTCAAATATCACTGAATTCATCGACAAAGTCGTACAACTTCTCCATCAGATGGCAGCGACAACCGGCCTGGATCCGCTTGTGCTTGCGAAGCTTTTGACGCCCGATACGGCTTGGGCGGGTCTTGATGCGCCATTTCTTTCGGTCAACACTCGGATCTTGCAGCAGTTTCGCCAGATCTTTAGCGCATGGGCCAATTTGACGCGTCGTTTCTCAACGGCGCTTGACACGGATCGCCTGGAAACATGCGCGCCGCCGATCATCTATGCGCTGCATCCTTTCACGGATATCAATACCATTCGCATCAGGTTTGGCATCGATAGGGCAAAACGACCCCAACTACAGTTAGGGATAGCCCCAGCGGTGATCCTTGCCGCCGTGCAGGGTGAATTATATCTTGACGGACGGATTTCCGCTTCTCTCAAGCGCTTATCGCGTGCGTTGACAGACCTGAAGCGCGATTTTTGCGATGGGCGTCAGTTGGATTTTTCCTTCGACGATAATGGCTCTGATCCGGGGCTCCGTTTTGATCGCGCCCGTGGCAGCAAGGAACCTCTCATTCCTGATCTGTATCTATTGGCCGAGATTGCGAAATGGCAAAATGCAGGGCGGTCGTTCGATCTCTATCAGGGGCCACCCTTCCTGGAGCGCAAAAAGCAACTCTTCTGGAGGGGTTCGACCACTGGTGCCTTCATCCATTCCTTTGAGGAATTCTGTGACAATCATCGGGTCAAGGCATGCTTGCACACAGCTCAGAAATTGCCGCTGCATGCCGATTGCAAGATAACAAATATTGTTCAAACGCCAGAGGAAGTGCGCGGGCCAGCCAGTTTTTTTCAAGGAAAACAAAATTCTTTCCCCCAAGATCGATCCTCGGGATTTTGCCCAGTATCAAATGTTCTTGGATTTACCGGGCAATGCATCAGCCTGGGGTACCAACCTGCGGTATCTTCAAGGTATGTTGATTTTTCGCGTCGCCCATGAGTACGAACTTCTTTACCATGAGTTTCTGCAGGCTTGGGTGCATTACATTCCAGTAGCCGCTGATCTTTCCGATCTGAAATCCAGGGTAGATTGGGCATTACTACATCAGAACGAAGCAGCCCAAATCGTCGCCCGTGGTCAGGCATTCATGCTGGATTTCCTGGCAAATGGTGACGATATCCTGAAAAAGATATTGCGCGATAACCTTCAAGTCGCGCTTCCTGTGACGCCGGCCTGAAGCAGCCCTTTTGATGGAGGCCGCAAGAGCCTCCGCGCCACCACACCCTCCAGCACCGGTTGCCTGAGGCCGCCCCGCGCCCTATAGCGCCCAGGGTCCAGTCACAAGCACGAGGGAATCCCCCAAACGTGGCCACCATCGCCGCCCCCGACGCGCCCAACCCCGCGCTCGCCGCCCAGGCGGCCATTCTCGCCCGCCCGCTCGATGATCCCCGCCGCATGGCCAATGCCATTCGGGCGCTGGCGATTGATGCGGTGGAACAAGCCAAATCCGGCCACCCTGGCATGCCCATGGGCATGGCCGATGCCGCCACTGCGCTTTTTGCCGGTTTTTTGAAATATGACGCGGCTGACCCGCGCTGGCCGGACAGGGACCGCTTTGTGCTTTCCGCCGGCCATGGGTCCATGCTGCTTTACGCCCTTTTGCACCTGACAGGGCATGAGGGCATGGGGGCGGACGACCTTCGCCGCTTCCGCCAGCTTCATTCCCCTGCGGCCGGCCATCCGGAATTTGGCGAGCATCCTGGGATTGAAACCACCACCGGCCCGCTCGGCCAAGGCATTTCGACCGCGGTCGGCATGGCCATGGCGGAACGCATGATAGCGGCGCGATTCGGTGCCTCCTTGGTGGATCACCGCACCTGGGTCATCGCTTCCGATGGGGATTTGCAGGAAGGTGTGGCGCATGAAGCAGCTGCCCTGGCCGGGCATTACGGGCTTTCCAAGCTGACCGTGCTTTGGGATGACAATCATATCTCGATCGATGGCGATACGGCGCTGTCATTTTCGGAAGATGTGCTGAAGCGCTTTCAGGCCTATGGCTGGGCCGTGCGGCGCGTGGATGGGCATGATGCAGGCGAATTGGCCGGCGCCATGTCCTGGGCCACGCGTAACCGGAAGCCCACACTGATCGCCTGCCGGACCATTATTGGCCTTGGCGCGCCGACCAAGGCGGGCACGGCGGGCAGCCATGGCGCGCCTTTGGGGGCGGCTGAGGCTGCCGCTGCCAAACAGGCTTTGGGTTGGACAGCAGCGCCTTTTGAGGTGCCGGCGGATATCAAGGCGCTTTGGGAAAATGCCGGACGGCGCGGCGCGGGCGCTCGGCGTTCCTGGCTGAAGCGCATCGCCAAGCACCCGCAGCGCGCTGAATTCGAACGCGCCATGGCCGGCCGCCTACCGGAAGCCTGGAATGAGGCACTTTCCACGCTGCGCGCCCAGATCGCCACCGATAAGCCAAAGCTCGCGACCCGCGTTTCCAGCCAAAAGGCCCTGGAAGCCTTGGTGCCATCCGTGCCGGAAATGGTGGGCGGTTCGGCGGATTTGACGGGTTCCAACAATACCAATGTGAAGGGCGTGCCGGCGATCGCACCCGGCAATTTCAGCGGCCGCTTCGTCCATTGGGGCGTGCGTGAACATGGCATGGCGGCAGCCATGAATGGCATGGCGCTGCATGGCGGCATCATTCCCTACAGCGGCACGTTCTTAGTGTTCAGTGATTACCTCCGCCCTGCCGTGCGGCTAGCCGCGCTGATGCGCCAGCGCGTCATTCATGTGCTGACGCATGATTCAATCGGCCTTGGTGAAGATGGGCCGACGCACCAGCCGGTCGAGCATATCGCTTCCTTCCGCGCCATGCCGAATGTGCATGTGTTCCGCCCGGCAGATGCGATGGAAACGGGGGAATGTTGGGAATTGGCTTTGCGCCGCGCTGATGGGCCTTCCTTGCTCGCTTTGTCGCGCCAAAACCTGCCGACGCTGCGGACCGATACGGCTGAGAATCGCTCGGCCCGCGGTGGCTATGTGCTGGCGGAAGCCGATGGCGCGCGCCAGGCGACACTGATCGCAACCGGCAGCGAAGTGTCGCTCGCCATGACCGCGCGGGATGCCTTGCAGGCAGCGGGCATTGCAACCGCCGTGGTGTCCTTGCCGTGCTGGGAGCTTTTCGCCGCGCAGGATGATGCCTATCGCGCCAGCGTGCTGGGCAGCGCGCCGCGTTTTGGCATTGAAGCGGCAGTGGGCTTTGGCTGGGAACGCTGGCTGGGTGCGGATGGTGTTTTCATTGGCATGGCCGGATTTGGTGCCTCGGCGCCCGCTGATGAATTGTTCAAGCATTTCGGCATTACGCCGGAAGCGGTGGTGCAGGCCGTAAGCAAGCGGCTTGGGGTTTGATTTCAGCTTCTTTGGGGAAGGAAAATATCATGGCCGTCAAGGTTGCCATCAATGGGTTCGGGCGCATCGGGCGCCTGGTGCTGCGCGCGATGATTGAAAGCAATCGTCGCGACGTGGAATGCGTTGCGATCAATGATCTGGGCAGTGTGGAAGCCAATGCGCATCTGTTCCGCTATGACAGTGTGCATGGCCGCTTCCCCGGTGAGGTTGCGGTGGATGGCAACAAGATCATCATCACCGCCAATGGCCGCAGCTATGCGCCGATCACCGTCAGTGCTGAGCGTGACCCGACCAAGGTGCCCTTCCAGGGCGTTGATGTCGCCATGGAATGCACCGGCATTTTCACCAGCAAGGAAAAGGCCTCCGCGCTGATCACCGCCGGCGCGCGGAAGGTGGTGATTTCCGCCCCCGGCGACAATGCGGATGCGACGATTGTCTATGGCGTCAATCACAAGACGCTGACGAAAGACATGACGGTGATTTCCAACGCATCCTGCACCACGAATTGCCTGGCACCGGTGGCCAAGGTGCTGCATGAAAACTTCGGTATTCTGCGCGGCTATATGGTGACGATCCACGCCTATACGGGTGACCAGAACACCGTTGATACGCTGCACAAGGATCTGCACCGCGCCCGCGCTGCGGCGGTTTCCGCTATCCCGACCTCAACCGGCGCGGCCAAGGCGGTTGGCCTGGTGATGCCGGAATTAAAGGGCAAGCTGGATGGCACGGCCATTCGTATCCCAACGCCAAATGTCTCGCTCGTGTCGCTCGATTTCGTGCCCGCCAAGGAAGGTGTGACGAAGGAAGCGGTGAATGCGGCGATGAAGGCGGCGGCTGAGGGCGAATTGAAGGGCATTCTTGGCTATAATACCGAACCGCTGGTCAGCATTGATTTCAACCATAACCCGGCATCTTCCACCTTTGATGCGACGCAGACTCAGGTGGTGGATGGCGGGCTGGTGCGCGTGCTGTCCTGGTATGACAATGAATGGGGTTTTTCGAACCGCATGAGCGATACCGCCGCGCTGTTCGGTTCCCTTTGATTTAGGTTTACGGGGCAGCGCACCACGTGCTGCCCCACCCCTGACCGAGGTTCCATCATGGCTTTCAAGACGATTGATGCGCTGCCCGCCAAGGGTCAGCGCGTATTGCTGCGCGCGGATTTGAATGTGCCGGTCAAGGATGGCCGCATTACGGATCGCACGCGGATCGAACGGCTTTGCCCGACCATCGCAGAACTGGCGCAAAAAGGTGCCCGCGTGGTGGTGCTGAGCCATTTTGATCGGCCCAAGGGCAAGCGCGTGCCGGAAATGTCCTTGAAGCCCATGCAGGAAGCCTTGGCGGCAGCGCTTAACCGTCCCGTTGCCTGGTGCGATGATTGCGTGGGCGCAGAAGCCGAAGCCGCCGTTGCGGCGCTGGCCGATGGCGGTGTGTTGCTGTTGGAAAACACCCGCTTTCATGCCGGTGAGGAAAAGAATGACCCCGCCATGGCGGCGGCGCTGGCCAAGCTGGGCGATGCTTTTGTTAATGATGCGTTCTCAGCAGCGCATCGCGCCCATGCCAGCACGGAAGGTGTTGCGCGGCTGCTGCCGGCCTATGCCGGGCGGCTGATGGAAGCGGAATTGAAAGCGCTGGATGCAGCGCTGGGTAATCCCGCGCGGCGGGTGGTGGCCATCGTCGGTGGTGCGAAGGTTTCGACCAAGCTGGAATTGCTCGGCAATCTTTGCAGCAAGGTGGATGTGCTGGTGATTGGCGGCGCCATGGCCAATACCTTCCTGGCGGCGCAGGGCCATGGCATGGGCAAATCGCTCCAGGAAGCGGAAATGCACGCAACGGCGCGCCAGATCATGGAACAGGCCAAGGCCGCGAAATGCGAAATCCTGCTGCCGGTTGACCTGGTGGTGGCCGAGGAATTCCGCGCCAATCCGCCAACCCGCACCGTCGCGATGAATGCCGTGCCAGCAAACATGATGGCGTTGGATGTGGGGCCGGAGACTGAGGCCGCCTTGGAAGCACGGCTGCGCACCGCTTCGACGCTGGTGTGGAATGGCCCGCTTGGCGCTTTTGAGACCGCTCCCTTTGACGCCGCAACGGTGGCGGCGGCGCAAACTGTCGCGGCGCTGACGCAATCCGGCGCGCTGAAATCCATCGCGGGTGGTGGCGATACCGTGGCAGCACTCCGCCATGCCAGCGTGTTGGAGCGGATGAGCTATGTCTCGACCGCCGGCGGTGCCTTCCTGGAATGGCTGGAGGGCAAGGAATTGCCGGGGGTTGCCGCACTCGGCTGAAGCTGGCCGCGCCTAAGGATAGGTTGACGCTGCCCGCCAAGGTGCAAGACTGTTTCCCCATAGAGTTTGGGGGTACATTCCATGCGGCAAATGCATCTTGTCGGCTTCATGCAGGCGCAGAACTGCACCAATTACGCCAGTTCCTGGCGGCACCCGCTGTCGCGCACGGATTTCCTCACCGCCGATTTCTATCAGGAAATCGCCCGCATCCTGGAAGCCGGCAAATTCGACCTTGGGTTTTTTGATGACCGGCTTTCCATGCCGGATCGCTACGGCAATGACCATCACCACACGGTGGAACATGGCATTCGCTGCGTGAAGCTTGATCCCATTGTGACACTGACGATGATGGCCGCCGTTACCTCGCGCCTTGGCCTCGGCTCCACTGCGTCCACCACTTATTACGAGCCCTTCCATGTCGCACGCACCATGCAAACGCTTGATCTGATGAGCAACGGACGCGCGGCTTGGAATGTGGTGACATCACTGAATGACGGTGAAGCGGCCAATATGGGCCATAATGAAATGATGGAACATGACCGGCGCTATGACCGCGCGGATGAATTCGTCGAAATCGTGCTCGGTCATTGGGATGCCTGGGATGCGGATGCGCTGATTGTGGACAAGGCCTCGGGCCGCTTTGCCGATGGCAATAAGGTGCGGCGGCTCGATTATCGCGGGCAATTCCTGAAATCACGCGGGCCTTTCACCGTGCCGCGCAGCCCGCAGGGCCGGCCCGTTGTGATCCAGGCCGGCAGCAGTGGGCGCGGCAAGCGCTTTTCCGCGCGCTGGGCGGAACTGGTCTTTGTCGCCTATCACGGTGTCGCTTCTGGCGCGAAGGAATACGCCGAATTCAAGCACATGATTGCGGAAGCTGGGCGCAATCCGGATCATGTGAAGGTGGCAACGCTGATATCCCCCATCTGCGCCGCGACCAAGGCCGAAGCGGAAGACAAGGCCGCGCTGATCGCAAGCCTGCCGTTGGAAATTGATGCGCTGTCCTTGCTGTCAGAAGCGTTGAATTTCGATTTCTCGACCAAGGGCATGGATGAGCCCTTCAGCGATGAGGAAATGGCCAGCATGCAAGGGCTGCAAGCCATTCGTGACCGGGTGGTGAAAAACACCGGCAAGAAGAATCCAACCGTGCGCGAATTCATCACCGGCAGCGGCCGCGGCCGGCCAAATATGAATATGGTGGGTGGGCCCAAGGAAATCGCCGATAAGATGGAAGAATGGTTCACCAAGCCCGCTTGCGATGGCTTTGTGGTGGCGGCGACCTATGTGCCCGATGGTTACCGCGATTTCGTGACGCATGTGGTACCGGAATTGCAGCGCCGCGGCCTGTTCCGCAAGGAATATGCGGGGGCGACGTTGCGGGATCATTTGGGGCTGGCGAAATCCTCCATTGGCGATTGGCGGCCCAAAGTGGCGGCGGAATAGGCGTTGATTTTCATCGCGCGGCTGCGCCATCCTGCGGCAAAGCCGGGCTGATCCCCGCCAAAACCAAAGGAAGGAACCACCATGCGCGCTGCGATATTCCGCCAGGGAAATTTTGTGCTGGGCGATGTGCCGGACCCGCAGCTTCAGCCCGGCCAGGTGCTGGTGCGCACCAGGGCCTGCGGCATTTGCGGCACGGATTTGCATGCGGCGCGTTTTACGCGCGAATTCGTCTCTCTCGCGCAGCGCACCGGTGGGCGCTGGACAATGGATGCCGAACGCGATGTTGTTTTCGGCCATGAATTTGTGGGCGAGGTTGTGGCGAATGGCCCCGGTACCGAATGTAAATTCAAGCCGGGGGATTTGGTCACCTCCATGCCGCTGACCATTGCCGGCACCACCGTGCTTGGCCTTGGCTATAATCCTGATGTGGCGGGCGGTTTCGCTGAATACATGCCGCTCGCGGAACGCATGCTGCTGCCGCTGCCCGCGGGGATGGAACCCGATTACGCCGCACTCACGGAACCCATGGCGGTTGGCCTTCATGCCGTGGAACATTTCGGTGTGAATAATGCCGAAGTGCCTTTGGTGATCGGTTGCGGCCCGATCGGGCTTGCGACCATCGCGGCGCTCAAGCTGCATGGCCATGCGCCGATCATCGCGGCGGATTTCTCTGCCGGGCGCCGCGCCTTGGCGCGAAAAATGGGCGCGGATATCGTCATAGACCCCGCCGTTGAAAGCCCCTACCAGGCGCTGGAACGCGCCATCACGCCAGATGGCTTTGATTCCAGCCGCTACGCCGCGCTGTTCGGCCTTGGCCCCAAGCGCCGCCCCGCCGTGTTGTTTGAATGCGTCGGCATCCCCGGCGTGTTGACCGCCATGATGGAAGGCGCGCCCAATGCCGCGCGCATTGTGGTGGTTGGCGTCTGCATGGAACCGGACGAAATCGAACCCTATTTCGGCATCGTCAAGCAGTTATCCCTGCAATTCGTCCTTGCCTATAACGCGCAGGAATTTGCCGCCACCCTTGGCCATATCGGCGCCGGGCGGCTGGATGTGCGGCCACTCATTACCGGGCGGATCGGCCTGGCCGAGGTCGGGCAGGCCTTCAAGGACCTCGCCAACCCCGAAACCCATGCGAAGATTTTGGTGGAACCCTGGCGCTAAGGCGCCGGTTTCGGCTGTATCTGTCAGCCAAAACGGTCTAGTCTGACTGTCATGGCTTCGGAGCATAAACGGGAGGGGGCTGCCGCCGCCGCACTTCTGGCGCGGGAAGCAAAGGCACTGAGGGGCCGGCTTTACGGGCCGGTCCTGCTTGGCCTTGCGCTGGCACTTGCCGCCGTCGCGCAAGCGCTGCTGATCGCGCGCCTACTCGCGGCACTTTTGGGCGGCACTCAGGCATCCTGGGCGGATTTCTTCGGCGCCGGGGCTCTCGCGCTGATCATGGCGGCGCTTGGCATTGCGCAGGAACGCGCCCAGACGGCCGCAGGGGAAGAAGCAAAAGCAAGTCTGCGCGCCCGCATCTTCGCGCGCTTGCTGGCGCAAGGCCCCGCGGATCAGCGCCCGGTTGGGGAGAAAAGTGCGCTGGTGGTGGAACGCGTGGAGGCGATGGAAGGCTATTTCGCGCGCTGGATGCCGGCTGCCATCATCGCTGTTGTCGCGCCGTTGTTGATCGCCGGCTGCGCCGCGCTGTTTGATCCCGTGAGCGGCCTGATCCTTTTGGTCGCGGGCCTGATGGTGCCGGTGGCGCAGGCGGTGTCCGGCATTGGTGCGGCGCAAGCGAGCCGCCGGCAATTAGCTGCCCTGCAAAGGCTGTCCGGGCGCTTTCTGGACCGCATGCGCGGCCTGCCTGTGCTGGTGCTGTTCAATCAACAGCGCGCGGAAACGCAAAGACTAGCCGCAGCCGCTGAGGAATTGCGCCAACGCACCATGCGCGTGCTGCGCGTTGCCTTCATCTCCTCCGGCGCGATGGAATTGATCGCCGCTGCTGCGCTGGCCTGCCTTGCCATTCGCCACGGCGCGGTACTGACCGGCGCGCATCCTGATCCGGTGACGGCGTTTTTCGTCGTGCTGCTGGTGCCGGTGTTTTTCCTGCCGCTCCGTTCTTTTGCCGCGGCCTATCATGAACAGCTTGGCGCGCGCGGCGCGGCGGCGGATCTGGCGCCGCTGCTGGAGCAACCGGAAGAAACCGGGCTGCTGCTGGAAGAAGTGCCACCAAAGGTCACCATTACTTTTCAGGATGTGCGGCTTGCCTATGATCCATCGCGCCCGCCGGCCTTGGATGGCCTTTCCTTTCGCGTCTTGGCTGGCGAAACGCTGCTGCTGACTGGTGCATCGGGCGCGGGCAAGACAAGCGCGCTGCGTATCCTGATGGGTTTCGCGCGGCCCAATGCCGGGCGCGTTGCCATCAATGGCCGCGATGCGATGCTGCTGAAGCCTTCCGAATTGCGCCGCCTGTCCTCCTATGTCGGGCAGCGCGCGCATTTGTTCCGCGCCACCTTGCGGGAGAATATTCGCCTCGCGCGGCCCGATGCGGATGATGCTGCCGTATTGGCCGCCGCTGAGGCCGCGCAGGTGATGGATTTCGCCAAGGATTTGCCGCAGGGGCTGGATACTCTGATTGGTGAAGGCGGCTTCGGGCTTTCCGGTGGCCAGGCGCAGCGCGTGGCACTCGCACGCGCGTTTTTGCGCGACACGCCCCTGGTGCTATTGGATGAACCCACCGCGCATCTTGACCCAGGCACCGAAGCATCCGTGCTGGATGCTTTGCGCCGGCTTTGCGTGGGCCGCACCGCCATTATCGCAACCCATGCCAAGGCCGCGCGATCCTATTTTGGCCAAAGGCTGGAAATCGCGGATGGGCGTGCGCAGGACAGCCGGCTTGCGGGGAATGATTAGGCCATGACCGCTGATCTTTTCCGCGTGTTGAGGCTTTGGTTGGAACGTTCTGGCTGGCTGATCGTGGGCATCATCGTGACGGTGATCTCTGCGCTGGCGGGCGTTGCCTTGCTGGCCTTTGCGGGCAAGCTGGTGGCGGCATCCGTGGGTGGGGCGGAAAGTGCCGCACTTGCCGCAGCGGGCGTGATTGCGCTGCTGTGGTTGCGGCCCTTGATTCTTCTCAGGCCCGTTATGCGTTATCTGGAACGGCTCGCGACACATGAAGCGACCTTCCGTGCGCTGGCCGATATGCGCGTGTGGTTTTTTGGGCGCCTTGCTGAGCGTTTGCCAACCGGGCTTGGCTTGCGGCGCGCGGGGGATTTGCTCGGGCGGCTGGTGGCCGACGTGGAAGCGCTGGATGGGCTTTATTTGCGCGCCTTGGTGCCGGCGGCGGCTTCCATCGCTGTGGTGCTGGCGATTGCGCTGATCCTGGGCGCGGCGGACCCATGGCTTGCCGTGCTGGTGGCACTGCCACTGACCGCGGCCTTGGTGCTGCCGCTGCTGCTGGCCCCGGATGCGGCGCGTGCGGCTGAGGCGACATCCCGCGCGCAGGGCGAATTGCGCGCCGCGACGGTGGAGCCGCTGACAGGCATTGAAGATACGCTGGCAGCGAATGGCGAAAAGCGTGCGCTGGCGCGGGTGGCCCAGGAAGACCGGGCGCTATCAGGCGCGCAGCGCGCTTTGGCGCGACGCGCAGCCTGGGGCGGCGCGGCGGGCGCCTTGCTGACACAAATCGCACTATTGGCCGCGCTGGCGTGGACCATGCTGGCAGGCCAGCCCGGCATGGCGGCAGGCGTTTTGGCCGTGTTCCTGGCGATTGCGGCGGCTGAGGCTTTGGGGCTGATGCCGCGCGCCGGGGCAGCGGTGGCGGCAGCAGCAGCGGGCGCGCGGCGCCTGTTTGAAGCGGCCGATGCAGCGGAACCGGTGCCTGATCCCGCTGCGCCAAGTGCTGCACCTTCAGGCCATGCGCTTTCGCTGCGCAATGTCGTGTTTTCCTGGGCGCCGGATCGGCCGCTTGTGTTTGATGGGCTTGATCTTGGTGTGCCGGAAGGGGCGCGCATTGCGCTGCTCGGGCCATCGGGCACCGGCAAATCAACCTTGGCAGCGTTGTTGCTGAAATTCGCCGCACCCCAGCAGGGCAGCATCACTTTGGGTGGCGTTGATATCGCGACCCTGCCGGCTTCAGTCCTGCGCGATCGCATTGCCTGGCTCACGCAGGATGCGCGGTTGTTTGATGACAGCATCGCCGCCAATCTGCGCTTGGCCGCGCCCGATGCAGATGATGCCGCGCTGTGGCGCGCGCTGGATCGTGCGCGCATTGGCGATGTGGTGCGCGCCCTGCCGGATGGGCTTGAAACGCAATGCGGCGAAGCGGGCGCGCGGTTTTCCGGTGGTCAGGCGCGGCGCATCGCCCTGGCGCGTGCGTTGCTGTCGCCCGCGCCAGTGCTGATCTTGGACGAACCGGCTGCCGGGCTGGATGCCGCAACCGAACTTGCCTTCATGGAAACGCTGGATGAGGCCACTGCGGGACGCAGCGTGATCTTGATTCTGCACCGCCTGACCGGCGTGGAACGGCCAAGCCGTATTCTTCGTCTGGCCAGTGGGAAAGCCATTGCAGCCACGGGCTGAAGGACGCGAAGGCCCTGACCGGGATAGCCCGGCCAAGGCCGTTATGCCCCAGCCTTAATTGGGCTTTCCCCGCCCATCTCCCCCCATGATGGCAATGCGCTTGATGCTGGGCTTGGCGCCTGGCGGGCGGGGCAGGGTCACGCTCAGCACACCGTTTTCAAACCGGGCTGCAACTTTGGCAGGATCAGGCGCAAAGGGCAGACGGAAGGAACGATGAAACGCGCCGTAGCTGCGCTCCGAAAGATGCACGCCTTCCTTATCCTCGGCCCTTTCGGATTTCTTTTCGCCGGAAAGCGTCAGCAGATCATCATCCAGCGTCAGTTCCACATCCTTTTCGGACATGCCCGGCAATTCCGCGCTGACTTGGATTTCCGCCTCCTGCTCTCGCACTTCAAGCGATGGGGCGAAGGCCGGTTCAGCCGCACCCGATCGGAAGGATGGAAAGCCGCGAAACACCTCATCAAAAACCCGGTTCACTTCCCGATGCAGGGTGCCCAGCGGATCGCGGAGCGATTCGCGCGTTGTTACAAGTGATGATGCCATGTTACTGATCCCTTCCTGGAAAACCGCAGCCCGGTCCTGAAGCCGGCGCGGGAGGTTCTTCTATCAAGTGCGGGGGCGCGCGCGTGAATCATCACTCCGTGAATGCAAGACCTATTGATGGGCAGAAATTTCGCGATCCCTTCGTGACTGCAAAAGGCGAGCCACGTGCGCAAGTTTCCTTGAAGGCGCTTGAGACGCTTTGGATCAATACCGGCACGCTGTGCAATATAACCTGCGCCAATTGCTATATTGAAAGCAGCCCACGCAATGATGCGCTTTCCTATATCAGCGCCGCCGAAGTGGCAGCGTTTTTGAATGAGGCAGAGGCATCGCGCCTGCCCTTGCGCGAAATTGGCTTCACGGGCGGTGAGCCCTTCATGAATCCTGAATTTCTGATGATGCTGGAAGACACACTCCGCCGCGGTTTGCCCGCGCTGGTGCTGACCAATGCCATGAAGCCAATGATGAACCAGGCGGCTGGCTTGCTGGCTTTGCAGGAAAGATACGGCATTGCGCTGACGCTGCGTGTTTCGCTCGATCATCCTGATCCCGCGATCCACGATGCCGAACGCGGCGCGGGGAGTTTTGAGCGCACCCTTGAAGGGCTGCGCTTCCTGGCGCGCCATGGCATTCGGCTGCATATCGCCGGGCGTGCGATCTTCGGCGCGGGTGATGAGGCAAAGCTGCGCGCCGATTTCGCAGCAGTTTTCGCAGCCAATGGCATTGCGGTGGACGCCGCCGATCCTGTGGCGCTGATGCTGTTCCCTGAGATGGATGCGAAGGTGGATGTGCCGGAAATCACCACCGCTTGCTGGGGCATTTTGGGTAAATCGCCAGACAGCCTGATGTGCGCTTCCGCACGCATGGCCGTGAAGCGCAAGGGCGCTGCCCGCCCCGCTGTGCTGGCCTGCACGCTATTGGCCTATGACCCGCAATTTGAATTGGGGACGACACTTGCTGAAGCATCCCGCCCCGTGGCGCTGAACCACCCACATTGCGCCAAATTCTGCGTTCTGGGTGGGGCGGCGTGTTCTAGGTAAGCTATTGGCGTTGACGCCGCGCGCCGGGCGCGCGACCAAAGAATATATCGAATCGGAGTCCACCGCGATGCGCCGCCGCCCGCTGAATGCAGCGCCCGCATGAACGCCATGCATGACGCGCCGCGCGAAACCTTGCGGCGCATATTTGGGTATGGCGCCTTCCGTGGCCGGCAGGAAGACGTCATCCGCCATGTCACTGCGGGTGGCTCTGGCCTGGTGCTGATGCCAACCGGCGGCGGCAAAAGCCTGTGTTTTCAGGTGCCCGCGCTCGTGCGCCCTGGGATTGGTATTGTTGTCTCACCCTTGATTGCGCTGATGGAAGACCAGGTGGCGGCGCTCCGCCAACAGGGTGTCGCCGCTGCGGCGCTACATTCCGATCTGTCGGCCGATGAAGCACGTGCGGTCTTGCGCGATTTGCACAATGGCACGCTGAAGCTGCTTTACATCTCACCAGAACGCCTGACGCTTGAAACCATGCAGGCGCGGCTGGAAGGCTTGGATATCGCGCTGTTCGCGGTAGATGAAGCACATTGCGTCAGCCAATGGGGGCATCACTTCCGCCCGGAATATCGCGGCCTTGGCATTCTCGGCGCACGCTTTCCGCATGTGCCGCGCGTGGCACTCACGGCCACGGCAGACCCGCGCACGGTGGAAGATATCCGCCTGCAATTGGGCTTGCAAGAAGCGCCCGTTTTCCGTGCTTCCTTTGACCGCCCGAATATCCTGATCGAAGCCGCGCCACGGGAGAATGAACGCGGCCAAATCCGCGCCCTGATCCGTGAAGCGTGCGGCACCGGTATTATTTATTGCGGCAGCCGCGCCAAGACGGAAAGCACTGCTGCCTGGCTCCGTGATGACGGGCTGGAAGCGATTTCCTTCCATGCCGGGATGGAAGCCAGCGCCAAGCGTGAAGCGCATCGGCGTTTTTCGCGCGGTGAGCAAATGGTGATGACGGCCACCATCGCCTTCGGCATGGGGATAGACCGGCCTGATTTGCGCTGGGTCGCGCATCTTGATCTGCCGCGTTCGCCTGAAAGCTGGTATCAGGAAATTGGTCGTGCTGGGCGTGATGGCCTGCCGGCGCGCGCCTTGTTGCTTTACGGCGCGGGCGATTTTGCGCTGGCCCGCCACCGCATTGCCGAAAGCCCTGCTGGCGAGGAACAGAAGCGCGTGGAGCGTGCGCGGCTTGAAGCCATGGTGGGTATTGCGGAAGCCGCCACCTGTCGGCGCGCATTGCTGCTGCGTTGCTTTGGCGAGGAACCGGAACGCGAAGCCTGCGGCCATTGCGATATTTGCCTGCGCCCACCACGGCTATTTGATGGTACCATCGCCGCGCAGAAGATGATCTCCGCCGTGCTGCGCACTGGGCAACGCTTTGGTGTGATGCATGTGGTGGATGTGCTGCGTGGGCGCCTGACAGATAAGGTCGCGCAATTCGCCCATGACAAGCTGCCGACTTTCGGCGTGGGCAAGGATCTGCCCGATACCGCCTGGCGCGGCGTGGCGCGACAATTGGTGGGCCGCGGCGCCTTGGATGTGGCGGTGGAAAACCACGGAGAGCTGGTGGCCACCGAAGCCGCCCGCCCCATTCTGCGTGGTGAGGATGTGGTGATGCTGCGCGAAGATGTTGTGCAGGCCGGCAAGAAATCCGCGCCAGCGCGCAAGGGGCCGGAAGCGCCGGGCATTGGTTCCGATGATCCGGTGTTTGAGGCGCTGCGAACATGGCGTCGCGGCATTGCCCAGGCGCAATCTGTGCCGGCCTATGTGGTGGCGGATGATCGCACCCTGGCGGGTATCGCCGCGCGGCGCCCGACCAGCACCGATGAATTGCTGGAAGTGCCGGGCATGGGGCGTTCACGCGTAGAACGCTATGGCGCTGATATTTTGCGTATTATTGGGGAAGCGGCGTGATGCGGCGCGGTTTTTAGCCGCGCGGCATTTCAACCAGCAGCCCATCTTCCACTCTCAGCACGCGGTCATGAAACTCTGCCACAGCAGGGCGATGCGCAATTGAAACAATGGTGACTTTCGGCAACAAGCTCTTCAGCCTTGCATGCAAATCATCCTCTGCTTCCGGATCCAGGCTTGCGGTTGCCTCATCCAGAAATAGCCAATCAGGGCGAAGCAAAAAGGCGCGCGCGAAGGAAAGCCTTTGCTGTTCACCGCCGGAAAGCCGTTGCGTCCAGCTATCGCTTTCGGCCAGGCGCGGCGCAAGGTGGCCAAGCCCTGCTTCGCCAAGCGCGGTCAGCACCGCCGCATTGCTGAACTCAGCCTCATTTTCCGGGTAGCAAATGGCGCGCTTCAGGGAACCAAGCGGCAGATAAGGGCGCTGCGGCAGAAACAGAATGCGCGCATCCTTTGGCAAGGCAATCTTGCCGGTGCCGAAGGGCCAAATACCGGCCATGGCACGAAACAGGGTGGATTTGCCCGAACCCGAGGGGCCGTTGATCAGCACGGCATCCCCCGCGGCAACCTGCAAGGCGGCATCCGCCATCAGCACACGGCCATCGGGCAGGCTAAGGGTCATGTCGTGCAGCGTCAGTCGGCCCGCTTCCCCGGGCTGCGCCACGGGTCCCGTCGCGGATGCACGCGCTGTGGCCACAGCCTTTGTGAAGCCCGAAAGCCGCTGCACGGTCGCGCGCCATTCCGTAAGCTTACCGTAATTGTCCACAAACCAGGAAAGTGAACCCTGCACCTGGCCAAAGGCGCTGCTGGTTTGGATCAGACCACCCAGCGGCAAGCGTCCCGCGAAATAGGCCGGCGCAGCCACCACAATCGGGAAGATGGACGCCACCTGCCCATAACCCGCGGTGAAGAAGGTTAGCCGCTTGGTGGCGCGCATGATGTCCCACCAATTCACCATCAGCTTGGTAAAACGCTGCGTGAGGCCGCGCTTTTCATCCGCTTCGCCACCATACAACGCAACGCCTTCAGTATTTTCCCGCAGCCGCACCAGGGCGTAGCGGAAATCCGCTTCCAGCCTTTGCAGCGAGAAATTGAGCGCAATCAGCGGTCGCCCAATCAGATGCGCAAGCCAGGTGCCAAGCAGCGCATAAATCAACGCGACCCAGACCATATAGCCCGGAATTTCCACACCAAGCACCGTAACCGTCCTGGACAGCGACCAGAGCACAAAAATGAAAGACCCGAGCGTGACAATGGAATTGAGCAAGCCAATGCCAAGCGAAAGCGTGTCTTCGACAAAAAGCCGCGCGTCATCGGCAATGCGCTGATCCGGATTATCCATGCCGGGATCGGTCAGCGCCATGCGGTAATAAGCGCGGTCAGCCAGCCATTGCGAAAGATACACTTCGGTCAGCCAACGCCGCCAGCGCATCTGCAAGGCCTGCCTCAGATAAAGCTGATAAACTGCGATCAGGATATAAAGCACGGCCACCAGCACGAAGCCCGGCAGCAGCCCTTCGGCTTCCGTGCGATGCCAGGTGAAAAGCAGCGCGATAAAGCCATCCCAATCCTTGCTTTCCAGCGTATTGTAGAAGGCGCGCTGCCAATAAGTCAGCAGCACGGTCATGCCGACCAGCGCAAGATTGAGCAGGATCACCACCGCCAGCAGCAGGCGTGCGCGCCAGCGTTCCTCGCTCCGCCAAAAAGGGGCGATCAGCGCCCATGATTCGGCGATGAAGGTGATGATCCAGCGCATGGCCTGCGCCTAGCCCGCCCGCAGCGCGGCTTCCAGCGCCGCAAGCCAGGCCACGACGCGCGTGCGGTTGACACCCAAATCAGACCAGCCAATCAGGCTGCGCGAATACATCCAAAGCCCGGTGCCGCCTTCAACCGCAGCCGCTTCCGCCACGACGATGTCCGGGTAATTCATCAGCGCGCTACGCACCACCCATTGCGCCTGGTTGCGCGCCGGGAAACGCGCGAGGGGGAAGGTGCGCGGCATACCAGCCGCCACGCGATCCAAAGCCGCCATCACCGCTTCGGGCGAGGCTGGCAGCGGGTCCCGCTGCAAATGTCCCTGACCTGGTGCGACGCTTGGCGTCAGCAGGCAGGTATTGGGCGAAGCCGGCAATTGCAGCGTTGCGAAATCAAGCGGTGCGGGTGCCGGAATACCCTCAGCGCCGCGCGAAAACAGGGCGGAGATCATGATGTGGCCCTCAAGCGAATGACGCCGCGGATTTCATCAGGGCTGATGGGTTTGCCCTTGCGCAGGATTTCAATCTTGCCCTGGCGCGCGAGTTCTGCCGCCACCTGCCGCACCGCGCCGAGCAAGGAGCGCCAATTCTCGGCGGAGACGGCGCGCGCCACATCGGTGGGGCACATGCTTTTTTCCGGGCCGCGTTCGGCGGCGATGCTAAGCATAGCTGCAGTGATAGCTTCAATATTCATGGCGCGATCCAATCGGCGGTAAGGTTGCCCGCATCATCCCAGATGAAGCGCGCGCGTTGATGCCCGGCAGCAGCAAGCCAAAGCCATTCCAGCTTATGAAAAGCAATCACCACGGCAGCGAAATGGGGGCGGCCAATCTCGCTATGTTGTGGCGCGGCGGGAGGGATCTGCACAATAGCGCCAGACCCATCCGGCGCAGCATAGCACATGCGGCTGCTGGAACGGCTGCCTTCCCAGGCAGCATCCGCCACCGCATCATCCAAATGAAGCATCGCGCGCCCCGCCACGCGCAGCTGGATATGCAAGGCAGCATCATAGAAATGCATCATCACGCGCGGATCACACGCAATGCCGCGCGCCTTGTCGCTGCGGCGATCCGTATGGAAGCGCAGGCGGCGCGCTTCAGCATCAAAACCGCGCAGGACAATGGTGCGAAGGCTGGGCGCGCCAGTATCATCCAGGCTGGCAAGGGTTGGCGTATGGAAGGGGCTGCGCCGGTTGGGCACAGCATCAGCCAGCAGGCGAAAGGCTTCTTGCAGGCTTGCGTTCAAATCGTCTGCGAAGGCGGGGCGCGCGGGTTTCATGCCAGCACCCGGGCCGCGAGCGCCGCACCGCTATCCCAGGCCGCTTCTGCACGGCCACCGATGCAGCCATCACTGGCATAGCCAATGCGTACTGTATTATCCCAAAGGCATGGCTCACCCAAAGGCGCTTCCAGAAGCGAATAGCGCCAGCGATGCGCAACGGCCATGAAGGGCGCGGGCAAAGGCGCGGCGCTGAAACCTGCCAGCGCGGTCAATAATGGCGCGGCGATGTCTTCCGCCGACAATTCAAGATGTGCGCGCGTCCAGGCGGGCCCGGCCTGGATCACCCAGTTTTCCTGTGCGGCTTCGCGACCAGGCTTGGAGGAATCCCGCGCGGCCCAGCCAATCGCATGCGCTTCGGGGCGGAGTGTTTGCGGTAAAGGGAGCGGCGCGTTGAAAGCCGCCATTACCGTCCAGCACGGCGCGTAACGAATGGCGCCGAGCGCGTCATG
Source organism: Alphaproteobacteria bacterium (assembly GCA_016869735.1). Classification (GTDB taxonomy): domain Bacteria; phylum Pseudomonadota; class Alphaproteobacteria; order Acetobacterales; family Acetobacteraceae; genus Neoroseomonas. Next base: position 19,372 of record VGDL01000011.1, read on the forward strand.
CAAGCTTGGCGCGTTATGCCCCAGAACTTCCCGCGCTTGTATCGCCGGCATGGTCAGCAACACCGCCGCAAAAGGCCCGGCTTCTTCCGGCGCGCTAGCAGGCAAGGGCTCGCCTGGGCGCACCAGCCGCGCATCCCAATGGCGCAGCATCCAGGCGCCGGGGTGTCCGGTGATTTGCCCGACATGGCGTGAGGCAACCCAGGAAATGTCACCGAGCAAGGCGCGCGGCACTGCAGACATGGAAGGCACACCAACGCGGCGCTGAGTATCCGGCCAGGGCGCGGTGCCGGCTTCTGCCAGGGCAGCGGCGAAACCCGCACCTTCGGCGCGTAGATATTGCGCGCCATGATCGAATTGCAGCTTGCGTCCTTCGGCTTCGATCCGCCGTGTCGCGAGGCGCCCGCCCGGGCCGCGGCCCTTGTCGAAAATCTGCACCGCTTGACCGCGCGCAATCAGCGCACGCGCCGCCGATATGCCCGCAAGCCCAGCGCCGATAATGGCAACCGGCAGCGCCATCAGAAGCCACCCCCGGCAGCAAGCCAGGTCCGTTCCGCCGGGGTTGATTCCCGGCCCAACGCCGCATTGCGATGCGGAAAGTGCCCGAATTCCTGAATCACCACGCGATGCCGCCAAGCATAGTCAATCGCTCCATTTGGGCGGGCGTGATGCGGAATATCGCGCAAGCCTTCAAACAGCGCGACAGACAAATCCTGATCCGCCATGGCTTCGCTATGTTCAAAGGGCAGATAGACGAAAGGCTTTTCATAAGGGCCAAGTTGCACATCGAAGCCCTGTTCAAGCACAATCCTGCGCGCAATGGCGCGGGCATGCGCGTCACTCGCAAAGGCTTCAGCATTGCCACGAAACAGGTTACGCGGGAATTGATCCAGCAGAATCAGCAGCGCAAGCGCGCCTTCCGGCTTGGCCGCCCAGGCATCAAACGCACCTTCCCGTGCCGGGCGGATCAGCGCGCCGAAACGCTCACGGATTTCCGCGTCGAAAGCATCGTTCTTCTGGAACCAGATCGCGCGATAGGTGTCGCGCCCTTCGGCATACCAGAAGGCGAGGATGGCTTCAGCATCGCTCATGACAAGGCGCGGTCCAACAGCCGCACGGAATGGATCGCCTCTCGCCCGCCCAAATCACCGATTTGGTGCCGGCAGGATGTGCCATCAGCGATGATGAAATCATGGGCGGCAGCAGCGCGCACCGCCGGCAGTAGCGACAATTCCGCCATGGCCTTGGATGCTTCAAGGCTTTCCGCCTGATAACCAAAGGCCCCCGCCATGCCGCAGCAGGAGGACGTGATGGGCTTCACATTCAGCCCAGGAATGCGCTTCAACAGCGCGACCGCTGCCGGAAAGGCGCCAAATGCCTTTTGGTGGCAATGGCCATGGATATGCACAGTTGCTTCCACTGGCTTGAAGGCAAGTGCTGGCTTGTCGTGTTCCAGCAATTCACTCAGCAGCAAGGCGCGCTTGGCCAAGGCGCGGCTTTCTTCGCCCGGCAGCAGCACGAGGAATTCATCGCGCAAGGTGGTCAGCGAAGAAGGTTCAATGCCAACCACCGGGGATGCGAAGGGCTGCAATGCCGCGATCACCCGCTTTGCCTCAGCCCGCGCTTCTTCCACCATCCCGGCAGCCAGCAGCGTGCGGCCTTCATCAAGCGGGCGCATACCACGTGGCGGCCGCGCCACGGCGGGATCATAACCCGCCGCACGCAACACGCGGATGGCGGCGCGCAGATTTTCCGGCTCAAAATACCGGTTGAAGGCATCGGGCAGCAGGATCACTTCGCCTGCCCTGCCATCCGGCGCACGTAATTCCCAATCATGAAAAACATCACCGCGAAAACGCGGCAGCGGCCTGTCTGCCGCCAGACCAAGCATGCTTTGTGTCAGCGCGGGCAGGCCAGGGATCATATCGCGCAGATTGAACAGAATGGGCGCCATGGAAGCGAAGCGCGCAATGCGTGGCAGGCGCGCGATCAGGCGTTCACGCAAGGGCACGCCATGGCGCTTGGCGCGCGCGGCCAAAGCCTCGATCTTCATGCGCGCCATATCCACGCCGGTTGGGCATTCACGCTTGCAGCCCTTACAGGAAACGCAAAGCGCCATGGCGGCGGCCACTTCATCCCCCGCCAGCGCATCCGGCCCCAATTGGCCCGTGAGTGCCAGGCGCAGCGTATTGGCGCGCCCGCGCGTCAAGTGCTGTTCATCGCGCGTTGCGCGATAGGATGGGCACATGACATTGGCATCAAACTTCCGGCAGGTGCCGTTGTTGTTGCACATCTCCACCGCGCTCAGCAGACCGCCAAGCGGGCCGGGATATTCGGACCAATCCAGCGCCGGCGTAACCGCCGCATCCGCTGCATAATCCGGCCCGTAACGAAACAGGCTGCGATCATCCATGCGCGGCGGGCGCGTGATGCGATTGGGGTTCAGCAAACCCCGCGGGTCAAACGCGTCCTTCACTTCCTCAAAAGCCGTGACGATGCGATCCCCAAACATCGAGCGATGGAATTCAGACCGTACAATGCCATCACCATGTTCGCCGGAATGGCTGCCCTTGTATTCCCGCACCAGCGCGAAGCATTCCTCGGCAATGGCGCGCATTTTCGCAACTTCCGCGCCATCCTTCATGTTCAGCACGGGGCGCACATGCAGGCAGCCCACGGATGCATGCGCATACCAGGTGCCCTTGGTGCCGTGCTTGGCGAAAACCTCATTCAGCCTTTCGGTGTAATCGGCCAGATCATCCAAACCCACCGCACAATCTTCAATGAAGGACACCGGCTTCCCGTCCCCCTTCATGGACATCATGATATTGAGGCCAGCTTCACGCACCTCAGCAATCGCAGCCTGAAAGCCGGCATCGGTCGCGCGCACCACCTGGCCGGGATGGCCAAGATCCGCCATCATTTCTTCCAGCCGCGCCAAATCACGCTGCAGCGGGCCATCTTCTTGGCCGTGGAATTCCACGATCAACAGGCTATCCGGTTCGCCGATCAGCATCTTGTCAATCGTTGCGCGATAGATCGGGATGGAACGCCCCAGATCAATCATGGTGCGATCCACCAATTCCACCGCTTCCGGCATCAGCGAAACCAGATGCTTCGAAGCTTCCATCGCCTTGCGGAAGCTCGGGAATTGGCAAATCCCCAAAACCTTGCGCGGCTTGATCGGCCACAGCTTCAAATCGAGCGCCGCCGAGAAAGCCAAGGTGCCTTCCGATCCCACCAGCAGCCGCACCAGATTGCCGCGCCCCGCCGCCCGCGCCGCCGGCGTGAGCGCTTCGATATTATAGCCACCCACACGGCGCAGCTGTTCGGGGAAGCGCGCGGCGATTTCCTCAGCCTCCCGCGCGCCAAGCGCCCGCAGGCGCTGGATCAGATCGGCAATGCCGCCCGGCACTTCGGCGCCCAAATTATCGGGCAGATCGCCAAAGCGAAACCGCGTTCCATCAGCCAGCAGCGCATCAATCGCCAGCACATTATCGGCCATCAGCCCGTAGCGGATGGATTTCGATCCGCAGGAATTATTCCCCGCCATGCCGCCAATGGTGCAGCGCTGCCAGGTGGAAGGGTCGACCGGATAGAACAGCCCATGCGCCTTCAGCGCATCATTCAGCGCACCGAGCGTAATGCCCGGTTCCACCCGCGCCACGCCCGCCTTGGCATCAACCTCCAACACGCGCCTCAGGTATTTGGTGCAATCCAGCACCAAAGCGCGGTTGACGGTCTGCCCGCATTGGCTGGTGCCGCCGCCCCTTGGTAGGATCGGCACGCCTTCTTCCCGACAAATCGCCAAAGCCGCTTCGACATCGGCCAGCGAGCGCGGCACCACCACGCCAATCGGTTCCTGCTGATAGATGGAGGCATCAGTGGCATAGCGGCCACGATCCGCGGGGCGGAACAGCACCTCGGCGCGCGTCTCCCGCCCCAGCCGGGCGGCCAGGCGGGTGTCTCCGGGGGTGATGCGGCCAGGGGGCAGGGCATTCATGCGGGGTGGTCCTGAAACTTCTTATGCGGAATTGGTCTTGGCACGGATGGGGGGTTTCGCCCATGTAGGGGCCACAAACAAGGATTCCATCATGGCTTACTTCCAATCCAAGCCCACCGCCGGGCGCCATTTCCTGCAAATCCCGGGGCCGAGCAATGTGCCGGACCGCGTGCTGCGCGCGATGGACAACCCCACCATGGACCATCGCGGGCCGGATTTTGGCATCTTCGGCAAGGGGGTGCTTGAGAAAATCCGCCATGTTTTCAAGACCAAAGGCCCGGTGGTGATCTACCCCGCCAGCGGGACTGGCGCCTGGGAAGCCGCTTTGGCCAATACGCTGTCGCCCGGCGACCGGGTGCTGATGTGCGAAACGGGCTGGTTCGCGCATCTTTGGCATGAAATGGCGTCCCGCCTTGGGATCGTGACCGATTACGTGCGGACCGATTGGCGGCGCGGCGCGGATGTGGAAGCGATTGAAGCGCGGCTGCGCGAAGACAAGGCCCACACCATCAAGGCCGTGGCCGTAGTTCATAATGAAACCAGCACGGGTGCCACTTCCCGCATTGCCGAAGTGCGCCGCGCCATGGATGCTGCCGGCCACCCTGCCCTTTTGTTGGTGGACACCATTTCCTCACTCGGGTCCATGGATTACCGGCATGATGAATGGGGCGTGGATGTCACCGTATCGGGCTCACAAAAGGGGCTGATGCTGCCGCCGGGGCTGTCCTTCAACGCGATCAGCGCCAAGGCGCTGAAGGCGAGTGAAACGGCGAAGCTGCCGCGCAGCTTTTGGGATTGGCAGCCGATGATCGCCTCCAACGCGACAGGCTATTTCCCCTATACACCCGCGACCAATCTTTTGTACGGGCTGGATACGGCGGTAGATATGCTGCTGGAAGAAGGGCTGGATAACGTCTTTGCCCGGCATGATCGCCACGCGGAAGCCGCGCGCCGCTGCGTGCGCCATTGGGGCTTTGAGATTCAATGCGCCGATCCGCGGCATTATTCATCGGTGCTGACAGCGGTGCGCCTGCCGGAAGGCCATAGCGCCAATGCGCTGCGCGCCACCATCCTGGAACGCTTCAACATGAGCCTGGGTAACGGTTTGGGCCAGTTGAATGACCGCGTATTCCGCATTGGCCATTTGGGCGATTTCGGTGACCTGCAACTGACCGGCACGCTCAGCGGTGTTGAGATGGGGCTGCGCGCCGCGGGCATTCCGCATCAATCCGGCGGCGTGCAGGCGGCGATGGATTATCTCAGCGGGAATGCATGAGGCAAATGGCGGTGCGGCGGTTGAGGTAACGCCTCAAAACGCCGCGCAGCCAGCGCGAAACACCGTCAGCACCGATTCCTGCGCGAAGCGCGCCTTCCAGGCCGCGGTTACAGGGGCAAGGCGGGCGGAAGCCGCCGCCTGATCCTGCCCCGGCAGCACGAGCAACAGAATCTTGCTGCCTTCCCGGCTGACCCGCCCGCCCGCATTCAGCCATTGCCCGGCCCCATCCAGCACGGTCAGGCCATCGGGGAAGGCGGGCGTCACCACCTCAGTCATGAAGCGCGCCCATTCTGCGTCGGTCACGGGCGCGCGGCCCTTCACATTCCGCCCAAAATAGGCTTCCGCAATTGTCGCCGAGCCTGCGCCCATGGAGCAGGGTTCCGGCGCGGCGGCGCAGCCTGCCAGCAGCAATAAGGCGCCAAGCGCTGCCTTCACGCCGTGGTCGCCAGCAGCGCGACGCCCGCCGCAATCAACGCAATGGCAGCGATTTTCTGCAAGCCCATGGTTTCACCAAAGACAGACCAGCCAATCACCGCAATTGCGATATAGGATGCCGCTGTGCAAGGTAGCGCGACACTCATGGGGATGCGACGCAAGGCGATGATGTAGAGCAGCGCCGCGCCGCCGTAACACACCAGCCCCACCATGGTTGGTAGGCGAAACAACTGATCAAAAAACCCGCCCTCGGAAGCGACAGAACTTGCCGCGCCGGATTTCAGCAAAACCTGCCCGATCAAGGACGTGCTGATCGCCGCTGCCAGCACCAGCCAATAGACCGTCATGGCAGGCGCCCTTCATCGCGCGCCGGCAGAACCTCTCGCACCACGCCTTGCGGCTTGCCATTGGCGGACATGAAGGATCGCCCGACATATTCGCCAAGCACGCCAAGGATCAGGAATTGCACGCCCGCAATCAGCAGCGTGACTGTCATCAATGACGCCCAACCCGAAGGCGTGTGCCCCATCAGCCCTTCAATCACCACATAGAGCGCGGCCATCAGCCCGAGTACACCCATGCCCGCACCGGCGATAATTGCCATCCGCAACGGCAGCACCGAAAAATTCGTCGCCAAGTTCATCCAAAGCCGGATCAGGCGACGCATGGTGTAGTTGGAACGCCCCTCGGCGCGCGCGAAATGCTTCACCTCAATAGAATCAAGCCGCTGCGTCACCTGCATCAGCAGGCCATCGACGTAAGGATAGGGCCCGCGATACTTCACCACTTCCGAAACCGCGAGTGCCGACATGCAGCGGAAGGATGACAGATAAAGCCCCTTCGGCTTATCCATCAATTGATCCGCGACCCAATTGGCGAAGGCGCTGCCCAGATTGCGCCAGCCTTCATGTTCCTTCACGGCATAGCGCGTATAGACCACATCGAAATTGCCCAGGCGCGCATGATCATAAAGCCGGATCACCTCTTCAGGCGGGTTCTGCAAATCATCATCCATGGTGATCACGTAAGCGCCGCGCGCATGGCGCAGCCCTGTCATGACCGCATTATGCTCCCCGAAATTGCGCGCATGTTCAATGTAAGTCAGCGGGACCGTCGCGCTTTGCTGCAAGGCACGGCAGACATCGCCGGAATTATCCGGGCTGCCATCATTCACCAGCACAATTTCAATGCCGCCTTCGGGTGTGAGGACCGAAAGTGCCTCCACCAGCGCACCCACCGTGGCCGCGCCGCGATAGACCGGCACCACAATGGAAAGACCGACGGGATATTCCTTGCCGGCCGATATCAGGGACATGCACTTCTCTCCATTTTCAGGGCCGCGTCGCAATCACCAGGACCGAACCGCCCGCAGGGTAGCGAAGGCCAATCCGGGCCAGGGCGGCTTCCAGCCCCGTTACCGCGTAAAGCATGGCATCCAACCATGGCGGGAAGGGGGCGACATCGCTTTTGGCCTGATCATCCGATTTCAGAATTTTCCGTTGCAGCACCATGAGCGGCAGCAGCAGCGCATTCCAATAGCGGGTTTCTATGGCGGTGAAGCCGGCATCCGTCAGCAGCGCGCGGGCCTGATCTGCCGTGAAGCGCCGCGCATTATGCACGCGGATATCATGGGCCGAGTGCAACCATTCAAAGGCCGGGAGGTTCAGCACCAAAGCGCCACCTGGCTTCAGCACGCGGCGAAATTCCGCCAAAGCCTGGCCCGGTTCCACGGCGCGGTGGCAGAGCACATCAAGGCTGACCATCGCACCAAAGCTGGCATCGGCGAAGGGCAGGTGATTGGCATCGCCCCCGGTGGTCAGCGCGCCGGATTTGGCGGCAGCGCGCCGCGCGGCTTCCGGGTTGAAATCCAGCCCAACCAAGGCGCGGCCCAGCGTACCAGCCAGCCGCTGGAGTAGCCCACCTGTGCCGCAGCCAGCATCCAGCAACGCCCCGGGCGCGCCAGGGCGGCGTTGCAGAGCTTGGAGGGCGCGCAGGTGCAGCGCGCGGTACCACCACATGCGCTGCTCCACCGCATCCATCAGATCATATTCGGCGGCTTCCACAGAGGCGTTTTTCGCATTGCCGCAGGGCAGGAACAAGGCGCGGCGCGCTTAAGCCTGCCTTATTTCGCTTGCATAGACCCCTTTGTCAGCAGACACTGTGCCCAACAAGCATGCAATCGCCATCACCCTTGCCCGCGCTGCACCGCGCGGCTGCCCTTGCCGGGGCCTTGCCAGACCAAGCCGCTAGAAGCCGCCTTCCGCATGGCTGAGCCCGGCCACATCACCCTCAGCGTGCCTACGGGGGCCGAAACCATTCGCGGCATCGGCATTATCCTGGCGGGCTATATCATCATCACCGGCGCCGATGCCGCGGTGAAATGGGCGCTGCCGGAAGTCGGCGCGGCCATGGCGATGATCTGGCGCGGCGTAGTGGGGGGCATCACGGTCGTGATCCTCACGCGCGGGCGGGGGCTGTTTCCGAATAACCGACGGCTGCTCGCCTGGCGCGGGTTGCTGCATTGTTGTGTCTCCGCCACCTGGTATTGGGCCTGGGCGCAGGGCATGCCTTTGGTTGATTCCTATGCGGTTGCCTGCGCCACGCCCTTGCTGATGACGCTTTTCGCCATTCCGCTACTGGGCGAAAAGGTAGGCTGGCGGCGCTGGACTTCCACCATGATCGGCTTTGGCGGCGTGCTGATCATGTTGCAGCCCTCGGGCGATTTGTGGCGCATTGAAGCCCTGGCGCTGCTTGGCGCGGTGGTGTTGATGGCGGTGACGCGCATCTGGACTCGGATGCTCTCGGTCAGTGATGGGCCGGCGGCGATCGCCTTCTGGCTGATGGTGGCACATATCCCGATGGGCTTGCTGTTCCTGCCGGCCTTCCCGCCGCCATCATGGCTGCCATCCACCAATACCATGCTGCTGCTGGTGCTGTTTGGCATCTTCAACGGCATGGCGCATTTGTTGTTCGCACGCGCCTTTGCGCTGGCGCCGGTTTCCGTCCTTGCACCTTTTGAATATTCGCCCTTGCTGATTGGCGGCGTGATCGGCTTTCTGATCTGGGCCGAGGTTCCTGGGTGGACCACCCTCGCTGGCGCATCGCTGGTGGTGGCGGCCGGGCTTTACAATGTGTATCGCGAACAGGTGCGCCGCGCGCAGGAACGTGCGCGCATAAAGGATGGTGCGTAATGGCTCTGCGTCATGATATCCGGCGCGGTGCGCTATTGATGCTGGGCGCGACCGCGCTCTTCACCATCATGTCAGCCATGATCAAGGATATTGCGCAGAGTATTTCCTTTATCGAAATCATGTTCTTCCGTTCCGCCTTCGCGCTGCAGGTGATTTTCGTGATCGTGGCGCGGGGCCGGCAATGGGGCATTTTGCGCACGCGGCGTTTCCCTGCCCATTTGCTGCGCGCCTTTACCGGCACCATGGCGCAGGGCTGTTCCTTCTTTGCGCTGACCGTGCTGCCCTTGGCCGAGCAAACCGCGCTGACTTACACCACGCCGCTTTTCGTCACGCTGCTTTCCATTCCGTTATTAGGGGAGAAGGTTGGCATTCATCGCTGGTCCGCGGTGATATTGGGCTTTGTCGGCATCATGGTGATCGCACTTGGTCAGGGCGCCTTTCAGGGCGGCGCCTGGCCTGAAAAAGTGGTCATGATCGGCATGGCGGTCGCGGTATCCCAAGGGGTATGGTCAGCACTCACCACGCTTTTGGTGCGGAACCTCTCGGCCACCGAAAGCTCCACCACCATTGTGCTGTGGCAATCGCTGCTGATGACAGCCTTCACTGCGGTGGCGCTGCCGTTTTTCTGGACCATGCCCAATGCGTGGGAATTGCTGATCCTGATCCTGGTGGGGCTGGTGGGCGGGGTGGCGCAGGTGATGCTGACGGAAGCCTATGCGTCGGCGCAGGTGTCTTCGCTTGGGCCTTATTCCTATACCTCCATCCTTTGGTCGGTCGGGCTTGGCTGGCTGATCTGGGGGGATATGCCCACCATCGCCACCATCATGGGCGCGGTGCTGATTGTGCTGTCCGGGCTTTACATCCTGCACCGCGAATTGGTGCGCGGGCGGATGAAGCGCCAAGGGCAATAGGCGGGCAGCCGCTTGTCTTTCCGCGCAAGCGGCGCAAGCATGACACGAAACGGGCCACGCCAAGCCCAGGGCAGGAGGAAAGCATCATGGAGTTTTCAGGCAAGGTCAGCATCGTGACGGGCGGCGCCAATGGCATTGGTGCGGCGGTGGCACGCGGTTTCGTGGCGCGCGGCGGCAAGGTGGTGATTGTGGATCGTGACGCCGCCGCAGGGGAAGCTCTCGCCGCTTCCCTTGGCGCGGCTGCGCTGTTTCGCAGCGCCGATGTCACCAAATCCGCCGATGTCGCGGCTTATGTGAAGGCCGCACAGGATCGCTTCGGCGCGATTGATTGCTTCCACAATAATGCCGGCATTGAAGGCCGTGTTGCGCGGCTGGCAGAATATGATGAAGCGGTTTTTGACCAGATCATGGCCGTGAATGTGAAGGGCGTATTTCTGGGCCTGCGCCATGTGCTGCCGGTGATGATTGCCGCCGGGCGTGGCGCGGTGGTCAATACCGCTTCCATCGCTGGGCTGGTGGGCTCCCCCGGCATGGCGGCCTATTCCGCTTCCAAACATGCCGTAAATGGGCTCACGAAAAGTGTCGCCGGGGAAGTCGGGCCGCATGGCATTCGCGTGAATGCCGTCTGCCCTGGCCCGATCGCGACACGGATGATCGAAGAAGTCTCCCGCCAGGTTTCGCCCAATAATCCGAAAAGCGTGGAGGACCGCTACGCGGCAGGACTACCGCTCAGGCGTTATGGCACAGCCGAGGAGGTTGCCAATCTGGTGCTGTTCCTGCTCTCGGACCTAGCCAGCAATATGACGGGTGGGGAATACACCGTGGATGGCGGGCGCACTGCGGCGCCGGCAGGGGTTTCGGGCAGCACCACGCAATAAGGCTTTCGGTCCCCTTCAGGTGGCTTGGCGATGCGCGCTGGAAAATGCTGAAGGCTCAGGCACCTTCAGCGGCCTTCGCCTTCGCCGAACGCCGGCGCCATTGCCGGATGATGAAAAAGGCCAGCGCCGCCAGCGCAATGCCGGCAATGGACCAGCCGAGCCGCTCAGGCCCGATCAGCGCACCCAGAAACCACCCCGCTGCCACAAAGCTGGCCGCCCAAATACCGGCCGCGATGAAATTTAGGATCGCAAAGCGCGCCCAATTCAGCCCCGCGAGACCGCAAGCGGCCGAGGCAACATTGCGAATGCCATAGAGAAACCTGAAGCTCAGAATGAACCAGGTGCCATATCGGTCCAGCAGTTGATTGACCTTGGCGACTTTTTCCTCAGCACCCTTGAACCGGCGCACAACGCGCGGCCCAAAGCGTCGCCCCAAGGTGAACCAGGTCTGATCCCCAAGAAAGGACCCGAACCAGACCGAAAACATCAGCACCCATGGATCTACCGCGCCAGTTGCCGCGCCCAGGGCGGAGGCGGCCAAAACAAAAGTCTCACCTTCAAAAAACGCCCAAATAAACGCCCCCAGATAGGCGTAGTGCCCCCAGGACTCCCAGATTTCTGCCAAGACACTACCCCCGGATTTTGATTATAATTGCCCTTGAATGGTGAAAAGGGAAGGGGCAGCCCAATTTCGTTGGGGCTTGGTTGTGCTTAATGCCCCCTGCCCCGCTTTGGATAAGGATATCTCGTGTCGCAAATACCCACACAACCCGATGGCCCAATGTTTGACGCCTTTGGCCGGCCACCCGTGCCGGATCTTGTAGTGCCCAGGGCGATCCTGCCTTTTCATCTGGACCAAAGGCCGGTGCGTGGCCGCCTTGTGCGCTTGGGGCCGCTGGCTGATGCGCTGCTGCGTCGCCATGATTACCAGCCGGAAGTCGCGAAGCTTACCGGTGAGGCAATGGCTTTGACGGCGGGGCTTGGTGCCGCCTTGAAATTTGAAGGCTCCTTCAGCCTGCAAGCCAAGGGCGATGGCCCGCTTTCCCTATTGCTGGCGGATTGCACCCATGCGGGCGCGCTACGCGGTTACGCCAAGGTCAACCAGGAAAAGCTGGCAGGGCTTGAAGCATTTGGCGCCGCCACGCTGCTCGGCAAAGGATACCTGGCCTTCACCTGCGATCAGGGGCCGGAGATGGATCGCTACCAGGGCATTGTTGCCATTGAAGGCGAAACACTCACGGAAATGACCGGCGCATATTTCCGCAATTCCGAACAGATTGATACCTATTTGAAATTGGCCTGCGAAGAAACACCTGCCGGCTGGCGCGCCTCTGCCCTGTTATTGGAACGGGTGGCGGGTGCGGGCGGGCTTGATCAGCCGTTGGATGAAGATCAGCAGCAGGAAGCCTGGCACACAGCGACCATTCTGGCGCGTACCATCAGCATGTCAGAATTGCTGGATGATACGCTTTCCGGCGAACAGGTGCTGCATCGGCTATTCCATGCGGAAGGCTTGCGACTGGATCGCCCCAAGCCACTATCTTACGGCTGTCGCTGTTCGCGTGAACGCCTGCTGAATGTGCTCGGCGGCTTTGGCACCGATGACCTGGACCACATGGCCGATGGGGGCACCATCACCATGACTTGCGAATTCTGCAATTTTGATTTCCGCTTTGATCGCGCCGCGCTGGCGGCGCGGGAGGCTGGGAATTGACCATGCCCATGCCCATGCTCACCAAACGCCGCGCCTTTCTGGCTCTCCCCCTCCTTGCTGCCTGCGCGCATGAACAGCCGGCAGGGCCTTTCGTGCCGCCAGGGCCACCAAGCTATGGGCATTTGACACCGCTTCGCCTTAAGGTTGGCACGCTGGACATCAGGCAAGCTGAAAGCGGCACGGCGCTGATGGTGCAACAGCCAGCCCCTTTGCTGCCTTCAGATGTGATGCTGCGCATGGCGCAAGATCGCCTAAGCGCCGTCGGCGGTCCCAGTTCGGCGCGCTTTGTCATCCAAACCGCGCGGCTGACCCGCGAAACCGCCAGTCCCGCCGGCACGTTCAGCCCTGCATCCGAAAGTTTTCGCTGCATCATGCGCTGCCAGCTTGAGATCATGTCTGCCGAGGATGCCGTGCTCGCCTCCGCCGCCGCCGAAGTAAGGCGAGAGGCCACCGGCCCCACGCGCGATGATGACGAACGCGCGGCGCTGGCGGAACGTGTGGTCAAATTGGCCGGGCAGGATATGAATGTCGAATTCGAATTTCAGCTGCGGCGGCATTTGCGCGATTGGCTGCAATTGGTGGCCGCACCTGGTGAAACCCTGCCGCAACCCGTTGAACGTGAAGCCCTGCCACCTTCGTGAAATCCTCGCATGAAAGAGAGTAAGCGCATGACCAATAACCCAGTGATGCAGGAAATCGCGCCCATCCTGCCTGAACTGATCGCGATCCGCCAAGACATCCACACCCATCCGGAATTGGGCATGGAGGAAACGCGCACCGCCGCGCTGGTCGCCGCACGGCTGCGCAGCCTTGGCATTGAAACCGTGGAAGGCGTTGGCCGCATGGGCGTGGTCGGCACAATTCGCGGTAATCGTCCTGGCCAAGGCGCGATTGGTCTGCGCGCCGATATGGATGCGCTGGCGCTGACGGAGGCGACAGGGCTGCCCTATGCCTCACAGAATGTCGGGAAGATGCATGCCTGCGGGCATGATGGGCATACCGCCATGCTTTTGGGTGCCGCTGAGGTTTTGGCGAAGAAGCGCGATTTCGCCGGCACCGTGCATTTCATTTTCCAACCCGCCGAAGAAGGCCGAGGTGGCGCGCGCGCCATGCTGGATGATGGCTTGTTTACCCGTTTCCCCTGCGATGCCGTCTATGGCATGCACAATATGCCGGGGCTGCCGCTTGGGCATTTCGCGCTTTGCAACGGCCCCATGATGGCCGGTTCCGGGCGCTGGAAGGTGCAGTTCCGCGGCACCGGCGGCCATGGCGGCAATTCACCCCATTTGGCGAGTGACATCACCGTCGCGCAGGCAAACTACATCACCGCGCTGCAAAGCATTGTCAGCCGCAATGCGCCGGCGCTGGAAAGCGTGGTGATCAGCGTTGGGCATATCTCGGGCGGGTCCGTTGATTCGCTGAATGTGATGCCATCCGAAATCCTGGTCGGCGGCACGATGCGCGCCTTCAACCCCACCATGCAGAAGCTGCTGGAAGACCGCATGCGCGAATTGGCCGACCTCACGGCCCGCATGCAGGGCGCGAGCGCTGAGGTGACGCTGTGGTGGGGCGCCGCACCTTTGATCAATCACGCGCGAGAGACCGCGATCATGGCGCAAACCGCGCGGGGCTTGGTGGGCGATGGCGCGGTGAATGACAAGATGACCCCGGTGACGGGCGGTGAGGATTTCGCCTTCATGCTGCAAGCCAAGCCCGGTGCCTTTGTTTTCATGGGCAATGGCACTGCACCCGATGGCGCCGTGCATGCGCTGCACACACCGCTTTATGATTTCAATGATGCCGCCCTGCTGCATGGCGTGGCATTTTGGGTCAATCTGGTGCGGCAGGAAATGAACAGCGCCGCAAGCTGAAATCAACTGAAGTGAAGGGCGGCGCCTTGACCAAAGCGCCGCCCTGATCGCGCTACTTTACTTCAACGCCATAGATATCCCGCGCCGCATGGGCGGTGATCAGCCCATCCGCCACATCACGCTTCACCAATTCCGGATCGCGCGACTTCGGGTCGCCCATGCCGCCGCCGCCCGGCAGTTTCAGCAGCAGGCGCTTGCCTTTCGGGATGACCTGAAAGCCTTTTGTCCGTAGCACCGTGCCGTCGGAGTCATTCAGCCCAACCCAGCCGCCAGCCCCTTCGCCACCGCCATCACGCCCCTTGGGCGGATTGGCGACACGATCAAAGATTGCATTCACGGCAAATTCCGCATCGCCCTTGGCGCCGATTTCCATGACCTGGCCAAAGCCGCCGCGTGTTTTGCCGGCACCGGCGGAATCGGGGCGGAGTTCCTTCTTCCAAAAGATCACGGGTGCTACGTTTTCAGTCGCTTCCACGGGCATGGTGCGAACGCCGGATGGGAAGGCCGTGCCATCCAGCCCATCCTTGGCTGGCCGCGCACCCGTTCCGCCGGAATTGAAGGTGATGATTTCAAAATCATCCACTTCCGCTTCCTGGCCGGAAACCTGAGCCCCGCCACGCAAAGGCGGATTCCAAAGTGCTGATGATCCTTCCGCGTTGACCCGGCTCGGCACGGCCTGATGCAGGCAGCCCATCATCAAATCCGGGATCAATTGCCCGATCACATGGCGCACACTCACCGGGTAAGGGCGCGGCGCATTCAGGATGGACCCTTCAGGGATTTCCATCTCGAACGGTGCCAGGCTCGCCCAATTATTCGGCACTTCGGGGGCGACAACGCATTTGATGCCGAAGCAGGAATAGGCGCGACAATAGGCCGGCGGCACATTGATGCCGCGGCTGGAAAGCCCGGACGTGCCGGCATAATCCACCACAATCCGATCGTCATGGATGGTCATGGCCGCCTTCAGCGTCACCGGCGCCTCATAGCCATCCGATTTGATATCGGACCGGAAAGTACCACGCGGGAGCTTGGCGATTTCAAGCAAGGTGGCGCGCCGGCTGGCTTCGAAAATATATTCTGCCAGATCATCAAGACTATCCATCGCGAACTCATCCATCATTTCGACAAGCCGCTTGGACCCCGCATCATTGCAGGCGCAGAGTGAATAGATATCGCCTTCCAATTCCACCGGGGTGCGCGATCCAGCGCGGATGAAATCGAAAAACGTCTCATTCGGTGCGCTGGCGTCGAAGCATTTCACGATCGGGATATAGAGCCCTTCTTCAAAAACGCTGCGCCCTTCCGGACCCATGCCAAGGCCGCCAATGTCAATGATATGCGCAGTATTGGCGAAAAGCCCAACAATCTTGCCGCCGCGAAACGCCGGCGAAACGACGGTCAGGTCATGTAAATGCCCGGTCGCGAGCCAGGGGTCATTGGTGATGTAGTGATCACCTGGCTTCATGCTGGCAGCCGGGAATTTCGCGAGGAAGTGGCCGACCGATTCCGCCATGGAATTCACATGGCCAGGCGTGCCAGTCACGGCCTGGGCCAGCATGCGCCCTTGCAGATCAAAAACGCCCGCGGAAAGATCGCCCGCTTCACGCACCGTGGTGCTGAAGGCAGTGCGGATCATGGTTTGCGCCTGTTCTTCGACCACTGCGATCAGGCGATTCCATTGGATCTGGCGTTGAATTGTCGCCAGTGCGCCGGTTTCCTTCATCGTGCAGCCTCCTGCGTCAGATCGAGATAGCCAAGCCCATCCATGCGGCACATCCAGCCGGGGCCAATCAAGGTGCTGGTTTCCGCTTCCGCGATGATGGCGGGGCCGGGCACAGTGGCGCCGGGCCGCATCGCGTCGCGGTCATACACCTGCCATTCGGCCACTTCGCCGGTGGCGGTATCGCGCACCATTTGCACGCGGATCGGGCTTGGTGCGGGTGCATTCGCCACCGCCGCCGCCGGTTCCACATGCGCTTCCACCGTGCGCACCGTGACGGCGAAGGACAGGATTTCCACATCCGAACCCGGCACCGGGCGATCATAGAAGCGGCTATATTCCGCATCATAAAGCGCGCGAATCTCGCGCACATCCTGTGCGGTCAGGGCACGCGGCGGGATCGGTACTGCAATCTCATGCCCCTGCCCGACATAGCGCATATAGGCGATCCGCGTTTCCTCAATCGGCGCACCAAAGGCGCCTTCTGCCACAACGCCTGACGCTTCACGCGACATGGCAGCAAGCAGGCTATTCACCGCGGCAATGTCAAAGTTACCGAAGCGCTGATAGAGCGACTTCACCACCTCATAAGCGACCGGCGCGCGGAGGAAGCCAATCGCGCTACCCACACCAGCGCCGGAGGGCACCAGAATGCGCTTCACGCCGATTTTCTCCGCCACGCGATAGCCATGCACCGGGCCGCCGCCACCAAAGGCAATCACCACGCGGCCTTCGTAATTCTTGGCACTTTCAATGGCATGCACGCGCGCGGCATTGGCCATATTCTCATCCACCATTTCAACCACGCCAAGTGCGGCCATATCAGCGGAAAGAGCGAGCTTGCCACCGACATGTTCCGCCAGCGCCTTGCGTGACTGATCCGGATGCAAACGCAGCGCACCGCCCGCGAAAAGCTCCGGATCGTAGCGGCCAAGCGCCAGATTGGCGTCAGTCACTGCCGGATGCGTGCCGCCGCGCCCATAGCAGGCAGGGCCAGGATCAGCCCCGGCACTTTCCGGGCCCACCTGAATGCGCCCCATGCTATCCACCTGCGCGATGGAACCACCACCCGCGCCGATTTCCACCATTTCAATCACAGGAATACGCAGCGGCAGGCCAGAGCCCTTCTTGAAGCGCCCAACACGCGCCACTTCGAAAGTGCGCGATGCTTGCGGGCGGAAATCATCAATCAGACAGACCTTGGCCGTGGTGCCGCCCATATCGAAGGACAATACCTTATCGAAGCCACGCTGGCGCGCGACAAAGGCCGAGAAGATCGCGCCACCCGCCGGGCCGCTTTCCACCAGGCGGATTGGGAAACGCGCCGCCGTATCAATCGTGGTAAGCCCGCCACCCGACAACATCAGATAAAGCGGGCAGGCCAGCCCCGCTTCGCGCAACCCCAATTCCAATTGCTTCAAATAGCGCGCCATCAAGGGCTGCACATAGGCATTGGCGACGGTGGTCGAAAAACGCTCCCATTCGCGCATTTCGGGCGAGACTTCGGAAGAAAGCGAAACCGGCAATTCCGGCCAGGCTTCCCGCACAATCTCAGCCGCACGGCGTTCATGGGTTGGGTTTACAAAGCCATGGATGAAACCGATGGCGAGGCTTTCAATCCCCTCAGCGCGCAGGAAGGGGATATGCGCGCGCAGCGCTGCCTCATCCAAGGGCAACAATACCTTGCCCGTGTTATCAAGCCGCTCCGGCACTGGCAGGCGCCAGCGGCGCGGCACCAGGGGCTTAGGCAATTCGATGTTCAGATCATATTGGTCATACCGCGCTTCATTCGCGAGTGCCAAAACATCACGAAAACCTTCCGTGGTGATCAGCGCGGTCCTGGCACCTTTGCGTTCGATCACCGCATTGGTGGCAAGCGTGGTGCCATGGATCACCAACGCCAGATCGGCAGGCTTCATGGCGGCCTTGGCCAACACCTGCTGCACGCCTTCCAGTACGCCCTTTTCAGGCGCGGCGGGCGTGGTCAACACCTTGGCGGTCCAGCGCTGGCCATCCTTTTCGATAGCCAGGTCCGTGAAAGTGCCGCCGATATCAACGGCGAGGCGAGCATTCTGATGTGCCGATGTGCTCATTGCCCCATCTCCGCCGCCCAACGCGTCACTACGGCGCAAGCAGCCGCAAAATCTTCCATGCGCATAGCTTCCTTTGGATTATGACTGCCATTCTGATTACGAACGAAAAGCATCGCCGCCGGCACGCCCGCCTCGGAAAAGGCCGCCGCATCATGCCCGGCCCCCGATGCCATATGCCGATAGCGAATACCAAGCGCCTTGGCCGCGCTTTCAATGCCCGCCCGCACGCCCTGATCCATTGGCGCAGAGAGGCTCCCGGTTTCCGGGCCAAGATCAAACCGGACACCACGGCGCGCTTCAATCTCGGCCACGATGCGCCCCATGCCGGCGAAAAGCAGATCACGCGACGCCGGCTCAACGCTGCGAATATCAAGCTGAAAACGCGCCTCGCCGGCGATTTTCGTGAAGCCCGCTTCTTCCGTGGTCGCCATGGTGCAGAAGGTGCAGACCATGGCATGGCCCAGCGCTTCCAGCCGGCACCATTCCTCATCCAGCCGATGCACAAGCTCGGCCAGCGCAACCGCCGCATCGCGCCGATAGCGCCGCGCCGTCGCACCCGAATGATTATATTCGCCCAGCACCCGCGCAGCACGCAGCCGCCGCGATCCGGGAATGCCAGTCACAATGCCAATGGGCAGCCCTTCGGAATCAAGGCTTGGCCCCTGTTCAATATGCACTTCCAGAAAGGCCGCCGTGTTGTCGGGGCCGAGCAGATGCTCACCGCGCGCCACCGCATCAGGATCGAAACCTTCTTCGCGCATATGCTCGGCCAAAGTCCGGCCGCTATCGGTGCGCTTCACCTCAAGGATTTCAGGCGCCAGCAACCCAAGCGCGGCCTTGCTGCCGGGATAGGATGTTGGGAACCATTGCCCGGCTTCCTCAGCGCGAATGGCCATCACCGTCATGTCGCGGGCGGGCTGAAACCCCGCACGCTTCATGCCGGCCACCGCCGCAAGCCCCGCCAGAACCCCGGCAGCGCCATCGAAATTCCCGCCCTCACGCACCGAATCCAAATGGCTGCCCATGATGATTCGCTTCGCCGCGCGGTCCGTCCCGGGCAGGGTCATGTACAGGTTGCCCGCGACATCATTGTGGCATTCCAGGCCAAGTTCCTGCGCGGCATCACGCACCAATTGATGCGCGATGCGTTCACCGCGCCCATAGGCTTCGCGCGTAACGCCTTCGCCATCGCGTGTGGCTTCTCGCAGCGCGTCAAACAACCGCGCCGCGAGAGCCATGTCAGGGTTCAGATTTGGCAGCATGCGCGGGCTTACAGCATGCTCCGCACGCGCCCACCATCCACGCGGATCATGGAAGCGGTGATATAGGCGCCGGTCTCACCCGCCAAAAACGCTCCCATCGGCCCATATTCCGCCGGCATGCCAATGCGGCCCGCGGGAATTTCCTTGGCCGTCTGGGCCAGAATTTCATCCTCAGTCACGCCCGTTTGCTTCGCGCGAATGGCGGTATTGGTGGTGATGCGGTCGGTCAGGATGCTGCCAGGTGCGAGCACATTCATGGTGACACCATCGGCGGCCACTTCAGCGGCCAGCGTCTTCAGCCAACCCCAGATCGAAGCGCGGAGCGTATTGGAAAGAGCGAGTGTCGGGATCGGGTGCTGCATGCCCGTGCTGCCCACCACAATCACGCGGCCCCATTTTTGCGCGCGCATCGCCGGCATTAGGCGATTGGTGATGCGAATGGGGGAAAGCACGATATTCTGGAACCACTTGACCAGATCTTCTTCCTTCATCTGGGAAGCGGTGCATACCGGCGGCCCGCCATGGTTCAGCACCAGGATATCGACGCCCCCCATGGCAGCGACCGCAGCATCGGCGAGCTTATCCATCTCCGCGCCGGACGAAACATCGGCCTGAATGCCATAGGCTGCCTTCGCACCCAGCGCCTTCAATTCCGCCGCCACCTTATCGAGGCTCGCCTGTTCGCGCCCGCTGACCGTGACAATGGCGCCCTCGGCCGCGATGGCATCCGCGATGGACCGCCCAAGCCCCTTGGAACCGCCCATGACCAAGGCCCGCTTGCCCTTCAACCCCAAATCCATGACCCGTTTCTCCACGAAAGAATGATGCCCCGACCCTGCCCCCTCACCCGCCCTCTGGCAAGACGGGCCAAGCCGGGCCATGGTGCGGCCCATTCAGACCAGCGGAGCGAAACCCCTCATGGCCAAGCCAGTCATTCTCGTCACCCGGAAATTGCCCGAGGCCATTGAGGCGCGGCTTGTCGAGGTTTTCGACGCCAGGCTGAACCCCGAAGATGCGCTCTGGGGCCGCGATTGTGCTGAGATCGCCGCCCGCGCCAAGGCCTGCGGGGCGGTGGGCATCCTAACCGCCGCTGGCGATGCGATGAACGCCGCCGCGATCAACGCCTTGCCGGAAAATGTGAAGGTGATCGCGACCTTCAGCGTGGGCTTTGACCATATCGCCATTGATGCGGCGCGCGCACGCGGCATTGCTGTCACGAATACGCCGGAAGTGCTTTCCTTCGCGACTGCCGAATGCGCCTTCACCCTGATGCTGATGGCCGCCCGCCGCGCCGGCGAAGGAGAACGCATGGTCCGCGCCGGGCTTTGGGAGGGCTGGGCGCCAACGCAGCTTATGGGTGTCACGCTGCAAGGCAAGAAGCTTGGCGTTTTGGGCTATGGCCGCATTGGCCGTGAATTGGCCGCCATGGCGCGCGGTGTGCAGATGGAAATCCATTACCGCGACATGCAGCGCCTGCCGCCTGAGGTCGAACAAGGTGCCATTTTCCACGAAACCGATGCCGGCTTCCTGGCCACGATTGACGTGCTTTCCATGCATGTCCCAGGCGGAGAGGGCACGCGCAAATGGCTGAACGCCGAACGCCTCGCGCAAATGAAAAAGGGCGCCATTGTCATCAATTCCGGCCGCGGGCCTTCCGTGGATGATGAGGCACTGATCGCAGCGCTCAAATCCGGCCATATCCGCGCCGCCGGGCTTGATGTTTATGATGGCGAACCGCGCGTCCATCCCGGCTATATGGCGCTTGAGAATGTGGCGCTGTTGCCGCATCTCGGTTCCGCCACCATTGAGACGCGTCATGCCATGGGCATGCGCTGCATTGAAAACCTGGCCGCCGTGCTGATCCAGGGCATTTCGCCCCCGCATCGCGTCGTCTGATCCTTCGCTCTCAACACCAAGGAAGCACCCCATGAATTTCGATTTTGCGAAAATCCCGTTTGAACAGGCCTATAAGCTGGTGGTGTCCACCGTAGTGCCGCGCCCGGTTGCTTGGGTGGTGACGAAGGATAAGGATGGCGTGGTGAATGCCGCGCCCTATTCCTTCTTCAATGCCTTTTCCGACAATCCCGTGGTGGTGGGCTTTGGCTGCGGCCCGCGTGCGCCAGGGGCGCTCAAGGATACGGTCGCCAATATCGAAGCCACGGGCCAATTCGTGGTGAATATGGTCTCGGCTGACCTTGCTGAAAAAATGAACATCACCGCAGTGGATTTCCCACCCGGCGTCAGCGAAATCACCGAAGCGGGGCTTTCCACCGCGCCTTCCACCAAGGTTGCGGTGCCGCGCATTGCCGAAAGCCCGGTTGCCTTGGAATGCGAGATTTTCCAGTTTGTGCCTGCGGGCCGGCATATCATTGTGCTCGGCAAGGTCATTGGCATGTATGTGCAGGATGATTGCGTGATGGATCCAGCCAAGTACTACATTGATACCCCCAAGCTTGACCTGGTTGGGCGCATGCATGGGCGCGGCTGGTATGCGCGCACCACGGACCGTATCGAAATCCCGCGCGTTGATTTGGATGAATGGGAAGCCCGCAAGAAGAAGGGGTGATTTTTATGCGCGCGCTTTGGTGCTGTGTTTGGCTATTGCTTGCTGCGGTAACGCTGCCCAGCAGCAATGCCCTGGCGCAATTTCCGGATCGCCCGATCCGCTTTGTCATTCCCTTCCCGCCCGGCGGCACCAATGACATTGTCGGGCGGCTGGTGGCCGATGGCATGGCGGCGCGGCTTGGCCAGCCGGTTGTGATTGAAAATCGCGGCGGCGCTGGCGGCGCCTTGGGCGCGGAAGTGGTCGCGAAAACGCCAGCCGACGGCTACACCATATTGCTTGGCAGTTCGGGTAGCCTGACGATCAATCAATTGGTTCGGCGCAACCTGCCCTATGATCCCGCCACCGCCTTTGCCCCCATTGGCCTGATTGGCAGCGGCGCCAATGTGATTGTTGTGCATCCATCCGTGGCCGCCACAAATTTGCGCGAATTGCAGGTAGCGGCACGCGCAGCACAAGCGCCCTTTACCTATGGTTCGCCGGGCGTTGGCAGTACGGGCCATGCTGCCGGTGCGTTGATCACCCAGGTGCTGGATGTTGAGATGGAACACATTCCCTATCGCGGCACCGGCCCTGCCTTGAATGACCTGATCGCAGGGCGCTTGCAGGTTTTCACCAATGCGCTGGCACCGCTTCAGCCGCAGATCAGATCCGGCACGGTGCGCGCGCTGGCGATTGCGGGGCCACGGCGCAACGCGGCGCTGCCGGACCTGCCAACAACAGCCGAGGCCGGGTTTCCTGATATTCAAACGGCCACCTGGTTTGGCCTGCTGGCTACCGGCGGCACCCCCATGGACCGTGTGCAGCGCTTGCATAGCGCCCTGAACGCAACGATCAATCATCCGGAAACCCGCCGCAAACTGGAAGAAGGCGGGATTGATGTTGAAATCAGCGAAAACCCTGCCGCCTTCGCAGCCTTCTACAGCGCAGATCAGGCAAGATGGGCCCCGGTAGTGCGCCGGGCGGGAGTAGGGGTGGAATGATCACACGTCGTCTTGGGTTTGCCCTTCCCTTGCTGCCCTGGGCGGCACAAGCACAGGCGCCCGCCTGGCCCACACGCCCCATTCGGCTGATTGTACCCTTCGCACCCGGCGGCACCACGGATGTTGTTGGCAGGCTGGCGGCTGAAAAACTCGGCCCCCGGCTTGGCCAGACCATGCTGGTGGAAAACCGCCCGGGCGCGGGGGCAACACTTGGCGCGCAATTGGTGGCGCGCGCGGAAGCAGATGGGCATACGCTGCTGGTGTCATCATCAACTTCGCATGGTGTGTCACCCGCGATCTATCCCAATATCGGCTATGACCCGTTGGCGGATTTCGCGCATATCGCGCTGCTGTCACGCACGCCCCCTGCCCTTTTGGTCACGCGCAGCCATCCTGCGCGCAATATCCAGGAATATCTGGAAATGGGCCGGCGGGATCGTGAATTGACGCTTGCCGTGGCGGCCATTGGCACCTCATCGCATTTGGCCGGCGTGCGGCTTGGTCAGGCGCTGGGGGTTGAGGTGCGCTCCGTTGTCTATCGCGGTGTTGGTCCGGCGCTCACGGATGTCATTGCAGGTATTGTGCCGGGCATTATTGACAGCCTGCCTTCCGCCGTTGGGCATATGCGCAGCGGATCGCTTCGCGCCCTGGCGCTGTTGAGTGAAACCCGTTCAACGCTGTTTCCTGACTTGCCCACCATGCGCGAAGCCGGGCTTGATGTGGTCTCGGCGGCCTGGTTCGGCATTTCCGCGCCTGCCGCGACACCGCAGCCCATTCTGGCGCGGCTCACGCGCGAAACCCAAGCCATGCTGGCAGAACCCGAAACGCGGGCAAGGCTTGAGGATTTGGGCGGCGCACCGCCGCCATGGACACCGGCCGAATATACCGCCTTCATCAAAAGCCAATTGGAAACGCTCGGCGCGCTGGCGCGGGCAGCCGGGATTAAGCCGCAATAGCGCTGCCGCACCCGCTTGCACTCACGCGCCAATGCGTCAGGATGGCGGGAGGCTGAGGAAACGCAGAATGATCAAACGTCGCGCATTGGGCCTGATAGGCCTGCCATTTCTGATCCGGCCAGCCCAAGCACAAGCTTGGCCAACAAGACCCATTCGCCTGGTGGTGCCCTGGCCGCCAGGACAAGCAACGGACCAAGTTGGTCGCCTGATGGCACAGAGGCTTTCGGAACGCTTGGGTCAACCTATCGTGCCGGAAAATCGCCCTGGCGCGGGCGGCAGCATCGGCACGGATATCGTCGCGAAAGCAGCGCCTGATGGTTATACGCTGCTTGCCGCGTCTATCGGGCCGATCAGCCTGGGGCCACTGATCCATCGCACGCCTTATGATGTTAACCGCGATTTGGCACCGGTCGCACGGTTTTCGGGCTCGCCCTATATCCTCGTGGCGCGGGCAGATTTTCCAGCACCCGATGCGCGCGCCCTGCTTGCGCTGCTGCGCGCCAATCCTGGCAAGTACACTTATGCATCCTCCGGCGCGGCGGGATCGCAGCACGTGCTGACCGCGCTTTTCCTTGCCCGCGCACAGGTGGATGCGCTGCATATCCCCTATCAAGGCAGCGGCCCCGCCATGGCTGCTTTGCTTGGCGGGCAGGTGCATTTTGCGATTGAAACCCTGGCCGCTTCCGGCACGCTGATCCGCGAAGGCAAACTCAAGGCCTATGGGTCCACCAGCGGGCGGCGTAGTCGCTTGGCCCCTGATATCCCGCCTCTTGCGGAAGCTGCCGATATGCCGGGCTATGATTACACCGGCTGGATCGGCCTGATGGCGCCGGCCGCGACACCGCCCGCCATCATGGCGCAAATTGCGGGCGCCGTTGAACAGATTGCCGCGCAGCCGGATACGCATGAGCGGCTGACCAATATCGGCACCGAGGCTTTCTTCGCCGGCCCGGATGCCTTCCGACAGGTTTTGGCGGAGTATCGCACGAATTTCGAAGCTGTCATTCGCCAGCTTGGCATTCGCGCAGAATAAGACAGGATTGGAGAGAAACACATGACCAAGACCGTCGGCTATATGCTGGCCGAAAGCCTCGCGGCGCATGACATTGACATCATCTATTGCGTGCCGGGGGAAAGCTATCTTGGCCTTACTGATGCGCTGAGCGAATTCCCCGGCATCAGGCTGGTGGTCTGCCGGCATGAAGGTGGCGCGGGCTTCATGGCCGCTGCCGATGGGCGCATGCGCAATGGCCGTGCTGGTGTGGCGCTGGTCTCACGCGGGCCGGGGGCGACCAATGCCATGATCGCGCTGCACACTGCCTTTCATGACGCAACGCCGCTGGTGATGCTGATCGGCCATGTGGAACGCAAGGATGTTGGTCGGCTTGCCTTGCAGGAACAGAATTACTCACGGCTTTTGTCCGACATCACCAAGGGCGTGTTTGAAGTCATCGAACCGATCCAGGCAAGTGAGACGATTGCGCGCGCCTTCCATTTGGCGGAATCCGGCACGCCCGGCCCGGTAGCCGTCATCCTGCCCGAGGATATTTTTGACGCCCCCGCCGAAGGCCCCGTGGTGAAGCCGCGCGGCATGCCCTTGGCAGGTCCGCGTGCGGAGGATTTGGATCAACTCGCGGAATTGCTTGCCAATGCCGAACGCCCGCTGGTGCTGGTGGGAGGCGCGCTGGCAACGCATGGGGAGGCTGCCTCAGCCGAATTGAATCGCCTGGCGGAAGCCTGGACGCTGCCGATCAGCCCAACCCATCGCCGCCCACATTTGTTTGACGCCGAGCATCCGAATTACGGCGGCTATATGGGCATTCGTGTGCCGAAGCCGCTGATCGAGAAAATGAAAAAGGCCGATCTAATGATCTGCCTTGGCGAACGCATGTCGGATTCGATCAGCCAATCCTATAGCTTCCCCGCCGCACCCGAACCGCAACTCACCATGGTGCAGGTCTGGCCGGATGCGAATGAAATCGGCCGCGTCTGGCGCGTGGATTTGCCGATTGCGGCTGATCCGCTTGCCGTCATTCGTGGCCTGCTTGCGCGCAATGCCCCGGAAGCGAGTGAGGCACGCAAGCGCTGGGTTTCCGGCCTCAATGCCATTCATCGCGAATTGCTCGCACCCGAATGGGACAAGATGGAAGATGGCGTGAATTTCGGCGCGGTTTGCGCGGCAGCGGCGCGGCATGTGCCGCGTGATGCGGCGATTACCTCGGATGCCGGGAATTTCTCATCCTTCCTGCATCGCTATTTTCCCTTCAAGCAAACGCAATGCTTCCTCGCTTCCGTTGTCGGCGCCATGGGCGCGGCAGTGCCGATGGCGGTTGCCGCAGCCTTGCGCCGCAAAAACAAGCGCGCCGTCGCCTTTGTGGGTGATGGCGGCATTCTGATGACCGGCAATGAAATCGCGACAGCCATGCGCGAAGGCGTCGCGCCTGTGATTATCCTGTCGGATAATTCCTGCTACGGCACCATTGGGATGCATCATGAAGGTCGCTATCCAGGCCGGGATTATGATTCCGCGATCCGCTTGACCAATCCGGATTTCATCGCTTGGGCCAAGGCTTTTGGCGCGGCAGCGGTTTCGATTGAAACGGAAGATCAGATTGAAGGCGCATTGGCGGAAGCCTTCGCTATTACGGATCGGCCAGTACTGGTGCATGTGAAATCATCCGCCATGCAGGCTTCTGCCTGGCGCAAGCGGACAATGCCTTTGCCGGCCGCGTGACTCAGTGTGATCGGATCCGCATGAATGCAATGCGGATCCGATTTCGATAATTGGATGTATTGTACGTAATTTTTCTGACATCTCCTTATCCGAAATCATGATCTCTGCCCCGTTTCTTATCTGAATTTCAATGGCTGCCTGATTTACGGGCACAATTTGTCTGTTCGCCGTTAAATGCTCGAAAAACATTCTCTCTTAAACTCATCTTCGCATCAGATTGATGACTGGATTGTCCAGTCGTCGGTGAACCTCTTTGCGAAGGGAAAGTTTGAGATGATGAGAAAATTGATGGCGCTCGGTTTTGCGCTCGGCTTGGTATCAAGCCCCGCTCTTGCTCAAGTCGAATTGGGCAATGGCTTTTCGGTTACCGGCTCGGCCGTTGGGCAGACCGATTATATGTTCCGCAACATTAGCCAGACGCGTAATCGCCCCGCCGCGCAGGGCAGCCTGGAGCTTTCCCATGAAAGCGGCTTCTATGTTGGTGGCTTCGTCAGCAATGTCACTTTCGCCGGCACCGATGCGCGCCAGGAAGTGGACGGGCTGGCGGGCTTTCGCTTTGAACTGAGCGGTCTCAAGGTCGATATTGGTGGTGTCTATTATTCCTACCCCGGCTACACGGCCGGCCCCGGGCAATATGATCTCGCCTTTGCCGAAGGGGTGATGAAGCTTTCCTACGAGATTGAGCCCGTAACGCTCCTTGGCACCGCGGCCTATTCGCCGGATTTCTTCGGCAGCTCCGGCACGGGCGTTTGGCTTGAAGGCGGCTTTGATTGGAAGACGCCGGTGTTTGATGTCACGCTATCTGGACGGCGCGGCCATCAATGGATCGAACGCAATAACCGCTTCGGTGCGCCCGACTATCTGGCCTATGGCGTTTTCCTGCAGCGCGATATCGCAGCGGGCTTTTCGGTCAGTGTCGGCTATTACGGAACCGACATCAGCCAAAAGGAATGCCTTGATCTGAAAATCTGCGACAATCGCGTGATGGCAGCGCTTACCTGGAAATTCTGAAGTGACCGCGTTTCAGAAGCACCAAAGAAAGCCCGTCCCGGTCATTAGCCTGGGCGGGTTTTTCATCCCCTGCGCTGCTCACTCCGCCGCGATGCGGCTCGGGTCAAGCACCACTTGCGGAATATCGTAGCGGCGCAAATCGCCGTAAAGCCGCGGCAGATCGGCTTCGAACAAGCCGCGCGTCACGCCGGCTGCCAGGCGCGGTGCTGCCATGGTCATTGCATTGATCGAAGACCCCGCCGGCCCGAAGGACATGGTGGTGCCGATGCCGAATAAATGGATGTCGCGAATCCATGGCGTCTCACCTTCCCGCTTTTCCACAAAGGCATAATCCGGCGCGAGATAGGGGAATTCGCCAAGCCTTTCGCTCTTCTCCTCAGCCGGCGGCGTATAGCGATCCGCCCAGAGCGCGATGTTATCCGCGCAGTCGCCGAGTGCCGGGATCAGCGCCGGGTCCATGCGCACACCTGTGCCGCAAATGGCATAATCGGCCTGGAAGACACCGCGCGCCGTTGCCAATTCAACGCGCCCATCCACGACGCGCGCCCCGTTCCAGGGTCGCCCGACATGCATGGTGAAATTGGGAAACGCATTGACCCGCGCATAGGTATCGGCGGGAAATCCCTCCCGCAGACCCAGGATGTAGGACATGAAGCGCCAGCGCCATTCATCCGGCATTTCGAAGATATGGCGCATGAAGCCGGCAAAGGTCAGCCACCGATAGGGCTGGATGATCATGGGATCTGCGCGGCGGCAAAACAGATGCACCTCGGCCGCCCCGGCCTCCAATGCCATGGCAGCATTGTCAAAGGCCGAGGCGCCTGCGCCCAGCACCGCCACCACGCGCCCCTTCAACGCCGCGAAATCAATCGCATCCGCGCTATGGGCGCGCTTATCTGCGGGCAGCGCGCGGAGGAAATCAGGCATCCACCATTCGCCAACGCCTTCCTGGCCTGTCGCCAGCACCACCTTGCGCGCCAGATAGGGCCCGGCCGAGCTTTCCACGCGAAGACAGGGCAGCCCATCATCCGTGCGCGCGGGCGAAATCCGCCCGGCCTCCACACCGTTTTGCACCGGCAAGGCCAGCACGCGGCGCAGCCAATTCAGATAATCCTGCCAGGCTTCGCGCGGGATCATGCGCATGGCGGCGAAATGCGCCGCGCCAAACTGCGCCTCATGCCACGCCTGATAGGTCAAGGACGGGATGCCCAAATCCGGCCCGTTCTGATCCTTCCAGGATCGCAAGGTCGGCATGCGGGCATAGGTGACCCAGGGGCCTTCCTTGCCCTCCGCCGCGCGATCAATCAGCAGGATATTGCTCACCTTGTCGCGCTTCAGCGCATGCGCCACCGCCAGGCCGCATTGCCCCGCGCCGATGATCAGGCAATCCAGCACCGGCGCCCCGCCGCTGGTTTTGGCCTCAAGCCAGGCGGCGCGCGGATGGGCGACCAATTCCAGATCGCGGCTTACATCAGCTTCAAGCTCGGTCAGGTTGCGCGGGGCCGGCATTGCGGGAAGGCTCCTCTACTTCAAGGGGAAGCATCGGGGATTCCGGCGCGGGATGCAAAAACCCCGTCGAACCCTTGCTGAAGCCCAGCCAGGGCCATGTTTTCGCCCCATCTCACTTGTTATGACCCTTTTTCCCTTCCCCTTAAGGCCCCGCTTTTGTTCCAGGACCCGCCCGCGCTTTCCATCATCGTCCCCGCTTATAATGAGCAGGAAGTGCTGCCCCAATTCCATGCGCGGCTTGCGGCGGCCTTGGCCAACATCGGCCTTACGTGGGAAGTGGTTTACGTGAATGACGGGTCGAAGGACGGCACACTTGCCGTCATGCTCGGCCTGCAGGCGCAGGATCAGCGCGCCTCCGTGCTTAATCTCAGCCGCAATTTCGGCAAGGAGATTGCGCTCACCGCCGGCCTCGATCACGCCCGAGCAACGGAAGCGGTGGTGGTGATTGACGCCGATCTGCAAGACCCGCCGGAGGTAATTCCGGACCTGATCGCCGCCTGGCGCCAGGGCTTTGATATTGCCTATGCGCAGCGCAATACCCGCGCCGGCGAAACCTGGCTGAAAAAAGCCACCGCAGCAGCGTTTTATCGGCTGATGCAGCGCATCAGCGGCAAGGTGCATCTGCCCCCCGATACCGGCGATTTCCGGTTGATGAGCCGCCGCGCGCTTGATGCGCTGCTGAAACTGCGTGAACAGCATCGCTTCATGAAGGGGCTGTTTGCCTGGATCGGCTTTCCCGCCATTGCGGTGCGTTATGATCGCGCGCCGCGCGCCGCCGGCACCACCAAGTGGAATTACTGGAAGCTCTGGAATTTCTCGCTGGAGGGCATCACCTCCTTCACCGTCGCACCGCTTAAGATCGCGACCTATATCGGGCTGATCACGGCGATTGGCGCGCTGGCCTATCTGGCGCAGTTGATCTTCCGCACGGTTTTCTTCGGCAACCCTGTCGCCGGTTATCCAAGCCTTCTGGCCGTGACACTTTTCCTGGGCGGCGTGCAAATGATGATGCTTGGCATCATCGGCGAATATCTCGGGCGCATCTTCAACGAAACCAAGGGCCGGCCGCTTTACCTGGTGGAACGTTATCTGCCGGGCGATAAGTCGTGACGCGAAAGCCTTTGCATGTTTGGGCCGGGGCCGCGGCTTCGGTGCTGATCGCCTGGGCGGTGATCGCCTATGCGTTCGGGCTGCATATCCTGCCGCCCTGGAATACGGGCTGGATGTTAAGCGGCATGATCGGCCCCGACCCGGTGCAATATTGGCTGGGCTGGAATTTTTTTCGCCGCGCGCCCTGGTCCTGGCCGGCGGGCCTCAACCCACTTTGGGGGCTGGAGGTCAGTTCCTCCATCTATTACGCGGATGCGATTCCGCTGCTGGCGTTTTTCTTCAAGGCGATCAGCCCCGTTTTCGAGGTCTCCCAATATTGGGGCCTTTGGATTTATGGCTGTGCCGCGCTGCAAGCTTTCATGGCCTGGCGCATCATTGGCCTGGCCACGGATGATCCCCTGGCGCGCGTCGCGGGTGCCACTTTGTTTGTGCTGCAGCCAACCATGCTGGCGCGCATGGGTGGGCATTTCGCGCTTTCGGCGCATTTTCTGCTGCTGATGGGGTTCTGGCTTTGCCTGACGCGCACGGCAAAATCGCGCTGGCTGGCCTGGGCGGCTTTGCTGGTCGCGACCGCGCTGATCCATGCCTATTTGCTGCCGATGGTGGCGGCGCTTTGGAGCGCGGATGTGCTGGCGCGCTGGCAGGATGGCGCCAGGCGCGTCGGGCTTTTCGTTGAAGTGGTCATCATCTTCGCCTTGGTGGGCGCTGCTCTTTGGGCGGGCGGGATGTTCATGCTGGGTGGCGGCTTTGGCGGAAGCTGGGGCGGTTATGGGCAGATGCAAATGGATTTGCTGGCGCCCTTGGACCCCGCGCCATGGGGCGCCTTTCTGCCGGATTTGCCGGGGCCGAATCATCTGGAAGTCGGCCATTCCTATGCCGGGCTTGGCGCGCTTTTGCTGGTGCTGCTTGGGCTAGGGGCCTGGGCGAGAAACCCAACCAGGCCCGCAAGGCGCTTCTGGCCGTTGATCCTGGTGCTGGCGGCCATGGCGCTATTTGCCGTCTCACCCAATGTCTCCATCGCCGGCGTGAGCTTCACGGTTTTTGAGCTGCCGCCCTGGGTACTGCGTTATGCGGATGCCTTGCGCGCATCAGAACGCTTCATCTGGCCGATCGGCTATGCGGCGCTGATCACCTCGGTCTTTCTGCTGATCCGCTGGCTTGGCGGGCGGCTTGCCGGCTTTGTAATGGCCGGGCTTGTCCTGATTCAGGTTTTGGATATGCGCCCCGGCTTTGCCCGGTTGCATCATTTCTTCCCGCCCACCGCTGCGACCGTGCCGCTCCGCCTTTCCGATCCCTTCTGGGCCGAGGCCGCGCGGCATTACACCCGCATCCGCATCATCCCATCCGGCAATCAAGCCCCCTGGTGGGAGGAGATCGCGGTTTTCGCTGCCACCAAGGGGCTGGAGACCGATGCGGTCTACCTCGCGCGACTCGACCCGAAGCGGGTGGCAGCCCTGAATGCCAAGCTGGCGCAGCAATTGGCCGAGGGCGAATATGAGCCGCAAACCCTCTATGTTTTGGGCGATGAGGGCGCGCTTGCCCTGGCTGATGCCAGCCATCAACCGGGGCGGGATTTGATTGGCGGCTTCAACGGGGTTTGGGTACTGGCGCCGGGATGGTATGCGCGCTGACAAAATATATATTTATCAGAATTTTAAACGACATTTTTTCCATCCAATCTTAAGCCGCCCGGGCAACACCGCAAATTGCGCCGCGCTTGCCACAATCTGGCCGCAAGCACGGCCCAAATCCGCCCCCGTTGAGGGCTCAATCTCTTCGTCAACACCGGGAATCCGGTGCCCCCAGTTAGAGGTCTCACCGCCTCTTTCTTTCAGGTTCGAAGGCTAAGGACACCATGTCCAGCGTACCCGTTCAGACCATCCAGCAACCCGCAGCCCAGGCGCTTGGCCTGGAGCGTGATCGCAAGTCGTTTTTCCCGATTGCCAAGCGCGCGCTTGATATTCTTGGTGCCGGCATCGGGTTGGTGCTGCTTTCCCCCTTCTTTCTGATAGTCGCTTTGCTGGTGCGCGCTGATGGTGGCCCGGCCTTCTTCGCGCATCAGCGCGTGGGGCGCAGCGGCAAGCTGTTTGGCTGCCTGAAGTTCCGTTCCATGGTGATTGACTCGCAAGCGCGGCTTGAAACGCTGCTCGCCAATGACCCAGCGGCGCGCGCTGAATGGGAAGCCACCCGCAAGCTGAAGAACGACCCGCGCATTACGCGCATCGGCCGCTTTCTGCGTTCCACCAGCCTCGATGAATTGCCGCAGCTGATCAACGTGCTGCGCGGGGAAATGAGCCTGGTTGGCCCCCGCCCCGTGCAGGAAGCCGAGATTGATCGCTATTACGGCGCCTCCGCCGCGCATTACATGGCTGTGCGCCCCGGCATTACCGGCCTTTGGCAGGTAAGCGGGCGGAGCGAGACCTCCTACGAATCTCGTGTCGCTTTGGATGTGGCCTATGTGTCGCGCCCTTCCATGGTTGCGGATTTGGCCATTCTGTTGCGCACGCCTTTCGCGGTATTGTCGCGCCGCGGCGCGCATTGATCTTGGCGGCGCGCGGCGAACCTGCCGCGCCCCCTCCATAAATCCCAGCGCGCAGCCGGCTGAAGGGTCTGCCAATGGCTGAGGCGCAAATCTCCACTTCCGCGGAACGCGCGGGCGGGCGCAGGCTGGTTTCCGGCATTCTCTGGAACGGGCTGGGGCGCGGGCTGCCCTTGCTGCTGGCCCTGGTCATCACGCCGTTTCTCGTGGGCGCGCTTGGCGTGGAACGCTGGGGGCTTTTCACCCTGGCGCTGGCGCTGATCGGCATTTTTGGCGTTTTTGATCTTGGCCTTGGCATGGCGCTGACGCGCGGCGTTTCGGAAAAACTTGGCGCTGACGCGGTTGATGAAGCGCGCGCCATGATTGGCGCGACATTGCTTGCCTTGCTTGGTGTATCTTCCATCATCGCGGCAGGGCTTTTTCTGAGTATGCCTTGGCTGGTAGGGCATTTTCTCAATGTGCCGGAAGCCTTGCAGCAGGAAGCCATCATCGCCTTTCAATTGCTGGCGGCGGGTGCGCCTTTGGTGGTGTTGAATGCCGCGCTTTGGGGTGTGCTTTCCGCCTGGCAGCGCTTTCGCATCGCCAATCTGGTCAATATCCCGCTCAATACCTTCTATTACCTCGGCCCTTTGCTGATGCTGTTCTTCTGGAACAGTCTGATTGGCGTGATGCTGGCCGTGATCCTGGTCCGGCTTTTCAGCGGCATTGCCTATGCCATCATCGCGCATCGGGATGTGCCGGGGCTTGGCCTCTGGGCGCCACGCTTTGGCCTGATGCGGCCCTTGCTGCGCCAAGGTTTGTGGATGAGCCTTTCGGGCGCGCTCACGCAGCTATTGCTTTATGCGGATCGCTTCATCATCGGTGCGGTGCTGACACTCTCAGCCGTGGCATTTTACGCAACACCGCTTGATTTGATCATGCGGCTTTGGATCATTCCCGTGGCGGTGGCGCAGACCATGCTGCCGGCGATTGCATCTTCCTTCCGGGAATTGCCCGACCATACCGCCTTGCTGATCAAGCGTGGGGCGCTGATTGTGATGCTACTCAGCCTGCCCGCTTCCCTGATCCTGATTCCGGGGGCAGAGCTTTTCCTCAGGCTTTGGTTGGGGGCGGAATTCTCCCAGGGTGGCGGGCCGGTGCTGCGCATTCTGGGCTTTGGCATTTTCTTTTCCTGCCTGGCCTTCATCCCCGGTGTCTTGCTGGAAGCGATTGGGCGGCCGGATGTGACAGCCAAATTCTCGCTGGCGCTGGCAGCGATTTTCTTGCCGCTGAGTGCGGCACTTCTCCCATGGCTTGGCATTGAAGGCGCGGCGCTGGCTTGGGCAGGGCGCTGCGTGGTGGATTGCCTGGGCCGCTGCTGGTTCGCAGCAAGGCTTCACGCGGCAGCGCGTAAGACCATGCGGGAATTGCTGTGGCCCATCGCGCTTGCGGCGCTTGGTTTGGCCGTGCTGGTGCCCTTGGGCGGCTGGCTATGGCCCGCGCTTTTGGCCGCGCTGATTTTCGGCTTGGTTTTCGCCGCCGGTTGGTCCATTGCCGCGCCGCAGGACAAGGCCCATGTCTTGGGGATGATCCGCAGAATGGGGCGCCGCAGCGCATGACGCCAATCGCCATTAATGGCCGCTTCCTGACGCAGGGCATGACCGGCGTGCAGCGCTTTGCGCGTGAAATCACGGCAGCGGCGGATCGGCTGGCGGGTCATGATGCCTGGCCGGCAGCGCGGTTATTGATTCCCAGCAGCGTGGCGCAAAGCCCCTTCGCCTTTTTGAAGGCGGAAGCCATCGGCCAAAAATCCGGCCAGCTTTGGGAACAATGGGAATTGTCGAAAGCGGCCAAGGGTTCCTTCCTGATCAATCTTGGCAATACCGCGCCACTGATGCTGGGCCGCGCCCAGGCGGTAGTGATTCATGATGCCGGCGTCTTTGACACACCCGAGAGTTATTCCTTCGCCTTCCGCACCTGGTATCGCTTTCTGCACAAAATGCTCGCGCGGTCTGGCGCGCAGTTGCTCACGGTTTCCGAATTTTCGCGCGGGCGCATCGCGCTGGCCCTGGGCGTCGCGCCTGAGAGCATCGGCGTTTTGCCGGAAGGTGGCGATCACATGCTGCGCATCACTGCTGACACCGGGATTCTGGCGCGCCATGATCTGCAAGCGGGCCGTTATGCCCTCGTGGTCGGCAATCCAGCAGCGCATAAGAACCTGGCCGCGCTCACCAGCGCCGCCGCGCTGCTGGGCAGCCGGGGTCTGACACTGGCGGTGGCGGGTGCTGCCGATCCTGCCGTGTTCCGTGCCGGTGGCGGGCCAGCCGCCGATGCCGGGCGCATCCTGGGGCGCGTCAGTGATGCCGAATTGCGCGCCCTTTATGAAAACGCGCTCTGCCTGATTTTCCCGTCCCGCTATGAAGGCTTTGGTCTGCCGCCATTGGAAGCCATGACCTGCGGTTGCCCGCTTCTTGCCGCCCATGCCGGCGCAGTGCCGGAAGTTTGCGGCGAAGCCGCGCTCTGGTTCGACCCCATGCGGCCTGAAACACTTTCGGCAGCGCTTGAACGCCTGTTGGATGAAGAAGGTCTTGCCGCCGGCATGCGCGATGCTGGGCTGAAGCGCGCGGCGTCATATACTTGGGAAAAGGCAGCGCTTGCCTTGTTGGCCCTGATCCGAAAGAAGGCGCCATGAAAATCGCGCTGGTGCATGAATGGCTGGACAGCTACGCGGGTTCCGAACGCGTGCTGGAACAGCTTTTGTTGGAATGGCCGGAAGCAGATGTCTTCGCCGTTTGTGATTTCATGCCGGAAGCTGAGCGTGGTTTTCTGCAAGGCAAGCAGGTCACAACCAGCTTCATCCAAAGCATGCCGTTCGCGCGCAAGCATTTCCGCAAATTCCTGGGGCTGATGCCGCTTGCCATCGAACAGCTTGATCTGTCTGGGTATGATGTCGTGATTTCATCCTCCCACGCCGTCGCCAAGGGCGTGCTGACGGGTCCGGGGCAGATCCATATTTCCTATGTGCATAGCCCCATGCGTTATGCCTGGGATTTGCAGCACCAATATCTGCGCGAAGCGGGCCTCACGCACGGCATCAAGGGTGCCTATACGCGCTGGCTATTGCACCGCATGCGGCTTTGGGATCGCGCCAGCGCGCTCAACCCCGATATCGTGCTGGCCAATTCAAGCTATATCGCGGAACGCATTCAAAAGACCTGGCGACGCGATGCGGAGGTTTTACACCCGCCGGTGGATATCGAAAGCTTCACGCCCGCGCCGAATAAGGGTGATTACTACCTGATCGCATCGCGCATCGTGCCCTATAAGCGGGTTGATCTGATCGCTGCCGCCTTCCGCGCCATGCCGAACCGCGAGCTGATGATTGTGGGCGATGGCCCGAATGAGGCGCAGGCGCGCGCCGCTGCCGGAGATGCACCCAATATCACCTTCAAGGGCCGCGTCGCGCGGGCGGAATTGATTGCATTGACGCAAGGCGCACGCGCAGCGGTTTTCGCTGCCGAGGAAGATTTCGGCATCGCCACCGTGGAAGCGCAAGCCTGTGGCACGCCGGTGATCGCCTATGGCCGTGGCGGCGCGCGCGATATTGTCGTTGCACCACCTGATGCATGCCCAACCGGCATTTTCTTTCAGGAACAATCCACGGCAAGCCTGATTGCGGCGGTGGAGCGCTTTGAAGCCATGGCGCCCGCCATCACGCCTGAGGATTGCCGCATCAATGCGGAACGCTTCAGCAATGCGCATTTCCGCCGCCGCTTTCGGCAGGTGGTGCATGAAGCACTTGGGATCACCGCGGCATGAGGTTCTCGCTCATTGTCGCGACCCTTGGCCGCAGCAGTGAAATCGGCACGCTGCTGGAAAGCCTACTGGTGCAAGGCCGCGATGATTTTGAAGTGATCATCGTCGATCAGAATGCGGATGATCGCGTGGCGCCGGTGCTCGCACCTTACGCGCCGCGCCTGCCCATCACCCATCTGCGTTCTGCCATTCGCAACGCCAATCACGCGCGCAATCTTGGGCTCCGTGCAGCGCGTGGCAAGATCGTGACTTTCCCTGATGATGACTGCCTTTATCCTGTAGGCGTCTTGGCGCGGGTTGATGCTGACTTTCTTGCTGTGCCATCGCTTGGCGTGCTGACCGGGCCGGCGGCCTCGCCGGAAGGCGGGCTTGGATCGGGACGCTGGCGCGAAGCCTCGGGCGCGATTGACCTGACCAATGTCTGGACCAGCGTGATTGAATTCAACCTGTTCCTGCCGCGCCAATTGATGCTTTCGCTGGGCGGCTTTGATGAAAAGCTCGGCCCTGGCACGCGCTGGGGCTCGGCCGAGGGCAATGATCTGGTTTGTCGCGCCATGGCACGCGGCGCTGTCGCGCAATATGATGCGGGCTTGCGCATCATCCATCCCGACAAGCGCTTGACGGAAGTGGCTGTTTCCCGTGCCGCGAGTTACGGGCGCGGCCTTGGCTTTGTGCTGCGTCGGCATGGTGTGCCGCCTTCCGTCTGGTTCGCCTTTCTGGTGCGCCCCTTCGGCGGTGCGCTGATCAGCCTCGCAAAACTGCGCTTTCACAATGCCGCCTATTACGCCATGAGTTTTTGGGGCCGGTTGATAGGCGGCCTGGCGCGGGAAGCGCGCGAGGCCCCCCTGCCCGCGCCTCTGCAGGGGGCCGCGTGATGCATATCACCATCGGTATCGCCACACGCGGCAGGCCGGCCATTCTAGCGGGTGTGCTGCGCGACCTTGCGCGGCAAATCCGCAAGGCGGATCGTATTATCGTCTGCCATGTCTCCGCCGATGACATCACCGGTTGTGAAGCCGTTCCGGGCGTGGAGTTCATCACCGCCCCCGCCGGCCTGCCGCGCCAACGCAACTGCATTCTGGACGCAGCACGTGACAGCGATGTGGTGCTGTTTCTGGATGATGATTTCCTCTGCAATGGGCCATTCCTGTTGGTGTTGGAAACCTGCTTCCAGAACTATCCTGAAATGGTGGTCGCCACCGGCACGGTGATTGCCGATGGCGCCAATGCGCCGGGCTATGATTTGGTCGAAGGCGCGGCGCTGCTTGCCGCTGATCCCGCTGCGGAGGATGCGCTAGCGGTTGCGGAAGCCTTTAACGGTTATGGCTGCAACATGGCCTTCCGCATGTCTGCCCTGCGCGCGCATGATATTCGCGTTGATGAACGCCTGCCGCTTTACGCCTGGTATGAGGATATTGATGTCACGCGCCGGCTTGGCGCGCATGGCAAAATTCTGCGCCTTGCGGGCGCGCGCGGCGTGCATCTTGGCGTGAAGGCCGGGCGCGTGCCGGGCCTCAGGCTTGGGTATTCGCAGGTGGTGAACCCGATTTACCTGGCGATCAAGGGTTCTTTTCCCTGGAGTCACGCCATCCCAAGCGCCGCGCGGCATTGCGCGAAAAATCTGCTGCGCTCAGCCTTTCCGGAACCTTGGGCGGATCGCTGGGGGCGGTTTCGCGGCAATATGATCGGGCTATGGGATGTGCTGCGCGGGCGCATCACGCCCGAACGCATTCTGGATCTATAGCGTGTTGCGTTCACACGGGTTCACGCCACCCGCTCTACATCATTGTTTTCGAGCATCTTCACACGTTCAGATTTTCCATCTGAACGTGATCTGCTCTTTAGCCCAACCGGGCGCGCCTGATCAGGCGCGTTCGATCAGCTCAATCTTGTAGCCATCCGGGTCTTCGACGAAGGCGATGACGGTGGTGCCGAATTTCACCGGCCCCGGTTCGCGCGTGATCTTGGCGCCCGCGGCGCGAAGCGCATCGCAAGTCGTGGTCACATTCGGCACGCCAATCGCCAAATGCCCGAAGGCAGAGCCGAGTTCGTATTTCTCGACCCCGTAATTATAGGTGAGTTCAATCACGCCCGCGCCGGTTTCCTCACCGGCATAGCCCACAAAGACCAGAGTATACTTGCCATCCGGCACATCGCGCCGGCGCAATTCCTTCATGCCCAGAAGGCGGGTGTAGAAATCAACGCTGCGTTCCAGATTACCAACGCGCAGCATGGTATGCAGAAAACGACCTTGGCTCATGCGGAAACTCCTTGGCTGTAATCGGCGGGGTTGAAGGCAAGCAGGAAAATCCCTGCTGTCTCGGCCGCCGCAATGGTGGCATCGCGGTCCAATAGAATGGTGCCATTGGCCTGAAAGGCCAAGCCGCGCAGCCCGGCGGTGCGGGCGGTTTCAACCGTCTTGGGGCCAATGGTCGGCAAGTCCGCGAGCGTGGATTGCGTGGGCTTCAAAGCCTTCACCAAAATGGGTGCCGGGCCTTCACGCTTCAGCCCGCCCGCGCGCAGCATCAGCGCATCCGTGCCCTCAATGGCTTCCACGCCCAATACCAGCCCCTGCTGCACAACAACCGATTGCCCGACATCCACCGCGCCAATCGCATGGCAGACCGCAAGCCCGCGCGCGATATCGGCCTGCGCCACATCATCAGGCATGCGGCCAGCCAGCAAGGCGGCTTCAGGCAGCAAGCCCGCCAGCAAAGCCTGCGCGCCCAGCACTTCAAAACCTTCTTCCGCCAGCACCTTCATCACCGCGCGCAGAATGGAATCATCGCCATTGAAGGCCGCGCGCCCAATGCGCCCGAGCAACTTCATTGAAGCCGCATCAGGCCGAAGTGACAGCAAGGAAGGCCGCGCCACAGTGCCGGCCAGAACCACTTCCCGGACGCCATGCTGCTTTAGCCAAGCCAGCATTTGCGCGGCCAGGCCCCAGCGGAGCGTCACATGCGATTGCCCGGCATAGGCCGCCGGATCGCCATGGCCTTCAAGCACCACCACATGAACCGGGCGCCCCATGGCGGCCGCGCTTTGCACCACCCGCAGCGGCAGGGCGCCGCCACCCGCGATAACGCCAAGGGGTTCTGGCATGAAGCTGCCTCAGCCTTTAGGCGCGCAGCGGCCGAGGGCCTTCATTCACCCTCATCATCCATATCATCGCCCCCGCGCCCCGCCTTGCACAGGCCCCGGCGGGACGTATTGCGGATGAAATGCAGCACTTCGCCCACATTCTTGTCAACAGCGAAGCGCCGTTCGGCTTCTTCAACCCGATCATTGAAAACACCAGTTTCGCGGAAGATCAGCCTGAAGGCCGCGCGCAAGGCATGGATTTCCGGTCGTGAAAAGCCGCGCCGCTTGAGGCCAATCAAGTTCAGCCCAATCAGCCGCGCGCGATTGCCCATTGCAGACCCATACGGGATCACATCCGCTTCAATCCCGCTCATGCCACCAAGCACTGCCTGGCGGCCAATGCGCACGAATTGATGAATGGCCGTACCGCCGCCGACAAAAACCGTATCGGCGATTTGCACATGCCCACCCAGCATCACGTTATTGGCCAGGATCACGCGATCAGACAGGTGGCAATCATGCGCAACATGCGCCACCGCCATGATCAGGCAATCCGCGCCGACGCGCGTGACGCCATCACCACCGACACTGCCGCGATGAATGGTGGCGTGCTCGCGGATTTGCGTGCACGCGCCAATTTCACAACGCGTCGGTTCATTCTTGTATTTCAACTCCTGCGGCGCCATGCCGATAGTGGCAAAGGGAAACACCTTCACGCCCGCGCCAAGGCGCGTATGGCCATCCACCACCACATGCGCGATCAATTCCACGCCATCTTCCAGCACCACATCGGGGCCGATGACGCAGCCAGGACCAATCTTGCAACCAGCGCCGATCTGCGCAGTGGAAGAAACCGCGGCGGTCGCGTGAATTTCAGTCATGCTCAGCGATCCAGGATCATGGCGGCATAGGTCGCTTCGGCCACCACCTTGCCATCCACCTTCGCCTCGGCGGAGAATTTCCAGATATTGCCGCGCTGGCGTTCCTTTTTCACATGCACGCGCATCTGATCGCCAGGCACCACGGGCTTGCGGAATTTCGCGTTATCCACGGTCATGAAATAAACCAGCTTGCCGGCCCAATCGGGCCCCAGCGTTTCCACCACCAAGACGGCCGCGGTTTGCGCCATGCATTCAATGATCAGCACGCCCGGCATGACCGGCATGGTCGGGAAATGGCCCTGGAAGAAATTTTCGTTGATCGTGACGTTCTTGATCCCGATGCAGCTTTCATTCCGCACCAGATCAACCACCCGATCCACCAGCAGGAACGGATAGCGATGCGGAATCGCGTGCATGATCTTGGCGATGTCAAATACGCCGATATCCGTGGGGGTGGAGTTATCCTCAGACATGATCGTCACCCTGTCTTGTCATTCATCTTGCTGGAGGCCAAGCGCCTGAGACGCGCGAATGCGCGCAAGGTTTCCTTGGCAGGCCAGGCGGGGCTGCCCACAACATCAGTGCCGTCAGGAACATCATTCATGACCCCGGCTTGCGCGCCCACGCGCGCCCGCGCGCCAATGGTCAAATGCCCAGCGACGCCAGCCTGCCCGGCCAATACGGCATAGTCGCCGATATGGGCGGAACCTGAAATGCCCACCTGCGCCACAATCACCGCACCGCGCCCAATGGTCACGTTATGGCCAATCTGCACCAGATTATCGATGCGCGCCCCGGCACCGATCACCGTATCGCCGCCAGCGCCGCGATCAATGCAGGTGCCCGCGCCAATCTCCGCCCCGTCACCAATGATCACGCGGCCAAGCTGCGGCATGGTGACATGCTGGCCCTGCGGCGTGGTGATGAAGCCGAAGCCTTCATTGCCGATGCGCGCACCAGGATGCAGCACCACGCCTTCGCCGGCGACGCAGTAGGCCATGCTGGCATGGGCATGAATGCGGCCATGCGCGCCAAGCTTGCAACCCGCACCGATGGAGCTGTGATGTTCCACTATGCAATGCGCGCCAATTTCAGCGCCCGGCCCAATATGGACGAAAGCGCCGATCTCACAGCCGGGGCCAATTACCGCATCGGTGGCGATCACCGCGCTTGGATGAATGCCGGGCACGGGCTGAACTGGCGGATGAAAAAGCCGCGCAATCTTGATGAATTCAGCTTGCGGTGAAGCCACCAGCAAGGCCACACAGCCCATCGGCACATGTTCCGCGAAGGCCGCTTCAATCACTACAGCGCCAGCCCGGGTCGCCTTTAGCGCGGGCAGGTTCTTGCGTCCTTCCATGAAGGACACATCGTCCTGCCCAGCCAGATGCAGCGGCGCAACCCCTGTGAAATGCCGCGCGTCTTCGCTGGACGCCAGAAGCCCAAGCGCAGCGCGCAGGGCCCCAAGCGTCATCGGCCCGGCTGCTGGGTAGAAGCGGCTATCAGCGCCCAAGGCGATCAGTTCCGCCGCGGCGCCGCAGGGGCAGGTGCCGCCGAAGGGCGCGGCGGCGGTGCTGCCGAAGGGTCAGGCGGCAGATTGACATTGGTGATCATGCGATTGAGCTGCACGGCCACATCTTCTGTCATGTCAAAGGGGGGATCATTAAAGATCACCAGCGGCCTTGGCAGCACCAGATTGATGCCGCGGCTGGCGGCAACCTGGCGAATGACAATGGCAAGCGTCTGTTCAATTTCGCG
The DNA here is from genome assembly GCA_016869735.1 of Alphaproteobacteria bacterium. GTDB lineage: Bacteria > Pseudomonadota > Alphaproteobacteria > Acetobacterales > Acetobacteraceae > Neoroseomonas. Next base: position 61,646 of record VGDL01000011.1, read on the forward strand.
CAAAGCCTGCTGGGCCAATTGCTCCAGATCCCGCGCGCGATCACGGAAAATGCGCTGGCCATCGGTGATCTGGTCCTGAAGCGCGCGTTCACGGGTGCGGAATTGCTCAGGCGAAAGCCCACCACGTTCATTGCCCAGGCGCTGCTGTAAATCGCGCCAGCGCTGCTGTTCGGATTGCACATCCTCATTCAGCTTGGCGCGACGGCGTTCAAGTTCCTGGCGCACCTGGTTGAAGGCCGTGGAAACGCGCTGGATTTCCGGCACATCAACCACCCCGATCACTGCTGCAGGCGGTGGCGTGCCGGGCGGTAGGGCTGCGGGGGCTTGGGCCTGCTGCGGCTGGCGTTGCGGCTGAGCAGACGTCGCAGGACGCTGGCCTTGCTGTTGGCCCTGGGGTTGGCCAGGCACGAACCAACCAGGTTGGTTTTGCGCCGACGCCACCATGGGAAAAACAAGCAAAGCAGCAAGGATCACGCGATTCATGGAGCGATCATCCCGTTTCAGAAGCGTGTACCAAAACCAAGGCGGAAGAATTGGGTCTTGTCATAGTCTTTCTTCACAACGGGCTTGCCGAAATCAATATTGATCAAGCCAATCGGGCTGCGCCAGGAAAAACCAACACCGACACTCACGCGCGGATCGGCTTCATCCACCGGCCGCGCGCGAGGGTATTTCGTCTGATCGAAATAGCTGTCCGGAATGCCAGAAAGCGAGCCGACATCCACAAAGGCGCGGCCCAGAAGGCCAAGCTCATTCGGCAACGGCAGAGGGAAGCGCATTTCGGCAGATGAGGTCCACAAAACCTGACCGCCGAGCGAATCCCCCGTTGCGGTATCCTGCGGTCCCACGCCACCAATGCGGAAGCCACGCAGGTTCTCACCGCCCAGGAAGAAGCGGTCAACGATACGGTCATCCTTGCTGCCAAGCGGGGTCAAGATACCGCCACCAGCAGCCAGCACCAGCACAAAATCAGGATCATTCAGCCAGCGCTCGAATGGGATGTAATATTGCGCATCACTGCGGGTGCGGAAGTAATTCACATCACCCCCAACGCCCGCGTAATCGCCACCGACGCGCACCACATAGCCTGAACGCGGTTCAACCCGGCTGTCACGCATGTCATAGGTCACGGTCGTAGAGACTTGCGATAGCAAAGTACGCCCGGCCTGTTCCTGAATGAAGCGCGAAGCAAAGCTGTTGATATCGTAGATATCGCGGTCAATCAGCGAATAGGACCAGTTCTGCCGCAGCCGATCATTGATTTCGTAACCGGTGCGCAGCGCAAAGCCCGCGCGCCTTTCCCGGTAGCCGGTCACGAAGCGCAGGTCACGATTGATCAGGAAGGCATCCGCCCCGGCAGCAAGATTGCGATCCAGGAATTGCGGGTCCGTCACCGAAAGATCAAGCTGGCTGCGCTTTTGCGCAAGAACACCACCCACGCGCGCATCCAGCCCCATGCCGAGCAGGTTGCGTTCGCGCACGCCCACATCCAACAAAAGCCCCGCATCGGTGGCGTAACCGCCGCCCAAGGTAAATTCACCCGTGGCGCGTTCCACGACCGAGGTCATCAGATTGACCCGCTCAGGCCCCGAGCCGGGCTGATTGGTGATCTGCACATTGGAGAAATAGCCAAGCGAGCGAATGCGGTCCCGCGAACGCCGGATTTGTCGCGCATTCATCGGATCGCCTTCGGCCAGGCGGAATTCACGGCGAATGACACGATCTTCGGTGCGCGTATTGCCCGAAATATCAATGCGTTCAACAAAAGCACGGGCGCCTTCGCGCACGATAAAGCCAAGATCGATTGTGGCAGTTTCAGGGTTACGCGTGACGCGCGCCTGCACTTCAATGAAGGATTCGCCCCGCCCTTGCAGCGCATCGGCCAGCGCAGTGCTGGCGCGTTCCACCGCATCCCCATCATACCATTCGCCATCCGCAATTTCGATTTCGCGGCGCAGCCCATCCATGCTCAGGCGCGGGACTTCATTGATGATCTCAACCTTGCCGACGCGATAGCGCTTTCCCTCCTCAATCGTGAAGGTCACAAAAAACGCACTTCGATCTGGCGTCAATTCACCGGCAGAACCCGTGACCTGCACATCCGCAAAGCCTTGGCGCAAGTAAAAGCGACGCAGCAATTCGCGGTCATAGGTCAGGCGTTCGGGGTCATAAATATCGCTTGAAGACAGCAGGCGGAACCAGGCCTGTTCCTGGGTGGACACCACATCCCTGAGCCGCGCTTCGGAAAAGACATTATTGCCGACAAAATTCACCCGCGAGACCAGCGCGGGGTCGCCTTCAACGATTTCAAACACCAAATCAACGCGGTTCTGTTCAAGTTCCACGATCTTGGGTTCAACGGTCGCGCGAAACCGGCCGCGCCGCGCATAAATTTCCAGGATGCGCTGCCGATCTGTCTGCACCGCCGCCGGGGTGAAAACACTGCGCGGTTGCGTCAGCACAACACCGCGCAAAATTTCGCTGGAAATGCGCCTGTTGCCCTCAAAAGCCACGCGATTGACCTGCGGATTTTCCACCACATCAACCGTAATACGCCCACCTTCGGTGCGGATCGTCACATCGCGAAACAGGCCAGTTGCGAAAAGTGCGCGCAGGCTGCGGTCAATGCGGTCCTGTTCAGCAATATCGCCCGCCTGCACCAGCATATAGCTGCGCACGGTATCAGGATCGATCCGCTGGGTGCCGCGCACATCCACTGCCGTGATGCGGCCGCCGCCACGGGCAGGCTCCTGTGCGGCCAAGGGCGTGGCCAGGGCCAAGAAGACAAAAAGGGCCAAAAGAGCGCGGAGCTGCTTCACGGAATCGGCATCTTTCTCAAGCTGACGGTTCTAACTAGCCGAGCCGCGCCCCCCTCGCCACCCCCAAACGGGATTAACCCAATAGCCCGCTCACCCAACGCACAACGCCAAGCTGCGCCAGATCATTCCAAGTGGCGAAAATCATCAGCCCGATCAGCAAGGCGAACCCTGCCCGGAAGCCATATTCCCTCGCCTTCAGGGGCAGTGGCCGGCCCCGAATGGCCTCGGCGGCATAGAACAGCAAATGCCCGCCATCCAGCACCGGGATCGGGAAAAGATTGATCAGCGCCAAATTCACTGAAAGCAACGCGGCGAAGGTGATAAAGGCCGAAAGCCCCATATTGGCGACCTGCCCGGACATCTGCGCGATACGAAGCGGCCCGCCCAAATCCTCAGCGCCTCGGCTGCCGGAAATCATCTGCCAAACACCCACCAAGGTCTGCCAGGTGATATCGAGCGTATGCGTCACCCCCGCCCAGGCCGCGCTGAAGGGATCAAGCTTCTCAAACACCGGCGGCCCGGCCGTGATGCCCAGCATGCCAAGCCCATCGGACGGGCGCGGCAAGGGGGTCGCCATTACTTTGACCTGAGACTCGCCCCGCGCCACCAGAACTTCAATGGCCTGGCCGGCGCGTGCCTGGACATAGCGTTGCAGCACTTCAAACCGTTCAACCGGTTGGCCATCCATGGCGATGATGCGGTCCCCCGGGGCCAGCCCAGCCCGCGCCGCGGCGGAAGCTTCCACCACATTGCCCACGGTCGGCACCGGGGAAGGCCGCCCCACCACCACGAAAAGTGCGGCAAACAGCAGAACAGCCAGCGCAAAATTGAAAAATGGCCCCGCTGCCACAACCAAGGCGCGGTCACCCACGGATTTTTCATGGAAGGTCTCACCGGGGCGAAAACCCGCCGCCTGTTCAGGCCCTGCTTCGCCCAAATCCTCCATGCCATGCATCTTCACATAACCGCCGAGCGGCAGCCAGCCGATCCGCCATTCGCAGCCGCGCTTGTCGGTCCAGGTGTAAAGCGCGCGGCCAAAGCCGATGGAAAAGCGTTCCACATGCACGCCGCGCCAGCGCGCGGCCAGATAATGCCCCAACTCATGGATGAAAATCAGCACCCCAAGCACCACCAGGAAGGACGCAATGCTGCGGAAGGGTTCAGGCAAAAATTCCAAGAGAAAGGCTCCTTAAACGGGCGCGATCAAACCAGGGCAGCACGCTTCGCGGCAATCAGCCCCGCTTCGGACCGCGCCGCCGCATCATGCGCCATAATGGCGGGCAAATCCGCAGCCTCTGGCGCGCCAAGGCGTGAGAGCGTTTCTTCCACCACTGACGCGATATCGAGAAAGCGGAGCCGTTTTTCAAGGAAGAGCCCGACCGCGATTTCATTCGCCGCATTCAAAATGGTGGGCGCGCCGCGGCCGGCACAAAGCGCTTCCCGTGAAAGCCTTAGTGCCGGAAAGCGCACCGGGTCGGGCGCGAAAAATTCAAGCTTGCCAAGCGCAATCAGATCAAGCGGCGGGACGGAAGCCGCCATCCGCGCGGGCCAGGCAAGCGCATGGGCGATGGGGGTTCGCATATCCGGCGTGCCAAGCTGCGCCAGCACCGAACCGTCAGTATATTGCACCAGCCCATGCACAGTGGATTGCGGATGGACCAGCACCTCAATCCGCGCTTCCGGTACTGGAAAAAGCCGCGCGGCTTCAATCAATTCCAGGCCCTTGTTGAACATGGTGGCGGAATCAACGCTGATCTTGGCACCCATGGACCAGACCGGGTGACGCACGGCAACTTCCGCCGTCACCGCCGCCATTTCCGCGATTGTCATCATCCGGCAAGGCCCGCCGGAGGCTGTCAGGATGATTTTCGCAATGGCCGAGGGGTCGCGCATATCAAGCGCCTGGAAGATGGCATTGTGTTCGCTATCCACCGGCAGGATGGTGGCGCCCCCGGCGCGGGCTGCGGCCAAAACCGGCTCACCCGCGCAGACCAGGCTTTCCTTATTGGCAATCGCCATAATGCCGCCGCGCGCCAGGGCGGCCATGGTGGCCGGCAGCCCAGCCGCGCCCACAATCGCCGCCATGGTCCAATCGGCGGGCAGCCCCGCCGCTGCCACCACGGCTTCCGGCCCTGCGGCTACCTGCGTATCGGTCCCGGCCAGCGCTTCCTTCAGGGGCGCATATTGCGCGGCATCGGCAAGTACCGCATGGCGCGCCTTCAGGCGCTTGGCTTGGGCGGCCAAGCCCTGCCAATCGCGCCCCGCGACCAGCGCCACAATGTCAAATGCGCCGTCATCCGCTGCTTCCAGCAGGGATACCGTGCTTCTGCCCACCGAACCCGTGCTACCCAGCACGGTCACCCGGCGCGGCGCCTGCCCCTTCACTGCCATAGCGGCATGCCTCGGCCAGCCAGCAAGGCAAGCGCGGTCGCCATGGGCGCCGCCGCCATTACCCCATCCAGGCGGTCAAATACCCCACCATGGCCAGGAATGAGCGAGGAGCTATCCTTCACCCCGAAGCGGCGCTTGATGGCGCTTTCCAAAAGATCACCTGCCTGTGACATCACCCCCAGCATGGCCGCGATTGCAGCCGCGCGTGAAGCCCCCCCCGGTGCAAGCAGCGCCGCCGCCCCCGCGCCGACAAGAATAGCCGCGAGCAAGCCCCCCACCGCGCCGGACCAGGTCTTGCCCGGAGAGATCGCCGGCGCCAGTTTCGGCCCGCCCAGGGCACGGCCCGCGATATAGGCCCCGGTATCGGAAGCCCAGACAATCAGCACCATGAACAGCGTATTGAGCAGCCCGGCGTGATCCTCACCGCGCAGCAGCACCAGCGAAAATCCCGCAAGGCCGATATAGAAAAGCCCCGCCGCCGGCCAGATATCGCCCTGGCGTCGCAGCAGGAAAAGCAGCAGCGTCCCCGCCGCCAAAAGCCCAAGCGCGCCAAGCGGTGGCCCAAAGACAGCCAGCACCATCACACCAAGGCTGACTACCGGCATCAGCAGCCCCGGCCAGTGCCAGATGGAAAGCTGACAAAACCGCGCCCATTCCCAAGAAAGCAGCACGACCGCGACGCCCACCAGCACGTCCCAGACCAGACCGCCAGACCAGATGCCAAAAACGGCAATCGGGATCAGCACAGCGGCAGATGCGCCGCGCAGGCCCAAATCGCGCCAGGGGCGCGCTGATGCGCTGGCTTCCTGCATGGGTGCCTTGGCGTCAGTCACCTCAACCGCGCTGCCCGTAGCGGCGTTCGCGCCGATGAAACTCCGCCACCGCGCCTTGCAAGTCCGCCGCCGCGAAATCCGGCCACAGCACATCCAGAAAGACAAACTCCGCATAGGCCGCCTGCCAAAGCAGGAAATTCGACAGCCGCTGTTCGCCCGAAGTGCGGATGATCAGATCCGGATCGGGCATGCCTGCCGTTTGCAAAAAACTGCCAAATTGCGTCTCAGACAGGCTTTCGGGATCAAGCGTGCCGGCCTTCGCAGCGCGCGCCACAGCCTTGGTGGCGGCCAGAATCTCATCCCGCGCGCCATAGGACAGCGCCATCACCAGATTGAGCCTGGTGCCACCCGCTGTCGCCCTTTCGGCATCCGCCACCATGGCCGATAAATCAGCGCCAAACCGGCTGTGATCGCCAATCACCGTCAACTTCACGCCATCACAAACCAGCCCCGCCACTTCATTGCGGAGGTATAGCCGGAGCAAGCCCGATAGGGCTGAGACTTCCTCCATCGGCCGGCGCCAATTCTCACTGGAAAAGGCAAAAAGCGTGAGCCACCCAATGCCGGCATCAGCCGCCGCCTGCACCGCACGCCGCGCGGCTTCCGCCCCGGCGCGATGGCCAAGGGCCACCGGCACGCCACGCGCTTCCGCCCAGCGGCGATTGCCATCCATGATAATCGCAACATGGGCAGGCGGCGCCTGAGGGGCACCCGCGCCGGGACGGGGTTCGCTTGCCGCGCTCATGCGCTGCGTCCTTCCGCGCGATCAGGCCCCATCCGGTTGCGCAAGCGCTTCTCCCTGCCCTTACCCGCCAAGCGGTCGTCAGACCGTGCGGATATCCTTGTCCTTTTCGACCAAGGCCGCGTCTATCTGCTTGACGAATTGATCCGTCAGCTTCTGCACGTCATCCTCGGCGCGCTTCACTTCATCTTCGCCAAGTTCGGATTTTTTGCCGGCGGCCTTGATCTGTTCCATGCCATCGCGCCTGACACCACGCACGGCTACGCGGGCATGTTCGGCATAACGCGCGGCTGTCTTGGCCAAGTCATTGCGGCGTTCGGTAGTGAGCGGCGGCAGCGGCACGCGGATCACCTGGCCTTCCGCCTGCGGATTGAGGCCCAAATTGGCTTCCCGAATGGCGCTTTCGACCGCCTTGGTCAGCCCCTTGTCCCAAACCTGCACGGCGAGCAAGCCTGGCCCTGCGACCGAGATATTGGCCACCTGATTAAGCGGTGAGATGCTGCCATAGGCATCCACCCGCACCGGTTCCAGCAAGGCTGGGCTGGCGCGGCCTGTACGCAGGCCAGAGAATTCCTTCTTCAAGGTTTCCATCGCGCCTTCCATGCGGCGCGTCAGATCCTGTTTCAGGGCCTTTACATCGGTCGGCATCATGCCCTTCCCCCTGGGTTACGGCGACTGTTCCACCACGGTGGTGAATTTCCCTTCGCCCTTCATGACGGCGGTGAAGGCGCCTGGTTCATGGATATTGAAAACGATAATGGGCAGATTGTTTTCGCGCGCCAAGCTGATCGCCGCCGCATCCATCACGGCCAAGTCACGCGCCAGCATATCAAGATATGTAAGCGTCGTGTAGCGTTCTGCATTCGGCTTCTTACGCGGATCGGCGGAATAGACGCCATCCACCTGCGTGCCTTTGAACAGCGCATCGCAGGACATTTCGGCAGCGCGCAAGGCCGCCGCAGTATCGGTGGTAAAAAACGGATTGCCCGTCCCGGCGGCAAAAATCACCACGCGGCCCTTTTCCATATGGCGTTCCGCACGGCGCCGAATGAAGGGCTCACACAGGCTTGCCATAGGAATGGCACTTTGCACCCGCGTCTGCACGCCGATCTTCTCAAGCGCATTCTGCATCGCAAGCGCATTCATCACAGTCGCCAACATGCCGATGCCATCGGCCTGGGCGCGATCAATACCCGATGCCGCGCCAGAAATGCCGCGAAAGATATTTCCCCCGCCAATCACCAGACAAACCTGCACCCCAAGCGCCACCACCCCCCGCACATCTTCAGCAATGCGCCGGCAGGTGGCGTTATCCAGCCCATAATCCCGATCGCCCATCAGGGCCTCTCCGGAGACCTTGAGCATGACGCGCTTATAGGCCGGGTTCTGGCTCATGGGGGATTGGTCTCGACTCGGGTTTGGGTTGCGGGCGCCACCATAAGGACATGCCCGCGAAGGCGGCAATAGAGCATTTTCAAGCCAAGCGGAATCACGTGGCGGCACAGAAAATACGAGAGAAAAACGGGTGAGTGTGTGTCCCGCGAATGCAAATCAACGGGACACACAGCAATCCAGTTCTGGGGGGCGCCAAGGCATCCCCCCATTTTTTGTGGGATCAGGCCTGGCCGGCGGCAGCGGCCACTTCGGCAGCGAAATCGCCCTGCTGCTTTTCAATGCCTTCGCCCAGGTGGAAGCGGGCAAAGCCGGCCAGCTTCACGCCCGCCTTCTTCACCACTTCCTTCACGCGGCTTTCGCCATCATGCACCCAAACCTGTTCCAGCAGCACCACTTCTTCATAGTATTTGCGGATGCGGCCTTCGACCATCTTTTCGATGATCGCTTCAGGCTTGCCGGAAGCCCGTGCCTGATCGGCCAGCACGTCGCGTTCGCGCGCGAGCGCCGAGGGATCAACGGCCGAGACATCCACCGCTTCCGGGCGCGCCGCGGCGACATGCATGCCGATCTGCCGGCCAAGCGTTTCCATGACCGCCTGTTCGGAAGCGCCTTCCAGAGCCACCAGCACGCCAATCTTGCCAAGGCCGGGCTTCACGGCGGAGTGCATATAGGTCGCGACCGTACCTTCCGCGACCTGGAAGCGCTTGGCGCGGCGGATGGACATATTCTCCCCAATCGTCGCGATCAGGCTGGTGAGCTGATCCGCCACCGTCTTGCGCTGGGTGGTTTCTTCAACCAGGTCCACCGCGCCCGGCCAAGTGGCATTCTTCAGCGCTTCAACATCGTCGCCGACCGTCAGCACCAATTCGGCGACAGTTTCCACGAAATGCTGGAAGGTTTCATTGCGCGCGACGAAATCCGTCTCGGCATTCACTTCCACCATGGCGGCGACACCGGGGGCCGAGGCAACGCCCACCAAGCCTTCCGCCGCGACGCGGCCGGATTTTTTGGCAGCAGCCGAAAGGCCCTTCTTGCGCAGCCAATCAATGGCGGCTTCCATATCGCCACCATTTTCCACCAGCGCCTTCTTGCAATCCATCATACCCGCGCCGGTGCGCTCACGCAGGTCGCGCACCATACCCGCTGTAATTTCAGCCATTGTTCATCCCCATTGCTGGATGCTTCAAAGAAAAGGGGCCACCAGAAGGCGGCCCCGAAAGGATCAGGCCTGGGCCGGCGCCTCAGCGCCTTCGACCGGCGCCATGGCTTCAGGCAGCACTTCTTCCGGCAATTCCTCAACCGCGCCAAGATCAACGCCGGAAGCCTGCATTTCCGCCGAAATGCCATCCAGCACCGCGCCCGCGATCATGTCGCAATAAAGCGTGATGGCGCGGATCGCGTCATCATTGCCGGGGATCGGGAAGGTGACACCCGCCGGATCGGCATTGGAATCAACCACCGCAATCACCGGAATGCCAAGCTTATTGGCTTCTTCGATCGCGAGCTTTTCCTTGATGGTATCAATGACAAAGATAATGTCGGGCAGGCCGCCCATTTCCTTGATGCCACCCAGCGCGCGATCAAGCTTTTCCTTGTCGCGCGACAGCATAAGCACTTCTTTCTTGGTCAGACCCGCCGTATCGCCCGACAGGCGCTCATCCATCTGGCGCAGGCGCTTGATGGAACCGGTGATGGTCTTCCAATTCGTGAGCATGCCGCCAAGCCAGCGATGGTTCACGTAATACTGCCCGCAACGCGTCGCGGCTTCTGCCACGTAATCGGCAGCGGCCTTCTTGGTGCCAACAAACAGCACGCGGCCACCGCCGGCCACCGTATCACGCACCGCGCGCAGCGCACGGTCCATCATCGGCACGGTTTGCTGCAAATCCAGGATATGCACCTGGTTGCGTACGCCGAAGATGTAGGGCGCCATGCGGGGATTCCAGCGGCGCGTATGGTGGCCAAAATGCACCCCGGCTTCGAGCAGGGCACGCAGAGAAACTTCGGGCATCGCCATGAGCGATCTCCTTCCATGATGGTCCGGTTGAGCCTCCGCGGCGCCTTCCCCGGTAAGGGGGACCGGACCCTGCCTGATCAGGAAGGGTGCGCCGCGTGTGGATTACCCCCGGGACAAGCCCCGGAAGCGGCGCCTATCTGGCGGAAATACTGCCGAAGGGCAAGGGGGCAGCCCCCTATTTTAGCTGCCAACCTTGAGCGTTGAGGTCAGGCCCCTGAGGCAGGCCAGGATGGAAAGCGGCGTGATCTTACCGGTGCGGGGGTTTTCCTCGGAAGGCACGTTTTCAATCGTCATGGTGAGCCGGACGGTGGAAGCCTCCACCCGAATGGTATGGGTGTTCCGCGTCACGCCAGGGTCGGCCCAGATTTCCACTATGGTGCGGTCAGGCCCGATACCGGCCAAGGCCAGCGCGGCGGCGACATTCACATTTGCCGGGAAGCCCTGCGCGGCATCAAAGGCATTGCCCTTGAAAACACGCGTCGCGCTGGTGATGGCGCCGACATCGATATTGTTCTTTGCAAGATAGGGCGCGCCGGCCAGGCCACGCGGCGGCTTGCGGGTTTCGATGGTGACGCTTTCCACATCGCCCTCCGCCGCGGCGCGCACGGCATCAAGGCCAAGCAACGCGCCGGTGGGCACAATGATCCGCGCACCCTTGGCCCGCGCCTTTTCCACCAAATGCATGCGTGGCAGCAATGCGCCGACCGAAGACGGCACGAAAATCCGCCCCGCTTCAATCGCGGCGGTGGCGATTTCCTCAAATACCGCCGCGGGTGCGGCTTCCACCACAATGTCGCAGGCGGCGAGTTCCGCGTTGGAGACAATGCGCGGCGGGTGCTTGAACCCTGCCACATTGGCTGCGGCCTTGGCGTGATCCCGCGCTGACGCCGCGGCGAGTTTCAGCCCCGGCACGCCCTTATCCAGCGCGCGGGCCAGATGGAGCCCAATCGCGCCCAAGCCTGCAATGCCAACCGTCAAATCCTGCGCCATGACGCCCTCCCAAGAATGCTGGGGGGCGGATAGTGCAAAATGATGGTTTGGCAAAGTGAGCGTTCAGTCTTCCTTAAACCCGTAATCCGGAATGCCCTGCTCATTGCCGTAATATTTATATGGCAGGAATTTGCCGGACATGGTGATCTTCACGCGATCACCCTTGGGGTTGGCGACCCGTTCGAAATCGAAATCGAAATCAATGGCGGACATGATGCCATCGCCGAATTCTTCCTCGATCAGCGCCTTCCAGGCCGGGCCATTCACCATTACCATTTCATAAAAGCGATAGATCAGCGGGTCTGTCGGCGGCATTTGCGTGCCGCGATAGGGCACTTCATTCAGCATGCGCTGTTCAACCTCAGAAAGGCCAAACAGCTTCGCGGCCTTCGCCGCCAGCGGCTTCACGAGCTTCATCTGCCCAAGCAGCGCGCCCACCACCAGGGTTGGCGACATGCCGCCGATTTCCGCGCAGATATATTTCCAGCTCCAGCCTTTCTCGCGCTTGATGTCGAGGATTTTTTCAGTGAGTTGGGCGCGCGTCATCGCGTTTCTCCAGCTTTGGTTTGGGAAGGATCACTCCGCCGCAAGCGGCGGGGCGGAAAGGGCGGGGCTGACTTCCGGCACGGAGCGCGCCGACCAACCAGCCGGTGGTGCATCGGCCTTGAAGGCACGCGACCGCGCGATCAGGAAATCGAGGATATGATCGCGCAGCGCATGATAGCCCGGCATGTGGTGCAGATTGGCCCGCGTGCGCGGCTTGGGCAGTGTGTTTACCACAACCTCGGCGATGCGCGCCTCTGGCCCATTGGACATGAGCAGGATGCGATCCGCGAGCAAGATTGCCTCATCCACATCATGGGTGATCATGAAGCCGGTCTGTTCGGATTCGGCGACAAGGCGCGCAACCTCATCCTGAAGCGCGCCGCGTGTCAGCGCATCAAGCGCCGAGAAGGGTTCATCCATCAGCAGCATTTTCGGATGGATGGCCAGCGCACGGGCAATGCCGACGCGCTGCTTCATGCCGCCGGAAAGCTCCGCCGGTTTGCGATCCGCGGCGTGATCCAGGCCAACGCGCTTCAGGGCTTCCCGCGCGGCGGCATCACAGGCAGCGCGCGACCAATCGCGATGGCGGCAGGAAATGGCGAAGGCGACATTGCCGGCGGCGGTCATCCAAGGCATCAGCGCATGGCCCTGAAACACCACGGCGCGATCAAGCGATGGGCCGGTGATGGCCTCGCCATCCACAATCACCGCGCCATCATCCGGCGCTTCAAGCCCGGCCAGGATATTCAGGATGGTCGTTTTGCCGCAGCCCGAATGCCCGACCAGGCAGACGAATTCGCCCTGGGCAATGCCAAACCAGACATCCTGGAAAATCGTGGTCGGCCCATAGCGGCGCGCGACACCTTCAATGGAAACATAGGCGGTCATGGCGTTACTCCCGCCAGGCCACGGCACGTGCGCCGAGGCCAAGCAGCCGGTCCAGCGCAAGCCCGACAAGCCCGATCATGAGAATGGCAATCACGATATCGGCGATGGAAAGATTGTTCCATTGATTCCAAACCCAATAACCAATCCCGGTGCCGCCCACCAACATCTCGGCGGCCACAATCACCAGCCAGGCAATGCCGATCGAAATGCGCATGCCGGTCACAATGGTGGGCGCGGCGGCGGGCAGAATGACGCGAATGGCGGTGCGCCAGCGCCCCGCTTCCAGCGTGCGCGCGACATTCAGCCATTCGCGCCGCACAGTTGCGACACCAAAGGCCGTGTTCAGCAGCATGGGCCAGATGGAGCAGATGAAAATCACAAACACCCCTGAAATCGCACTATCCTTGATGGAATAAAGCGCGAGTGGCATCCAGGCGAGCGGCGAGACCGGGCGCAGCACCTGAATAAAGGGATTGAGCGCAGCATTCAGCAAGGGCGACATGCCAATGACGAAGCCAAGCGGAATGGCAATAATCGCGGCAAGCCCGAAGCCCGCGCCAACGCGCAGCAGCGAATAGGCGATTTGCACGCCAATCCCCTGATCATTCGGCCCGCGTACATAAAAGGGATCGGCGAGCAATTCCAAAAGCCGCACGCCAATCGCGCTTGGGCCGGGCATGGGTGTGGTGCCGCCCTGCGCTGCCGCCTGCCCCAAAAGCGCGGCATATTCAGGATCAAGCGCAGGACCGCCGCCGCCTGATTTGGGCATGACGGCAATCTCCCAGGCGCCCAGGAACAGTGCCAGGATCAGCAGGGAAAGCCCGGCGGAACGCCACAAGGATACGCTGGCAGACATTACGAACGGCGAATGGTGAAGCTATTGAGATAGGCTTCCGGCTGCGCCGGATCAAAATCACGCCCGAAAATGCGATGCGTGCGCGAAGCACTCGCCGGCACGGTTATGCCAAGCTCGCGCATGGCGCGCCCTGCCTCGGTCGCCAGAAACACCTGCTGCGCCACGGCCGTGTAATCCACATCGCCGCGGATTTGGCCCCAGCGCTTCATTTGCGTCAGGATCCAGACCGCCATGGAATGCCACGGGAAAGGATCGAAATTGATCCGGTCCGGCACGCGCTGCACGCGGCCAAGACCATCAGCAAAGGTGCCGGTCAGCACCTGTTCCACCACGGTTGGCGGCTGGTTCAGGTAATTCTGCCCCGATATGGCTTGCGCCACTTCGCGCCGGTTTTCTGCCTTGGAAGCATAACCGGTCGCTTCCACAATCGCGCGCATGAGGGCTGCGAAGGTATTGGGCGTTTCGGTCATCATGCCGCGCGGTACGGCGAAGGCGCAGCAGGGGTGACCATCCCAGAGTTCCTTAGTCAACACATGAATAAAGCCAACACCATCAAACACCGCACGCTGATTGAAGGGATCGGGGCCCAGGAACCCATCAATATTATCGGCGCGCAGATTGGCGACCATCTCAGGCGGCGGCACGGCGCGGATTTGGATGTCGCGGTCAGGATCAAGTCCAGCTTCCGCGACATAGGCGCGCAGCAGATAATTATGCACCGAAAAATCAAACGGCACCGCAAAGCGGAAGCCCTTCCAATCCTTCGGGTCGCGCTTTTCCTTGTGCTTATTGGCAAGCGTAATCGCCTGGCCATTGGTATTCTCAATCGCCGCGACGGACCATGGCACGGGCTGCGCCACACCGATGCCAAGCGACATCGCAACCGGCATTGGGGAGAGCATATGCGCCGCGTCATATTCACGCGCGATGGATTTATCGCGGATCACGGCCCAGCCTGCGGTGCGGATCACTTCCACATTCAGGCCATTGCGCCTGTAGAAGCCCATGGGATCGGCCATGATGATCGGCGTCGCGCAAGTGATCGGAATGAAACCGATTTTCAGGTCGCGCTTTTCCGGCGCGCCAGCACCTTGCGCCATGGCTTCGCGTGCCCGGGCCAGCGGGAAGATGCTATCAAGCGCGGCAAACAGCGTGCCGGCACCAACCGCATTGATCAGCGCACGCCGCGTGGCCGCTTGCGGAAAGGCAGCGCGCAGCACCGCTTCCTGCGCGACCTCCCCATAGGCACCGGTGCCATCGGCTGGCGCGGCATCACACACAAAACCCGCGTTATGAGTGGCACCGCAGACACAAGCAGCAGGGCGAAGCGAAGGGGGGCGAGGGCGAAAGGCCATGTGACATCTCCTGGTTTGCAAGCGCAGGGCGCTATTCGGTTTGGATTAGCAAGGCGTGTGCCGTGTGTTTGGGCGAAAAGGCTGCGTCAATGAGGGAAGAAAGCCCGCAAAATGACCGAGTTGATGAAAATTTAAGCATTTCACCCCAAGCCAACCCTGCCGGCTTGGTGCGTGATACACTCAGCGCTGGTCAGACCACCGGACTCTTGCCGCCATCCACATTGATCGCGGTGCCGCTGATGAAGCCGCCCTGTTCGCTCGCGAGCAGCAGCGCTAGGGCAGCGAATTCCTCGGCCTCTCCGATGCGCCCGAGTGGCACGGCCTTGCCCTGTTCGGCCTTCCAATCTTCCCAGGAGATGTTGCGCTGTTCGGCCGCATGGCGGCGCACCCATTGATCGCTCTCGATAATGCCGACCAGCATGGCATTCACCAGCACATTATGGGGGGCGAATTCATTCGCCATGGCCTTGGTCAGCGCCATGCCGGCAGCACGCGACACGGAAGTGGGCGTGGACCCGGCCAAGGGCGCCTTGGCGCCGATATTCAGCACATTGATGATGCGGCCCCATTTGCGATCCCGCATGCCGGGCAGCGCCAGGCGGCCAAACCTGATGGCGGCAAACAGCTTCAGATCCAGATCATCCTGCCAAAGCGCATCGGATACTTCCAGGAAGCCACCGCGCTGCGATGTGCCGGCATTATTGATCAGGATATCCACCTGACCGAGCCCCTTCACCGCCGCTTGAAAGGCAGCTTCGCAGCCCTCAGCGGTGCGAATATCTGCGGCAATCGCGGCCACCTTGGCGGCAGGGGCGGCGGCGCGGATTTCGGCCTCCGCCTTGGCCAGGCTCTCTGCCCCGCGTGCCACAATCGCGACATGCCCGCCCGATTCAGCAAACATTTTCGCCATGGCAAGCCCAAGCCCCTTGGACCCGCCGGTGATGAGCGCGGCGCGCCCATTC
>VGDL01000012.1 GCA_016869735.1 Alphaproteobacteria bacterium
AGTCGTGCGATGCGGTCCCGCATTTCAGCGTCCAGCACATAAACATCCGCAAGGCGTTCATAGACCCAGGGCGCAACATGGCCCGTGGTTGCCGACCAGCCCATGGTATTCGTCACATGCGCTTCAATTTCGCGCACGCCTTCATAGCCATGCTTCAACAAGCCCTCATACCATTTCGGGTTCAGCGCACGGGTGCGCGTTTCCAGCGTCACTTGTTCAGCCAGTGTCCTGATCTTGCCTTCACCGCGAGTCTGATCGCTGATGTAAATGGCGGAGGCTCTGCCACCGCGCGCGACTTGCACAGCGCGGCTCACACCACCCAGCATATCAAAATACTGATCAATGCTGGTGACGCCGACCTCGACGCTATCAAGATTTTGATAGGTGATTTCCACACTCGCCAAAACCTGCTCAAGCACTTTATCGGCACGGGCTGGCTTGCCATCCATGCCATAAGCAAACCCCTTGCGGCGGACGAAGCTTGTTGCCAATTCGTCTTCGTCATTCCAGGCGCTGTCATGGATCATGGAATTCACATGCGCGCCATAGGTGCCATCAGTATTGCCAAAAACCCGCAGCGCCGCCTGTTCCATGTTGCCGCCATGTTGCGCGATATGTTGTAGCGCGTGCTTGCGGATGAAGTTCTGCTCCGCTGGCTCCTCGGCCTGTGCGGCAAGCAGCGCTGCTTCCGCAAGCAGCTTCATTTGCAACGGCAGCAGGTCACGGAAAATGCCAGATAGCGTCATCACAACATCAATGCGTGGGCGCCCCAATTCCGCGAGTGGCACCAAAGATGCGCCAGCCAAACGTCCATAGCTGTCATATCGCGGTCTGGCGCCCATAAGCGCGAGCGCCTGGGCAATCGGGCCGCCCTCGGTTTTCAGATTATCTGTGCCCCACAATACCATCGCGACGGTCTCGGGCACCTGATTGCCCTCGGCCAAATGGCGTTCCAGCAAACGCTCCGCCTGGCGCATACCATCCTGCACGGCGAAGGCACTCGGCAGTTTGAAAGGATCGAAGCCATGCAGGTTCCGACCCGTGGGCAATACATCCATGCTGCGCAGCAAATCGCCACCAGGCGCGGGCATGATGTAGCGCCCTTCCAAGGCACGCAGGATGGAGGGGATTTCGTTATCCTCCGCCAGAAGCGCATCATAACGCGCTTTTGCGCTGCCTTCCGCGACACCGGCTGCGGTCAGCATTTCCGCGCGCTGTTCTGCATTCGGCGGCTCACCCACCACATGCATGCCATGCGGGATCAGCGTGTATTCCAATTCCAGCAGGCTGGCGCCGAGCTTCACAATCTCCGGCGCGGGCTCGGCCCAGACGGGTTCCTCAGTCGCCAAATCCACCGCGCTTGCCTGTGCCTGGATCAAACCGGCCAAGGCAGCGCGCTGATTTGGATCAGCCTCAGGATCAAGCGCACGCCAACGATCAATCGAAGCTTTCAGGTCAAGCAAGCCACGATAAAGCCCGGCAGAGGCAATGGGTGGCGTCAAATAACTGATGAGCGTCGCGCCGGCGCGACGCTTGGCCAACATGCCCTCAGACGGGTTATTCGACGCGTAGAGGTAGTAATTCGGCAAATCGCCAATCAACCGATCGGGCCAGCATTGCCCTGACATACCTGCCTGCTTACCCGGCATGAACTCCAGCGCGCCATGCGTGCCGAAATGCAGCACAGCATCCGCGCCAAAATCCTGCCGCAGCCATTGATAGAAAGCGCTGAAGGCATGGGTTGGCGCGAAATCCCGTTCAAACAGCAACCGCATCGGGTCGCCTTCATAGCCAAAGCCTGGCTGCACGCCGACAAAGACATTACCGAGCTGCACACCGAGAATGAAGATATCACGCCCATCAGTTTGAATACGGCCGGGCGCAGGGCCCCAGCTTTTTTCAATCTCGGCAAGCCACGGCGTGCGACGCAAATGCTGATCAGCGGATACGCGCGCGGCAAGATTGGCCGTTGTGCCGTAACGGTCGCGATTGCCGTTGATCACCATCTCCCGCAGGGCATCAGCACTTTCCGGCAGTTCAACGTGATAGCCCGCTGCCTTCATGGCCTTCAGCGTATTGAACAGCGAAGGAAAGACGCCAAGATAGGCGGCCGTTCCCGTGGTGCCGGCATTGGGCGGAAAATTGAATAGCACGGTTGCGATTTTGCGTTCGGCGCGTTCAGTCCGGCGCAACGCTACCAGGCGCGCGACACGATCCGCGAGCGTGCCGGCGCGTTCCGGATGCGGCACCATATCCCGGGCGCAGGAAACGCCATCACATCCGGCGCAGCGTTCAGTCGCATCACCGCCTGCGCCGCAACGACCACCAAAAGTCATCGGCCAAATGCCGCCGTCCAATTCAGGAATGGCAACCATCATGGTCGCTTCCACCGGCAAAAGCCCGCGCGCATTGCCGGCCCATTGCTTCATGGTTTGGAATTCAAGCGGATGCGCGGCGATATAGGGCACATCAAGTTTTGCGAGCGCTGCTTCCGCTGCGCGGGCATCATTATACGCAGGGCCACCCACCAGCGAAAACCCGGTCAAGGACACAAGCGCATCAATTGCCGGTGCACCATCCTTGGTGAAGAAGGCATCCATGGCGGGGCGACCATCAAGCCCCGCGGCGAAAGCAGGAATGACATTCAATCCGCGCGCTTCCAGCGCTTCGATCATGCCATCATAATGCTTGGCATTGCCTGCCAGCACATAGGAACGCAGCAGCAAAAGCCCAACCGTGCCGCGCGTACCGGCCCGCGGCAGGGCAGCCAGATTCTCACCAAACCTGCCCTTCATGCGCGGGTGATAAAGACCCGTTTCCGGATATTCCACCGGTGCAGCAACCGAAAGCTTCTGCTTGCCCTTGGCATAACGCTGCACCAGCATTGCGACCATATTCGCGAGGTTATCCGCCGATCCCGCGAGCCAATATTGCAGCGTCAGGAAATAGGCGCGTAAATCCTGCGCGGTGCCTGGAATAAAGCGCAGCAGCTTTGGCAATTCGCGCAGCATGCGCATTTGGCCCTTGCCGCTGGCGCCATTGCCATCCTTCTTGCCACGCAGCCGCTTCAAAAGGCCCATCAGCCCCTTGGCTTCGGCTGACATATCCAGCCGACCCATAAGCGTCAGGCGCGTGATTTCGGGCGCGGAAAGGCAGCACACCAGCGCATCACAATCCTCCCGGCGCGCCGCAATGGCATCCTGCACCAGGCGGAAGTGATCTTCCATGAACAGCATACCGGCGATGATGATATCGGCGCGCGCGATATCCGCATGGCACGCCGACAGCGCTGCTTCATCGCCGGCGAATTCATCCGCAGCATGCAGGTCCAATTCCAGCCCCGGAATTTGTTGGCGCAGCATGGCGCGCGCCTTATCCACCGCACCACCGAAATGGCTATCCATCGTCACAATGACGATGCGGGGGGCTGATGCCTCAGCGGGAGAAATGGGCTTTGGCATCGTAAAGCGTTTCAAGAGTGATCAGGGCAATGCCGCGTTCTTCGGCAAAGCGTTCGGTATTACGGCGTGCCTTGCCACGCACGAAGAAGGGAATCTTGCGCAATTCCGCCTCAGCCTCATGCACCCAGCTTGCAGGACCAACGGCGATTGGCGCGGCAGGTGGCTCCGCTTGTGCGCCATGACCCAGATGAGAAGGCGCCACACCATCACGGAATTCGAAATCTTCGCGGAACATGCCAAGCAGATGTTCCTCAAGCCCCATCATCAGCGGATGCACCCAGGTGTCGAAGATGACATTGGCGCCTTCGAATCCCATTTGCGGCGCATAGCGCGCCGGGAAATCCTGCACGTGAACCGGGGCGGAAATTACGGCGCAGGGCACACCCAGCTTCTTCGCGATATGGCGTTCCATCTGGGTGCCCAGCACCAATTCCGGCTGCAAGGCAGCGATGCGTTCTTCGACTTCCAGATAATCATCCGAGATCAGGGCCTCGCAACCATATTTTTCGGCGGCGGCGCGAATTTCGCGGCCGAATTCACGGCTATAGGTGCCAAGCCCCACCACGGCGAAGCCAAGTTCTTCCTGCGCGATTCGCGCGGCAGCAATTGCGTGGGTCGCGTCGCCAAAGATGAAAATGCGCTTGCCGGTCAGGTAATTCGAATCAACTGAACGCGCGTACCAGGGCAGACGCAGCGCATCGCCACCATCAGTCAGCGGCACTGGCAGACCCGCGAACGCCGCCACTTCGGCCATAAAATCCCGTGTGGCGCCAACGCCAATCGGCACGATGCGCGTATAGGGCTGGCCCAATTGGCGCTTCAAATACTCCGCTGCCACCTGCGCGATTTCGGGGTAGAGCACAACATTGAAATCGGCGTCACGCAGGTGGGTAAGATCTGTAGGTGTTGCGCCCATCGGCGCGGTGACCACTACTTCAATGCCCATACCGGTCAGAAGCTTGGTAACTTCGGCCACATCATCACGATGCCGAAAGCCAAGCGCCGTCGGCCCCAGGATGTTGCAGCGAGGCGCGCGGGCAGGATCGCGCGGCGCGCGGGTTTGCGCCGGCCCCGCGAAGGCGCGGACAAGGCGATAAAATGTCTCCGCCGCGCCCCAGTTTTCCTTGCGCTGATAGGCAGGCAATTCAAGCGGCACCACCGGCACTGGCAAGCCAAGCGTCTTGGCAAGGCCACCCGGATCATCCTGGATCAGCTCTGCCGTGCAGGAAGCGCCCACCAGCATTGCTTCCGGTTGGAAACGCGCATAGGCATCACGCGCGGCTTCCATGAAAAGCTCGGCAGTATCACCGCCCAAATCGCGCGCCTGGAAGGTTGTCCATGTCACGGGCGGGCGCTTTTCCCGCCTTTCAATCATGGTGAAAAGCAAATCCGCATAGGTATCGCCCTGCGGCGCGTGTAACACATAATGCACACCCTGCATGGCAGTTGCGATGCGCATCGCCCCCACATGCGGCGGCCCTTCATAGGTCCAGACAGCGAGCTGCATGGCTAGACTTTCAGCTTTCCGCGCCGGACCAAAGGCCGTGCGAAAAGTCCTGCAAGGTCACCTGCCTGATCATATCCCTGGATCGGCGAGAACACGAGTTCGATGGACCATTTGGTGGTCAACCCCTCGGCTTCCAAAGGATTAGCCAGGCCAAGGCCGCATACTGTCATGTCAGGCCGCGCTTCACGGCAACGGTCCAATTGCCGGTCCACATGCTGGCCTTCCACCAATTTTGCAGCAGCCGGCAGCAACGCTAATTCATGCGCCAGATGCTGCCGATGCAAATAGGGTGTGCCGATTTCAAGTGGCCGCATGCCCAATTCACGCGACAGGAAGCGCGCCAAAGGCACTTCAAGCTGCGAATCGGGGAAGAAGAAAATGCTCTTCCCATCAAGCGTTGCGCGATGATTGGCCAAGGCTGCGCGAGCACGTTCGCGGCCCTGCGCGGTGGCTTGCGCAAAGCGTTCTTCGCCAATGCCCCAAACCTCAACCGCGGCGCGCAACCAAGCCGTTGTGCCTTCTTCGCCAAGCGGAAAAGGTGCAGGGATATGCCGCGCGCCACGCGCCTCCAAAGCGCGCGCCGTGCCGGCCAGGAAAGGTTGCGCGAGCAGAAAACGCGTGCCGTCGCCCACTGCCGGCAATTCGGATGCGCGGCGTGATGGCAGGAAGCGCACCGGGCCCACGCCAAGCGCCGCAAAAAGGCGGATGAATTGATCTTCCACTACTTCCGCCAACGCGCCCACCACCAGGAGTGAGCGTGCCGTGCCGGGTTCCGCTGGCATTTCCGGCACCAAGGCGGCAAGGCAGGCATCCTCACCTTCGGTGAAAGTGGTTTCAATGCCGCTGCCGGAATAGTTCAACACGCGCACATCCGGTGAAAAACGTTGCGAAAGCCGCTGTGCGGCACGGGAAAGATCAAGCTTGATCACTTCCGATGGGCAGGACCCCACCAGGAACAACATGCGGATATCGGGTCGGCGCTGAATCAGCCGCGTCACTACGCGGTCCAATTCCTCATTCGCATCGGCAAGCCCAGCCAGATCGCGTTCTTCAATGATGGCCGTGGCGAAACGCGGTTCGGCAAAAATCATCACACCGGCGGCGGATTGCAGCAAATGCGCACAAGTGCGGCTGCCAACCACCAGAAAAAACGCATCCTGGATCTTGCGATGCAGCCAGATAATGCCGGTCAGGCCACAAAAAACCTCGCGCTGACCGCGTTCACGCAAAACGGGCGTATCGGCGCAACCGCCGGCACCGGGCGCCATGCCTTCGGGTTCGCGTGGCGCGCCGGGATGGGTCATGTCATCTGGCCTGCATCGCCGCCGCGCCAGCCGGTTTCTTCGCGGCGTGCGGCGCGGAGCTTCATCAGGAACTGCGCTGCATTCACGACATAGGCTGCGTAAGCCGCCAGCGCCAACATCATCTGCCCGCGGCCATCACCAATGCCAAACACCAGCACCATCAAATAGGCGCTGTGCAGCGCCAGCACCAACATGCTGAAGACATCTTCCCAGAAGAAGGCCGGCGCGAATAACCAGCGGCCAAAGACCACCTTTTCCCAGATCGAACCTGTCACCATGATCAGATAGAGAATGACGGTTTTCGCGATGATCGAAATCGTTGCCGCGACATAACCTTCACCGGTCGAGAGGTAGTTCAGCACCAGGCCAAGGCTCACCAGAAAGACCAGGAATTGCACCGGCGCCAGGATGCCTTGCACCAGGGTCCAGGGGCTTGCATCCCGACGGCGGCGCTCCTCCGGCGTGTAAAGTGGGGTTGCCACCCCCCGCCTGACGCCCTGCTGACGCTTGCCGCCACGGCCGGTGGCGGCGTTCCAGGGGCTGGCATCCAAAGCCTTGAAAATACCGGTAAAGCGATCTGATGTCAGCATTTCTTGACACTCCCCGAGACTGGAACGATTCGACTGGCACGGCTTGGGGCAGGGCCCATCAGGGTCCCTTTCTGGCCTTTTCCGGCGAGAATTCCTCGAATTACCGTGACGTCCAGGGTCATTTGGACCCCCTTCCCAGTCATCTGTGTTCTGAAACCTACCGGGGCTTGGCGGCGAGTGTCAAGGAAGATTGACGTATTTTCCAGTTGACATTAAGCGCCCCTCAGGACGAAGCTACCCGGATGAGGGGGTCTACCATGAAGCCGACCACGGATGAGGAGCGTCAGGCCCAAACGGAATATGTGGAAGCCGAACACGCTTTCACGCTATATTCCCGCGTGGACATGGCAGACCCAGACCCCAATCGCAGGGATGGGCCCGACGAAGCGGTATGGCGCGGCCACCCCTATGGCAGCGCCCTGCCGCTCAAGCGGGTGATCGAGACCGAGGTGATCCCCCGGCTCGTATTGGCGCAGCGCGCGCTTGGCGTGGCGGCGCAGGAAGCGCCCACACCGCATCCGGCAGCGCCTACAGAAGGCGATGTGGCGGCATTCACCGCGCTTGCAAGGCTCGGCAATACCGAAAACGCTTTGACCTTCATTGATGCCTTTTGCGCCCGCGGTCTGCCGCTTGCGCAGGTTTATTTGGGGCTATTGGCGCCGGCAGCGCGCATTCTGGGCGTCTGCTGGGAAAAGGACACCGCGGACTTCACGGAAGTCACCATCGGGCTGCGCTGCCTCCATGCTGTCTGCCATGCGCTCGAGCCACGTTTTGCCCCGCTTGGCATTGTCCAGCGTCCGGGCCGCAGCATTCTGCTGGCCCCCGCGCCGGGCGAACAGCATGGCTTTGGCCTGCTCATGGTGGAACAATTCTTCCGCCGCGCCGGCTGGGAAACCTGGACGGATGGCAGCGCCGATGAAGCCGCGCTCATTGCCCTGGTCGCCGAAAAGCATTTCGGTCTAGTCGGCTTTTCCATCAGCGGTGAGACCCATATCGAAAGCCTGGCCGAGTTGATCCGCGATATTCGCCGCGCATCACGTAATGCCGATCTTGGTGTTCTGGTGGGCGGTGCGCTGATCCTGCAGGAGCCGCTTTTGGTCAAGCGACTCGGCGCCGATGCCACTGCGCGGGATGCCGAGGAAGCGATTTTGCAGGCAGAGGCCCTGCTTGCCTTACAGGGACGAGGAAGTGAGGGGCTGCCGAGTTAGGCCGCCCCGCCATGCGACCCATCACGTCGCCACTTGATTTCCTCCGGGGGCGCCTTGAAAAGGCGGCCCGCGCGTTAAAAGGCTTCGATTTCACGTGAAAACCTTCCTGGCCCCCCGCAAATCGCTCGGAGATTTGGATGCTGATGCCGCTGCCTCATTAGTCTCGGCAGCGGCGGACATGGCTTTGGTTGTTGATGACCAGGGCGTCATTCGCGACATCGCCTTCAGCAATAAGGAACTCTCCAAAACCCTTGGCGGGCATCAGACCTGGCTTGGCCGCCCCTGGGCGGAAACCGTCACCACGGAAAGCCGCCCAAAGGTTGAAGCGCTGCTGAGTGGTGCGCCTGCCGAAGCGCAATGGCGCAACATCAATCAGGTCGCTGAAGGTGGTGAGGCAGTGCCGCTGCTTTTCGCCGCCGTGCCCTTGCAGCGCGGCAATCGGCGCGTAGTGTTTGGCCGCGACCTGAGTGCGCAATCACGCCTGCAACAGAGATTGCTGGAAACCCAGCAGTCCATGGAACGCGATTACGCGAAGCTGCGTCAGGCGGAAACGCGATATCGCCTACTGTTCCAGCTTTCCGCCGATGCAACGCTGATCATTGATGGTGCAACCGGGCGCGTGACTGAAGCCAATCCGGCGGCGGAACAGCTTTTTGGGCGCCAATCACGCCGAGTCATTGGCCGGCCCTTGATGGATGCCTTTGCACCGGAAAGCCGCCAGGCCGTGCAATCGCTGCTTGCTTCCGTACGCATCGCAGGCCGTGGTGATGAAGTGGGCGCGCAACTTGCCGATTCCGGCCGCAACGTGACCATCGCCGCCACCAGCTTCCGGCAGGATGGTGCTTCGGTGCTGCTGGTGCGGCTTTCACTCGCCGGTGGCGAACAGCCAGCGGGACTGTCGCCAGCAAAGGCGCAAATGTTGAAGGTGGCGGAAAACCTGCCCGATGCTTTTATGGTGACGGATCAGAATGGTTTGATAATTTCCGCCAATGGCGCCTTTCTGGACTTGGCTGAGCTTGGTTCGGAAGAACAGGCGCGTGGCGAATCCCTGGAACGTTGGCTGGGTGGCCAGGGCATCGAAATTGAAGTCCTGCTCTCCAATCTTCGTAATCGTGGCGCCGTCAGGCTTTATACCACCACGCTGCGCGGCGCGATGGGTGCACGCGTGGAGGTGGAAATCTCCGCCGTGACGGTGACGCATGGCGGGCAGGAGGTTTTCGGTTTTTCCATCCGCGATATCGGCGCGCGAGTGGCCGAGCCACGCCAGACGGGCGCGCATGCCACGCGGTCCGTTGAACAGCTCACGGAATTGATCGGGCGCGTACCGTTGAAAGACCTGGTGCGCGATGCGACGGATGCGATTGAACGGCTTTGCATCGAAGCCGCCTTGCAGCTTTCCGGCGATAATCGCGCATCTGCTGCGGAAATGCTGGGGCTCAGCCGGCAGAGTCTTTACGTGAAATTGCACCGCTACGGGCTTGGTGATCTGGGCGCCGATAGCGGCGAGCAAGGGTAAGGCAGCGTGATGGCGGGCCCCGTTGCAACAGCAGCGACCGCCCCAACCCCGCGGCTGAAGCCATCCGCGGTTTTGGAATTATTGAAGCCGATCACCTGGTTCCCCCCCATGTGGGCCTTTGGCTGCGGTGTTGCTTCCGCCCATGGCGGCTTTGCCGAGCACTGGCCGCTCGCATTGCTTGGCGTGGTGCTGGCCGGGCCTTTGGTTTGCGCCATGAGCCAGGCCGCGAATGATTGGTATGACCGCCATGTGGATGCAATCAATGAACCGCATCGCCCGATTCCATCGGGGCGCATTCCAGGGCGCTGGGGTTTCTATATTGCGCTGTTCTGGACAGGACTTTCGCTGATTGCCGCTTTGCCCCTGGGCGCTTGGGGTTTTGGCGCAACCATTATCGCCATCGCCCTCGCCTGGGCCTATAGCGCGCCGCCGTTTCGGCTGAAGGCGAATGGCTGGTGGGGCAATCTGGCCTGTGGCCTCGCCTATGAAACCCTGCCCTGGATCACCGCAGCAGCGATCATGTCTGGCGGTGCGCCGGAATGGCGCGTGCTGCTGGTAGCGCTGCTTTATGGCCTTGGCGCCCATGGCATCATGACGCTGAATGACTTTAAGGCGATTGAAGGTGATCGCCGCATGGGCGTGTTGTCTTTGCCCGTGCAATTGGGCGCTGAGCGCGCTGGCTTGGTTGCCTGCATTTTTATGGCGGTGCCGCAAGTATTGGTGGTGGCGCTGCTCGCGATTTGGGACGCGCCCTGGCACGCGGCGGCGGTGGCGGTTTCGCTGGTGGTCCAACTTGGCCTGATGCGGCGCATGTTGGGCGATCCGCGCGCATTGGCACCTTGGTATAATGGCACCGGGGTTCTGCTTTACGTGATTGGCATGCTGATCAGCGCCTTTGCCTTGGCCGCTTTGACGGGAGGCTCGGCATGAACCCCGCCCCGCTTAGTTGGCTTGGCATTATCCGCCTGGGTTTGGTGCAAACCGCCTTGGGCGCGATTGTGGTGCTGACAACCTCCGCGCTTAATCGGGTCATGGTGGTGGAACTTGCCTTGCCGGCGACTCTGCCGGGGATCCTTGTTGGGCTGCATTACGCGCTGCAAATGCTGCGCCCGCGCATGGGTTATGGGTCTGACATGGGTGGGCGGCGCACGCCTTGGATCATTGGCGGCATGGCGGTGCTGGCGCTTGGCGGCGTTCTTGCTGCGGCGGGCACGGCGCTGATGGCAGAATCGCTTTGGGCCGGCGTTGCGCTTGCCGTCTTGGCGTTTTTGCTGATTGGCGCTGGCGTTGGCGCGGCTGGTACATCGCTATTGGTGCTGCTTGCGGCACGCACCGCACCCGCACGCCGCGCTGCCGCCGCGTCACTGGTCTGGATCATGATGATTGCGGGTTTTGTGATCACGACAGCGATTGCAGGGCGGTTGCTAGATCCCTATTCGCCCATGCGTTTGGTGGCGGTCGCTGGTGGGGTTTCCGCCATTGCCTTCACGCTGGCGACACTCGCTGCCTGGGGCATGGAAGGCCCGCGCGCCGCGCGCCCGGATGCGACCGATGCCACAAAGCCGCCCTTCCGCCAGGCGTTGCGCGAGGTTTGGGCCGAACCAGAAGCACGGCGCTTCACCATTTTCATCTTTGTTTCCATGCTTGCCTATAGCGCGCAGGATTTGATCCTGGAGCCTTTCGCCGGCGCAGTTTTCGGCCGGACCTTGGGCGAGACCACGCGCATTTCATCGCTGCAACATGCGGGCGTTCTGGTCGGCATGATTGCGATTGCGCTGATCGGCAGCGTGCGCGGTGGGCGTTGGGCAGGCACACTCCGCTTCTGGACCATCGCGGGCTGTCTTGCCACAGCGGTAATGATGCTTGCCCTTTCCGTCGCTGGGCAATTCGGCGCGGCCTGGCCGCTCAAGACCAGCTTCTTCGCGCTTGGTGTTGCGAATGGTGTTTTCGCGGCGGCGGCCATTGCATCCATGATGCAAATGGTCGCGCGCGGGCATGAATCGCGCGAAGGCACACGCATGGGGCTTTGGGGCGCGGCGCAGGCGGTGGCCTTCGGGATTGGCGGTTTGGCGGGCGCGGCAGCGGTGGATGTAGCGCGGATCGCGCTTGGGCAGGCCGAAGCGGCCTATGCCGTGGTGTTTGTTCTGGATGCGGCACTGTTCATCGCATCCGCGCTTCTCGCGGCGCGCATCAATCGTCCAAAAATCAGCAAGACCAGTGGCTTCGGCCCAATGATACCGGCACGGTAGAGGAAAATGGCCATGCAATCATATGATGTGATCGTGGTGGGTGGCGGGCCATCAGGTGCCACCGCCGCGGATGATCTGGCGCGCCGTGGGCGCAGCGTTTTGCTGTTGGATCGTGCGGGCCGCATCAAACCCTGTGGCGGTGCCATTCCACCGCGCCTTATCCGTGATTTCGCGATTCCAGATGAACTGTTGGTCGCGAAGATCAATTCCGCCCGTATGGTCGCGCCCAGCGCGAAATCCGTGGATATGCCGATTGATGGCGGTTTTGTCGGCATGGTGGATCGTGAGGATTTCGACGAATGGCTGCGCGAACGTGCCGCCCATGCCGGGGCAGAGCGCCAGACCGGTACCTATGAAAAAATCACGCGCGATGCCGATGGCACCGCGATTGTTCATTGGGAAACGAAGGATGGCACCGCCGGCGCGGCGCGCGCGCGCTTGGTGATTGGCGCCGACGGCGCGCGTTCCCAGGTGGCGAAGCAGGAAGTGCCGGGCGGCGATAAGGTGCGCTGCGTCTTCGCCTATCATGAGATTGTACGCTCACCGCCAAATGGCGAGGGCGCGGATTTCGATTCCAAGCGCTGCGATGTCTATTACCAGGGCAAGCTTTCCCCCGATTTCTATGCCTGGATCTTCCCGCATGGTGACACCACCAGCATCGGTACAGGTTCCATGCAAAAGGGCTTTTCGCTGCGCGGTTCGGTTGCTGAACTCCGCCGCGATCTTGGCCTGACGAATGCCGAGACCATTCGCCGCGAAGGTGCGCCCATTCCGCTGAAGCCGCTCAAGCGCTGGGATAATGGCCGCGATGTGATCTTGGCCGGCGATGCGGCGGGCGTGGTGGCGCCGGCTTCTGGTGAGGGGATTTATTACGCCATGTATGGCGGCAGGCTGGCCGCTGATGCGGCAGAGGAATGCCTGAAGACCGGCGATGCGCGTGCGCTTGCCGGTGCGCGCAAGCGCTTCATGAAGGCGCATGGGCGCGTTTTCTGGGTGCTCGGCATTATGCAGTATTTCTGGTATTCATCCGACAAGCGGCGGGAGAAGTTTGTCTCCATCTGCGCGGACAAGGATGTGCAGCGCCTAACTTGGGAATCCTACATGAACAAGGAATTGGTCCGGCGCGATCCCCTTGCGCATGTGCGGATTTTCTTCAAGGATTTGGCACATCTCTTTGGCCTCGCAAGGGCCTGAACAAGCATAAGGTATTGAGGAATGGCGTCTCAGCCCATGCGCATCGGCACGCGCGGTTCCCCGCTTGCGCTTTGGCAAGCCCGGCATTTCGCAGCAATGGCGCGCGCCGCCATACCGGCATTGGCTGAAGCAGGCGCGCTGGAAGAACACATCATCGCGACATCGGGCGACAAGGTGCAGGATAAGCGCCTCGCTGATATTGGCGGCAAGGGGCTTTTCGCCAAGGAAATCCATGAAGCGCTGGCCGATCGGCGCATTGATATCGCGGTCCATAGCCTCAAGGATTTGGAAACCGATTTGCCGCCGGGCATTGTGCTGGCCGCTGTGCTGGAACGCGAAGACCCGCGCGATGCGCTGATCCTGGGTGCGGGATGCGGTGCGGCCACCGCGGATGATCCGCTGACAGCCCTGCCAAAAGGCGCCTTGGTCGGCACGGCTTCTGTGCGCCGGCAAGCACAATTGCTGCATCGCCGGCCTGATCTTCGCGTGGATATCATTCGCGGCAATGTACAAACGCGGCTTGGGCGTGTGGCGGCAGGGGATTTCACCTGTTCCTTGCTGGCGCTTGCGGGCCTCAAGCGGCTTGGCATGGAGGATCGTGCGCAAGTGGTGTTGGAAGCCGATGCCATGCTGCCCGCCGCCTGTCAGGGCATTGTCGGCATTACGGCGCGCGCTGATGATGCGGCAACACTGGCGCTGCTGGCGCGTATTGAACACGCACCAAGTCGGCTGGTGGCGGATGCAGAACGCGCGCTGCTCGGCGCGCTGGATGGGTCCTGCCGCACACCAATTGGCGCGCATGCCACGCTTCTGCCGGATGGGCGGCTTCGCCTGCAGGGGCTTGTAGCGCGCGCCGATGGTAGTTTCCTTAAGCGCAACATGGGGGAAGCCGCCGCCAAGGACGGCCCGCAACTTGGCCGTGACCTTGCGGCTGCCCTGAAGCGCGAAAGCCCCGCGGATGTTTTCGGCTAGAGCATGTTGCGTTCACACGGGTTCACACAACCCGCTCTAGCTCGTTGTTCTTCGAGCATCTTCACCCGCTCAGATTTATCCATTTGAACGCAATCTGCTCTAGGTTGTGTGGACTCTAGGGAGTCCCCAATTTTCTGATATGTGATTCAAGGTGCTTTTTGGGGGCACCTATGGGAGTTTTGGACCAGTTGGTATTGAGCGACGATGCATGGGAACGGATGGCACCATTGATTATTGGTCGCCCTGATCAGAAAGGTTCGACTGGGCGCGATAACCGCATGTTTGTTGAAGGGGTGCTATGGATTGTGCGCACTGGTTCACCGTGGCGCGATCTCCCGGAAGCCTTTGGCGAGTGGAACAGCGTATTCCGCCGTTTTAG
Source organism: Alphaproteobacteria bacterium (assembly GCA_016869735.1). Classification (GTDB taxonomy): domain Bacteria; phylum Pseudomonadota; class Alphaproteobacteria; order Acetobacterales; family Acetobacteraceae; genus Neoroseomonas. Next base: position 14,381 of record VGDL01000012.1, read on the forward strand.
CCGCTGGAGCCAAAAGGGTGTTTGGCTTCGCATTTTTGAAGCCATGGCTGACGATCCGGATTTTGAATACCTGATCGTGGACAGCACCATCATTCGCGCCCATCAACACGCTTCCGGCGCGAAAAAGGGGGGGCTGAAGATCAGGCCCTGGGCCGTTCGCGCGGCGGGTTGAGCACGAAAATCCACATGGCTGTACGCGGTTTGGGCGGCCCGGTGCGATTTGTCCTCACTGGCGGCCAACGCGGGGATTGCCCTCAGGCCCATGGGCTCATTGAGGGACTTCCTACCGATGTTTTTATCGCCGATGCCGCCTACGATGCTGATCCACTACGCGAGGCTATTGCGGAAAAAGACGCCATTGCCGTTATTCCGAATAACCCATCCCGCGCGAAAAAGCATCCTTTTGACAGGCATCTCTACGCGCAGCGTCATCTGATCGAGTGCTGCTTCAGCAGGCTAAAGCAATTCCGGCGCGTCGCAACGCGTTACGAAAAAACAGCAAAAAACTACCTCGCCGTCGTGACACTCGCCGCTACCATGCTGTGGTTAAAATAGATAAATGTCCACACAACCTAGGGCATTGCCAAGCCAGCGATCTTTTTTGGCGTGACAATGGGCGGCCATTGAAGCATCTTCGGCGCGGATCAATCCCGCCAGCGACGCCACAAATCCCAGGCATGGGCGAAGAACGCAGCCGTCAGCGCAAGCGACACAAACCCCCACCAAGCGCCCGTTAGCGCCGCGCGCAACGCCAAGGCAAAAAACACCCCCGGCAGCATGAGCGCGACCACGGAACGCGGCGGCAGGCCGCGCCCAGTGAGCCACCAAAAACCGAGTAGCGCCAAGGCTTCCACAATCAGCACCAGCACCATCAAATCGGCCACCTGGCCTGAGGCGAAAAAGGCAGCGAAATCCGGCATGATGCTGTTTTACCAATCGATGGGTTACGAATGTCGGGCCCAAAAGGGGGAAACCCTGTTGGCATCGGCGACCGGGGCAACTTGCCTGAATAATAACAGCCGTCAAACACCCCAGAATCAAGACATTGGCGCCCCTTCGGCCGATGGCGGCTAATTTCATCGCCCGTACCCGTCCGCGGAGCAGGCCGGGGCGGGCACATGCTTAGAACAGGCTCATCTGCGCCCCAGGCACGGCGAAGTGCCCGCAATCCAGCGCACCCGTGCCTCCGCCGCGCCTTTCCAAACCCAAGCGGCGCATCGCCACCGCAAAGCGCCGCGCCAGCAATTCCGCATAAGGCCCGCTGCCGGTTTGGCGCTGCCCGAAGCGGCTATCATACAGCGCCCCGCCCCTGGTCTGGCGGATCAGCGACAGCACCCGCGCAGCACGATCAGGCATGTGCTTTGACAGCCATTCCTCAAAAAGCTGCTTGATTTCCAGGGGCAGACGCAGAAGCACATAGCCAGCGCTGGTCGCCCCCGCCGCCGCGCCCTGTTCCAGCAGCTTTTCCAATTCCATGTCATTCACCGCCGGGATCATCGGCGCGGCGAGGATGGCGGTTGGCACGCCGGCCACCGTCAATTCACGGATCGCCTGAAGCCGCCGTGCTGGCGTTGCTGCGCGTGGTTCCATGATGAGCGCCAAGCCGGGATCAAGCGTGGTCACGGAAAGGCATACCCGCACCAGATTGCGCGCAGCCAGACGCTGCAGGATATCCACATCTCGCAAAACGCCCGCGGATTTGGTCACGATGGTGACCGGGTGGCTGAACCGGTCCAGCACTTCCAAAACGGCGCGCGTCAGCCACAATTGGCGTTCCACCGGCTGATAGGGGTCCGTATTGGCGCCAAGCGCGATCGGGCGGGGCTGATAGCCGGGCTTGCGTAACTCCTTTTCCAGCAGCGCCGCGATATCGGGCTTGAACATCAGCTGCGTTTCGAAATCGAGCCCCGGCGAGAAGCCCAAATAGGCATGGGATGGCCGCGCATAGCAGTAAACGCAGCCATGTTCGCAGCCGCGATAAGGGTTGATGGACCTGTCAAAGCCCAAATCCGGGCTTTCATTGTAGCTGAGCGCCGATTTGGCGTAGTCTTCCGTCAGGCTGGTCGGCAGGGGCGGCAATTCGGCAAAGCTTTGTTCAAGCGTCGCCCAGCCATCATCAAAGGCCTCCCGCCGGGTTGCTTCAAAGCGCACTGGCGGGTTGGAAACCGCCCCGCGCCCCTTGCGCGCCAGGGATGGCATGGCAAAGCAGGATGCGCCGCTATCGCCGGGGGCAAGGTTGGGGATACCATCGGGCATGGAATGCTTCCCTCTCCAGTCCCGAACACCCTGCCAGCATCGCCGCCCGGGATCAAGAACAAAAAAAGAACAAATGCAGCCTTTGCCCCTCACCGCCCTGATCCCAACGCTGAGCGCGGCCTGCAGCCTGCCGGGAACGCTCGCGGCTTTGCGCGGCCAAGTGGCTGAAATCATTGTCGCCGATGGCGGCAGTAGCGATGGCACAGCAGCCTGCGCCGAAGCAGGTGGCGCCCGCGTAATCAGCGCGCCGCGAGGGCGCGGGCCGCAATTGCGCGCCGCCGCTGAAGCCGCTTCCCAGCCTTGGCTTTTGGCGATCCATGCCGATACCCGCCCCGGCCCCGGCTGGCAGGAAGCGGTGGCGGGCTTCATCGCGATGCCCGAAAACACGACCAAGGCCGGGTATTTCCGCTTCGCGCTTGATGATCCAGCGCCCGAGGCGCGGCGGCTTGAAGCCATGGTTGCCTGGCGCTGCCGCTGGCTTGGCCTGCCCTATGGTGACCAAGGCTTGGTCATCTCGCGCGATTTCTATCGGGCGCTTGGCGGCTATCAGCCCATACCGCTCATGGAAGATGTGGCGCTGATCCGCCGCATTGGCCGCCAGCGGCTTGTGGCGCTTCCGCCAGCCTTTATTACCTCAGCCGAGAAATGGCGGCGCGAAGGCTGGCATGCGCGTTCAGCGCGCAACCTATTCTGCCTTTCACTCTGGTTCGCAGGGATTCCGCCCGCGCATATTGCACGCATCTATGCGCGCCGGCGCTGATCGGCTTTGTTCGGGTGATGCGCCGCCCTGTTGTCATCATTTTCGCCCGCGTGCCCCGGCTTGGCACGGTGAAGCGGCGCCTGGCCGCGGGTATCGGCGCGCGCGGTGCCTTGCGCTTTTATCGCGCCATGCTGGCCGCAACCGCCTGGCCCATTGCGCGGGACCGGCGCTGGCACACCATTCTTGCGATCACACCCGCAGGGACGCGGGCGGATTGGGGGCGCTTCGCGCCGCGCGGCACTGCGCGCTTGCCCCAGGTTGCTGGCGATTTGGGGCGGCGGATGGAAAAAGCCCTTGCGCCTTTCCCGCGTGCCCTTCTGATCGGCAGCGATATTCCCGGCCTTGGCCCGGCTGACATCGCGGCCGGGTTTCGCGCGTTGGGGCGGGCGGATGCGGTGTTTGGGCCGGCATTGGATGGTGGCTATTGGCTGGTGGGCTTTGGCCCCCGGCGCCCGCATCGCCCCTTCGCGCAGGTGCGCTGGTCCAGCGCCCATACGCTGGCCGATACGATGCAGAACTTCCAACGCCACCGCGTAACGCTGCTGCCGCCCAAGCGCGATGTGGATAATGCCGATGACCTGGCGGCCCTTCCCCGAAGCCTGATATCGTTCTAGTTGCAAAACCATATTTCTGCCGGAGACATTCCATGCCAAGCGTCATTCCTGCCCGCATGACAGCACGCATCGAAGGCGATTTCGTGGTGTTTTTGATTGGCATGCGCATCAACAAGCCCTGGAAAATCCATCGCTGGTATCCGGTGGCCTCTGCCATGCCGCGTATGTTGAAGGAAGTTTCCGCCCTTGGGCCTGAACACGGTTTCCTGGGCGTCACGCGGCTTGGACTTTTTGCCCTGGTGCAATATTGGCGCAGCTTTGAATCGCTCGAAGCCTATGCGCGAGACCGCGAAAAACTGCATGCCCCGGCTTGGGCCGCCTTCAATCGCTCGGTACGGGATGCGCGGGGTGATGTCGGCATCTGGCACGAAACCTATTTGATCAAAAATGGCCAATATGAATCCATCTATTCCGGCATGCCACCAACGGGACTAGGCAATGCGGGTGAATTGGCACCGGCGACGGGTTCGCAGGAAGCAGCGCGCGGGCGGCTGCGCCGATAGGTTTCTCTCCACGACAACATTTCAGGCTGACCCATCATGAAGCTGCCCATCTATGTCGTTGATGCCTTCACCAAGCGCGCCTTTGCCGGCAACCCAGCCGCTGTTGTGCCGCTGGATGCGCCGCTGCCCGATGCCGTGATGCAGGCCATGGCGGCGGAACATAATCTTTCCGAAACCGCCTTCGTGATGCGCGAAGCGACGGGCTGGCGGCTCCGCTGGTTCACACCCAAGGCCGAGGTTGAATCATGTGGCCATGCTACCCTTGCCACCGCCTTCGTGTTGGCGCGGGAATTGGGCCATGCGCCGCCCTTCACCTTTCACACCCTCTCAGGCGCATTGGTGGTGGAGGCAGAGGAGGCGCGCTTCGTGCTGGATTTCCCGGCGCGTCTTTCCGAAGCAGCTACGCCACCGTCCGGGCTTGCCGCTGCCCTTGGGGCAGAACCGCGCGAAGTGCATCGCGCGCGGGATTGGATTTGTGTCATGGAAAGCCCCGAACAGGTCGCGACGCTGGCGCCCAATCACGCCGCGCTGGCCGCACTGCCTGGCGCAGAACGCGTCATCGTGACCGCAGCAGGTGGTGACGGAGTTGATATCACGTCCCGTTTCTTTGCGGTGAAGGTTGGAGTGCCTGAAGACCCCGTGACCGGCACGGCGCATGTGCAGCTTGTGCCCTTCTGGGCGGCGCGGCTTGGGCGGAAATCACTGGTCTGCCGCCAGGCAAGCGCACGCGGCGGCACCTTATGGTGCGAATGGCGCGGTGATCGGGTGCGGATGGCAGGGGATGCCGTGCTTTACGCCAAGGGCAAGATTCACCTGCCCGCGCCGTGATCCGTGCCGCTTCACGCGGCAGTGATGGCGTTTCTCGTTTCGCTTGATCGGCCGCAAGAACTCCCCAAACAGCATGGGCCACTAATCGGGCCTATCCAGAAGGGAGAAGCCCCGTGCCAAACACCACGAAAACACCCGCAGCGCTGCGGCGCTGGTATCTGCTGGCCAATGGCAGCCGCGCCCAGGCTTATGTGAAGCGTGCCGAGGATTCCGGCTATGACCAAATCCGCGTTTGGGATGCGCGAGCGGCACGCATGCGCGATGCGGAACTGGGCGAGGATAAGCCAGGCCGCGCCTTTGCCGCCGCCGGCGTTGCGCATCGCAGTGCCATGGAACGTGACGGCAAGGATGACAGCCCGAAGGAACACGCCAAGCGCGATTTTCTGGAAGGCTTGGCGCATGATCTGGCCGCGGCACTGACCGCCAAGGAAATGGACAGCATCGCCATCATTGCCCCGGCGCCAGTGGCCAAGGCCATCACGGCGCATCTGCCCGGCCCCGCGCGCCGCGCCGTGACCGGTGAGGAGCATCATGATCTGAGCAGCCTGCCGCATGATGAGCTTTTTGCCCGCCTTGATGCCTTTCGACACCGTATGTAACAAAATCCAGGCTTGACCGGGGCTCCGCAAGGCCCCCATCTCTCAGACCATGAGCGACAAACGCCCGCCCATCATCATTGACATGACGCCCGAGGGCGAATTCCGCGATCCGCCGCTGCCCCCGGCGCCGCGCGGTTTTGAACGGTTTTTGGCCCGGCTTGGCGGCGTGGCGACGCTGGTGGCGCTTTCAGCCGGGGGCCTATTATTGGCTGCGGTGGCGCTGCTGGCGATTGGGGTTTTGCTGCCGATTCTTCTCGCAGCTGGGGCGATTGGCGCCATCACCATCTGGTGGCGGCTCCGCAAGGCGCGGGCGCGCGGCGAAAGCGCCATCATCATAACGCATATTGATCGGCGCGAAGGCTGAACGCCTATTCCGCCGCCAACGCCGGGGCAACTTCACCCTTCATGCCGAAAACCTCAGCGAGCAGCGAATAGGAACGCTGGCGTGCTGACGCGTCATGGCAATGGGTGATCACAGCGAATTCCGAAATGCCGCCATGCGCCGCTGAAAGGGCTTCCAGCTTGGCGCGCACCTGTTCGGGCGTACCGACCATGGCCTGGGCGCGGATTTGCTCCAACCGCGCCAATTCCAGATCGGAATAGGGATAGGCTTCGGCTTCCTGGACACTCGGCAAGGGCAGGAACATGCCGCGGTCGCGCTTCAGGCGCCATAATTCGCGGGAACGGAACAGGCGCCGTGCCTCGGCCTCCGTATCCGCGACCAAGCAGAACACGCCAAGCGCGGGATAGGGCGCAGACAGGCGCGCGGGCAGATCGGGCTTGGGCTGGAAGCTTTGGCGATAGATGTCCATCACCTGTTCGCTACCGCCACCATCGGAAAAGAAATGCGCGAAGCAATAGGGCAGGCCGAAATAGCCCGCGACCTGCGCACCGTAATCAGAACTGCCCAGCACCCACATTTGCGGGCGAGTCGTCGTGACAGGCTGGGCAATGATGCTGGCAAAGGGGTGGCCTTCCGGCAGGCCATCGCCGTGCCAGCCCAGGATTTCCATGATCTGATTGGGGAAGCGTTCCGCCGCCCGCGCCGCATCGGGGTTGAGCGCGAAGGCTGTGCGCCCATCAGAACCCGGCGCGCGACCAACGCCCAAATCAACCCGGCCGGGGGCGATGGCTTCCAGCATGCGGAATTGTTCGGCCACCTTCAGCGCACTGTAATGCGGCAGCATGATCCCGGCAGAACCGATGCGAATCCGGCTGGTGGTGGCACCAATGGCGGCCAGCAGGATTTCTGGCGCGCTGCCGGCATGCGATGCGCTATTGTGATGTTCCGCGCACCAGTAGCGGTTGAAGCCCAAAGCCTCCACATGGCGGGCCAAAGCCAGGGTTTCCTGCACCGCCGCAGCCGGGCTGCGGCCTGAGACGACCGAGGATTGATCAAGAACGGAAAGGATAAAGCCGGACATGGGGACAAGGTTAGCGCAAACCACGCCAAGGACAAAAGCCGATGTATGAAAGCTTCATGCGCCGCGCCATCGCCCTTTCCTGCCAAGGGGTTGAGACAGGCGGCGGCCCCTTCGGCGCCGTGGTGGTGAAGGATGGTGAGGTCATTGGGGAGGGCATGAACCAGGTGGTCCCTCATGCCGACCCCACCGCCCATGCCGAAATTGTGGCCATTCGCGCCGCCTGCGCGAAGCTTGGTACGCATGATCTGGCCGGCGCGGTGATCGTTTCATCATGTGAGCCCTGCCCCATGTGCCTCGGCGCCATTTGGTGGTCGCGTATTGGCCTGGTGGTTTATGGCAATGGCCGCGCAGACGCTGCGGCGATTGGTTTTGATGATGCGGCGATTTACGCTGAAGTGGCTGCGCCCATCGAAGCGCGCCGCCTGCCGCTACGCCGCGTGATGGCCGAAGAAGCGCTTTCTGCCTTTCAGCTTTGGCAGGCGAAGCCGGATAAGGTGCCCTATTAGTGCGTTTTCTACTCACTTCCGTTCACCGAAAACGCACTAAACTTTTGTTTGGTCGCATTTTCCGAGCCGCGAAGTGATTCCACTTGGCTTGAAAATGCTCAGTGCGCCACCCGCCCAAACAGCGCCGTCAGCACCGCAAACAGCACGCCCCCCGCCAGGAAGCCCACCAGCGTGCCATTGATTCGCACATATTGCAGATCGCGCCCCACACGCAGTTCAATCTTTTCAGTGACTGTCGCCGCATCCCAATTCGTCACCACGCCGGCGATGAAATCGGCAAGCTGCACCTGCGCTGAGGGGAGCAGCGTCATCAGCACGCCCTCGGCCGCGCGATTGAGCCGCTCACGCGCCCGCTCATCTTCCGCGAGCAAACTGCCAGCATTGGCGAAAATGCCCGACAGCAAGGCAACACTCCGCCCATCCGGCCGTGCGGCATCTGCGGCCAAGGCAATTTTCAGCCGGTCCCAGACATCCATCAGCCAAGCGGCGACAGAAGGATGGGAAAGCGCTTCACGCATCAGGCGGCCAATGGCGGCTGCGCGTTCAGGATCGGTTTCCAGTTTTTCGATCTCGCGCGCCAGCCATTCGGCGAAGGCAGCGCGCAAATCAGAATCATCGGGGCCGATCTTTTCCAATTCGGTGTTGATGGCGCCAAGAATACGCCGCGCAATTGCTGCACCGGCAATCCACCCCACCAAGGCGCCACCTTCCGCACGCACCCGCGCTTCAATGGCCGCGCGGAGCGCTTCTTCCCGCGCTGCCAGCAGCACTTTCAACTGACCGATAGCCAAGCTGAAAACTTCCTGATGCTGACCCGAAGCCACCGCCGCGCGCAGAATCCGCGCCAGCAAACGCGCACCAGCAGGGCCGGAGACAATCCGGGGCAGCAAGCGCGCCAGCAGGCGCCGCGCCCTGCCATCTTCCAGGCTCGCCAGGATACGGGGCAGGCTTGCGGATAGTGCCATGGCAGCGCGGCGTGAGGCTTCAGGGTCCCGCAAAAACCCTTCCAGGATGCGCGCCAGATCAAGCTTTGCGAGCACGCGGCGCACTTCGCCTTCGGTGAAGACATGGCCTGCGACAAAACGCCCCAGCCCGCGACCGAGCCTATCCTTCTGATTGGGGATGATGGCGGTATGGGGAATGGGCAGGCCAAGCGGGCGGCGAAACAGCGCCGTGACCGCAAACCAATCGGCAAGCCCGCCGACCAGCCCGGCCTTGGCGGCGGCTTGCAGCATTTCGGCCCAATAGCCTGGCGGTAATTGGTAGCTGAACAGAATAAGCGCAGCCATGGCCACCAGCAAACCAGTCGCAAAGGCGCGATGGCGTTTGAGCGTCAGGCGAAGTGCTGCATCCGGGTCATGATCCGACATGGCGCTTGGATAGCCCAGAAGCCCCTTGATCGGGAAGCATCAGAAGCGACCCGGCTGGCCATCGCCGCAATTTCTCATCAACCAATGAGCATCCGCGTGATTGAAGGTCACGCGATGGCGATCAACCAAAAGATGCCTGATCTGATTTTTTGGTAAAATTATCCTTAAGCCAAATCGTCCTACAGATTCGCTTTCCTGATAACGGCCGCAATATTCGGATTCACAGAAGGGTTAAAAGACTAATGCAGATATTTCAGGGATCTTCATGGATATTTTCAGAGATCATTCAATCTTCTTCGTCATCATGGCTTCATTCGCAAGAAGCGGATGCAACCAGACCTTCTAGCCACCTTGGATGGGGCGTTGGTCATGTCTTGGAAGGGGAATACCCCAATGGCTATGAATTCAGTGAATACGAATATCAGCTCCATGGTGGCGCTTCAGTCTTTGAACCGCACATCAGACCAGCTTTCCGTTGTGCAGAAGCGCATTTCAACGGGCTTTCGCGTTGCTGACGCGAAGGATGATGGCGGCGCCTTTGCCGTGACCCAGGCGGTTCGCGCAGATGTCGCTGGCTTGACCGCCGCAAATGAACAGCTGGGCGGCACCAAAGGTGTTCTTGATACGACTTTTGCCGCTTTGGGTAAGATTTCAGAATCTATGGTCAAGGTTCGCGAAACCCTGACCCGTATGGCGGATGGCACGCTCAATTCCGAGCAATTCGACCAATACTCTGCGCAATACACCGCCCTGCGCACCCAGATCCAGAACTTCGTCGCTGACGCCACGTATAATGGCCGGACCCTGCTGGATACTGCAGATGGCAATATCGTGACGAAGCGCAATGAAGCGGGCGATACCTTCACGGTCACGGCGATTGATGGGGCGACCGATCTGGTGGTGGCTGCGGCCCCTGCCACCGTTACCGCCGCGCAGACTGCCCTGGCGGCTGGCGGGGATTTCGAAACCGTTGAAAGCGCGATTGCCGATGCCCTGAACCAGTTCGGGTCTGACAGCAATTATATTGACGCGCAGATCCGCTACAACAAGGACAAGGTTGACGCGATGGAAGGCGGGCTTGGTGCGCTGATTGATGCGGATCTCGCGAAGGAAAGCGCCAAGCTGCAGTCCCTGCAGATCCGCCAGCAGCTCGGCACACAGGCGATGTCCATTGCCAATCAGGCACCGCAGACCCTGCTCAGCTTGTTCCGGTAATTACCTCGGCGGCCTCGCTTTCGGCGGGGCCGCCTCCATTTGCGGGAGACAAAAATGTCCACCCTTGTTCTTGAATTGCGCCAGGGCGACATGATGATCGTCAATGAAGCGCCCATACGTTTCCGCAATCGCGCCCGCATTGAATTGACCGCACGCGCGCGGTTTCTCTTCGGCAAGCAGTTGATGACACCGGAGATGGCGAACTCCCCTGCCCGTCGCATCTATTTCGCGCTGCAAACCGCCTATATCGGTGACCATGATGAGCGGAAGATTGGGCTTGATCTTGCCCGGAATCTTATTAAAGGATTCTGCGAAGCCACTACCTCTGACATGGTGCGTGAAATTCTTGACCGTACGTTGAAGTCGGCCGAGGCTGATCAATGCTATCAAGCCTTGAAGCTTGCGCGCCGCGTGATGCGTCATGAGGAAGTGGTACTTGGCCTCAGCCCTGTTGCATCCGTATCTGTATCGGATGATGTGGCATGAATATGTTGCATGCCCGCCGGGCATATCAAATGACGCGCCAGACCATGAATCCGCGCGAACAGGAAGCAGATGTTTTCCGCCGCGTGACCGGCGCTCTCAAGGCTGGGCTTGAACAGGAAGGCATCGCCCGGGCGCGCGCCATTGCGGATAATCGGCGGCTTTGGATCGCCCTTGAAGCTTCAGTGCGCCACCCAGCCAATCAATTGCCGCAACAAACCAAATTGGCCATGTTGGGTGTTGGCAGGGCGGTGTTGCGGGAAATGGAGAATGCCAAGCCGGATTTGGCTTTCCTCATTGACATGAACGAGCAATTGGCCGCTGGTCTTGGCTGACACGCAACAAGCGATTTGGTGTATCGCCGCTTAAAGGTGCACTGATCCGTCTTGGCATTCAAGCACGCAAATGGCCGGGATTGAATAGGCCGAAGGGGTCCAGCGCATCCTTCATGCGCTGTTCTATCCGATGCAGCGCATCATTCACCCCTGGCAAGACAGGCACGGAAAGGCGCAAGGCATCGGGCGCCCGAAACAGCATGGCAGCACCGCCTTCCGCGCGCGCGGCTTCAGTGATCGCATGATGATTGCTGGGGCTGGGCGTTGCTGCAATCCAAACAAGCCCGCCGCCCCAATCCAGCATGCTGCGCCCACCAATCCTGCGTGCAATCGCTGCGATTCCCGGTCCGACGGAAGGGCGCACCGAAACCCGCCAAAGCGCTTCATCGACACGGAGCTGAAGCGGCTCCACTTCCCGCACATTGCGCCAGAAGACGCGGCTTTCACCCTCATCCCCCATGCGTTGCGCACCAAAGCTATCCAGCAAGTCTCGCAGCTTTGCCATACGATAAGTGACTGAAGCGGCGAAGTCCTCAATCCTGAGGGCCGCAAGGACATGATTGGTGCGGGGCAATGCCGCGGCAGCCGAAACGCCAAACGGGCTGCCAAGCCCTGCGGAAAGTGCGGCCACCGCAGTGGTAAGATCCGGCGTTTCGATGAATAGCGTCGCACTGGTTTCAGGCGCGGGCAGCACCTTCAGAGTCACTTCGGTGATCACACCAAGCGTCCCATAGGAACCCGACAGCAGCTTGCACAAATCAAGCCCTGTCACGTTTTTCAATACACGGCCACCGGAACGAATGGCTTCGCCAGCGCCATTGATGAAGCGCATCCCCATCACGTGATCACGCGTCGCACCCCAGGCAACACGACGTGGCCCGGAAAGATTGGCCGCCACCACCCCCCCAATACTGGGCGGCGCCGATGTACCGAAAATCCCGTTCAAATAGGGCGATTCAGCAACAAGCTGTTGGCCTTTTTCGGCGACCGCCGCTTCAATCTCGGCAAGTACCGTTCCAGCGCGCGCGCTGATGATAAGCTCCGCCGGGCGGTAAAGCGTAACACCTGAAAGCGCCCGCGTGGAAAGGTTGCGCGCGGCCTGCACCGGGCGCAGGAGGCCAGGTTTCGACCCCTGGCCGGTAATGGCAAGCGGCTCACGCGCCGCGCGTGCCGACTGCACCGCATCAATAATCCCGGCCTCATCCACCGGCGCGATCGGGGCACTCATTCCGCAGCGATCGCCGGCGCCAGCGCGCCTTGCAGCGGAAACACCTTGGCGGGATTGAGCAGCCAGGCAGGGTCAAAAACCGATTTGATGGCGCGTTGCTGCGCCAATTCATGCGGTTGGAATTGCACATTCATCAAATCGCGCTTTTCCACGCCAACACCATGCTCGCCGGTCAGGCAACCACCAACCTCAACGCAAAGCTTGAGGATATCGGCGCCGAAAGCCTCGGCCCGGCGGAAACTATCCGCGTCATTGGCATCAAACATGATCAAGGGATGCAGGTTGCCATCCCCGGCGTGGAATACATTCGCCACCTTCAAGCCGTATTGATCACTCATCTCCCCAATGCGCTTCAGCACGCGGGGCAATTCACTGGTTGGGATGGTCCCATCCATGCACAAATAATCCGGGCTGATGCGCCCAACCGCGCCAAAGGCCCCCTTGCGGCCCTTCCAGATGGCAAGGCTTTGTTCCGCCGTTTCAGCAACCTTCAGGCTGATCGGATCAAACCGCGCACAGATATCCTTGATGCGCGCCAGGAGGGCATCCTGTTCTGCCACGCTGCCTTCCACTTCAATGATGAGCATGGCTTCCGCATCCAGCGGATAACCCGCATGGGCAAACGCCTCACAGGCATGAATGCAGGGCTTGTCCATGAATTCCAGGGCCACGGGAATAATGCCGCTGCCAATGATGGCATCCACCGCACTGCCTGCGATTTCAATTGAATTGAAGGCAGCCAGCATGGCGCGCGCGCCTTCGGGGCTGCGCAGAATACGTACCGTCACTTCCGTCACGATGCCCAATTGGCCTTCACTGCCCGTGATCAGCCCAAGCCAATCATAGCCCGCGGCATCCAGATAAGTGCCGCCAATTTCCAGCACCTCACCTTCAATGGTCACGAATTTCACGCCGAGCAGGTTATTCGCTGTCACGCCATATTTCAGGCAATGCGCGCCACCCGAATTCATCATCACATTGCCGCCAATCATGCAGGCAAGCTGGGATGATGGATCGGGGGCATAGAAAAACCCCTCACCCTCTACGGCTTTGGTGATGCCGATATTGGTCACGCCTGCACCAACCACCGCGTAACGATCCGCATAATTGATGTCATGAATGGCATTGAGCCGCATCAGCCCCACCACCACGGCATCGGCCAAGGGCAGCGCACCACCGGAAAGACTGGTCCCCGCGCCACGCGGCACCACGCGAATACCCTGTTCATGGCAATAGCGCAGCACGGCAGCAACCTGTTCGGTCGAGGAAGGCAAAACCACCGCAAGCGGCATTTGCCGATAGGCGGCCAGCCCATCCGTTTCATAGGGTTTCAGCCGAATACCTTCAGATATCACCCCATCCCCAGGGACAAGCGCAGCCAAAGCCGCGATAATTTCCGCGCGGCGGGCGAGAATCTCAGGCTTTGGGGCGGGTAGAGCGATCATGGCGGCATTCCTGTGGCTTTCGGGAAAATGCACATCTGCCCCGTCATGGGCAAGGGCCAGGTGCGACTGGCGGGCAAGCCCCCCTTGGCAGCGCGCATTGCTGCCGGCCCCGCACGACCTGTTTCGCTGGTTTGTCTGCGATGCGGGCAAATGGCCAGCGTCGCGGCTAGCCCACCAGTATTACGCCGCTTTCAACCGTGCATCATTTCGCAAGCCATCCGCCATCCACCGGCAGTGCAATGCCTGTGGTGAAACTTGCCGTATCACTCGCCAGATAGAGCACGCCTTCGGCTACTTCTTCCGGCCTGCCGAAGCGCCCCATGGCATGGCGCGCCCGCGATGCTGCGCGCGCTGCTTCAGGGTCTGCACGGCGGCCCATGCTGCGCGCAAGCAAGGGCGTATCAATGGCCCCCGGCACAATCGCGTTCACGCGAATATTGTCAGCCACAAAATCCAGCGCCATGACGCGTGTCAGGCTCAATATCGCGCCCTTGGCAGCGATATAGGCGCTATTGCCAGCGCCACCCGCAATGGCCAGCTGCGAACCGGTTGTGATGATCGCCCCGCCGCCTTGGCGCTTCATCGCGGGGATGACAGCGCGCGCCCAAAGCCAGGTGCCGCCAACATGCACGCGAAACACCGCATCCCAATCCTCAGGCTTGGTATCCAATACGGTGCCGCCCACAGAAAATCCGGCTGTCGCAAACAGGATATCAATGCGCCCGTAATGCTGGATAATGGCAGCCGCATCCTCATCAGCGCTGCCTGGGGCGCCAACATCTGAAACCCGTGTCAGCGCACCCCCAATAAGCTTGGCGGTTTCCTCAACCGTTGCGGCATCACGATCCACCAACGCAAGCTGCGCGCCTTCTTTGACAAACAATATCGCTGTCGCGCGACCAATACCGGAACCAGCGCCGGTAATGACCGCAATCTTGTCCTTCAAGCGCATGGCTGCCCCCCTTGAATCCGATGACTATGTCGGCAAGCGCTTAGCATCGCGCCGTTGTTCGAAAGCCTTGGCATGCAGAAAAGCCGCTTCGTGCAGGATGCTTGGCAGCCTATGGCGGCGCGCCGCATCCAATAGGAAGCCCAGGATGTGATCCGCTTCGATACGCCCCCCCGCTTCCAGATCCCGTAGCATGGAGGCCGTGTAGGCGCTGGCCTGATCACCAAAGACACCGCGATATTGCTGCATGAAAGCGTCACTTGCCGGGAAGCCCTCTGCCGCAGCGATGGTGGCATTTGCTTCCAATACGCCATGCATAAAGGCCATGCCGCCTGGCGTTCGCGCAATCTCACCAACATTGGCGCGCATCAACACAGTGCAGATGGCACTGGTGCCGAGATGAACAAGCTTTTCCCACATCTGCGCCATGATGTCGGGCACCGCAGTCGCCACCATGCCAGGTGCCGCGCTGAAGGCTGCCGCTATGTTCTCAACCCGCGTGGTCATGCCGCCGGCGGTCTCGCCAAAGGTCAGCCAGCGCCAATCGTTCAAATGCATGATCGTGCCATCGGGCAATAGGGCCGCTTGGATTTTCGCGATTCCACCCAATACGCGATCACGCCCAAAGGCATTGCTCAGCGCCTCGATATGGCTGATGCCGTTCAGCACCGGCAGTATCGCAGTGCGCGCATCCAGTGCCGGGCGAATGGTTTCAATTGCCTCGGCCAGATCATAGGCCTTGCAGGTCAACAGAAGCGCATCCCAGCCAGGTTTCAGCGCATCTGGCGTAATGCAGCTTACCTTCGCCTGGTAATCACCAAGCCCGCTCGAAATCCGCAAACCATCGCGGGAAAGCGCCGCAGCGCGCGCGGGCCGCACGAGAAAACAGGGGTCAAGCCCCGCCTGATGCAAGCGCCCGCCGAAATAGCCCCCCAAGGCGCCTGCGCCCAGAATCAAAATACGCATCAAGTCCTCATGCCACGCAATTCCAGAATGCTAGCGCAAAGCGCTCGTCCTGCGAAAGGCAGCCAAGCCCGTTACCTTCAGATAATTTCAGGGAGATGCGCATTGCGAAAACCCTGCTATGGTGCGCCCATGCGGAAATGGTCCCTTGCCCTTCTTATGCTGCTTGGTGCGGGCGCCGCCTGGTGGGCGGCTGGCCTGCCACGGCCTGGTTTTCTCGAAGCTGAAAGCCGCGTAGGTACGCCGCGCCTTAGAACCGCTACGCTTGATCGCGGGTCCATCACGGCGGTTGTGGCGGCGACCGGCACAGTGAACCCGGTGACGCTGGTGCAGGTGGGCAGCCAGCTTTCCGGGCAAATTCGCGAATTATTGGCTGATTTCAATTCAAAAGTCAGGGCGGACCAGCCCATTGCACAATTGGATACCGCAACGCTTGAAGCCCGCCGCGCGGCGGCAGACGCTGATGTGCATGCCGCTGCCGCGCAAATCACCGTCTCCCGCGCGCAGGCGGAACGCGCAGCGGCGGATCACGCACAAGCAAAAGCCCAGATCGAAGGCGTGCGCGCCGCGCTTCTGGGCGCTGAGGCAAGCCTGCGCGATGCGGATGTTGAAGCCACACGCACTGCCGAATTGCGCGCCCGCGGTGTTGGTACAGAACGCGAAGCCTTGCGCGCCGGCTTCACGGCTGATCGGCTGCGTGCTGCCGTAGCGCAGGCGCAGGCGGATGTTTCGCGTGCTGATGCAGCACTGCTTGCCGCCGGCGCCACCGCGCGCACAGCGGAAGCTCAGGTGGAAGCGGCCATTGCGGCGCGGGAACAGAAGGTAGCGCAGCTGCGGCAGGTAGAGGTGGATCTCCGTAACGCCACAATCAAATCACCAATTGATGGCGTGGTTGTATCCCGTAATATAGATGTTGGCCAAACCGTCGCCGCTTCCTTCCAATCACCCATTCTGTTCCAGATCGCGGCCAGCCTTGATGAAATGGAAGTGCATGTAACGGTGGATGAAGCTGATATCGGGCGCGTCCGCGCTGGCCAGGAAGTGACCTTCACCATTGCCGCCTACCCCAATGAAACGCTGCGCGGCCGTGTGAAGGAAATCCGGCTTGCTGCGACCACGGTGCAGAATGTGGTGACCTATACGGTGGTGGTGAATACGCTCAACGCTTCTGGCCGCTTACTGCCGGGTATGACGGCGACACTTCGCATCATCACCGATATCCGCAATGACGCTCTTCGCGTGCCCAATGCCGCACTGCGCTGGCGCCCAGTGGGCAGCACCGGCACTTCAGGCGGCGCCATGCAAGCACAAGCCGGCGGACAGCAAATGGATCAGGCGCTGGCGCAGCTGACGGATTTGACCGAAGCGCAGCGTAATGAAATTGAAGCCGCGCGTGGGGAAATGCGTGCGCGCATGGCAGCGCTAACGCAGGAACCCGATGCGCGGCGCCAGCAAGCACAAGCCGCGCGGCAACGCCTGATCGCCCGGCTGAATGCGGTACTGACACCGGACCAACGCGCGCGTCTTGCAGCACTGCGCGGCAATGCGGCGGCGGGCCAGGCTGGCACAATTTGGGTGCAGGAAGGGGGGGAACCGCCGCGCGCTGTGCAATTGCGCATTGGCATGACCGATGGCAGCGTCACGGAAATCCTCAGCGGTGATATCACTGAAGGGACGGTGGTGATCATCGGCCAGGACCGCGCTGGCGCCGTACCGGCTTCTGCTACGCGACGGCTTTTCTGATGCCATGACAGTCTTGATTGAAACCATTGGCCTTACCAAGCATTATCAAGCTGGTGAGGGCGTAGTCGCTGCGCTTAAGGATGTTTCGCTTTCAATCACGCCTGGAAATTTTGTCGCCGCCATGGGGCCTTCGGGTTCTGGCAAATCCACCTTCCTCAATCTGATCGGCTGCCTGGACAGTGCAACGCACGGCAGCTATCGCCTGATGAATGAGGATGTTGCAGCGCTATCACATGATAGGCTTGCTGATCTTCGCAGTCGTCGGCTTGGTTTTGTCTTCCAATCCTTCAACCTTTTGCCACGTGCCGATGCTTTGGCGAATGTTGAATTGCCATTGATTTATCGCGGCATGCCAAGACGCCAAAGGCGTGAACGTGCGGCGGAGGCTTTGGCAGCAGTGGGTTTGGCGGATCGTATGCATCACCGCCCAACGCAGCTTTCTGGCGGGCAGCAGCAGCGTGTGGCGATTGCGCGCGCCATTGTCGGCAGCCCTGATCTGATCCTGGCCGATGAACCAACTGGCGCGCTGGATACCCGCACCGGGCTTTCCATCATGGCGCTGTTTCAGGCGCTTAATCAGGGTGGCGTTGGCATTCTGATGGTGACGCATGATCCTGATGTTGCGCGCTATGCCGAACGTGTCCTGCGCTTTCGTGATGGACGATTGATTGCGGATGAAACGCAAATCCCCGCCAATGTGGCCAAGGCGCTTGAAGCCTTGCCGGAAGCGGATGATGCGGCATGACAAGTCCTTTGCCACCCATAATGTCCACCGCAAGACGCGGCATTGATGTACTGGAAGCCTTGCGCGGCGCGCTTGCCGCGCTTTCGGCGAATTTTCTGCGCTCCATTCTGACAGCGCTTGGTATTTTCATCGGTGTGGCAGCGGTGATCGCGACAGTTGCCGTGGGGGAAGGCGCGCGTCGGCAGGTGCTCGCGCAAATCCAATCCTTGGGTGCCAATCTTCTGATTGTATGGGGCGGCAGCGCCACCATGGGCGGTGTGCGGCTGGGTGCAGGCGGGCGTTCCAATCTTTCCTGGGATGACGCGGCAGTGATTGCGCGGGAGATTCCGGAGGTGCAAGTCGCGGCAGGGTCCATCCGCCAAACCTTCCAGGTGGTGGCCGGCAATCAGAATTGGTCCACCATCGTCTTGGCGACCGAGCCAGATTACTTCATCGCCCATGAATGGGTGGCCGATGGCGGGCGCCTGTTTTCCCCCGAGGAAGCTGCTGGCGGCCGCAAGGTGGTGATCCTGGGTGCAACCGTGGCCGAGATGCTTTTCGCCGAGGAAGACCCGGTAGGCCGCGAAATTCGTATCAGGCAAACACCCTTCGAAGTGATTGGCATTATGGCCCGCAAGGGCCAGAACCCTACAGGCCAGGATCAGGATGATACGGTTTTTGTGCCCTATTGGACCGCGCGCCGCAGCGTCATGGGCGCATCGCGCGCCAATGCGCGGCAGGTGGGCGTGATCTCGGTCAAGGTGCATGAGGGTGAGGATATGGCAGCCGCAGAAGATGCCATCCGCGCCCTGATGCGCCAACGCCATCGCGTGGCGGCCAATGAACCGGATAGCGTTTCCATCCGCAATCTTTCGGATATCCAGGCAACGCGCGATGCCTCGGCGCGCACACTTTCGGCGCTACTTGCGTCGGTCGCGGCGGTATCGCTGCTGGTGGGCGGCATTGGTGTCATGAACATTATGCTGGTGAGCGTGACAGAGCGCACGCGTGAAATTGGCCTCAGGCTCGCGATCGGTGCGCGACGGCGGGATGTGCTGGCGCAATTCCTGCTGGAAGCGGTGATGCTGGCGCTGCTCGGCGGCGCGGCTGGCGTGCTGGCGGGCATGGCGCTGTCGCATATCCTGGCGGATGTGGCGGGCTGGCCTGTGCTGGTCCGGGCCGATGCGGTGCTGATCGCTGTTGGGGTTTCAGCGTTGACGGGCCTGTTTTTTGGCTATTGGCCCGCACGCCGTGCCGCGCATCTGGATCCGATAACGGCGCTACGGCACGAATAACCCCCTTCCGTTCCGGCGCTGCGCGCGGCAGGATTGCGCAGAAGCCAATCAAGGGGAAAGCCATGACCAAGGTCATCATCACCTGCGCCGTGACGGGTGCAATCCACACGCCTTCCATGTCGGATTACCTGCCGATCACGCCGAAGGAGATTGCGGAGCAATCCATCGCCGCGGCGGAAGCGGGCGCTTCCATCATCCATTTGCATGCGCGCGATCCGGAAAATGGCCAACCGACGCCTGACCCCAAGGTCTTCATGCAGTTCCTGCCGGTGATCAAGCAATCCACCGATGCGGTGATCAATATCACTACCGGCGGCGGGCTTGGCATGACTTTGGATGAAAGGCTGGCGGCGCCTTTGCTGGCAAAGCCTGAAATGTGCAGCCTGAATATGGGCTCGATGAATTTCAACATCGCGCCGTCGGCCGCGCGGGTGAAGAAATTCAAATATGATTGGGAAAAGCCCTATCTGGAAGGCACCACCAATTACATCTTCCGCAATACCTTCCAGGATATCGAACAGGTCGTGGAACGGCTTGGCAAGGCGCATGGCACGCGCTTTGAATTCGAATGCTACGATGTTGGGCATTTGTACAATCTGGCCCATATGCTGGACCGCAAGATTGTCGAACCGCCGCTATTCACCCAAACCATTTTCGGCATTCTGGGCGGCATCGGCGCGGAACCGCGCAACCTGATGTTCATGAAGGAAACGGCAGATCGGCTTTTCGGCAAGGATTATGTTTGGTCCGTGCTGGCGGCGGGGCGCAACCAAATGCCCTTCACCACCATGGCCGGCATGATGGGCGGCAATGTGCGCGTTGGGCTGGAAGACAGCCTTTGGCTCGGCAAGGGCGTGCCGGCCAAGACAAACGCTGAACAGGTCGCGAAAATCCGCCGCATCCTGGAAGAACTCAGCCTGGAAATCGCCACACCGGCGGAAGCGCGCGAGATGCTGAAGCTCAAGGGCGGCGATCTCGTCGGTTTCTGAAGCAAAAAATAGGGAGGCCGCGCCATGGCCGAGAAATACACCGTCGCTGATCTTGTGGCGGAATTCCTGCCGCAGATTGGTGTTGCGACCGTCTTCGGCATTGTATCCGTGCATAATATCCCAATGCTGGATGCAATCGGTCAGCGCAATCGCCTGCGCTATGTGAAGGCGCGTGGTGAGGTGGGCGGTGCCCACATGGCTGACGCTTATGCGCGCGTCACCGGCCATTTGGGCGTGATCTTCACCAGCACGGGGCCAGGTATGGCCAATGCGATTCCTGGCCTGGTGGAAGCGCGCTTTGCCGGCAGCCCGGTGCTGCACATCACGGGCCAGACCGCGACGCGCTTCATTGATCGTGATGTCGGGACGGTGCATGACGTGCCAGGCCAAACGCAAGCTTTGGCCGCCGTCTGCAAGGCCGCCTATCGCGTGCGCAGCGCCAATGAGGCGTTTGGCGTTCTGGTGCGCGCGGCAGCCGAGGCGCTCTCAGCCCCACGTGGCCCGGTTTCGGTCGAAATCCCGATTGATTTGCAGCGCACGCCCATCGCGCGCCCTGCTGGGTTGGATTCCTTGGTGCTGCCCATCACCGCGCCGCTGCCGCCCAATCCGGCGGAATTGGATGAAGCCGTTGCCATCCTGTCAAAGGCCAAACGCCCCATGCTGTGGCTTGGCAATGGCGCGAAGCAGGCCGGCGCGGAAGCGGCGCGCTTGATGGCGCTTGGCTTCGGTGTGGTCTCATCCTGGAATGGCCGCGGCATTAGCCCCGAAGATCACCCCATGAGCCTTGGTGCGCTGCATGGCAATGGATCACCGCGCGTGCAAGAATTCTATGGCTCGGTGGATGCCATGCTGGTCGCGGGATCACGGCTGCGCGGGCATGAGACGATGGATTTCAACATGAAGCTGCCGCAAACGCTGATCCGTGTGGATGGCGATGCGGCGGCCAATGGGCGCGGCTATGCTTCTTCCCTGTTCCTGCATGGCGATGCGGCTTTGACCATGGCGGCGCTTGCGGATCGGCTGGCGGGCAAGATGGCGGTCGATCCGGGCTTCGCCACTGATTTCGCCGCGCTGAAATCCCGCGCCGGGCAGGAATATCGCGAAACACTCGGCCCCTATCAGGGCTTTCCGGATGCGGTGCGCGCCGCGCTGCCACGCGATGGGGTTTGGGTGCGCGATATCACCATTTCAAACTCCACCTGGGGCAATCGCATTTTCCCGATTTATGACCCGCGCAATGCGGTGCATCCGGTGGGGGCGGCGATTGGTCCCGGCCTGGCGCTGGGCATCGGTGCCGCGCTTGGTGCTGGTGGGCGCAAGACGATTACCATGGTGGGTGATGGTGGCTTCGCACTCGGCATGAATGAGTTGTGGGCCGCCACACAGGAAAAGGCCGAATTGGTCACCATGGTGATGAATGATCGCGGCTATGGCGTGATCCGCCACATCCAGGATGCTGTGGCCGATGGGCGTTTGTTTGGTGATGATATCCTGAACCCCAATCTCGAAGGTTTGGCTGCCCTTGCTGGTATGCCCTACTTCCGCATCAGCAAGGCGGAAGACGTCACTGAAGTGCTGAAAAAAGCCCTCGCGGTTTCCGGCCCTGCCTTGGTGGAGGTTGACATGATCGCCATCGGGCCCTTCCCGCCCTATGCGCCCTTCAACACCATGGGCAAGCACGCGGAACGCGCGGCGCGTTGAAGACCATGATGCAACCGCACATCATCTCCCATCGCGGCGGCGCCTATCTTTGGCAGGAAAATAGCCTCCTCGCCTTTCGCCAGAGCCTGGCTTTGCCGGTTGAGGTTCTGGAATGCGATGTGCACCCCTCTGCCGATGGCGTGCCCATGGTGCATCATGATGCAACGCTGGAACGCATGACGGACCTTGCCGGGCCTTTGGTGGCGCGCAGTGCGGCTGAACTTGGCAAGGCACGGTTTCGCGGCGCGCCTGATCAAACCATCCCGACACTCTCCGCGCTGGCGCGGCTTGTTGCACCCAGCGATAAATTGCTACGCGTGGAAGTGAAGGGGGACCGCGACCACAAACCCTATCCGGATTTCCTGCCGTGCGTGCTTGGCGTGCTGGAAGCCGAAGGCATGCTCACGCGCAGCATCATCATCGCCTTTCATGGCGGCACGGCAGCGGCCGCAGCGCAGGAAAAGCGCTTGGCCGGCGCGATTTGGCTCGTGAATAGCGCCATCCTTGCAAGCCTGGGGCCGGATGCCTGCATGGCGGCAGCACGCGCGCTTGGCGTGACGGGGTGTGAGTGTTCCATGGGCGATGTCACACCCGCCTTCATCGCCGCCGCGCGCAAGTTGGGCCTCACCACCGGTGTCTGGGCGGCCAATCATCATGCGGAGATTGAAAAGGCGCTTGATCTCGGCATGGATGCCTTCGCCACTGATGATCCACCGCTGGCGATTGAACTCCGTAAGGCGCGCGGCTGATGCGCATTGCCGCGCTGGATTTTCTGGGCGTGAATGTCACGCCCAAGACCAATTGGTGCTTTGTGGTGCTACGCCTGGAAGATGGCCGCACCGGCATTGGTGAAATCACGCTGGCGGATCACGAGGCGTTGCTGGAAGCCGAAGTGGCGCGCGTATCGGCAACGCTGAAGGACCAAGATGCCAGCGCGCGCAATCGCCTGGCGCGCCTGCTACCACACACACCGGCGGGCCTTGTCGCGCATACGGTGATCTCCGGCTTGGAACAGGCACTTTGGGATGTGGCGGGGCAGGAAGCAGGCCGGCCCATCCATGCCATGCTGGGCGGCGCCTTGCGCGATGCTGTGCCGCTTTATGCCAATATCAATCGCGGCGCCTCACCGCGCAGCCCCGCAGGTTTTGCTGACGCTGCGAAGCGCGCGGTGGCGGCCGGCTTTCGTGCGGTGAAACTGGCACCTTTTGAACCCATGGTCTGGGAAGATGCGGCGGAGCCATCACAACGCGTGGCTTACGCGGAAGGTCTTGCGCGGATTGCAGCAGTGCGGGACGCGGTAGGTAGCGCGATTGACATTATAGTGGATGCGCATTGGCGCTTTTCCCCCGGTGGCGCGGCGGCGCTGATCCGTGATGTCGCGCCCTTCAACCTGTTCTGGCTTGAATGCCCGGTCGCTGAGGCAAATCACACCGCCATCACGCGTTTGCGCGGCATGGCGAATGATCGCGGCATGCGCTTGGCCGGCGCTGAAACACTTGCCGGGCTTGGCGCCTATCGCCGCATCATCGAAGTCGGCTGCTATGATGTGCTGATGCCAGACATCAAATATGCCGGCGGGCATGAGGAGATTCGCCGCATCGCCGCCCTTGCGCAAACCGCGGGGATTGAGATTGCGCCGCATAATCCAACAGGTCCGATCTGCCATGCGCATTCCGTGCATCTTTGTGCAACCTTGCCCAATCTTTTGCCGCTTGAAGTGCAATTCGGCGAAACGGAGCGTTTCTTCACCATGATCACCGGCCACGATCTGCGCTTTCAACAAGGCAACGCCAGCCTGCCGCAAGCGCACGGTCTTGGCGTAGAATTAGATGAAGCAGGCGCGCGCCTTTCCCCCTGGCAACCCATGGCGCAGCCCTGGCTGGACCCGAGGCTCGGCTGATGCCGCTTTGGGTTGCCGCCACTGTTACCGCCGCGCTGTTTCAAACCTGGCGCACGGCGCTCCAGCAAAGGCTGCGCGGGCAGCTTTCCGTCAATGCCGCTGCCGTGGTGCGCTATCTTTACGGCGTGCCCGTGGGTTTGCTGCTGGTGGGGCTATATTTACTGATCTTTGGTGGAGCACTTTCCACGTCGACACCGATGTTCTTCCTCTACGCCGCGCTCGGTGGGCTTGGGCAGATTATCGGCACCAATCTGTTGATCATGTCCTTTGCGCATCGTGGCTTCGCGGTCGGCACCGCTTACGCCAAGACGGAAGCGGTACAGGCGGCCTTTCTGGCGCTCCTGTTGCTGGGTGAGAATTTCGCGCCCCTCGCCTGGGCGGGCATTGCGGTTTCAGTGGGCGGCACGCTCTATCTTTCGCTCGCTGGCCGCGTTGGTTCGGTTGGTGAGATGCTGCGCGCCACGGTGCAGCCCGCTGCCCTTTGTGGCCTTGGGGCAGGTTTTGCGTTCGCGCTTTGTGCGCTTGCTATTCGCGCAGCAACGCAGGAATTACAGGGGCCGGATGTTGTGCTGCGGGCGCTGGAAACGCTCGTGGTCATCAATGTCATGCAGACCATCATGCAGGGTGGTTGGCTGGTATTGCGCGAACCCGCCAGTATCCGCGCGGTCTTTGCCACCTGGCGATCTTCGGCGCAGGTGGGCGCGCTTTCAGCTTGCGGTTCCGCCTGCTGGTTCACAGGCTTCGCACTCGCCCCCGTTGCGCTGGTGCGTGCTGTCGGTCAGGTGGAAATTCTTTTCACGCTGCTCTTCAGCAAGTTCTTCCTGAAGGAGAAAATGAAGCGCAGCGACATTATCGGTGCGCTTGCCGTTGTAGCCGGCGTGGTGCTGGTACTGATTGGAAGGTAGCTTTCAGGCTACTGCCGACAGGCAATTGCTCAACGCCGCTCCGCCCGCCAGCGCGCCCAGGGTGCGATATCGGGCAGGCGCTGCGGTGCCGCGGCGGGGCCTGAGAAACGCAGCCCGATATCAGGCGCCTCGGCCACCGGCGGGCGCAGCGCGAAGCCAATATCCAGCGTCGCGCGCGGCAAATCCACCGAACCCATGATCCGGGCGGAAACCGCGCCCTCGGCCACCAAATTCATCTCCTGCAATGAAAGCCGCCCCGTGCGGATCTGCCAGCCACCTTCAAGCCGCTCAACCGCCGTTGCGCCGGCCATCAGGGCGCGGCGCAGCGCAGCCTCCGCCGCCACGGGATCAGCAAGGCCAGCCGCAGCATGGGCATCACGCAGCGACACCCCGGCCACCACGCCATCCGCAAGCAGGAACCGCCCAGCGCCTTCCAATGAAGAAACCAGCGCTGCGGGCGCATGCCCAGAAGCCGCAAGCCGCCCGGCCAAGGCAATGCGGCCCGCCGCCAGGTCCAGCGGCTGGTCAAAGATCGGGTGGGCCAGGCTCGCGCCCGTAATTTCGAAATTCGCTTCAAGCCGCGGCGGCTGCGCGCTTGCATCCAAGGCGCCGCGCCCTTCAATTTGGCCGCCGGCAAGCGCGGCACGAAAGGCATCCAGCCGCAACTGTCCGGCTTCCAACACCAGCGCGGCTTCGGCATTCTCCACAGGCGGCAGGCCCAGCACCGCGATACGCGCGGCATTCAAGGCCAAGCTGCCATCCAAACCTGCCAGAACCGCCAAGGGCAGCGGTTCCTGATCGTTCAGTTCCAGCCCTGGCAGAGCCAGATTATCTGCCGCAAGGCGAAGTTCCAGCCTGGGCCGCGCGCCTGCCATATTAAGCCGCGCGTCACCTGAAGCCCGGCTTTCCGCCACAACCAGCGTAAAAAGCGGCAAGGTGAAGACCCCACCTTCCCCCGCCATGCGCGCAATAAAGGAAGCCGAGCCTTCGCCCATCCAGCCCGGCTCCGCCCGGCCAAAAACCTGGGCGTAAAGCCGCGCCGCACTCGGGTGGCGGAAGGTCAGGCTGCCTTCGCCGCGCGCCCTTGGCAGATCAAGTACCGCATTGGCATCAAGCCGGGCATCTTCCAGCGCGACTTCGGCAATAAGGGTCAGTGCCTCAGCCGCGCCATTGCCACGAAACCGGAGCGAAGCCGGCAGTGCCGCCAATCCGGCCGGCAGATGCAGCCCTTCAAGGATCAGCGGCGGCAGCGCGCTTGCCGACG
This sequence comes from Alphaproteobacteria bacterium, assembly GCA_016869735.1. Lineage (GTDB taxonomy): Bacteria > Pseudomonadota > Alphaproteobacteria > Acetobacterales > Acetobacteraceae > Neoroseomonas. The sequence continues at coordinate 40,380 of VGDL01000012.1, forward strand.
GGGCGGCGATTTCCAGGACAAGATCGGCAAGGCTGAGTGATGCGCCCAAACCAATGCCACCGCTGAAGGCTAGACTGGCATGGCCCTGGCGGGCGGAAAGCCGCCGTAGTGCAAGCTGCCCGGCTTCCAACCTGGCATCCAGAACAACACCTTCCAGCGCCTGGCCCTGCCATTCAAGCCGACCCGCTGTCAGGCGCAGATTGGCATCAAAACCTTGCAGCGCTTCATGCGTGGCCTGCCAATTCAGGTTTTCAGCCAGCAGCCCATCCAGCGCCAGCGCATCAATGGAAAGCCCCAGCCCCAGCGCGGGCCGCGCCCCCAGCCGCAAAGCGCCCGCCCCCGCATAGCGCCCACCATCCAGCAGTAGGGAAAACTCCGGCGCTTCGATCAGATTGGGTTCCAAAACCAGGCGCCCCCGACCTTCAAAGCGGCGCAGCATTGCGGGGTCTGGTGCCACCACCGGAACGCCAAAGGCGGCAAGGCTATCGCGCAGGCTTTGGCCCGTGATGCTGAAGGCCAGTTCCAGCTTTTCGCCAAGTGCCGCACCGCGCGCTTCAAGCTCAGCATCACCGGGCAAAATTGCCGCGATATCCGTGAGCGTCATGCGCGCCCCTTCGCGGGCGATGCCGGCCTTGAAGCGGCGCAATTCATGCCCCTGCCAGCGCGCGACCTCTGCCGCGATAACCAGCACAATCGGGAAGGGCCAATCACGCGCGGCGCGCATGGCGCCAATCCAGGGGTCCAGATCCAGCCGGTTCATGGTGATGGCAAGATCCATCCTCGCCCCGGACACAAGCAGGATTTCGGCTGCGGCGCGGCCGGCGCCGCCATCAAATTCCACCGCCAGATCGGGGGCGATGATCCGGTCCTCATCCGCGCGCATGCGTCCCGAAATGCGGAAGGGCAATGCCGGCGCCGGCAAAAAGGCCGAAAGATAAGCGCCAGAGGCTTCAAGCCGCCCCTCATAGCCACCTTCCGGGAGCAAAGCGCCGCGTGTGACCAGCGACGCGCCCTGGCCATTCAGGCGTAATTCCAAAGTGCCGATGCCATCATAGCCGGGTCGGCCCAGCACGGCCTGGAAGCGCGCTTCGGCCCCCATGTGGGTGAAGCTGCCTTCAAGCCGCACCGCATCCAGGGGGCCGGGCGCATCCAGACGCGCGGCGACATTTTCCAAGGCAACCTCGCCCAGCGTCACGCGGCTGGCTTCGATGCGCGCGGCGAAATCGGAAAGCCAAGGCGGTGGACGCAAGGCGCCAGCGGCAGGCAAAGGCCAAGGCAGACGAATATCAGCGCCCACCAGCACCAGGTCACGCGCTTCCAGCCGCCCGAGCATGAAAGGCAGCAGGCCAAGCTTCAGGCGCAATGTCTGCGCCTTGACGCCAAGGCCGCCTTCCTCCTGCCCCAGATGCACCTCATCTGCCTCGATCACGGGCTGGGGCAGCAGCACGACGCGCAGCGGCCCCTGTAGCGCAACCGGCCTGCCAAGCCGTTCCGAAGCCAGCGCCGCCAGCCGATTGCGCTGCCCTTCCCAGGAAATCAGGCGCGGCCCAAACCAGACCGCCGCGAGCACGATCCCGGCAAAAAGTAGCGCGAAGATGCCGCGGCGTGATTTCAGCTTGCGATCCCCCAACCACCGCCACCGGGCGTTTCAATGCCAAGTACCTCGCCGGCGGCGAGATGCGCGGAATCACTCCCCTTCAGCCATTGAATGCTGCCATCCGCGCGTTCCACCCATTGCCGCCCCGCCGCGCCATCGGCACCGCCCTGCAAGCCATGCGGTGGCACATTGCGCCGTGATGCGACAATCACCGCTTCCATCGGATGCAGGAAGCGAATGCGTCGGCGTGATCCATCACCACCATGCCAGCGCCCCGCACCGCCTGACCCGCGCCGGATGGAAAATTCCTCAAGCCGCACGGGGTAGCGGAGCTCCAGGATCTCCGGATCGGTCATGCGCGTATTGGTCATATGGGTTTGCACTGGCCCCGCGCCATTGAAGCCCGGCCCGGCGCCGATGCCACCGCAAATCGTCTCGTAATATTGATACCGCGCATCACCAAACAGTAAATTATTCATGGTGGCCTGGGCAGAGGCGCAGGCACCAAGTGCGGCGAGCAGTGCGTTGCAGGTCATTTGGCTGACCTCGGTATTGCCGGCCACCACCGCCGCACCGGGGCGCGGTGACAGGAAAGTGCCTTCCGGGATGACGATTTCCAAGGGCTTCAGGCAACCATCATTAAGCGGAATATCCTCACCCACCAGGCAGCGGAAGCAATACAGCACCACCGCGCGGCAGACCGCCGATGGTGCGTTGAAATTGCTCGGGCGTTGCGGTCCTGTGCCGGTGAAATCAATCACTGCCTTGCGCGCGGCGCGGTCAACGCGGATGGCGACTTTCAGCGGCGCGCCATCATCAATGCTGGTTTCAAAACGCCCATCGGGGAGTTTTTCCAGGACGCGGCGCACACTTTCTTCGGCATTATCCATCACATGCCGCATATAGGCGCTGACGGTGGCCAACCCGTAATCGGCCACGGCGCGGCTCAATTCCTGCACGCCTTTTTCATTGGAAGCGATTTGCGCCTTGATGTCAGCCACATTCACATCCGGGCTGCGCGCGGGATAACGCGCGCCAGCCAGCAGGGCACGAAACTCCGCTTCCCGGAAATGCCCACCATCCACCAGCAGGAAATCATCAATCACCACGCCTTCTTCTTCCAGCGTGCGAGACAGCGGCGGCGTGGACCCGGGCGTCAGGCCCCCAATATCGGCGTGATGCCCGCGCGATCCCACAAAGAACAGGATGGATGTGCCCGCCGCATCAAAGACCGGCGTGATCACCGTCACATCCGGCAAATGCGTGCCACCATCATAGGGGTTGTTCAGCGCCACCACATCGCCGGGCTTGAGCGTGGCGCCGCGCGTGCGAATTACAGTGCGCACACTTTCCCCCATGGCGCCAAGATGCACCGGCACATGCGGCGCATTGGCAATCAGCGCGCCGGTCGCATCGAAAATCGCGCAGGAGAAATCCAGCCTTTCCTTGATATTCACCGAAAGGCTGGTGTTTTGCAGCACCGCGCCGGTTTGCTCGGCAATGCTCATGAACAGATTGTTGAAGAGTTCGAGCATTACCGGATCGGGCCGATCTGTTGCCGCCACATCCGCCGCGCGCACCCGGGCCGCGATGCGGCGCAGCACCAAGTGATTGCGCGCGGTGACTTCCGCTTCCCAGCCGGGTTCGACCACCGTGGTGGCATTGGCTTCGCGCAGCAACGCCGGGCCCTTGATGCGATCCCCCGCGCATAGCGCATCGCAGTCATGCACCGGTGCTGCGTGTTCAGCACCGCCGGTGAAAAGGGCGATGGTATCGAGTGGCTTTGGTGCCTCACCGGCCGCACGCGGCGGCAGCGCGGCTTCGCGCACTTCCTCACCAGGGGCGGTGACTTCCGCGATGCAGGCTTCCACAATCACCTGGCGTTCCAGTGTCGCGAAACCAAAGCGGCGGCGATGCGCTTCGGTGAAGGCGGCCAATACTTCCTGATGCGCGCCAAACGCCACGGGCAGAAAGGTATCCGTACCGGCATAGCGCAAATGCAGCCGCCGCGCCGCTTGGAGCCTCGCGGGATCGGCACCTTGGCGCGCCAGTTCTTCCCGCCCCGCTGCCACCAGCGCTTCAAGCCGCGCGGTCAGATCATTGATGGCATCAGCGGTGAAGGGCGCTTCCACCGCCGCTTCACGGATCACCGCCTGATCCGCGAGGCCCATGCCATAGGCGGAAAGCACGCCGGCAAAGGGATGGATAAACACCGTTTCCATGCCCAATTCATCAGCAACCAAACAGGCATGTTGCCCGCCCGCGCCGCCGAAGCATTGCAGCGCGAAGCGTGTCGCGTCATGGCCCTTTTGGATCGAAACCTGCTTGATGGCATTCGCCATATTGGCGACCGCAACACGCAAAAACCCTTCCGCCACCGCACGTGGATCGGGCGCTGGTTTGCCTTGCGCCTTGCCGATTTCAGCTGCCAAGGCTGCGAATTTCTCAGCAACAATCGCGGCATCCAAGGGCTGGTCACCATGCGGGCCGAAAATCGCCGGGAAATGATGCGGCTGGATCTTGCCCACCATGACATTCGCATCCGTGACCGTGAGTGGCCCGCCGCGCCGATAGCAGGCAGGGCCAGGCATAGCACCGGCAGAATCCGGCCCCACACGGAAACGCGCGCCATCAAAATGCAGAATGGAACCACCACCGGCGGCGACCGTATTGATCGCCATCATGGGTGCGCGCATGCGCACGCCAGCAACTTCGGTTTCGAACGCACGCTCAAAAGCGCCAGCATAAAGCGCGACATCGGTGGAAGTGCCGCCCATATCGAAGCCGATGATACGTTCAAACCCGCCCATCGCCGCAGTGCGCGCCGCACCGACAATCCCGCCGGCGGGGCCAGAGAGAATCGCATCCTTGCCCTGGAAATGCCCGGCTTCGGTCAGCCCGCCACTTGATTGCATGAAGTAAAGCCTGACACCCGGCAATTCCGCCGCCACCTGATCCACATAGCGGCGCAGAATGGGTGACAGATAGGCATCAACAACGGTGGTATCCCCGCGCGGCACAATGCGCGGCAGTGGGCTCGCGCGATGGCTCAAGGAGATTTGCGAAAAACCTTCTTCGCGGGCGATGTCGCCAAGCCGTTCCTCATGCGCCGGATGCGCCCAGGCATGCATCATCAGAATGGCAACGGCGCGGAAGCCTTCACGATGCGCGGCGCGCAACGCCTCACGCGCCCCGGCCTCATCCAAGGGCTCCAATTCCGTGCCATCCACCGCGACACGCCCGCCGATTTCAACGGCGCGTTCATGCAGCAATTCCGCCAGGCGCACATCAAGATCGAACAGGCGGGGCCGCGCCTGATTGCCGATGCGCAGCAGATCAGCAAAGCCGCGATTGACCAGCAGCAGCACACGCTCACCCTTGCGTTCCAAAAGCGCATTGGTGGCAACCGTGGTGCCCATTTTCACGGCTTCGATCAGGCCGGGCGGGATCGGCGCGCCGGGGGCCAGGCCAAGGCATTGCCTAATGCCGGCAACGGCAGCGTCTTTGTAGCGCTCCGGGTTCTCCGAGAGCAGCTTCAGCGTCGAAAGTCGCCCGGCGGGGTCGCGCGCGACGATATCGGTGAAGGTGCCGCCGCGATCAATCCAGAATTGCCAAGCCGACATGCCAAACCCTTGCGCCAAAGACCATTGAAGCCAAGGGGTCTAAAACATTATCCCGCCAAGTGAAATCGCCTCACAGCCCCGCATCCGCGGGCACCAGCACCTGCCCGGCCTCATCCACCCGCGCTGCGACAGCCTCCAAGGCTTCACCGTAACATGGGCCAGAGACGCATTCGCCGGATTCAATCTCAAACCGCGCGCCATGGGCGGAACACAGGATGTGCTGGCGCTTGGCATCCAGAAAGCGATCCGGCACGGGGTCCAAGGGCAGGCCGATATGCGGGCAGGAATTCACATAAACCCACACCGTGCCGCCGCGCCGCACCGCGAATAACCCCATGAAGGCGCCGGGGGCCGCCGGGAAGCCTTTTGATCCGCCATCGGGGATATCCTCAAGCGCACAAAGCGCGCGTTCTGGCTTGCTCATTTGCCGGCCCAGCCGCCCATGCGGGCGATCACCGCCCAGTGTTCGGGCGCAATCGGCATCACGGAAAGCCTTGATTGGCGGATCAGCGCGACATCTGCCAGCGCCGGTTCGGCCTTGATGGCCGCCAATCCCACTGGCTTCGGCATGGGCGCGACCGCGCGCATATCCACACACACCCAGGAGGACCCTTCCTCGGCAGTCGGGTCGGGATAGGCTTCGCGCGCAACTTCGACCACGCCCACAACTTCCTTCCCGATGTTGGAATGATAAAAGAAGGCCAGATCGCCCTTTTTCATCGCCATCAGGTTTTTCTTGGCCAAATGGTTGCGCACACCCGTCCAGGGCTCCACCCCATTGGCGACCTGCTGGTCCCAGGAAAAGGCATCGGGTTCGGATTTCACTAGCCAGCGGGCTACCGGCGCTTTGGTCCTAGCTGCTGGCATGATGAGATTCGCCCCCCTTTGGCCCCGGCGGGGCGCTTGCCAAGCAGGTAACGCCAGAAGCGACTTGCTTCAATAAGCTTGGGCTGGTTTTCGTGCCGGGGGGGACTCCCTTGGCGAAGCACCGCCCCCCATGTGAAGCTGGCAAGGAGGCAAGCGGGTGATTCCACCCGCGACGTGTTTAGGCTAGTCTGACCAAGTGGACATCAGAATGACAGCCAAAGCTGACAGCAGCCCGAGCGGTGCCGCCCCTGGCGCGCGTTCGCTGCATCGCTTTGCCAATCCCGGACGCTTCCTGCGTGCTTCGGCCCGCGTGCAGGTTTGGCTTTGGGTCGCCGCGGCTTTGGTGCTAGGCGCAGGGCTGGTCTGGGGCCTTTTCCTCTCCCCCGCTGATTGGCAGCAGGGCCAGACAGTGCGTATCATGTATGTGCATGTGCCGATGGCCTGGCTTGCCATGGGTGGCTACACGGCGCTCGCGGTCGCTTCCATCATGTCGCTGATCTGGCGCCATCCCTTGGCTGATCTTTTTGCGCGCGAATTATCGCCGGTGGGCGCCTTGGTGACGGCGCTGTGTCTGGCGACAGGCAGCCTTTGGGGCCGGCCGATGTGGGGCACTTGGTGGGTTTGGGATGCGCGGCTCACTTCCGTTTTGGTGCTGTTCTTCCTGTGGCTGGGCCATGCGGCGCTGACGCGTGCCTTTGAAGATCAGGAACGCGGCGCGCGGGTTGGTGCGATTTTGGCGCTGGTCGGCATTGTGAATATCCCGATCGTGAAATTCAGCGTGGATTGGTGGAATACGCTGCATCAACCGGCTTCCGTCACGCGGCTGGATGCACCGGGGATGCATGTGGATATTCTTTATCCGTTGCTCACCTGCGCGCTTGGTTTTTCGCTGCTGTTCGGCGCGGTGGTGCTGGCGCGCACGCGCGCTGCCGTGATGGAACGGCGCATCCGCGCCCTGCAATTGGCCCGCGCCCGGCGAGAGGAGGCGGCAGGCGCATGAGCCATACTTTCTTCATCACTGCCTCCTATGCGCTGGTTCTGCTTGGCTTTGGCGCCCTGGTCCTGGATGCCGCGCGCCGCCATGCCGCAGCCAAGCGCTTGCTGGCGGAACTTGATCCACGCGGAGATCGGCCATGACCCGCAAAAAGCGCCGGCTTTACATTCTGCTGCTCTGCGGGCTTGGGCTTGGCAGCGCAACCGCGCTGACGCTGACCGCGTTTCAGGACAATCTGGTGTTTTTCCGCTCGCCATCTGACATCATGCGGGAAGCGCCGCCGGCCAATCGTGCCTTTCGCCTGGGCGGGCTGGTGGAAGCCGGCAGCCTGGAACGCGGCACGGGTGCAGATGGCAAGCCCACCGCCAATTTCCGCGTCACCGATGGCGCGCATGTCATTCGCGTCTCCTACGCTGGCGTGCTGCCGGATTTGTTCCGCGAAGGCCAGGGCGTGGTGACGCTTGGCATGATGCAGCCCGATGGGATTTTCCGCGCGCGTGAAGTGCTGGCGCGGCATGATGAAACCTATATGCCGCCGGAAGTGGCCGATGCGCTGAAGCGCGCCGGCCATTGGAATCCAGCCCAAGGCGCGGCCCCACCACCGGCGGAATGGAACACCGCACCCAGGAGAGGCGGATGATCGGCGAACTTGGCCATTTCGCGCTGGCACTTGGCTGCATTCTGGCCTTGGCGCAGGCAGTTTTGCCGTTGCTTGGCGCGCATCGGCATGATGCGCGACTGATGGCTTTGGCATCCCCACTCGCGGGCGCGCAGTTGATCGCGATTGCATCTGCATTTGGCGCGCTGCTGTGGGCCTTCGCCGTGAATGACACCACGATTTCCAACGTGGTGCTGAACAGCCATTCGGCGAAGCCACTGATCTATAAATTCTCAGGCGCCTGGGGCAATCATGAAGGCTCCATGGTGCTCTGGGTGTTGATCCTGGCCCTTTGTGGAGGCGCTGTGGCAGCGTTCGGGCGCGATTTGCCAAGCGCCTTGCAGGCACGCGTGATTGGCATTCTGGGGCTGATCGCGGCAGGGTTCCTGGGCTTCATCATTTTCACCTCCAACCCGTTTGAACGCGTGTGGCCGCCGCCCATGGATGGGCAGGGGCTTAATCCGCTGCTGCAAGACCTTGGCCTCGCGCTGCATCCGCCGATGCTCTACCTGGGCTATGTCGGCTATGCGGTGACTTTTGCCTTTGCGGTGGCGGCGCTGCTGGAAGGGCGCGTTGATGCCGCCTGGGGGCGCTGGGTGCGGCCTTGGTCGTTGGCGGCTTGGTCGTTCCTCACGCTTGGCATCGCGCTTGGGTCCTGGTGGGCCTATTATGAATTGGGCTGGGGCGGCTATTGGTTCTGGGACCCGGTGGAAAATGCTTCGCTGCTGCCCTGGCTGATCGGTGCGGCGCTGCTGCATTCCTCGATTGTCGTTGAAAAGCGCGAAAGCCTGAAAATCTGGACCGTGCTGCTGGCGATTCTGGCCTTTGCCATGTCATTGCTTGGCACCTTCCTGGTACGTTCGGGCGTGTTGAATTCCGTCCATGCCTTCGCCAATGACCCGGCGCGTGGAGTCTTCATTCTTGGTCTGCTCATGGCCTATGTGGCGGGGGCTTTGGCGCTATTCGCATGGCGCGCCCCGCGCTTGGGTGGCACCGGCGTTTTTGCGCCGATTTCGCGCGAGGGCGGCTTGGTGCTGAATAACCTGCTGCTTTGCTCCATCACGGCGGTGGTGCTGGTCGGCACGCTGTGGCCGATGTTCGCCGATATCCTGTTTGGTGCGAAAATCTCGGTCGGCGCGCCCTTCTTCAATGCGGCGACAGCGCCGCTCGCGATTCCCTTGGTCGCAGCCATGGCGGTGGGGCCGCTGCTGGCCTGGAAGCGGGCTGATTTGGCGGGTGCCTTGCAACGCTTGTGGTGGGTGGGGGCGCTGGCGGTGGCGGCCGCGTTTCTGACTCTGCTGATCGCGGGCTATCATGTCTGGCCGGCGCTTGGCTTTGCGGCAGCCGCCTGGCTGATTGCCGGCGCGGCGGCAGATATTCTGGACCGCATCGCGGCCTTCCGCAGACCCTCCCAAGCCTGGAACCGCGCCCGCGGCTTGCCACGCGCCGCCTGGGGAGGCGCCGTTGCCCATGCCGGCATGGGTGTGATGTTTGCGGGCCTTGCGGGCATGGGCCTTGCCACCGATGCGCTGGTGGAACTGAAGCCCGGCCAATCAACCCGCCTTGCAGGCTATGAATGGCGGCTGGAGAGCATCCGCGATGTGCAGGGACCGAATTGGTCGTCCCGCCGCGCCACCATCACGGTGCTGGATGGCGGGCAGGTGGTGACGGTGCTGACACCGGAAAAACGCTTCTTCCCGGTTGGGCGCATGAACACGACCGAAGCGGCCATCCACACCAATGCGCTACGAGACCTTTACGCGGTGCTGGGTGATGAACGTGATGGCGGCGGCGTGGTGCGGCTGCATCACAATCCGCTCGCCCCCTGGATCTGGTTTGGCGCGGGGATCATGGCTTTGGGCGGCGGGTTATCGCTGTCTGACCGCCGCATCCGGGTTTCCGCACCATCCCGCAAAGCGGCACCCGCCCCGGCATGAGCGACGCGGCTTTTCCCAAGCGCTCACGGCGCTGGATGCTTTACGCGCCGTTCGGTGTGGCCGCGGCGGCGGGTGTGGGTTTCTATGCCATGCTGCAAGGCTTGCAGGATGGCAGCTATAACCCGCGCGGCGTGCCTTCTGTCCTGCTTGGCAAACCAGCACCTGATTTCAGCCTGCCGGAACTGGAAGGCGCTGGCCTGCCCGCGCTCGCGGCCGCCGATTTGCGCGGGCCTTTGCCGGGGCCGGTTTTGGTCAATTTCTGGGCTTCCTGGTGCGCGCCCTGCATCATTGAACACCCGCAACTGATGCGTCTTTCGCGCGAAGGCGTTGCGGTTTATGGTATCAATTACAAGGATCGCGTGCCGGAAGCCGGCGCGTTCCTCAGGCGCCATGGCAACCCCTATGGCCGGCTTGGCCGCGATGAACCCGGGCGCACCGCCATTGATTGGGGCGTCTATGGCGTGCCTGAAACCTATTTTCTCGACCGCCAAGGCATGATCCGCTGGCGCTGGGCCGGCCCCATCACCGCCGATACGCTGGAGAGTGAATTGCGCCCCTTGCTCCGGAGATATGCGTGACGCGCTGGTTTTTCTTCTGCCTGCTGCTGGCGCTGCCCGCCTGGGGCGCGGTGGGCGACCCGAATGAAAGGCTGGCCGATCCCGCCAAGGAAGCGCTGGCGCGCGAGATCGGGCGCGAATTGCGCTGCCTAGTCTGCCAGAACCAATCTATTGAAGACAGTGATGCACAATTGGCGCGGGATTTGCGCCGCCTGGTGCGTGAACGTGTTGCAGCCGGGGAGGACCAGACAGCGGTGATCCGCTTTGTGCATCAGCGCTATGGCGATTTCGTGCTGCTGCGCCCGCCCATCACGGCAGCGACCATGCTGCTTTGGGCGACACCCTTCCTGGCTTTGGGCGGCGGTATTGCCGTGATCCTGCTGCGCCGCCGCCGTGCGGTGGCCGAAGCGGCAGCGCTTTCACCCGAAGAAGCGCGGCGCCTGGCTGAGCTGGATCGCGGCCCGGCATGATCTGGATTGCGATATTGCTGCTGGCGCTGGCCGCCATGGTGCCGCTGGTGGCGACCCTGCTCCGCCCCGTTGTGACGCGTGGCCGGCGGGAAGCGGATTTGGCGCTGTATCACGCACAATTGGCGGAACTTGATCGCGAAGCGGCAGCCGGCCGGCTGGCAGGCGATGCGCTCCGCGCGGCTCAGGTGGAGGTGCAGCGCCGCCTGTTGCAGGCGCCGGAGGAAGCCGCGCCCGTGACACGCGGGCGGGCGCTCGGCTTTCTGCCCCTGGTCTTTCTGATTCCCGCTGCCGGGCTTGGGCTTTATCTGTTGCAGGGCACGCCGGACATGCCTTCCGCCCCGCATCGCGAAAGGGCCGAAATTGCCGCGCGTGACGATGCGCTGCTGAACCGTCTGCGCGAAAGGCTGGCCGGGCTTGACCCTATGCGTGATGAAGCGCGGCAGGGTTATGTGATGCTCGGCAATGCCGAACGCAGCCGCGGCAATGACGCCGCCGCCGCTGACGCCTGGCGCCGCGCCCTGGCATCGCGCTTCGATGTCGAATTGGCGGGCGATCTGGTGGAGATGGAAATCGCGCGCGGTGAATTTGTGGCCGCCGGGCCGATCCTGCTGCGCGCCCTGGCCGAGGCGCCAGGGGACCCGAAGCTACGCTTTTTGCTGGGCGTGGTGGAGGCTGAGGCCGGCCAGCCAGAACGCGCCCGCGCAACCTGGCGCGCGCTTCTGGCCGATAGCCCACCTGATGCGCCCTGGCGCGCGTTGGTGGAGCGGCGGTTGGGGGCTTTGCCTTAGCGCGATAAACACCCGCCCGGCGATCACCGGGCGGCCGTCTTTTTCATCAGGCCTTACTGCCCCTGACGCACGAAGCGGAGCTGAATGTAGTTATCCGCCGTCTGCACCACATTCCAGCCTTGGCGCACTGCCCAGACAATCTGCTGCTGATGCAGCGGAATATAGCCGACATCGCTCTGGATCATCTTGCCCGCTTCCGTGATCAGCCCTTGGCGGGTGGCCTGATTGGTTTCGACAGCAATGCGGCTGATCAGATCATCAAGGCGCGGGTTGGAATAGCCGCCATTGTTGAACATGCCGCGGGAGCCATCGCGGGTGGCGGCCAGGTTGAACAGCGCGTTATGCGCATCCGAAGTCGAAGGCGTCCAACCCAGCAGATAGAAGCTGGTATTGTAGCGCGGCGCGTTGATTTCAGCGAAGAAGCGCGCCCGCGTCTGCGCCGCCAGCGTGACGCGGATATTGATGCGCGCCAGCATGGCGACCACGGCGGTGCAAATCGCCTCATCATTCACATAGCGGTCATTCGGGCAATCCAGCGTCACGCCGAAGCCGTTAGGATAGCCCGCTTCCGTCAGCAGGCGGCGCGCTTCGTTCAAATCCACGCGCGGGCGCTGATCATCTTCTTCACGAAAGCCGTTCACACCCGGGCCATAGATCAGATTGGTCGGGCGCGATTGGCCGCGCATGACGCTACGCTGAATGGCGCTTGTATCAATGGCAAGCTGCATGGCGCGGCGCACGCGCACATCCTGGAAGGGGTTCTTGCCCTGCACATCGGATTTCAGAAGCTGCGGGCGCATCTGATCCATCCCAAGATAGATGGTGCGCAATTCCGGCCCTTGGACGATACGCACCCCTGGAGAGCGTGAAATCCGATCCACATCCTGCGGCGGCACGGTATAGACAAAATCCATCTCACCCGAGAGCAGCGCCGCCACCCGCGTTGCGTCATTGGAAATGATGTTCAATTCGGCGCGCGTCAGGTTATGCACCGGCTTGTCCCACCAATTGGGATTGGGGGCGACGACGGTGCGCCGATCCGGCTCACGCGAGACGAGAACAAAAGGCCCGGTGCCCATGGCGTTGCGCGTGGCGAAGTTTTCTTCGCGCGTGGTCAAATCCGCCGGGCGCGTGGCGTTGTTCCGCTCCGCCCAGGTGCGGCTGAACATGCCCCAATTGGTGATTTCCTGCAGCAGGATCGGGTTCGGCACCGTGGTTTCGAAATCCACTGTGTGATCATCAATCTTGCGGACTTCCTTCACGGAAGCGAGCACACCCTGCACGTTGGAACCAGGCGCGCGCGCACGCTGCACACTGAAGACAACATCATCAGCGGTGAAGGGTGTCCCGTCCGAGAATTTCACATTGCGGCGCAAATGAAAGCGCCAAACATTCGGCTGCGGTTGTTCCCAGCGTTCGGCCAATGCCGCTTCCACCTTGCCTTCATGGTCGCGGCGGACCAGCGGTTCATAGAAATTGGACCCGAAAGCAAGCAGGAAGGTTTCCTGCCGGGTATAGGGGTCCATGGAATTCACATCGCCATCATTGGCCCAGCGGAAATTATTGGCCTCCGCAGACAAGGCGGAACCGGCCAGCAGGGCGGCGGCAAGGGTAAGGCGGCGCAACATGAAGCTTTCTCTCCCATCAGAACGCGATGGAACAAGCTTAAGACTTTTCATCGAAATGAAAAAGCAGATTCAGCAGCAACAAAAAAGCTGCCTTCCCAGTCCGGGAGAAGCGGCTTTTTTTGAGATCTGGCAGTCGCTTCAGGCGACGCGCAAGGCCCGCGGCAGGTCAGCGACACTGCGATCAATCATGGCGCCATCAGCCGCCGCGTCCATGGTTTCAGCCAGAACAGCGCGCGTGGCCGACGCCGCAATATCGGCAGCCGTGTTGCGCACCTCGGCAATGGCGCTTGCTTCCGCCGCTGCAATACGCTGCATGGCCAGCTGCTTGCGCCGTTCGGCCGAAGCCTCAGCCTCGGCCGCTGCGGCGGTGGCTATGCGCGCGGCTTCGGTCTTGGCACGCGCCAGCAGCTCAGCCGCTTCCTTCACTGCTTCAGCCCGCGCCGCTTCCGCTTCCTTCAGCTTGGCTTCGGCTTCAAGACGCAGCTTATTCGCCTCATCAATCCGCTTGCGGATATCATCCGCGCGGGAATCAAGCGCGCCAGAGCCCGCCTTCCACAGCTTGCTGCCAAGCAGCACAAAAAACAGGATGAAGGATACCGCGACCCAGAAAGTCGGATCCGCGAAAAAAGAAACCGAGCCTTGCATCAGGCAATCCCCCTGGCGGTGGCTTCGCGCTGAACTGCGGACTGCACCTTGCTGGCGTCGGCGCTGGCGCCAAGCTTGGACAGCAGGGCTTCCACAGTCTCACCAGCAACCTGTCGCACAGCGCCAAGCGCCGACTTGCGGCCCTGGTCTATGCGCGCTTCGGCTTCCGCAATTTGCTTGGCCAGCGCTGCATTCAAAGCTTCCGCCTTGGCATCCATTTCCTGCTGGGCAGCTTGCATCGCGGAATTGACGGCGACTTGCGCTTCGTTGCGGGCGGATTGCGTCGCTTCACGCTGCGCGGCAATGGCCGCTTCGGCGGATTGCATGGCAGCGCGCGCGGCTTCCAGATCGCTTTCAATACGCTGACGGCGATTTTCGATGACTGCGCCAAGCCGTGGCAACGCCACAAAGGCCAGAACAAGAAACAACGCGAAGAAGATAATGACTTGCCAAACCACCTGGCCAATCAGCAAGGGACCCTGGACCGGATGGCCAAAGGCAAGCTGCGGCATACCATCCACCGGCGGTCCGCCGGCAGAACTGGCTGCCCAGGCAAGTGCAGGCATGGCGCTTAGCGTCATTGCAAGCAGTATTCGGCGCATCGGCTTACCCTCTCGCGGCCCAAAAAACGTCAGCCCGGGGCATGGCACCAGCCCCGCCCCGTAACCAAACGGCCCCGGCCAGAAACGGCCAGGGCACCAGCCATCAAGCGAACAGGATGAGGAAGGCGATGAGCAGCGCGAACAGCGCCACGGCTTCCGTCAGCGCAAAGCCCAGAATGCCGATCGGGAACACGGCATCACGGGCGGCCGGGTTGCGGGCGACGCTGGTGATCAATGAGGAAAAGATATTGCCGATCCCGAGACCCACGCCGAACAGCGCGATAACGGCAATACCGGCACCAAGGGCCTTCGCAGCAGCAACTTCCATGACACATTCCTTCCGTTTGACTTCAACAGATTTCCGAAAAAAGACCCAGCGGCCGTCAGTGCAGATGCACCGCGTCGTGGAGATAGATGCTCGTCAGAATGGCGAACACATAGGCCTGGAGGAAAGCCACCAGGAACTCAAACCCCACCAAGGCGATGTTCACACTAAGGGGTAACACCGCCACGAAGGGGCCAACCGCACCAAGGCTGCCCAGCAGGACAACGAAGGTGGCAAACACCTTCAGCATCACGTGCCCCGCCACCATATTTGCGAAAAGGCGGACGGAAAGGCTCACCACGCGGGAGAAATAGGAAATCACTTCAACCGGGATGATGATCGGCGCCAGCCACACAGGCGCGCCTTCCGGGAAGAAGTAACTAAAGAAGTGCATGCCATGGCGCATCAGCGCAATCACCGTCACGGTCACAAACACAATCACCGCCAACGTCAACGTGACAGCGATGTGGGAGGTGAAGGTGAAGGCATAGGGCAACATGCCAAGCAGGTTGCCAAACAGCACGAACATGAAAATGGCAAAGACGAAGGGGAAATACTTCTTGCCTTCGTCACCAACCTGTTCGGTCACCATGCCTTGGATGAATTCGTAACTTGCTTCACCGAGGGACTGAAGCCGGCCCGGGATCATCGCACCGCGCGCAGCAGCCGCCATGATGAACAGCGTGATCAAGCCAAGGGCCAATAGCATAAACGCGTTGGACTGGCTGAAGCCGATCGCCTGTCCGAAGCCACCCAAAAAGGGCGTCAATTCGAACTGACTGAGCGCATCAATCGTCTTGCCTTCCTTCGCCACCGGCAAACCCCTCGCCTAAATAATCATGACAAGCGCGAACGGCGACGCGGGTTGAAAAGCCGATACACATTCAACACCCCGGCGACGCTGCCCAGGACGAAGAAAACCAGGAAGAGCCAAGGCCAAGTGCCGAGCCAGCGATCGAGTGCCCACCCGATGCCAATCCCAACCGCAAGGGCCGAGACAACCTCAACCCCCGCGCGCAGCCCCACGCCCCATGGCCCTGTTGGCAAGCCTTTCCGGCCATCGGGGCCGGGATCAAGCCCTTCGCGGGCCCGTGCTTGCCTTAACCGTTCATGAAGGTCCGGCTGTTTAGTCACCTTTAGCTCCCCAGGCGAACCTCGCCGGAAGGCGTCGGGGCTTTACGGGGGGGGGCTGCCACTGTCAAGCATGTGCGCCGCAACAATGGGCCATTTTCCTGCCCTTTGGTAATCTTTTCGGTGACTTCCAAACCACCTGGCGCAAATCCGATCAACGGCGCTGCGGCGTTGGGCTTCGCGGGCGCGGAACGGCCGGTGTTGTTCGGGGCGCTGGCGCGGGCGGCGGCGGCGGACGGCGGATGGCGAAGCGCTGCTTGGCCGGTGGCAGCGCCGCCCATTGCGCCATGACCGCCTCCTCGCTTGAGGTGTCATAACCAAGCCGCCGCATGGCGTCCCGAGCGCGGCGTTTTTGGTCTTCGGTCAGCCCATCCCAGGCGATGGGGCCAGGGGCGGAAACCTGTTCTGGCGCCTCGGCCAGGGGGGCAGCCGTCACGGGCGGGGGCTGGTTCGGCTGCGCGCAGGCGGCCGGCAGCAAGGCCAGCAGGAAAAAGCGCCGTTTCATGGCTGAAGTTCCACAAGCACGGGCACATGATCAGACGCTTGCGGCCAATCCCGCGCATCCTTCAGCACGATATGGCGCTTGAGGCCGCCGGCCAGGTCGTCACTGACCCAGACATGATCCAGCCGCCGGCCACGATCCGCTGCCCGCCAATCCCGCGCGCGATAGGACCACCACGTGTAAAGCTTCTGATCTTCCGGCACGAAATGGCGCAGCGCATCATGCCAGCCGGCGGCTTTCTGCCAACCCAAAAGCCCTTCAACCTCGATCGGTGTATGCGATACCACATCCAATAACTGCCTATGGGACCAGACATCATGTTCCAGCGGCGCGATGTTCAAATCCCCCACCAGCACGGCACGCCGCGCACCGCGCCCCGCAAACCAGCGCGTAGCTTCCGCGACGAAATCAAGCTTATGGCCGAATTTCGGATTGGCCGCGCGGTCCGGCACATCACCGCCGGCGGGGACGTAGAAATTATGCACCTCAACCGGGCCACCTGGCGCATCCAGCATCACGCCCAAATGCCGGCAATCGCCCTTGGCGCACCAATCGGGATCATCTTCGCGCAAAGTAATCGGCAGGCGCGATAACACCGCCACACCATTGTAGCCCTTCATGCCGCGCACCAGCCGATGCGTGAAGCCAAGCGCTGCTATGCCTTCATGCGGAAATGCCTCATCCGGGCATTTGGTTTCCTGTAGGCAGATCACATCGGGCGCCAGATCGGCAACCAAGTTTTGCAGCAAGGGCAGGCGCAATCTCACGCTATTGATATTCCAGGTCGCGATCCGAAGAGCCTGCCGCGATGCGCCGCGTTTCGCCATGGTTTTTCCTGTCGTCACTGCTGGGAAAGGGTTTCGAAAACATCGCCCGCAGGCGTGGCACCTTGGATATGGCGCCGATGCCAAAGCGCGTAAAACAGCAAATGCCAGGCAGCGAAGCCTTCGCGCTTGCCGGCACCTGCGCGAAACAGCGGCAGAATGCGATCAGCCTTGGCGATTTCCGCAACCCCCGGCTGGCTTGCCACCAAAGGCGCCAGCTTGTCGGCCACATCAGCAATCCAGGCACCAACCGGCACGGTAAAACCCTGCTTGGCGCGGAAGGGCTCGCTGGCCGGAGAGTGCTTCGCGAGCCATTGGCGCAGCAGATATTTCCCCCGCCCGTCACGAATCTTGAGCTTATCCGGCAGCCGAAACGCGGCGGCGGCCATGGCAGGATCAAGGAAGGGCGTGCGGCCTTCAACGCCATGCGCCATCAGGCAGCGATCAAGCTTGATCAGCAGATCATGCGCCAACCAATCGGCGCAATCAGTCGCTTGCGCGATTTGCAGGCGGGACCGTCCCGGCAGCGCGGCAGCGGCTTCGGCGGCGGCTATGCCATCGCGCCAGCCCGTCAGCGATTCGCGCAGCACATCCAGCCGATCAAAAGCGCCATGGCCGCGCATGGTCTTGCCGCCCAGCCACCAGGGGCGCATGGCGGCGCGGTAGCGGCCATAGCCGCCGAATAATTCATCGCCGCCTTCGCCGGAGAGCACCACCTTCACTTCCTGCCGCGCAGTGCGGGCTAGGAACCAGGTGGGGATAATGGCGTAATCGGCAGCGGGATCATCCATGCAGGCGATGATCTCCGGCAAATGCCGCCAGACCGCTTCGCGCGTCACATCAACGCGGATATGTCGCGCGCCGGCAGCACGCGCCGCAGTGGCGGCGGCTTCGCGTTCATCGGCGGCCCCAGCCACATCAAAGCCTGCGGTGAAGGCCAAAACAGGCGCAGTGTTTATGCGCGTCATGGCGGCCAGCACGGCGGCGGAATCCGTCCCGCCTGAGAGGAACATGCCGTAAGGCACGTCGCTCCGCTGATGCAGATCAACGCTTTCCATCAGCGCTGCATCCAACCGGGCGAGTGCCGCTTCTTCCGTGATGGTTTCAGGCCCTTCCGCTGGCAGCGCGGCGCGGCGCGCGCGGGCGATGATGCGTCCATCGGCGATGGTGATCGTCTCACCGGGCAGAACGCGGCTGATGCCTTGGAAGATCGTCTCCGGCCCGCTGGTGAATTGGAGTTGCAGCAATTCATGCAAAGCGGGGCGATGCAGTTGCGGCGCAACAAGCCCGGCGGCAATCAACGCCTGCGGTTCGGACGCAAAGGCGATGCCATCGGCGGTCTCAGTGATATAGAGCGGCTTGATGCCGAAAAGGTCACGCGCCAGCAGCACTTGCCGCGCGGCGCGATCATGGATCGCGATGCCATACATGCCGCGCAAAAGCTCGGCAAAGCCAACGCCATCGCGGCGATACAGATGCAAGGGCGGTTCGCAATCCGAACCCGTGGCGGCAGGCAGCGCGTGGTCGCGGCGCAATTCGCGGTAATTATAGACCTCGCCATTCGCGACCAGGGCAGCGGCGCCGGCAAAAAGCGGCTGATCACCTGTCGCAAGGTCAATGATCGCAAGGCGCGTATGGGCGAGTGCGACATTGCCCGAAACATGATGCCCCGCGCCATCCGGCCCGCGATGCGCCAGCGCGCGCGTCAGCGCTTCCAGCACCGTGGCGGAGGGTGAGGCGCCAGCGCGCAGCGCAAGCCCTGCTATGCCACACATGGCGCTACGCCCTTCCTGCGGGCTTGAGGTCCGCGAGCAAGCGCCGCCAGCGTTCCATCACCGGCGCTTCAGCAAAGTTCGCAGTGAAATGGGCGCGGCCCGCTGCGGCAAGGGCAGAAGCGTGGTCAGGATTTTTCATCACTTCCACAATGGCAGCCGCAAGCGCCGCCGCGTCTTCGCGCGGCACCAGCACGCCATCCTTGCCGCTACTGATCAATTCACTGGGGCCTTGCGCGGCGGCGGCAATTACCGGCTTCGTCGCAGACCAAGCTTCCAGCACAATATTGCCAAGCGGTTCATGGCGCGATGAGCAAATGAAAATATCCGAAGCCGCCAAAAGCGCGCCGATATCGCGCCGCCAGCCAAGAAAACTCACACGCTCCGTGATGCCAAGCTCGGTAGCCAAGGCGCGCAAGGCGGCTTCTTCCGGACCCGCACCGGCCAGATACAGATGCCCGCGCGGCAGCAGCGCTACTGCGCGCAGCAGCACATCAAAACCCTTATTCGGATGCAGCCGCCCCATGGCCAAAAGCCGCGGCGCGCTACTGGCGGCGGGCAATTCGGCGGGCGCGCTGGCCGCGAAATCCTCAACAAAATTGGGCAAATAATGCACGCGCGCCGGCGGCCAAGGCGCAGCAGTGATGGCCTCCACCAGATCATGCGTATTCGCCACCAGATGATCGCAATGACGGAAATACTTCACATCATAATAACCGCCAAAACGTCCCACCAATACCCAAGGCCCTTGCGGCGTGAAGCGCGCGGCGCGCTGCATCCAGGCCATCACGATATCCGGTTTGAAATCTTGCAAGGCGCGCCGCACACGTGGCTTGGTCAGAAAATCAAGCGCGCCGCCAAAGGCCAATTCCACCGGCTGCAAACCGGCTGCGCGCAACCGCGCGGCACGCCCTGCATCGCGCCGGATGATGGGCAGCACGACATCCCCCGCGTGATGCAGCGCGATGGTGGCGCGCTCGAAAAAAGCCTCTGCCCCGCCAATCGGTGCGCCGGCCATGATTTGCGCAATCCTCACGGCTTCTGTCCGCCATGGCGTTCCGGCTCCAACCGCGCCTTCAGATAAGACAGCAAGGGAAAGGCACCGGTGCAAAACGCCAGCAGCACACCCCAAGCGCCTTCGCGATACCCCCTGCGGGAGACATAGGATTTGAAGGCGCGGCCGACAAAACGGCGCAGGTTCGCGCGCAGCGTGCCGATATTGCCGGACGCGATCAGATCCGCTGCCTTGGCCGAGGAATACTTATCCAGCCGCCGCAGCATGTCCGAAATATCGCGATCCACCAGATGCACCAGCGCACCGGTCTTGATCGGCGCGCCTTGCTTGCCCACCCAATCCAGCCCCGGATGCACGCGCTGTGCGCGCCAGCGTTTCGCGCCGCGCTGAAACAGGCGCGGGACTGATGTGGTGCCGAAACTCCCCGCCCAACCATACCGCAGCAGCCGATCACCCACGTAATTATCCACCGGCACCTGATGCCAGGCGAAGCTACTCGTTCCGATCACGCGGCGGATTTCTGCGGCCAAAGCGCCATCCACGCGTTCATCCGCATCCAGCTCTAGAATCCAATCGCCCGAACAGGCAGCGATGCCGACATTGCGCCGATCACCTTCCAATTCCCAAGCCCCTTCCAGCACAAGGGCACCCGCTGCGCGGGCAAGGGCGGCGCTGGCATCCGTGGTGCGGTCCAGCACCACCACAACCTCATCCGCGAAAGCAGCCGAGGCCAGGCAATCTGGCAGCCGCGCTTCTTCGTTGCGCGCCACGATCAGGATGGAAAGTTTTGGGGTCACGCCGGCACCTGCGCGGCTTGGCCGATCAGCGCGCGGGCGGCTTCCAACACGCGCGCCATGGGCAAATCTTCCATCGCCCCCTGACCGGGAGGTCCATCGGCCAGGACGGCCTGCGCCTTGGGGCCCGCCGGGCCATATTCATCCGAAGGGGTCGGGCCAAATAGCCCAAGTGTGGGCGCGCCAGCGGCGGCGGCCAGATGCATCAGGCCGGAATCATTGCCGATGAAGATGGCAGCGCGCGCCAGCACCGCCGCCACCTCAGGCAGGTCAAGCTTGCCCACCAGGTCAAGCGCCTGGGGCAAGGCGGTCAGAACCGGGGTCGCCATGCTGCGTTCCTGATCCCCCGGCCCGCCCAGAATGGCAATCCCGCCATCGGGCAGCGCCCCATCTGGCGCGGTCAGCCGCAAGGCGAGTTCTGCGAAGCGATCCGCCGGCCAAACCTTTCGGTGCCAATTGGCTGTCGGCCCCAGCACCAGCCAAGGCTGTCCTTCCGGCAGCAGCGCAGCGGCGCGGGTGGTGTCTTCCGGTGCGGTCCAAATCACCGGCAGTGGCGGGGGGGTCACGCCCAAAAGTGCAGCCAGATGCGCCCACCGATGCCCAGGCCGCCGCCCGCCCTGGATGATCTCGCGCTGCCGCGTCCACAGCGTCCAGGCAAGGGCAGAGGCCCGCAAATCCACCACCAAATCCCAGCGCGTTGTCGCCACCTGGCGCCAAATCTCCAGCCAATGCAGCGAATAGGGCCGCTTTTCCACGGCGATCAGGCGTTCAAGCCGCGGCATGCGGCGGAACACACCCTCCGCCACCCGCCCGCACACGATGGTGAAGCGCGCCGCCGGATGCGCCCGCATCAGGTGATCCAGTATCCCGGTGGACAGCACCGCATCGCCAATGCGGGTGGAGGAGATGAAAAGAATACGCACCAAGCGCCCTTACCACTTCCCGAAGGCGAGGGGGAGGTTGCAGCCGCGCCCCTGCCGATACAGGTTTAGAGCATGAAGATTGCAGCCCTGCCGGACCGTGCCGTTCTGGAAATCTCGGGGGAGGACCGTGTCGCCTTCCTGCAGGGGTTGATTTCCAACGATGTGACCAAGGCGCGGGCCGATCTGGCGGTCTGGGCGGCGCTGCTGACGCCGCAGGGCAAGTGGCTCGCGGATTTCTTTGTGATCGCAACGCCCGACGCGCTGCTTTTGGATGTGGAGGCGGCGCAGCTTGCCATGCTGATCACGCGGCTTTCTCGGTTCAGGCTGCGCGCCAAGGTGGCGTTGCGCGATGCCTCGGCGGATTGGCGGGTGCATGCCGCCTGGGGCGAAGGGCTGCCACCTGAAGGCTCGGCGGCGCGCGATCCACGCCTGCCGGAAGCGGGCTGGCGGGTGCTGGCGGGCACAATCCTGCCCTCCAACGCCAGCGCGGATGAATATGCCGCGCATCGGCTTTCCCTTGGCCTGCCCGATGGATCGCAGGATATGGAAGCCGAGAAATCCGTGCTGCTCGAAGGCGGCTTTGATGAGCTGCATGGCATTTCCTGGACCAAGGGCTGCTATATGGGCCAGGAGCTCACGGCGCGGACACGCTATCGCGGCCTGCTCAAGCGCCGGCTGGTGCCGGTGGTCATTGAAGGCACCGCGCCCGAACGCGGCACGCCGATCCTGACCCCCGATGGTGCTGAGGCCGGGGAAATGCGCTCCAGCCAAGGCGCTCAAGGTCTGGCGCTGCTGCGGTTGGAATGGCTTGCTGCAGGCCCTTTGACGTCGGGCGGGGCGAAGCTCAAGCCGCAACCGCCTGCCTGGATGAAGCTGCCAGAGGAAAAAGCATGACCACACCCGATCACGGCCCTGGGGTGCGCCTGCCGCCGCCTGTATTGGTGGGTGGGGTATTGGCAGTGGCTTGGCTGCTGCATTTATTCTTCCCCATCGCCCTTGGCCCGGCATTGCCGGAATTCGGCATGCTGGGGCTGTTTCTGGGCGTGGCATTGATTGGGTGGGCACTGCTGGCGCTGGTGCAGGCCGGCAATGACCCAAGGCCGGACAAGCCCGATGCCGCCATCGTGACCACCGGGCCGTTTCGCTTCAGCCGCAACCCGATCTACCTTGGCTTTTTGGTGGTGGTGCTGGGCTTCGCGCTGCGCTGGGGCGATTTATGGGGCTGGCTTGCGCTGATCATCTGCCATTTGGCGCTGGATCGGCTGGTGGTGGCGAAGGAAGAAGCCTATCTCGCCACACGTTTCGGCGCGGCTTATGAAGGCTATCGCGCGCGCGTCAGGCGTTGGGTTTAGCGCGTGTGGCTCAGGCCGCGACCAGGCGTTCAGCCAGGCTTTGGAACATGGGCAGCCCATCCTCACCGCCCATGAGCGGGTCCACCAAGTCTTCCGGATGCGGCATCAGGCCGCAAACCCGCAGATTAGGCGATAAAACACCCGCGATATTGCGCGCGCTGCCATTGCGATTGGCGGCTTCGGTGGCCTTTCCCGCTTCATCCACATAGCGGAAGGTGACCAGCCCTTCGCCTTCCAGCCGATCAAGCGTTGCATCATCGGCAAAGTAATTGCCGTCACCATGCGCCATAGGCGCGCGGAAGCAATCGCCCTGCTGCCAATGCGCGGTAAACGCCGTGCCCGCACGTTCCACCCGCAAGCGGCAATCCATGGACAGGAAGCGCAGCGTTGCATTACGGAGCAAACCGCCCGGCAAAAGCCCGGCTTCAATCATGATCTGAAAGCCGTTGCAGACCCCAAGCACATGCCCGCCAGCCGCGGCAAAATCCTTCACCGCACGCATGATGGGCGATTGCGCCGCCATGGCCCCGCAGCGCAGATAATCGCCATAGGAAAAGCCGCCCGGCAGCACCACCAGATCAAGCCCCTTCGGCAGCGCCGCTTCGCGGTGAAACAGCATGGCCGGTTCACGGCCCGAGGCACGCTTCAGCGCAAGCCGCATATCGCGCTCTCGGTTCGTACCAGGGAAAACAATGATGGCTGCCTTCATGGCCTTCAGGTCCTGATCAGGCGCAGCCAATGCAGCCCGCCCATAAATAGCATTGTCACCAGCGCGGCGAGCGCCGCCGCCGTCACCCAGCGATTGATCGTCCGCTTGCCGCGCGCCACCACATTGCCCCGCGCCACTGCCGGTGCACGTTGTTCGCGCCAGCGCAGCCCCATGGCAATCAGCACGGTCAGCACCAGCATTGCGATCAGGCTGGCCTTGACCACCTCAGACGATCTCCACCCGGAAGCTTTCGATCACGGTATTGGCTAGCAGCTTGCGCGCCATATCCTCAGCGATCTTTTTTGCCTGCGCCGGATCGGCCTCCGCCAAATCGAGTTCAATCACCTTGCCGGCGCGCACATCATGCACGCCACCAAAGCCCAGGCCTTCCAAAGCATGGCCAATGGCCTTCCCCTGAGGATCCAAAACGCCCGCCTTGGGCATCACGTAAACGCGGGCTTTCATTGGATTGCTTCGGGTCCCTTCATGTCGCGCACGCCGGCTTCCGGCAGGATACCCAGGCGCCGGGCCACTTCCTGATAGCCTTCCTCAACCTTGCCGAGGTCGCGGCGGAAGCGGTCCTTGTCCATTTTCTCGCCGGTCTTGGCATCCCAAAGCCGGCAATTATCCGGGCTGATCTCATCGGCCAGTACGATCCGCATTTCCTCATTTTCCCAAAGCCGGCCGAATTCCAGCTTGAAATCCACCAGCGTAATGCCGACGCCCAGCAAAAGCCCGGTCAGGAAATCATTGATGCGCAGCGTCAGCGCAATCATGTCATCCAGATCATGCGTTGAAGCCCAGCCGAAGCAGGTGATATGTTCTTCCGCCACCATCGGGTCATTCAACTCATCATTCTTGAAGTAATATTCAATGATGGACCGCGGCAGGCGTTGGCCTTCTGGAATACCCAAACGCTGCGCGAGCGACCCGGCGGCCACATTGCGCACCACCACCTCAAGCGGGATGATCTCCACTTCCCGGATCAATTGCTCCCGCATATTGAGCCGGCGGATGAAATGCGTCGGGATGCCGATCTCGGTCAGGCGCATCATCAGATATTCGCTGATGCGGTTGTTCAGCACGCCCTTGCCGGTGATGGTGCCCTTCTTCTTGGCATTGAAGGCGGTGGCGTCATCCTTGAAATACTGCACGAGCGTGCCGGGTTCCGGCCCCTCGAACAGGATTTTTGCTTTACCTTCATAGAGTTGGCGGCGACGAGCCATGATGAAACAATCCTCTGGCCCGCTTCCTGAGATGGAGAGCGGGACTCCCCACTTCCTATAGCAGCCCTGGCCCAGGGTCGCCACTTTGCCCCGAATCGCCCCGCATTCCGCCGCGCCGCGATCCGGCCTAGAAGGCCGTTCATGAAGATCAACGGCATCCCCTTTCGCAGCATCCGCCTTGATGAGGCTGATGGCTGGTCCATCCGCATTCTCGATCAAACCAGGCTGCCATGGCAGGTGGAATGGCTGCGCCTGACCCATGAAGATCAGGTCGCGCATGCCATCCGTTCCATGCAGGTGCGTGGCGCGCCGCTGATTGGCGCGGTTGCGGCCTATGGCCTGGCACTGGCGATGCGGCGTGATCCCGCGGCCCTTGAACCTGTGGCAGCGATGCTCGGCGAAACCCGCCCGACCGCGATCAATCTGCGCTGGGCTTTGGAGAAAATGCTGGCTGTGCTGCGCCCCTTGCCCTTGGCCGCGCGCGAAGCGGCCGCCTACGGCGAAGCGGCGGCGATTTGCGATGATGATGCCGCGACGTGCGAGGCGATTGGCCGCCACGGCCTGCCGCTGATCCAGGACATCGCCGCCCGCAAGCCAGGCAAGCGCGTGAATATCCTCACGCACTGCAATGCCGGCTGGATCGCGACAGTGGATTGGGGCACGGCGCTGGCGCCGATTTACATGGCGCATGATGCGGGCATTCCGGTGCATGTCTGGGTGGATGAAACCCGCCCGCGCAATCAAGGGGCAGCGCTGACCGCCTGGGAATTGGGCGCGCATGGCGTGCCGCATACCGTGATTGCGGACAATGCCGGCGGCCATCTGATGCAGCATGGCGAAGTGGATATCGTGATTGTGGGGACAGATCGCGTCACGCGCCGCGGCGATGTCGCGAATAAAATCGGCACCTATCTGAAAGCGCTGGCCGCGCAAGATAATGGCGTGCCGTTCTGGGTGGCCCTGCCACATTCCACGCTTGACATGCGTGTCGCCGATGGCGTGCGTGACATCCCAATCGAAGAACGCGCGGCCGAGGAAGTGACCGACATCACCGGCCAAGATTCGCAAGGCCGCATCACGCGCATCAGGGTGGCAGCCGCTGGCAGCCCTGCCGCCAATCCGGCCTTTGATGTCACGCCGGCGCGGCTGGTGACGGGGCTGATCACCGAACGCGGGCGCGTTGCCGCAACGGAAGCGGCCCTTGCCGCGCTGTATCCCGAAAAGGTTGTAAGCTAGCCGCCATGTGCGGGCGCTATTTCCAGCATCGCTCAAGTAATGAGATCGCGCGCTATGCCCGTGCGGTGAATGCGCCGCCCAATCTGGTGCCGTCCTTCAACCGCGCGCCGACGCAGGATGGGCTGGTGCTGCGCCGCCACCCAGAAACCGGCGCGCGGCATTTGGATGCGTTGCGCTGGGGCCTGATCCCGCGCTGGGCGGATGACCCTTCCATCGGCAGCCGCATGATGAATGCGCGGTCTGAATCCATCGCGGAAAAACCATCCTTCCGGGATGCCTTTGTGAAGCGCCGCGCCATCGCCTTTGCCGATGGGTTTTATGAATGGCAGTGCCTGGGCGAAGGACCGAAGGCACCCAAGCAAGCCTTTGCTGTCGCCATGGCCGATGGCGCGCCCATGCCACTCGCCGCCCTTTGGGAAGGCTGGCGGGGCAAGGATGGCGAGATCATTCGCAGCTACACCATCATCACCACCAACGCCGCGCCGGAACTGGCGCCCTTGCATGACCGCATGCCGGTGATCCTGCCGCCCGAAGATTGGGATGAATGGCTCGGTGAAACCCCGGCGGAACCCGCGCGGCTGCAGGCGCTGCTGCGCCCCTTCCCACGCGCGGGCCTTGCGGTGTGGCCGGTATCGTCGCGCGTCAACCGCGTCGCGGAAGATGACCCAGCGCTTCTGGAACGTGACCCGCTGGCCCAGCCGCCGCCTGGGCTGGATGATCCGCCGCCTTGGTAGGGATCTGGCGCGCTTGCCCCTTGCGTGATTAGCTCCCACCAAGAAAAAACGGAGGAAGAACATGCGCCAGAAATTGCTTGCTGCCTTGCTCGCTTTTAGCTGCCTATGCGGCTTCACCCGCGCGGTCAGTGCACAAGGCACTGATGCCAATTGGCCAACGCGGCCCATCACCATGGTTGTTGCCTATCCGCCCGGCGCCATTACGGACACGGTTGGGCGCCGCGTGGCGGAACGGCTTTCCCAGGCGCTTAATGTGCAAGTGGTGGTGGAAAATCGCGGCGGTGCTGGCGGCAATGTCGCGGCGGCTTTTGTTTCCCGCGCGGCCCCCGATGGCTATACGCTGCTGTTCACTTCCTACGGTAATCTCATCATCGCCGCCGCTGCTGATCTGAATGTCGGCTTTCACCCGTGGCGAGACCTGGCCCCCGTTGGCATGATCGGCCCCATGACCGTGGTCTTGCTGGTGCGCCCAGGGTTGCAGGTGAATACGCTGCAGGATTTCGTGCGCCACATCGCCGCCAATCCCGGGCGGGTGAATTTCGCGAGTGTTGGTGTCGGCAGTTCCTATCATTTGCTGATCGAACAGATGATCGCCTATGGCAAGCTGAACATGACCCATGTGCCCTATCGCGGCGGGGCGGCGGCCATGACGGATTTCCTTGCGGGGCGTGTGGATGCGACGCTCGCCACGCTTTTGTTTGCGCGGCCCTATATGCAGGATAATCGCGGCATCGGTGTTGCAGTTGGCAATGCAGAACGCTCCCCCGTGCTGCCCAATGTGCCAACCGTGCAGGAGGTGATTCCGGGCGCCAAACTGACCGATGGCCTTGCTGTGCTGGCCCCTTCCGCGACGCCGGCACCGATCATCGCGCGCGCCAATCGCGCGCTGCAGGAAGTTATCAACCAACCCGCCATGCGCGAATGGTTGACCAATGAAGGTGTGCCCCCGCGCCCCGGCCCGCCGGCAGCCTTCATGGCAGAAATGACGCCCGCGACGGAGGAGTTGCGCAAGCTACTCCGCGATGCCGCGATCAAGCTGGAATGACATCGCCTGCGCGTCTTCAAGCCAGGCGCAGCACTTGGCCCTTGAAAGCGCTTAGGACAGGAAGCGCGTCAAGCTCAATTGCTGTGCGATAGCTATCGCACGATAAGACGCTTCAAGTTGCGTCTGCGTCGCCTGAAAGGTGGTGATGGTCTTTGCCATATCCACTTCTTCAAGATCGCGTACCTGCAGGGTCAGGCTCACGGTAACGCTTTGATGCAGATTCTGCAGGCTCTCCAGACGTGTTTCCGTCGTGCCGAGGGTGCCGCGTTCCAAGGCGAGGGCTTCCACACTTGACCTCAGCCCTTCCTGAACCTTGGTGACAAAGGTTGTGTAGCTCTGGCCCAACTGGGTTTTTTCCGGTGTGAGGCCAGCGATGCTCGCCAATCCTCGCAGTAAATCGTGCGCCCAGGAACCGGTTGTGTCGCCACCACTCACAACCGCAGCGTTGCGATTCGCCACAACACCATAATCTATGCGTTCATTGTCACTGGCCAGAAGATTGCGCCGACCCTCTGTTTTTCCGTCACCAGTTTCAAGAAACGCGGAAAAGGGGGTGACCAGCGGATCATCGCTCGCTGCCCAGCCTGTAATTGCCGCAAGAACCGTCGTGGCGTTCGTGGCATTCAGCCCTGCTACCTCATCCGCGATCTCCTGCGCCATCCCGCTTGTGGCGATGGCGTTGGGATTGGGGATCGGCGGGTTATGGATATCCGACCCACCAAAAAGATACTCGCCGGCGAATTCTTCATTGAGCAGGTTGGCAACCTCAATAAGGGCCGCCTTGGCTTGTCCGGCCTGAATCTGAATTTCCTCAGGTTTGGCCACACCCATCAATTTCGCTGCACCGGCGGTGAATTTCTCTGCAATTGCGCCAAGCCGATTTAAGACATTCTGTGTCACCTGAACCTTCGACAAGGTTTGGCCTATCATATTCTGATAGGTTTCCCGCCGGCCAATTTCAGCACGCAAATCCATGGCCTTGGGGGCGTCGGTCCCAAGGGCAGCGTAGCTATTCCCTTTCCGTCCGGTTGAGATTTGATCGCCAAGCTGCGTCAGCCGCTCCCGCAACATTATCGTGTTGAGATCAATTCGCGATGTCAGGCTGATACCGGTCATGGCTTATCGTACCGATCCAAAAAACGTTTCCCACATGGTCTGCGCCGTGCTCATTACCCGTGCATTCGCCGCATAGGCATTCTGCAACTGGATAAGTGACGCCATTTCGCTATCCACATTCACGCGCGATTGGCGCGTGAAGCGCGCTTCAAGGCCCAAGCTGAGCTGCTTTGATGCCTCAAGCGCGCTGGTGGCCGCGCCGCTGTCACTAGTCTGCAGACCAGTGACCATCACTGCGTAGTCCTCAATGGTTCTGGGGCTGCCGAAGGGGCTTGAAAGCTTGCCATCTGGCCCAAGACCGGTAGTTGCGAAACCACCCCAGCTGCCGCCCTTTGATGGCGTTTCACCGAAACTGTTTTCCAAAATTCGGTCAACCAATAAGGTAAAGCCAGCCGGGCCATCAACGGGGTTAGGGGTGAACCAGGGCGTTGTCGCGGGAGGCTTTGGCGCAATGGCATGCGTGCCATCGCGCAGCTGCCTGACATCCGCCCGCACGGCAGGATTGACCTGCATTGCAGCAGCAAAGCCAATCTGGGAGCTACCTGGTGCCGCGTAACCCAAATCAGGATCGGGAACCGCGCCTGTGGAATCGGTGAAAAGTCGCAAACCTTCTTCTTCAAAGCGATCAGCGATTTCGACTGCCGCGATATCAAGCTCAGACTGGTAGCGCGGCAGGGTCTGATCCCGCAATTGAAGATATTCGCCCAGGCGGCCACCCTTTATCTGCAGCGTAACATCAAGCCCGCTCATGGTGATCCCTGGGATAATGCCGCCCGTACCATAGAAAGATTTTGACCCAATGATCGCGTCCGGCACTGCAAAGGCATCGTGGGTTTCGCTCAAGGGGATGGCGACACCGCCAACGCCCAGCAGTAGCAGCCCACCATTATCCTGCCAGATTGCCTTGACACCGATGGAAGCGCTCAGACGGCCCACGGCCAGGTCGCGCTTGTCGTTAAGATCAGCGGTGGAGGCGCCACTGCCCTGACGCGCCATGACTTCGCGGGACAATACCGCTATTTCGCGCAAGGTGACATTGACTTGCTTGATCTCGTCCACAATGCTGTCATGCACTGCCTGACGCGCCTCTGCGACATTGCGTGAAAGATCACCAAATCGTTGCGTAAGATTCTGGGCGGCGTTCAGCACAACGGCCTGTTGTTTGACTACCTGAGAAGGGTCCTGGCGCAATTCGATAAAGGCGGTGCGCAGCTTGCCCACCAAATCGCCAAGCCCTTCACCCTTGGCCGGATCACCATGGGCTTCACTGATGCGCGCAAGCACCGCTTCGCGCACTTCGGCCGCTGCCAGTTCAGATTTGCGCTTATGGATTTCATTGACCAGCGCCGTATCAACATCACGCAGCGGGCCAAGGCTGACCACACCCATGCCCTGCCCATCCGCATTGACAGAAGCGGTTGGCAGGCGCTTGCGGGTATAGCCTTCAGTTTCCGCATTCGCCACATTGTCAGCCGCATTGGCCAAGGCACGCTGCGTATGCAGCAAGCCTGAACGTGCGATCAATAGGGCGGCGTCAATGCTCATGTCTTTTCGCCAATCAAAGGCGCCTTATGCGGCCTTAGCGCCGCATATTCAGCGTTTCCTGCAATAGCTCATCAACGGTGGTCACGATCTTGGTGTTCGCCGAATAGGCGCGCTGGGCCAGGATGAGTTTCGAAAACTCGGTGGCAATATCCACATTCGAACGTTCAATCGCGCTCGTGGTCAGCAGCCCTGCGCCGTCTTCACCGGCTTCGACCACCCGCGCTTCACCACTATCAATGGTGCGCAGGAAGGCCTGGCCATCCAGGTGCTGCAATCTATCCGGATCCTTGAATACCGTGACAGGCACGCGGGCTACCACACGCGATTTGCCGTTATCGTAATTGATCCGCACATCGCCATTCTTCTGCGTCGTCACTGAAGAAAATGTGCCGAGCGGAATCCCATCCTGCTCAAAATTATTGACACTCAAACCGCTTGCCCCGGTGGAGGCAAATTGCGTCAAGCCACCGGCAACGCCAACATTACCGAGATTGAGCGTCATGGCTTGCAGGCCCTGCCCGAAATCAGCTTGGAAGGTCACAGCGGCGAGGCCTCCGGTCGTCGCTGCGCTACCAGCCAGTGTACCCGTGGCATCGAAAAACTCAGCCAGAGTGCCATCGGGTTGGCTGGTTGGGGCGGTTCTCAAATAACTCCACTCGACGCCGCCGTCGGTAATGGCTCCGGTCACTCCAGTCGGGCCGGTCCCAGTTGACAGGGAAATGCCCACTTTAGTCGCCTGATAGACATTGCCATTGGAACTGATTGTATCGCCAACTGCATAAGCCTGCGACTGCTTCCAATCTACAGGGTCCTTCCCGAAGGCAATTTTGATGCTGCCGCCATCCGTGGTGGCGCTGCCTTTCAAGCTGATCTTTTTCGTGCTGATGGATGGCTGGCGGCTGGTATCCGGCAGCCTGGTGCAGGGCTTCAACCTGAGTTGAAGCCCTGTTGAGTTTCATGCTCCCGGCAGGTTTTCCGCGATATAGGGCGGCAGGTTGAAAGCGCCGGTATGGATTTCAGGCGTCCAATAGCGCGTGATGCCCAAAATGCCGGAAGCCTCCGCACGGCGGCGAATTTCATCAGTCGCCACCGCGCGGCAAGCGGCATCCTTCGCCGCCCAGCCAAGCGTCATGAAACCGCCGACATAGGTCGGCACCGCCGCAACATAGGCCCAGTTATCGGGGAAGGATTTGGCGCGGCGGCGCGATGTTTCGTGCAATTCATCGGCCTGCATGAAGGGCACGCCGCATTGATTGACGATCAAGCCGCGCGGCGAAAGGATGCGCGCCGCATTGGCGTAGAATTCATCGGTGAACAGCACTTCACCAACGCCAATCGGGTCCGTGCTGTCCACGATGATGACATCGAAGCTTTCGGCGGGCGCGACACGCACATAATCAATGCCATCGCCAATGATCACCTCAGCACGCGGGTCGCCCCACGCAGTGCCGCCAATGCCGGGCAGAAATTCCTTGGAAAGCCGCACGACTTCGCCATCAATTTCGACCATCACGGCTTTTTCAACGCCGCGATGCTGCAAAACGCGCTTCAGCACGCCGCCATCACCCGCGCCAATAATCAGCACGCGCTTGGCTGCGCCATGGGCCAGGATAGGGACATGGGTGATCATTTCCTGATAGACGAATTCATCGCCTTCGGTGATCTGCACCACGCCATCCAGCAGCATCACCCGACCATGGGTTTCGCTTTCAAAAACCACAATATCCTGAAAATCGGACTGCACACGCGCCAATTCGCGCTTCACGCGAAAGCGCTGACCCCAGGCGGCATAGAGGGTTTCATTGATCCAGCTATCGGTCGCCATCGCGGCACCCCCTCATGGAAAAAAGGCCGGGTGCTGCCACCCGGCCCCATCTTAAAGATAAGCGATGTGGCTCAGCCGATCAGGCCGCGCTTGTGTTCGGCAAGCTGCACGCGTTCCGGCAGGAAGCCGCGCTTGAGCGCCGGGATCGCCTTATAGGGATCGCAATCGCCGCAGACGAAGATATCCAGCGCGGCATAGTCGCGTTCTGGCCAAGTGTGGATGGATACATGGCTTTCCGCCAGCACCAGCACGCCAGAGACCCCACCATTGGGCGAGAAATGATGGAAATGCCCATGCAGGATTGTCGCCCCGGTCGCGAGTGCGCCTTCACGCAGCACTGCGTCAATGTGTTTCGGGTCGTCGAGATTGGTCGCCCCCCACAAATCCACGATCAGATGCGTCCCGGCGTAGCGCACACCGTTACGTTGAACGAAATAATCCTTCTCGGCATGGGCCGAGACGTCTTCGTCGGTATTCCGGGTGTCGCTCGGCAAATCCGAGACCATCCCCGGTTGGACGAGAGCTTCCATAGCAGGGCTCCTTCCAGCCAGCAGATGACCAGGGTGATCAGGGAATTCTGATCGGGGGTCAACAATTGCGGCATATGAGGCAAGCGGGGCGCGGACGCAAGGGAAATCAACCGGGGGAGCATAAGAAATTTCCTGCCACTTCGGACAAGGGCCAAAATCTTTATCGCCCTGCCGGTGCCGGCGTGTTCAGCCCGCCCAATCTTTCAGGCAGCAGGCGCAATTGGCTGATTTCGCGTTGCAACCGCGGCAAATCCTGCACGCCGCGCAGGGATTCGCCCGTCAGCAATGTGAAGGCTTCCACAAGCGGCCCACCCTGCATTCTTGCCCCGTAAGTTTCACGCAGCTGCGTGAGCGCCGCGGTATCACTCGCCATGGCGGCATAGGCCGCCGCACGGGCCAAATCGCGCCGCATGGTCGCATCCAAAGGGGCCGGTGCCGGCGGCACCTTGGCGTCAATGTGGTTCATCATGGCCGAGGCAGCGCCCCGCCAATCCTGCGCGGCCGCGCGAATTTCCGCGAGCGCTTCCGCGCCATCATCGCCAAGTTCGGAGAGCAGCCCCTCGGCAATACGGCGGTTCCCGGCACGCGCCAAGGCCCGCCCGCGCAGAATGGCGCGCTCAATTTCCTGGCCATCACCCTGGGTCGCGGCATCCAAGGCGGCCAGGGCGCCGGGCGCATCGCCTTCGGCAAGCCTTAAGGCCGCCAGCTTCGTGCTGACTGGCCGGCGCGCCGCCGGGTCGGTCAGTCGCGTCAAGGCATCGCGCAGCACGGCCGAAGCACGATCCACTAGGTCAAGCGCGGCAAGCCTTTCAGCAAGGGTAAGGACGGAACGGATCCCCGCCTCATCTTCCGGTAGAAATTCCGGATGCGCGTCATAGAAAGCGGCGGCGTTCAAGGGTGGCGCGCTTTGCAAGGCGGCGGCGAAAGCGGCGCGCAAATGGGGGCGCAGATCATTCGCCCGTTCGGGGAAGAAGCGTTGGGTTTCCTGCAGCAATTCAAACGCAGCCCGGCCATCGCCCGCTTCGCGCTGCAATTCCGCCAGGCGGATCCGCGCATTCACCTCATCCGCATCGCCGCGCCAGGCAAATAGGGCGGCTTCCAATTCGGCAATCGCGCCCGCCGCGTCAAGCTGGCCCACAGCCAGGCGCAATTCAACGCTGCGACGGATAGCACGGGCACGGCGCAATCGGTCCCGCCCCTGGGTCGCCTCACGATACGCCGCAAGCGCATCTGTCTCAGCCCCCTAAAGTTGAGCCACTATTGTTGTGCCATAGGGGAGGGTTTTGGATGGCTCGGAAGCGCTATTCGGATGAGGATTGTCTGAAGATTTTACGTCAGGTTGAGCTTGATTTGGCTGGCGGTGCGGATGTGGCGAAGGCTTGCCGGACGGCTGGGATCAGTGACGCGACCTATTATATCTGGCGCAAGAAGTTTGGCGGGATGGCCAAGGGGCAATTGGCAGAACTCAAGGCGCTTGAGAAGGAGAACCAACGGCTCAAGAAGATCGTTGCGGCTCT
>VGDL01000013.1 GCA_016869735.1 Alphaproteobacteria bacterium
GCCGGCGTCAGCGCGAAATAGCGCGCCAGCCCATAGACAATGCCAGCCTTGAGCAACACCAAGCCGAAAGCCAGCCCCAGCAGCAGCACCGGTTCCTTCGCCACTTCCCGGAAATCAATGCTCATGCCCACGCTGAAGAAGAAAATGCCCAGTAGCAGGCCTTTGAAGGGTTCAATCGCGGCTTGCACCGCGCGGCGATATTCGGTTTCGGCCAGCAACAACCCGGCAAAAAAGGCGCCAATCGCCATGGAAAGCCCAGCCTTGGCCGCCATGATGCCGGTCGCGACAATGACGAACAGCACGGCAGCGATGAAGAGTTCCTCCGAACGCTGCCCACCCACCAGACGGAAAAGCGGCCGGAGCACCACGCGCCCGACCAGCACAATCACCGCCAGCACCAGCAGCGCCTGCCCCAAAGCGGTGGCGATGCTGAGCAGCACGGAACCGCCGCCCTTGGCGCCCAGGATACCGATGAAGAGCAATATGGGCACCACCGCCACATCCTGCGCGAGCAGCACGGAAAAACTGGCGCGGCCGCCGCTGGTGAGCAGCCTTTCCTGCTGCGCCAGCAATTCCAACACAATCGCCGTGGAAGAAAGTGCCAAGCAGGCCGCCAGCACCGCCGCAATCTGGGGTGTCAGGCCGAAGGCCAAGGCAATCAGGCTGATCGCAACAAAGCTGATCGCCATTTGCAGTCCGCCAAGGCCCAGCACCAGCCGGCGCATCGCCTTCAGACGCTCAAAGGAAAGTTCAAGCCCAATCAGGAATAGCAGAAAGACCACGCCAAGCTCGGCAATCGCGGTGACGCTTTTCGCGTCAATCACCGTGAACCAATAAAGCAGCGGGTATTCATTGATGAAGGACCCAAGCGCAAGAGGCCCCAGCACCGCCCCGGCACCGAGATAGCCAAGCACCGGGCTGACACCAACGCGGCGCAACAGCGGCACGATCACGCCCGCCGTGCCGAGCACGACCAGCGCATCGCTATAGGCCTGGAAATTGATCCCCTCAGCGGCCACCCGGCATCCTTTTTACTGACGTAACTAGATTAGGATATGGGTTGCTCGTGGTGAATTTGAGGCAGCGGGAGTCAGGTCTTCAATAAGACAGCGTAACGCGCGGGATCAAAGCCGATCAGCAGCGCACCACCCTTGGTCAGCACCGGGCGCTTGATCATGCTGGGCTGCGCCAGCATCAGCGCGACCGCGCGGGCTTCATCCAGCCCTTGCTTCTGATCCTCGGGCAATTTGCGGAAGGTGGTGCCGGCGCGGTTCAATAGCGCCTCCCACCCCGCCTTGCCGACCCAGGCTTGCAGCTTGGCCGCGCTGATGCCGGCGGTCTTGTAGTCATGGAAATCATGGGCGATGCCCTCGGCTTCCAGCCAGGTGCGCGCCTTTTTCATGGTGTCGCAATTCTTGATGCCATGGATGGTGATGGTCATGTCGCCCCCGGTCTGATCGCCCCGCGATACCAGCCTTGCGCGCTGCGGCCAATCGCGCCAGCCTCGGCCCAACCGATCAGGAGCCTCCGCATGAGCAGCACCAGCGATTACACGCCCCCCAAGGTCTGGACCTGGAACAAGGCCAATGGCGGGCGCTTTGCCAATATCAACCGCCCCATCGCCGGCCCGACGCATGACAAGGAATTGCCTGTGGGCCGCCACCCGATGCAGCTTTATTCGCTCGGCACGCCCAATGGCCAGAAGGTGACAATCCTGCTGGAGGAGCTTTTGGCGCTGGGCTACGCAGGCGCGGAATACGATGCCTGGCTGATCCGCATTGGTGAGGGCCAGCAATTCGGCAGCGGCTTTGTCGCGGTGAATCCGAATTCGAAAATCCCCGCGTTGTTGGATCGGAGCGGGCCGAAGCCCATTCGCGTTTTCGAAAGCGGTGCCATTCTGGTGCACCTCGCGGAAAAATTCGGCGCCTTCCTGCCGCAAGACCCAGCGCTGCGTGCCGAATGCCTTTCCTGGCTGTTCTGGCAAATGGGTAGCGCGCCCTATCTTGGCGGTGGTTTTGGCCATTTCTACGCCTATGCGCCGGTGAAGATCGAATACGCGATTGACCGCTTCACTATGGAAACCAAACGGCAATTGGATGTGCTGGACCGGCGGCTGGCAGAAAGCGCCTATCTGGGTGGGGATGACTATACCATCGCCGATATCGCCGTTTGGCCCTGGTATGGCGGGCTGGTGCGCGGATACCTGTATGGAGCAGCGGAATTCCTGGCCGTGCATGAATACAAGCATGTGCAGCGCTGGGCCGAGGCGATCTTTGCCCGTCCCGCCGTCAAACGCGGACGCATGGTGAACCGCGTCACGGGCGATCCATCCGAACAATTGCATGAACGCCATGACGCGCGTGATTTCGATACAAAAACGCAAGACAAGCTCGCGCCTGGTGGCGCGGCCTGATCAGGCTTCAACTCACATCACTTTCACAGGGGAAACACCATGCCTATCGCTCCGAATTACGCGCGCCGTCGCCTGGAAAAGGGTGAACTCGCCCTTGGCTTTGGCGTGCATCATTTGCGCACACCCGCTGTTGGCATGATTGCCGCGGCATCGGGCTTTGATTGGCTGTTCATTGACATGGAACATGGCGCAATGAGCGTGGATGACGCGACGCGCATGGCCATGGCCGCGCTTTCGCAGGGCGTCACACCCATTGTGCGCTGCTGCAAGGATGCGCTGTTTGAAGGCACGCGCTGCCTGGATAATGGCGCCATGGGCGTGGTGGTGCCGCATATTGATAATGCCGATGAGGCCCGTGATGTGGTGCGCGCCTTCCGCTATCCGCCACTCGGTGAGCGTTCCTGGGGCGGCCCGCCGGCGCAATATGCCTTCCAGGTTTCCGATACCGCCGCGGCGCAGAAGGAATTGAATGAACAGATCATGGTCACCGTCATGATCGAAACGCCCGAAGCGGTCGCGAATGCCGATTCAATCGCCGCCGTGCCGGGGGTGGATTGCCTCATGATCGGAACCTCGGACCTGACGGCTTCCATGGGCATTGCGGGGCAGATCGGTCACCCCGATGTGCGCGCGGCCTATGCCAAGGTGGCGGCGGCCTGCAAGGCGCATGGCAAGGTCATGGGCATGGGCGGCGTTTATGATGAAAAGGTCGCGCCGGATTACATCGCCCTTGGCGCGCGTTTCCTGTTGTCCGGGTCTGATCACGCCTTCCTCATGGCAGGCGGCGGTGCGCGGGCGAAGTTTCTCCGCGGCTTGCAGGGGTAGTGTAACGGGAGTCGGTAACAAGCGGGGTTTGCCCGAGCTTCAAGCGGCTTTCGCGAAGGGCTGCCCCGCCTGCCTTGCATGGCAAGCGGCTGCAGGGCGTGGCTAGACTTCACGCAGGGCTCGCTTGATTCGGGCCCATCGCGACATCACCTCTCGCGCCGAAAGGTTTACCTCATGCGCCGCCGTTCCCTGCTTGCCTTGTCCTTTGCCGCGCCACTGACCGCGCCTGCGCTGGTGGCGGCGCAGGAACGCGCGCTCAATCTCTATTCATCGCGCCATTACGATACGGATCGTGCGCTATATGAGGGTTTCACGGCAGAGACCGACATTCGCATCCGCCTGATTGAAGGTGATGCGGACCAATTGATCGCGCGCATTCAATCAGAAGGGGCGAATAGCCCCGCCGATGTGCTGATTACGGTGGATGCTGCGAAGCTCGCGCGCGCGGTGGATGCCGGCATTCTCGCCGAAACGCGGAGCGAGATTCTGGAAGCGCGCATCCCGGCGCATCTGCGCGCCGCGGACGGGCAATGGTATGGGCTTTCCAGCCGCGCGCGCGTGATCATGTATGACCGCCAGCGCGGCATGCCGGAAGGTGTTGCGCGGTATGAGGATTTGGCTTTGCCGGCGCAGCGTGGGCAGGTGCTGATCCGCGCGGCGGCACATCCTTACAATACCTCCCTCATGGCCAGCATTCTTTTGGCCAATGGGGCGGAAGCGGCGGAAGCCTGGGCGCGCGGCGTTGTCGCGAATATGGCCCGCCCACCGCAGGGCGGTGACACGCCACAATTCCAGGCGGTGGCCGCCGGCGTGGGGCGCATGGCAGTCGCCAATACCTATTACCTGGCGCGGTTCGGTGCCTCATCCACTGCTCAGGAAAAGGCGCTTTATGATCGAATTGGCGTGATTTTCCCCAATCAGGCGCCCTGGGATCGCGGCACGCATGTGAATGTCTCGGGCGCTGGTGTGGTGCGGTCTTCTTCGAACAAGACAACCGCGCTCCGCTTCATTGAATACCTCAGCAGCCAGCGCGCGCAGGAATTGTTTGCCAATGGCAATTTCGAATATCCGGTGGTGCCGGGCATTGCAGCGCATCCGGCGCTGACCGCACTTGGCAGCTTCCGTGCCGATCAATTGAATGCGCAACGCTATGGCGCGCTGGCGCCGGAGGCGTTGCGGATCATGCAGCGCGCCGGCTGGCGCTAAAGAAATTAGTCGCGTCGCATCATCCGCGTAAGGGCGGCCACCGGCAGCAGCCCCACCAGCACAATCAGGACGGCCGCGGTCGACGCCTCGGCCAATCTTTCATCGGACGCCAGATTATAGACACGCACCGCGAGCGTATCGAGGTCAAAGGGCCGCACGATCAACGTCGCGGGCAATTCCTTCATGGTGTCCACAAAGACCAAAAGCCCCGCGGTCAGCAGCGCGCCACGCGCCAGCGGCACTTCCACTTCGCGCACCGCCTGACCGGGCCGCCGGCCCAAAACCCGCGCCGCATCCGTATAGGATGGCTTGAGCCGCGCGAGGCCTGATTCAACGGTGGAGAGCGCCACCGCCAAGAACCGCACCAAATAGGCAAATACCAGCGCCACCATGGTGCCAGACAGCAAAAGCCCGGATGAAACGCCAAACCGCGCGCGCAGCCAGGAATCGAGCGCATTATCGAACAAGCCGAAAGGCACCAGCACGCCCACCGCAATCACCGAACCCGGCAGCGCATAGCCAAGCGATGCCACCCGATTGGCAATGCTGCGCGCGGGCGATGGGTAAAGCCGCGCCGCCCAGGCCATGCCGGCGGCGAGCAGCACCGCAAGCGAGGCCGTGATGCCGGACAGCACCAGGGAATTGCGCGCATAGGGCAGATAGCGCCCGGGGCTGAAGGGATCACCGGCTTGCGCCAATAGCCACAACAACGCACCAGCCGGAATGACAAAACCAATCAGCAACGGCAGCGCGCAAGCAAGCAGCACCATCGCTTCCCGCCAGCCGGAAAGCCGCACGGGGCGAAGCGCCGGGTGGCGTGTCGTGGTTGGGTGAAAGCGCCGCCCGCCGCGCGAGAAATGCTCCAGCCCCAGCAAAAGGCCAACACAGCCAAGCAAAGCCACGGCAAGCTGCGCGGCTGCCGGGCGGTTATCCATGCCGAACCAGGCCTCATAAATGCCGGTCGTGAAGGTTCTTACCGCGAAATGCTGCACCGTGCCGAAATCAGCGAGGGTTTCCATCAAGGCCAGCGCAATGCCCGCCGCCAAGGCCGGGCGCGCGAGCGGCAGCGCGACATGCAAAAAACTCCGCGCCAGCCCATGGCCCAAGGTGCGCGATGCTTCGATCAGGCACACGCTTTGCTGCAAGAAGGCCGCGCGGCAGAGCATATAAACATAAGGATACAGCACCATCGAAAGCATGAGCGCCACGCCAGGCAGGCTGCGGATTTCCGGGAACCAGTATTGCCCGAAGGAAAGCCCGGTCGCGGTGCGGAGCGTGCTTTGCACCGGCCCCGCGACATCCAAAAGCCACGTATAGACATAGCCGCAAAGATAGGCGGGCATGGCAATCGGCAGCAGCAGCGCCACTTCCAGAAAGCGCCGGCCGCGAAACTCACAAGCCACCACCAGCCAAGCCGTGACGGCACCTGCGCTGCCTGCCATCAGCGCCACCAGCAGGGCCAAAAGCGCGGAACTGGCCAGCATGCCGGGCAGCGTGGTTGCCGCAATATGCTGCCAGACCTCGCCGCCCGGGGCAGCGGCGGTTACCAGCACGGCCAGGATCGGTGTCGCCATCGCCAGCGCCACAAGAAATGACCCCCAGGCCCAGGCCGGGCTGCGGCGCCGGGCAGGCATGGGGCTTTGGGTGTCGGTGGCGGAACTCATGCACCTGCCCCTATCACGGGTGCCTGCCCTGGGCGAGGTGCCGGCCTATCTTCGGACCGGCGCTGAGCCCGGGTTGAAGCCATCCAGCGTCCAATAATAGGCGGCAGCGCTGGAGCGCATGCTGCCGATACGCGGCGCGCTTAGGTCCAGGATGACCACAATCACCGAAGTCCACATGCCAATCAGCAATAGCGACAGAATCGGGAGGGAAAGCCCGCGCAGCCCCAATTGATAGCCGAGTGCACCAATGCTCAGCACTGCAATGCCCATCAGCAGCCAGACCATTTGCACCGGCATGCTTTGATTGAACGCGAAGCGTTCGGCGGTTGAACTGTCAAACACCTCATTCGTGGCGGCCATCAGGGAAGATGAAATCGCATCCGGCCTTTCGCGCACAATAGCGGTGACATGGTCCCAAATGCGGTTTTGTAGTGCTGAAGTCCGGTCATTGATGCTGCGCACCACATCGCGGTCCAGCGGCGCCGTGATGAAATCGGCGCGGACCTTGGTGTATTCTTCGAAAAGCTTGGCCAATTCCTCGCCGCGCGGATGGCCTATTGCCTTGGCGCGCAGCCAGGCGGTCCCAATCGCATTGGCTTCCATCAGCGTGCCCTGGCGGCGTTCTTCAAAACGTGTGGTGGCGAAGGAAAGTGTGAGCGCCAACACGAAGGCGAGCAGGCCGAGCATACCGCCCACCACCACGCTAACTCCTTCCGCCGGTGCGGCGCCGCGCGCCGTATGGCGGCGGCCAAGCCAGGCACCCAGCGCCTGGGCCAGCCACTGCACCAAAAAAAACAGCAGCCAAAAGGCAAAAAGGCTGAAGGCCAGGATTTCGGCGAGCAGGTTCATCATGCGGCATGCTCCGCGCTCAGGAAATCAAACCCCGCCAGGGCATGGACCTGGGCGATGGCTTCCAATTCCGCGACCGAAACCCATTCATCCGCGCCGCCCATGTTGTGTGGCGTTGGGCCATAAACCACGGTCGGCAGGCCCGCCATGCGAAACCAGCGCGCATCGGAACCGCCGACGCGCATATTCACGGCCACGGCTTCTTGCAGCACTTCTTCGGCCACTTGATGCACATGGCGCACAATGGGCAAGGCTGGGTCAGTGTGGTTGGGTTCAAAACAGCGCAGCACGCGCCAGGTAATGCCGGGCAGCGCATCCAAAGCCTGATGCAGCACGCCCAGCAACCGCGCGCTAGGCACACCCACCGGCAGGCGGATATCGCAGGCCGCCCGCGCCGAGGCCGGCACCAGATTGGGCGAGGCACCGCCTTCGATCCGCCCGATATTCACGGTGACACTGCCAAGCACCGCGGCTTCCCCGGCACCTGACAGCGCTTCACTGATTCCGCGCGCGGCGGCGATGGCGGCGGTGACCGCAGGCGGCGCTTCCGGCGCCAGGCTGCGCAGCGCCGCCACCGCATCCAGGGCAGCGCGCAGTCGGTCAATGGCGTTGTCGCCCAAATGCACATGCGCACCGTGGGAGGCGCGGCCCGCGGCCTCAATCTCGATCCAGACAAAGCCCTTTTCGCCAAAGCGCAGCACACGCGGGCTGCCGGCATCGCCGATGATCACGCCATCCGCCTGCGCCAGGCCCGGCACATTGTCCAGCAGCCATTTGGTGCCGAGCGGGCCCATGCTCTCCTCATCGCCCGCCAGCGTCAGCAGTGCCTCCCCCGGCCAGGCATGGCGGTATTCGGCCAGCAGGGCGAAGGCCAGCATGGAAGCGGCAATGCCGCCCTTCATATCGGCGACACCGCGCCCATAAAGCCGGCCATCGCGAACAAGGCCGCCTAGCGGCGGCACGGTCCAGGGCAAAGCCTCATTCACCGGATAGGTATCCAGATGGCCATTATAGGCCAGCAGGCGGCCCGGCCCAGCGCCTTTGATGCGTGCAACCAGGTTGGTCACCTGGGGGTCTGTCGCATGGAGCGAAATCTCAGCCGCTGGCGCCAGGGCGCGGAGCATCTTGGCGGCTTCCTCAGCCACCGCCCGCACATCCCCTGGCGGGTTGGGGGAGGCAATGGCGGTCAGGCGCTGGGTGAGTGCAACAACCCCTGGCGCATGATGGGCGGCGGCGGCGGCAAAAGCGGCGCGGTCGGAAAGGGTCATCTTACCAGCCTGCGGGGCGGCGCGGTTGCTGGCAAGCCGGAACATGCTTGCATTATTGGCCCGCGCGGTCGTATCCGGCCCCGAAAGGGCTTTCGCGCGGTCGCAGTGGCCGCCCCGCCGCCCCTGGAGAGACCTCATGCGCATAGATGCCATTCCCATCGGCAATGACCCGCCGAATGATGTGAATGTGATCATTGAAGTCCCGATCGGCGGCGAGCCCATCAAATATGAGATGGACAAGGCCGCAGGCACGCTTTTCGTGGATCGCTTCCTGCACACCCCTATGCGCTATCCGGGGAATTACGGCTTTGTGCCGCACACACTTTCCGAAGATGGCGACCCGATTGATGTGCTTGTCGCCAATACGCGGCCCATCGTGCCCGGTGCGGTGTTGAATGTGCGCCCCGTTGGCGTGATGAAGATGGAAGATGATGGCGGGGGGGATGAAAAGATCATCGCCGTGCCATCCACCAAGCTGACCCAGCGCTATGTCCATGTGCAGAACCACACGGACCTGCCCAAGATCACCATTGAGCAAATCCAGCATTTCTTTGAGCATTATAAGGATCTGGAACCCGGCAAATGGGTGAAATTCATCGGCTGGGGCGATGCCGAGGAAGCCCGGCGGCTGATCCGGGAAGCCATTGAACGGGCCAAAACCGCCTGAATGGCCAGCCGGGGGTTAAGGTTTTAGGGGTCAGGCCCCCTCCCCCCGTTGCGCCCTTTCTTCTCCCCTTCTAAGGAAAGTTCAACGAGTCCGGCGTGGATACCCCGCGCCGGTCGCCATACCGGCGCGCGGCGGCCCGTTCCGCGCCACGAAGGGGGAGTCTGAGCTTTGTTGACCTTATCGCTGATCCTGGTGATCGCGCTCGGGGCGTTGTCCATCGCCTATGGTGTGCTCACGGCCAAGGATGTGCTGTCACGCGATCCCGGTACGCCGCGGATGCAGGAAATTGCTCTCGCCATTCAGGAAGGCGCATCCGCCTATCTGAAGCGGCAATACGGCACCATCGCCATTGTGGGCGTGGTGCTTTTCGCGCTTGTTGCCTGGCGGCTGGGCTTTACGGTGGCCATTGGCTTTGCCGTCGGCGCCATCCTGTCCGGCGTGGCAGGCTTCATCGGCATGAATGTTTCCGTGCGCGCCAATTTGCGGACCGCGCAGGCTTCCACGCAATCCCTTACCGCCGGCCTTGATGTTGCCTTCAAATCCGGCGCCATTACGGGGATGCTGGTGGCGGGCCTCGCGCTGCTGGGCGTGGCGGTTTACTTCTTTATCCTCACGGTGTTTGGCGGCAATGCGCCCAATAGCCGCATGGTGATTGATGCGCTGGTGGCGCTTGGCTTCGGCGCTTCGCTGATTTCGATTTTTGCGCGCCTGGGCGGCGGCATCTTCACCAAGGGTGCGGATGTGGGCGGCGACATGGTGGGCAAGGTTGAAGCCGGCATCCCTGAGGATGACCCCCGTAACCCCGCGACCATCGCCGACAATGTGGGCGACAATGTTGGCGATTGCGCCGGCATGGCGGCTGACTTGTTTGAGACCTATGCGGTGACCATGGTCGCGACCATGGTGTTGGCGGCAATCGCCTTCACCGATGCGGGCAATATGGTGCGCGGCATGATCTATCCGCTCGCGATTGGGGCGGTGTGCGTCGTGACCTCCATCATCGGCACCTATTTCGTGAAGCTGCCGGCGAATAATTCCATCATGGGGGCCATGTATCGCGGCTTCATCGTGACGGGCATCTTGTCCTTGATTGTGCTGCTGCCGCTGACCTATCTGGTCTTTGGCTTTGACAAGATGACAGCAGCGGGCAGCAGCTTCACCTCCTTCGACCTGTTCCTTTGCGGCGTGGTCGGGCTGGCGGTGACCGGGCTGATTGTCTGGATCACGGAATACTACACCGGCACAGGCTTCCGCCCGG
Source organism: Alphaproteobacteria bacterium (assembly GCA_016869735.1). Classification (GTDB taxonomy): domain Bacteria; phylum Pseudomonadota; class Alphaproteobacteria; order Acetobacterales; family Acetobacteraceae; genus Neoroseomonas. The sequence goes on from VGDL01000013.1 coordinate 10,151, forward strand.
TGCAGGCAATTGCCGAAAGCTCGGTCACGGGCCATGGCACAAACGTCATCCGCGGCCTTGCGATTTCCATGGAAAGCACTGCGGTGCCGGCCTTGATCATCATCGCGGGCGTCTTGATCACCTATGCGCTGGCGGGGCTTTACGGCATTGCCATTGCGGTGACGACCATGCTGGCGCTGGCCGGTGTGGTGGTGGCGCTGGATGCTTTCGGCCCGGTCACGGATAACGCGGGCGGCATTGCCGAAATGGCTGGCCTGCCCAAGGAAATCCGCCAGACCACCGATGCGCTGGACGCCGTTGGCAATACGACCAAGGCAGTGACCAAGGGCTATGCCATTGGTTCGGCCGGTCTTGGCGCGCTGGTGCTGTTTGCTGCCTATACGCAGGATCTGAACTACTTCGTGCAGAATGCGGCGCAGTACCCGTATTTCCAGGGCGTTGGCACCCTGACCTTCTCTCTTTCCAGCCCATACGTTGTGGTTGGCCTGCTGTTCGGCGGCTTGCTGCCTTATCTGTTCGGCGGCATGGCGATGACAGCGGTGGGCCGCGCGGCAATGAGCGTGGTGGAAGAAGTGCGCCGCCAATTCAAGGAAAAGCCGGGCATCATGCAGGGCACCGACAAGCCGGATTACGGCCGCGCGGTGGATATGCTGACCAAGTCGGCGATCAAGGAAATGATCATCCCGTCCATGCTGCCGGTGCTATCCCCGCTGGTGGTGTATTTCGGCATCAATGCCATCGCCGGGAAGGCTGCGGCCTTTGAAGCGCTGGGCGCGATGCTGCTGGGTGTGATCGTGACCGGCTTCTTCGTGGCGGTTTCCATGACCACCGGTGGTGGCGCATGGGATAATGCGAAGAAGTACATTGAAGATGGTCACCATGGCGGCAAGGGTTCTGAAGCCCATAAGGCTGCCGTGACCGGCGACACTGTTGGCGACCCGTATAAGGATACGGCGGGCCCGGCGGTGAACCCCATGATCAAGATCACCAACATCGTGGCGCTGCTGCTGCTCGCGATGCTTGCACATAGCTGAGCTTATTTGGGCGGCCACTGCCGCCCAAATGAAAAGCCCAGGAGGCGCTGCCTCCTGGGCTTTTTTGTGCAGGTCAACTTGACTTGGAAGGGCTTTACAACTGCCCGCCCTTGCGGCCGGCCATGGCGCCAAGGCGCAGGCGCAACGCATTCAGCTTGATGAAGCCTAGCGCATCAAACTGGTCATAGGCGCCCTGGTCATCTTCAAACGTCACATGCTTCATGGAATAGAGGCTATTGGGCGATTGCCGCCCGGTGACGATGGTATTGCCCTTATAGAGCTTGAGCCGCACCGTGCCTGACACGCTCTTTTGGCTTTCATCAATCATGGCTTGCAGCATGCGCCGCTCAGGCGCGAACCAGAAGCCGTTGTAGATGATTTCGGCATAGCGCGGCATCAGGCTGTCTTTAAGATGCGCCGCTTCGCGGTCCAGCGTGATGCTTTCCATGGCACGATGCGCGACATAAAGAATGGTGCCGCCGGGCGTTTCATAACAGCCACGGGATTTCATGCCGACAAAGCGGTTTTCCACCAAATCCAGCCGGCCAATGCCGTTTTCCTTGCCGAGTGCATTCAAGCGCGTGAGCAAGGTTGCGGGTGACAGACGTTCACCATTGATGCCAACCGCATCGCCACGTTCGAATTCAATGGTGATTTCGGTCGCGCGGTCCGGCGCATCCATCGGGCTGATGGTGCGCTGCCAGACCATTTCATCCGGCGCATCCCAGGGTTCTTCTAGGATTTTGCCTTCGCTGCTGCTGTGCAGGAGGTTGGCGTCCACGCTGAAGGGTGCCTCGCCGCGCTTATCCTTGGCGATGGGGATCTGGTGTTCCTCGGCAAATTGGATCAGGCGCGTGCGGCTTGTCAGGTCCCATTCGCGCCAGGGGGCGATCACCTTCACATCCGGCTTCAGCGCGTAATAGCTGAGTTCAAACCGCACCTGGTCATTGCCCTTGCCGGTTGCGCCATGCGCCACCGCATCAGCCCCCATGGCTTCGGCGATTTCGATCTGGCGCTTGGCGATCAGCGGGCGGGCGATGGAAGTGCCCAGCAGATACATGCCTTCATAAAGGGCATTGGCGCGGAACATGGGGAAGACAAAATCGCGGATGAATTCTTCACGCAGGTCATCCATGAAGATGTTTTCCGGCTTGATGCCAAGCAGCAGCGCCTTGTCGCGCGCCGGGCCCAATTCCTCACCCTGGCCAAGATCAGCGGTGAAGGTGATGACTTCGCATTTATAGGTGGTTTGCAGCCATTTCAGGATAACGCTGGTATCCAGCCCGCCGGAATAGGCGAGCACAACCTTCTTCACATCTTTGACGCGCATGTTCTTTCCCTTGGCGAGTGCAAAATATGGCGTCGGTATGCCCCTCGCCCGCGGCCAGGGCAAGCGGGGCTGGCTAGGATGGCCTGGCCCCGACCAGCCATGCAGAGGCCGAGGCCGCGCCCATTCTGGAAGCGCCGGCCATTTTGGGCCTGCCGGAAGCACGCGAGGCCCGCGTGCGACGCTTTCTGAACCGGCATAGACCGCGCGTGCTGGCCATTGGCCCCAATGGCGCGTTCGGCTGGCAGGCAGGGGCTGGATGATCTACCGGGAGGCTCGGCGCATAGCCGGACGCGGCATTACATGATGCCGGCTTTGACGTGTGGCGCATTAACCGCGAACCCAATGCCGTTGGTGCGCGCCGCGCCCGCCTTCAAGCTGCCAGGCAAGCGCGGGCCGCCGCTTCGCCACTCAGCCAAGCGCCCGCAACCGTGGCGGCGAAGCGCGGATGGCAGGCCTCGCCGGCGAAGATCAGCCGGCCATCAGCAAGCGGTTCCGCCAATGCCCGTCGCGCTGCCTGCGCGCCGGGGATGGCGTGGCTATAGCTGCCAAGGAAATACGGGTCCCCACCCCAATCGGTGATGGTGGGCGGGCCGAGTGCGGCGGCGGCTACGGTACCGAAGACGCGGGTGAATTCGCCGCGCACATGCGCTTCAGTTGCTTGCCTGCCAGCGCGGGAGAGTTCCCATGCCAAGGACCCGCCGATGAAAGCCAGCAGCACTGGCGCGCCAAAGGGGCGCGATATCCAGGAAATGGGCCGATCCCCTGGCGCGGCGATATCGCGCCTGAGGCTCGCAAATGGCTCAAATTCCGGCAGGGTGCCAGGTGCGATGGGGAAGGCAAGCTTGTTCAGCAAGCCAAGCGGCAAAGCGTTGATCGCAGCATGTTTTTCAGTGGGCAGGTCGGGCGTGAAGGCAATGCCGCCCTGCGCCAGCACGCCGGTTGAAACCGTGATGATGGCGGTGCGTGCGCAGATACGCCCGAAGGTGCCGCTGGCATCAACGTGTTTGCCGCCCCAATCGAGTTGCGACACTGGTGCATTCAGCCGGATCGGCAGCCCTTCAGCCAGGCGCGCGACCAACGTGCCAAGGCCATGGCGGAGCAAAAGATTCGGGCCATCTAATGCTGTCGCGGCGAAATCATGCAGGCTCATGCGCGAAAGCTCAGCGGCGCAAATCTGCGCCCCTTCCCAATGCGCCACCAGCGCATCGAAGCGCCCGCCTTGTGGCGCGGCATCGGATGCTGGGCGATCTGGCGCACCATCAGCAACAGCGGCTTCGATCACGCGCCAGAAATGATCCTCAGCCGCCATGAAGGCCCTGCGTTCAGCGGTGGTGGCGAAGCGGCCTTCGGTAAACAGCAGGCGCTGGCGCAGCTTATCGTGATCCACTGTCTCAAAACCAAGCGCTTCAGCAAAAGCGGTCAGCGGATTGTCATTCGCTTGGTGCAGCCAGGATGCACCATGGTCAAAGCCGGTTGCATCGGTATAGGCGCGGCCACCGATGCGGTCCTTTGCTTCCAGTATCAGGCAGGAAAGGGCCCGCGCGCGCAAGGCGCGGGCAGCGGCAATGCCGGCCACCCCGGCCCCCACCACCAGCACATCAACATCATTACTCATGGATTTGGTTTAGCGGGGATTGGCGCGCGGCGCATCGGCAGGGCTATGATAGTTTTAAGTCACGGAGGATGCCCCATGCTGCAACACCCGCCCGCCGAACCCGGCATGCGCGAAGAAGATATTGATACCCCCGCGCTGGTGATTGACCTGGATGCTTTTGAACACAACCTGGATACCATGGCCGCGCTGCTGGCGCCCACCGGGGCCAAGCTGCGGGCGCATGCGAAAACCCACAAATCCAGCGTCATCGCCAAACAGCAAATGGCGCGCGGTGCGGTTGGCCAATGCGTGCAAAAAGTGGCCGAGGCAGAAGCACTCGCCTGGGGTGGCATTCCCGATATTCTGGTGACCAATCAGGTTGTCAGCCCGCGCAAATTGGCGCGGCTTGCAGCCCTTTCACGCATCGCCGAAGTCGCGGTCTGTGTGGATGACGCGGCGCAAATCGCGCTGATTGAAGCCGCCGCCGAAGCGGCCGGTGTGCGCCTGCCGGTACTGGTTGAAATTGATGTCGGCATGGCGCGCGGCGGGGTAGAACATGGCCCGCCTGCTGTGGCGCTGGCGGAACGCATCGCCGTCAGCCGGCATCTGCGTTTCGGCGGCTTGCAGGCCTATCACGGTTCAGCGCAGCACAAGCGCGCGCCGGAAGAACGCGCGGCTGCGATTGGGGAGGCTGTGGCGCGTTCCAGGCGCACGGTGGAACAACTCCGCCAACGCGGATTGGAATGCCCGATTGTCGGCGGGGCCGGCACCGGCACCTTCCGGCATGAAGCGGCGAGTGGCGTCTATACCGAAATCCAGGCGGGGTCCTATTGCTTCATGGATGCGGATTACGCCGCGAATGAGGATGCGCCGCCCTTCCGCCAATCGCTTTTTGTGCTGTCCCAGGTGATGAGCACGGCGGGTGCGGGCATTGCCGTGGTGGATTGCGGGCATAAGGGCGTTTCGGTTGATTCCGGCATGCCGCAAGTTTGGCAACGCCCGGGGCTGCGCTATGCCGGCGCATCGGATGAACATGGCAAGCTGGTGATCGAAGATGGCAGCGCGCCGGCGCTCGGCGAAAAGCTGCGCCTGGTGCCTGGCCACTGCGACCCGACGGTGGATCGCTATGATTGGTATGTCGGCGTGCGCAAGGGGCGGGTGGAATGCCTTTGGCCGGTGTCGGCGCGGGGTGGGATGGCGTAATCCGCGCGCTGGCTGCCAATCACACGTCCAGATTGGCAACCTTCAAGGCATTCCCGACAATAAAGTCGCGGCGCGGTTCCACGAGATCACCCATCAGGGTGGAGAAGACCTGTTCCGCGTCCTCAACATCCTCAACCCGCACGCGGAGCAGCGTGCGGATCGCGGGGTCAAGCGTGGTCTTCCAGAGCTGATCGGGATTCATCTCACCCAGGCCCTTGAAGCGCTGGAAGGAAAGCCCCTTGCGGCCTTGCGCGATCAGTTTTTCGAATAGCGCAAGCGGCCCAACCACCTGGGTTTCCGCACCATCAAGCGACAACACCGCGCCACCCAGGAAATCCGCGGCCAGCCTTTCGCGCCGTTCATCCAGCCAGCGCGCTTCGGCACTGCGGAGCGCCGTGGCATCCAGCATATGGCGTTCGCCAACACCGCGCACAGTGCGCGCAAGCGTCAGGCCATTATCGCCCGTGGTCGCCACCCAGCCGCGTTCAGAAGCTGGCGCCAGCACATCCAGCCGCGCGGCCAGGGCTTGCGCGGCGGCCAGCGCACGATCGCTTTCCATGGAAAGCGCGCCCGTGATTGCTGCCTGTTCGATAATATCCGCCGGCACTGCGCCGGCCAGGCGGCGGATGCGCGCGGTCGCCTGGCGATGGAAGTCAAGTTCCGCCTGGAAGGCATCGCCGGTCAGGTCGCGGCCATCGGGCAGGCGCAGGCTGGCGGCGCTTTGCGCCTTTTCCAGCAGGTAATCTTCCAGCGCGCGATCATCCTTCAAATAGCGTTCTTCCTGCCCGCGCTTGGCGCGATAGAGCGGCGGCTGCGCGATATAAAGATGCCCGCGGGTGATCAATTCCGGCATTTGCCGGAAGAAGAAGGTCAGCAATAGCGTGCGGATATGGCTGCCATCCACATCGGCATCGGTCATGATGACAATGCGGTGATAGCGAAGCTTGCCGATATCAAAGCCACCTTCCGATGGCTCACCTCGCCCGATCCCGGTGCCGAGCGCCGTGATCAGTGTTCCAATTTCAGCGCTGGAGAGCATTTTGTCGAAACGCGCGCGCTCCACATTCAGGATCTTGCCTTTCAGCGGCAAGATCGCCTGAAAGGCGCGGTCGCGCCCTTGTTTCGCCGAACCGCCGGCGCTGTCACCCTCAACAATGAACATTTCGCATTTCGTCGGGTCACGTTCCTGACAATCCGCGAGCTTGCCTGGCAGCGATGATACATCAAGCACGCCCTTGCGGCGCGTCAGTTCGCGCGCCTTGCGCGCCGCTTCACGCGCTGTCGCCGCATCCAGGATCTTGCCGACCAGATCCTTGGTCTCCTTCGGGTGGGTTTCAAACCAATGGGAAAGCGCATCGGCGCAAGCCACCTGCACCACCGGCTGCACTTCGGATGATACGAGTTTTTCCTTGGTCTGGCTGCTGAATTTCGGATCGGGCACTTTCACCGAAAGCACGGCGGTCAGGCCTTCGCGCATGTCTTCGCCGGTGAGTGCAACTTTTTCCTTCTTGGCGATGCCTTCCGCCACCTTCGCCACCACGCGCGTCAGCGCCTGACGGAAACCGGCCAAATGCGTGCCGCCATCACGTTGCGGGATGTTGTTCGTGAAGCACAGCATGGTTTCATGATAGCTGTCATTCCAGCGGAGTGAGAGCTCAACCTTGATCCCATCCTGTTCCCGCGCGGCCAGGCTGATTGGCGTTGCGAAAAGCGGTGTCTTGCCCTTGTCCAGCCATTCGACAAAGGCGGTGAGCCCGCCATCGAAATGAAATTTGGTTTCCTGCGCTTCCGCATGGCGTTCATCACGCAGCAGAACGCGTAAGCCGGAATTGAGGAACGCCAATTCACGCAAACGCCGTTCCAGCACGGCGAAATCAAACTCCGTGCGCGTGAAAGTCAGCGCCGATGGCTTGAAGGTCACTTCCGTTCCGTTCGGATGGTCCGAAGGGCCAAGCGCGGTGCAAGGCACCACGGTGTCACCATGTTCAAAGCGCAGGCGATATTCCTGCCCGCCGCGCCAGATCCGCACTTCCATCCATTCGGACAGCGCGTTTACCACCGCCGCACCAACGCCGTGCAGCCCGCCTGAGACCTTGTAGGAATTCTGGTTGAACTTGCCCCCGGCATGGAGCCGCGTCAGCACCACTTCAGCGGCGCTGATGCCTTCTTCGGCATGGATATCAACGGGGATGCCGCGCCCATCATCACATACGGTGACACTGCCATCACCATTCAGCGTGACGGAAACGGCCGAAGCGAAACCAGCCTGCGCTTCGTCCACCGCATTATCAACAATCTCAAAGGCCATGTGATGCAGGCCAGAGCCATCATCAGTATCGCCAATATACATGCCCGGCCGTTTGCGCACCGCTTCCAACCCGCGCAAGACGGTGATGGAAGCGCTGTCATAGGCTTCAGTTTCGGCGCGCGGCTCATCGCTCATGCCGGTAACGGGCTCCTGTTTTGAGGATCTGGAATCACTACAGCTTTATAGCTTTTTCTGGCGCGAAACGCGACCCCGGCAGGGCGTTTTTCTGCGCCATTGCCCGCCAGAAAAACCCTTTATTTTCCAACCGATTTCTGCGGGGCTGGCTGGGGCTGAAAGCCGGCCTCAGCCAAGTGCGAAAAGCCCGCCATCGCCCGCGCCAAATAACTGCCCAATGCCCGCCAATGGGGCGAAAACCTCAGCATCTGTGCCGGTCATGAAAACCTGAGCCGGCAGCGCGGCAAGTGCCGCAAAAAGCGCTTCCCGTCGCGTCGGGTCCAGATGCGCTGCCACCTCATCCAACAGCAAAAGCGGCGCGAAGCCACGCGCTTCGGCAATCAACGTCGCATGGGCCAGCACCACGGAAACCAGCAGCGCCTTTTGCTCTCCGGTTGAACAGAACTCAGCGCTGATGCCCTTGGGCTTATGCACCAGCACCAAATCCGCCTTATGCGCCCCCCGCGCAGCCCCACCTGCTGCCGCATCGCGCCGGCGGTCCTGGGCCAAGCCCGCACGCAGCGCATCCTCCACGGCAAGGGCCGGCGTATCTGCCAGCGCCGTCAACATGGGGCAGGCAATATCCATCCGCGCGGCAGGAAAGGCGCCCGTGGCGCGGCCCGCAGCAAGTTCCGCATTCAGGCGCAGCATCAGCGCGCGCCTTGCCGCCGTAACCGCCACCGCATGGCGCGCCATGGCGTCTTCCAAGCCTGCCAGCCAAGCGGCATCCGCGCGGCCTTCCGCAAGCAGCCGATTACGCTCCGCCATCGCATTGTCATGCGCGGCCACTTCCCGCGCATGGCCCGGTTCCAAAGCCCAGACCAGGCGGTCCAGAAAGCGCCGCCTGCCACTCGCCCCTTCCTGGAATAGCCGGTCCATTTGCGGCGTGATCCAGACAGCCGCCATGCGGTCCGCAAGCATTGCCTGGCTGCGCAGCGCCTGACCATCAAGGCGGTAGATGCGCCGTTCGGCAGCCCCTTCCGGGTCTGTGCCAGTGCCAATTTCCATGGGGCCAGCGCGAGTTTCAAACCGCCCCGCCACCGCCCAGGGTAGGGCCGCGCCAGCTTCCTGCCGGCCACATTCAGCCATACGCGCGCCGCGCAAGCCGCGCCCAGGGGCCAACAGCGATATCGCTTCCAACAGATTGGTCTTGCCAGCGCCGTTTTCGCCGGCGATGCAAATCAGGGACGCGTCAAACCGCGCATCCAGACCTAGCCATGACCGGAAATTGGTAAGCCGGAGACGCGCAAGAAAAAGCCCTGGCGCCGTCACACTCGCATCGGCATCAGGACGAATAGTGCTTCCGGCCGGGACGCATCGCGCACAATGGTCGGCGCTGCGCCATCGGCGAACATGAATTCCAGCTTGTCTTGAACAAGATCAGTAATGTCAGACAAATACCGGGCCTGAAACCCAATTTCCAAAGCGCCGCTGGTATAGGCGACATCATCGCCTTCCAGATCTTCCTGCGCTTCGCCCTGATCGGGGCTCGCCGCCGAAACACGCAAATGATTGGTGCCAAGGCTGAGCTTCACGGGGCGTGATCTTTCGCTGCTGATCGCGGCCACGCGCTTCACCGCATCGGCGAAATCCTTGCGCGGCACAACAAGCTTCTTGTCATTGCCGCGCGGGATCACGCGTTCATATTCGGGGAAGGTGCCATCAATCAGCTTGCTGGTCAGCGTGACAGTGCCAAGCGCGAATTGCACCTTGGTATCCGAAAGCCGCACCACGATCTCATCCTGGGTTTCTTCGGCAAGCTTGCGGATTTCGTTGACCGTTTTGCGTGGAATGATCACGCCCGGCATGGACTTCGCGCCTTCCGGCAGCGGTTCTTCCACGCGCGCGAGCCGATGCCCATCGGTTGCAACAGCACGCAGCACCGGCTGGCCTTCGCTTTCGGTCGCGTGGATATAAATGCCATTCAGGTAATAGCGCGTTTCTTCTGTGGAAATCGCGAATTTGGTGCGGTCAATCAAATCGCGCAGCACGCCGGCCTTGATGCTGAATTGCACCGGCATGCGCCCTTCGGTCATGGAAGGGAAATCATCCACCGCCAGCACGGCCAGGCTGGTGTTGAAGCGCCCGGAACGCAGTGTGAGCGGCCCATCACCGCCACCATGATCGAATTCAACGCGCGCCCCTTCCGGCAGGTTGCGGATGATTTCGTAAAGGGTTGCCGCCGGCGCTGTGGTGCGCCCCGCGCGCGCAACGGTCACGCCCGCGATGTCTTCCACCACCGCGATTTCCATATCGGTCGCGGTCAGTTTCAGGGCGCCGCCCGAACTCGCTTCAATCATGACATTGGCCAGGATGGGGATGGTGTTGCGCCGTTCCACCACGCTTTGCACATGGGTCAGCGCCTTGAGCAATACCGCCCTGTCAACCGAGAATTTCATCGTTCCGACGCCCCGATCCTGTTACGGCGATCTCAGCCGCGGCCTTATGGGCCACGGGGGTGAGCCGCCAGTGAAATCAAGCCCGGGCTGCAAAGCTGCCGAATCGGCGCGGTGCGGCACCCGGATTCGACTTCCTTTACCAGCCTGGAACGGGCCAGAAAAGCGGCCTAGTGGTGCCATTCACGCTGCGGTCGGCGAGCGTCAGCAGTGATCGGACTAATCGCCTGTTTAAAACTTCCTTTTGCGGTCCTTTCGCGGCGCTTCAGGTTTCCAGCATGCGCCGGAGAAGCTCCACATCCTCAGCGAAGGACCCATCCGCCTGCATGAGTTCCGCAATGCGGGACACAGCATGCATCACGGTCGTGTGGTCCCGATTGCCAAAACGCCGCCCGATTTCCGGCAAGGAACGAGAGGTAAGCTGCTTCGCCAGATACATCGCCACCTGGCGGGGCCGCGCCACATTGCGCGCGCGCCGGGCAGAGGACATGTCCGTCAGCCGCAAATTATAATGTTCGGCGACCTTGCGTTGGATTTCCTCAATCGTGACGCGCCGGTCATGGGCGCGGAGGATATCATGCAGCACCTCCTGCGCGCCTTCCAAGGTGATGGGGCGGCCAAACAGATTGGCCCAGGCGATCAGGCGATTAAGCGCGCCTTCCAATTCGCGGACATTGGAGGTGATCTTATGCGCCAGGAATTCCATCACGCGCGACGGCACCGCAACGCCCGATGACGCGGCCTTGGCTTCCAGGATGGAAATGCGCAATTCATAAGTTGTGGCGTGCAGATCAGCCACCATGCCGCAGCCAAGCCGCGTGCGCAGCCGGTCTTCAATGCCGGAGAGATCAGAAGGCGATTTGTCGGCAGAAATCACAATCTGCTTGCCGGCATCCACCAGCGCATTGAAGGTATGGAAGAATTCTTCCTGCGTATTATCCTTGCCGATCAGGAATTGCAGGTCATCCACCATCAGCACATCAACCGAACGCAAGGTTTCCTTGAATTCCATGGTTGATTGGCTACGCAGTGCCGCGATGAAGCGATACATGAACTTCTCGGCGCTCATGTAGGCTACCTGACGCGCGGGGTGCTGTTCGCGGATGACCCAGGCGATGGCATGCATCAGATGCGTCTTGCCAAGCCCCACACCGCCATAAAGGAACAGCGGATTGAAGCCCGGCATGGCAGGCTTTTCCGCCACGCGGCGCGCGCAGGCATGGGCGAATTCATTGGGCTTGCCAACGATGAAGGTATCGAAGGTGAAGCGCGGATCAAGCGGCGCTGACCAATCGCCGCGCGGATCAGCGGCGCGGGGCGCGATACTGGCAGGGCCCGCCGCCAAGGCATTCACCGCGCTTTCCGAAGCTTCGGTCGCGGCCGCGCGGCTGCCAGCCGCAACGCGCAAATCCACGCGGCGGATGGAAGGATTTTCCTGCTGCCATAAGGCACGAAGCCGGTCGCCATAATGGCTGCTGACCCAATCGCGCAGAAAGCGCGTGGGCAGCGCAATGGATGCCTCATCACCATCTATGGAAGTGAGTGTCATTTGCCGAAGCCAGCTGCGGAATTCCACATCGCCGACTTCTTCGCGCAGCTTGGCGCGAATGCGGGCCCATGCTTCGGCCCAGGCAGCGGGACCTTGCGGGGCTATGCTATCGCTTAGCTTCTCCGTGCTTCGCAAACCACTGACCCCCTGCCCAGTCACTTCTTTGACCCTGTTACTCATCATCATGGTGCGGTGAGCGAGAAAAATTCAATACTAAAAATACAGCGCCGAAAATTTTCTGACATCCGCACGGATTTTTCGATTTTCAGGCTTGACTCATGCGTTCGAAAGGCGATGCCACATACCAAATTGCGGCCTGACCTGCACGCGCGACACATCACTCGCGCGGCACCTGCCGCGCAAGCACATCCCTTATCATGAAAGAAGAAAAATCGAGCCCTTAGGCGCCGATAGATTTCACGCGCGCGGAAAGCCGAGACAATTTCCGCGCGACAGTATTCGCGTGAACCACACCCTTGGTTGCAGCGCGCTGCATTTCAGGTTGCGCTGCGCGAAAAGCTTCCTGCGCCGCGGCCTTGTCGCCCGACTTCACCGCTTCTTCGACCTTGCGCAGAAAGCTGCGCACACGCGACTTGCGCGCCTTGTTGCGCGCAGTGCGCTTTTCAGTCTGACGAATGCGCTTGCGCGCGGAAGCGTTATTGGCCATGGGCTGTCTGTTCAAACCTGCAGAAGGAAAGGCCGACATGCGGCCAGCGAAGGGCGGGTAACTACCCCCGGAGCATGGCCCCCGTCAAGCCGCCTGAGTGATCATCACCCCCGACCTTCCGCCAGCGCCTTTTCTTTACCCTCCGACCCGCTAAATAGCGCCATATGAAGCGTTTCTGGGAAGCGGCCCTGGCCGTGCCAAGGCTTGAAGGCGGTTGCGGGGTGGTGCTGGATGGTCGCCCGCTCCGGCTGCCAGGCGGCAGCATCCTTACCACCAAAAGCCGCCCCTTGGCTGAGGCGATCGCCGAGGAATGGCACAAGGCCGGCGGCGCCAAGGGCGGCGAAATGCGCCAGGATGATGTGCCGCTTACCCGGCTTTTGGGCGCCGCGCAGGAACGCATCGCGCCAGACCCGAAGCCAATGGTCGAAGGCATCACCAAATATGGCGAAACCGATCTGCTTTGTTACCGGGCGGCAGATCATCGCCTTGCCGCCCGTCAGGCAGAGGCCTGGCAGCCTGTGCTTGAATGGGCCGCGCTGGCGCTGGATGCGCCGCTTGGCATCACCCACACCCTGATGCCGGTGCGCCAACCCCCGTCAAGCCTGGCCGCGCTTGAGGCCGCCGTCGCGCGGCATGATGCGGCGGGGCTCGCGGCGCTTGGCGTCGCCGTGCCGGCGCTCGGCAGCCTGGTGCTGGGCTTGGCGCTCAGCCTTGGGCGCCTTGATGCCGAGGAAGCGCATCGGCTGGCCATCCTGGATGAGCTGTTTCAGGAAGAATTCTGGGGCAGCGATGATGAAGCCGCGGCGCGGCGCGCTGACCGGCTGAATGAGGTAAGGCTGGCGGCACGCTTCATGGCGCTGATGGCCGACTGAGGTTTTTGCGTTGCCGCGCTGGGTTATTGCCAAAATCGGTCGTGCCGATCCCGACCGGCTTTTTCAGATGGGACCATCTAACCTGAGCCAGGATTTGTGCGGACAGCCAAATACGGCCCGCGCTGCGGCGCCGTGATCGGGTTTCCCGCTATGCCTCGATCGCCTGATAGGTCAGCATATTGATCAGGCGGCGATAGCGCTGGCGCAATTCACCCGGCGTATGGGCCATGAAGACAACGCTCAGGCGTTCAGCCGGATCGGCCCAAAAATAGGTGCCCCAAACGCCGGACCAGCCAAACGCGCCCGGCGCACCCATCAAGCCAGACCCGCCACGCGAACGCCGCACAGCAACCGTCAGGCCAAAGCCATAACCCTCCAAAGCCGGGTCCATGGACGCCACACGATTTTCGATGCCCTGCAGATGATCAGATGCCATCCAGGCAACCGTCTGCGGCGCTAGCACACGCACGCCATTCAACACGCCGCCGGCGCGCAGCATTTCGGCAAAGCGCAGATAATCGGCAGCGGTGGAAACCAAGCCCGCGCCGCCCGTTTCCATTTTCGGTGCGCGGAGCGGCGCTTCCACGGTTTGCGCGGCACCCGTGATCGGGTCCTTCGCAAAGGGCCGCGCAAAGCGCGCCAGTTTTTCCTGGGGCAGCACATAGCCGGTTTCTGCCATGCCGAGCGGCGCGAAAACACGTTCCCGCATCAGCGCCCCGAGTGAAGCACCGCCGGCGCGTTCCGCAACCCCGCCCAGCACATCGGTGGAAAGCCCATATTCCCAAACCGTGCCGGGATGATGGCGCAGCGGCAGGCCGCTGAGGGTCTCAGCAAAACCCTCCGTATCCATATTCTCGGCGACCCAAAAGGATCCTGGGGGTGCAATGGCATGCACCGCCGAACCATCACGACCACCATAAACAAGGCCCGTGGTGTGGCGCATGGCATCCTGCACCGTCATGGGGCGCCTTGCCGCTTCGGTTTCAATCGGGCCTCTGCCGGAGAGCATTTCAGGTGTTGGCTTCGCCACCTGCATCTGCATGAGCGGCGGCAACCAGGCACCGACCGGGTCTGTCACCAGCAGTCGGCCTTCTTCAATCAGCGAAAGCGCCACCACGCCCGTGACAGGCTTGGTCATGGACGCGATGGAGAACATCGCATCAGCCTGCATTGGCGCGCCACTTTCGGAATCGCGATGGCCAATGGCTTCCAGATGCACAAGCTTGCCATCGCGCGCGATGGCGACAACGCAGCCCGGCAGCCTTCCCGCCGCCATTTCACGTTCCATTGCCGGGCGAATACGCGCGAGCCGCGTGGGCGACATCCCAACCAATTCCGGCCGTGTGCCAGGCAGTGGCGGCGCATCGGTTTCAATTACCGGGCTCATGGTGCGTTTTCTCCAACAAAGGGATTGCCACGACGTTCCGCACCAAAGCTGGAAGCCGGGCCATGACCGCAAAGGAATTGGATATGATCACCCAAAGGAAACAGTTTTGTGCGAATGGCATTCAGCAAGGCTGCTGTATCGCCATAGGGAAAATCCGTGCGCCCGATGGAACCCTGAAACAGCACATCACCCACAATCGCAATGCCCATGCCTGGATTGATAAAGACCACATGGCCCGGCGTGTGGCCAGGGCAATGCAGCACATCGAAGGCGATGCCGGCGATCTCCACCTGCTCACCTTCTTCAAGCCAGCGGCTGGGAGTGACAGCGCAGCATTCAAGCCCGTATTTCGCACCTTGTTCCACCAGACCTTCCAGCAGAAAGGCATCGGCGAGGTGCGGACCTTCAATGGGAATATTGCCCAGCACCTCAGCCAATTCCGCGGCACCGCCGGCATGGTCCATATGGCCATGCGTCAGCAAAATGCGGTCAATGGTGATGCCGGCCTCGGTAATGGCGCCTTCGATACGCGCAACATCACCGCCCGGGTCTATCACCACGCCGCGCTTGGTGTCCTGATCCCAGATGAGGGCGCAATTTTGCTGGAAGGGCGTGACAGGGATGATGGCGGCGGCAAGGGTCATGGGCAAAAGCTGGCCTGAATGGCGAAAAAGGTAAAGGCGTTCAGGCCTTCCCAGAAGCAAGCGGCAAGGTCAGCCCATCGCGCCCAACAACCAAAGGCCCCGCGTAAAGGGCGCGCACCGCTGCAACCCAATGCTGTTCCGTGACCAAAGGATCATCCGCCGGCACGAGATGATTGAGCGCGAGCAGCCCCACACCTGCTGCCGTCGCAATACGCCCGACATGTTCTGCCAGCGTATGGCTGCCCAGCAAATGCTGCTTCAGCCGCGCACCATTGCCGACACGCGCAACAAGCCGATCCACCCCTGGTTCATAAATCGCCTCATGCACCAGGATATCCGCGCCACGCGCAAATGCCGCAAGCGGCGGGAAATAGGTTGTATCGGCCGAGAAAACCACCGCACCCGCAACATGATCAAAGCGCAGCGCGAAACAATCTGTCACCGGTGGATGTTCAACCCGCAATGCCGAAACCGTCACCCGCGCATCGGTGAAGACATGACCATCGGCATATTCCAGCACCTCTACCATCGCGGCCAAATCGGGCCGGCCTTCATCTTCGATGCGGATCGCAATGTCATAGGCAAGCGATGCCAAAAACCCCTGCCAGACGGCGCGCGTGCCAGGCGGCCCATGCACCACAACCTTCTCCTTCAACCCGGCTGTCCAGGCCGTATGGATCAACGGTCCCATTTCCAGCACGTGATCCGAATGGAGATGCGTGATGATGATGTTCCGCAATTCCGGCAAAGGCATTCCCGCTTCCACCAGGGCGCGCGTCACGCCAAGCCCGCAATCAACAACATAGGGATGGGCACCAATCACCAGCAAATGCGCGGTTGGTGAAGGCCCACCCTTGCGGATGGCAGGCCCACCCTTGGTGCCAAGCAGCACTAGCCGATCCTGATTGGGCTGCATCGCCTTCATCCTATGATGCTTGCCAGCGCAGTCGATGCTTTGGTCGTTGGCATGGTCCGGCTAAGGCCCGCTTCAGTCAAGCTTGGCGCCGGAAATACGCACCAATTCCGCCACGCGCGGCATTTCCGCTGCGAAGAAGCTGGTGAATTCCTCAGGCGTGCTGCCGATCGGTTCATAGCCAAGGGATAGCACGCGTTCGCGTATCTGCGGGTCCCGCAAGCCCGCGGCCAGCGCTTGCGACATGCGCTGCACCGCAGCGGGCGGCGTTCCCGCCGGCGCAAAAGCGCCAAGCCAGGACGAAAACTCATAGCCCGGCACTACTTCCGCCACTGCCGGCACATCAGGGAATTCCGGCGCGCGTTGTGTCCGTGTGATGGCGATTGGGCGCACCTGATCGGCGCGGATTTGCTGCACCGTCTCGACAATCGGTGAGAACACAATGTCAACGCGCCCGGCGACAAGATCAATCATCGCCGGCGCACCGCCCCGGTAATTGACATGCGTGAGCTGCACCTTCGCCAAATGCTCAAACAGCGAAGCCGCGAAATGCTGCGAAGACCCAGCCCCCGCAGTGCCGACATTGACGCGGCCCGGATTGGCGCGCGCAAAGGCCACCAGATCAGCCAGGTTGCGCGCGGGAAAGCCCGGATGCGCCACTAGCATGTTGGAACTTTTCACAAAAAGCGATACCGCCGTGAAATCCTTGACCGGATCGAAGGGCAGGTTGCGATACAGCGCCGCATTCACCGCCTGAGAGCCCATGGAAGCGACCACCAGCGTATGCCCATCCGGCGCGCTGCGCGCGACATGCTCGGTCGCGATGTTTCCTGCCGCACCCACGCGATTTTCGACAACGGCGGGTTGCGGCAAGGCCGCCGACAGCGCCTGTGCCATCAGCCTTCCGGTCGTATCCGTGGACCCGCCAGCGGCGAAACCCACCACCAGGCGAATGGGCCGGCTTGGCACCCAATCAGTGCCTTGCGCGGAAGCACCACGCACCAGAAACGGCGCGGCTGCCATGCTGGTCATCAAATGCCGACGATTGATCATGGTCTCTCTCCCCGTTTTTGCGCCAGACATCAAAGACCGCTGGCCCTTCTGCGCCTTGGCCTTGATGAGAGGACCAGCCGCAAGGCGCGTCAAGCGGCATAACCCCCTTTCCTGACCTTGGCGCGCTTGTGTCCTTTATTCACCCGCGCCAAGCTGATGCGATGATTCCCGATATCCCCGCGCCCGGTCAGGCCGCGATACTCCGGCCCGGTTTGCGCTGGCTGCGCTTTCCCCTGCCCTTCCCACCGAGCCATGTGAATGTATGGCTTTTGGAAGATGGGCCGGGATGGCTCGTGATTGATTGTTCCATCGCCAATGATGCGTCCCGCGATTTATGGCGGGAGGCGATGGCAGGGGATGCCTTTGCCGGGCGCCCCTTGTATCGGCTGCTGGTGACGCATTTCCACCCGGATCATGCCGGGCTGATGGGCTGGCTTGCGGAAGGGCATGGGCTTGTGCCGCTGATGACCAAGATCGAATGGTTGCAAGCCCGCGCGTTATTTTTCGACACAGGGTCCGAGATGGTGGAACATCAGGCACGCTTTGCCGCAACCGCCGGCGCGCCGGTTGAATATGCTGATTTTATCCGCGCGCGCGGGCCGCTTTATGTGAAATCTGTCGCACCTTTGCCGCGCGTCTTCGAAGCCATCGCCGATGGTCAGGATATCATGATTGGCGGGCGCCCATGGCGCGTGATGACTGGCCAGGGCCATGCGCCGGATATGGCCTGCCTGTTCAATACCGAGGACCATGTGCTGATCGCCGCCGATCAGATCCTGCCACGCATTTCGCCCTATATCGGGCTGCATGCCGGGGAACCCTCAGCCGATCCGTTGGGCGCGTTTCTGGCATCGCTGGATCGCTTTCGCGCGCTGCCGGAAGACACGCTGGTGCTGCCTTCCCATGGCGAACCCTTCTACGGCTTGCATGCGCGGCTCGATTGGCTCGCGGCGCATCATGCGGAGCGACTTTCCCTGTTGATGGACGCCATGGCGGATAGCAGCGCGCATGATCTGCTGCCGGTGCTGTTTCGCAGGCCGCTCGATATGCGTAATCTTGGTTTCGGGCTTGGCGAAACCCTGGCCCATTTGCGCCGCTTGCAGGTGATGGGCGAAGCAGTGGCGGAACAGGATGGCGCCGGCGTGATGCGTTGGCGCCGCGCGTAAGGAGGATGTGATGACCCCGGATGAGACAATTGCCGCCATTCGCGCCGATGCGCGCTTTGCCGCTGCCTGCACCAAACTCGCCGCTGATCATGCGCGCATGGTGGAAGATTGCATCACGCTCACGCAAATCCCAGCCCCTCCTTTTGCCGAGGAAGAACGCGCAGCCGCTTACCTTGCCATGCTGCGCGATCATGGGCTTGAGGAAGTGGAGCAGGATGAGATCGGCAATGTGATGGGGCTGCGCCGCGGTTTCGGCAATGGCGAAATTCTGGTAGTGGCCGCGCATCTAGACACTGTCTTTCCCGCTGGCACGGATGTGCGCGTCAGGCGCGAAGGCACCAAGCTTTTTGCACCGGGCGTGAGTGACGATACCTGGTCGCTTGCCGTCAATCTCGGGCTTTTGCGGGCTTTGGATGCGGCGGGCATTCGCACGCGCCACGATCTGTTGTTTGTAGGTGATGTGGGTGAAGAAGGCTTGGGCGATTTGCGTGGCATTCGCCATGTTTTCACCAAGGGGCGACATCGTGCGCGCATTCGTGGCTTCCTCACGGTGGATAGCCCGCAGGTGGAAGGCATTGTCAGCGGCGGTGTGGGGTCCAAACGCTATCGCGTGACCTTCCAGGGGCCGGGCGGGCATTCCTATGCCGCTTTCGGTCTGGTGAATCCCATGTATGCCATGGCTGAATGTGCGCGTGGCTTGGCTGGCGTGAAGGTGCCCGAAAGCCCGCCCACCACGCATTGCGTGAGTGTTGTCTCGGGCGGCACTTCCATCAATGCCATCGCCAATCGCGTGGTGATTGAAGTTGATTTGCGTTCAGCCTCGGCCGCCGAACTTGCCAAGCTTGATCGGGCATTTCTGGACATTGTGGACCTTGCGGTCGCTACCGAAAACGCCGCGCGTTCCACCACAAATGGCGCCATCACGGCGGAGATCACACCGGTGGGAGATCGCCCGGCAGGGGAAACGCCGCCAGCTAGCCCAATCCGCGCCCTGGCGGCGGCAGCGGTTTCGTCGGAAGGCTATCGGCCAAGCTTTGAATGGTCTTCGACGGATGCGAATATTCCAATGTCACTCGGCATTCCGGCGCTGAAGATTGGCGCGGGCGGGCGCGGCGGGCGGGCGCATTCGCTTGATGAATGGCTGGATGTGGAACCCACGGAAGCGCTGCGCGGCATGCGGTCAAGCCTTGCGGCGATTCTCGCCATCGCCGGCATGGAAGGCATAGGGTAAAGCACCGCGCCGCCATTCGTGATGGCCGCCCTGCGCCAAAGCAAAGGCGAAGGTTAGCCCTTTGCCCTATTAAGGGCGGCATGGAAACGCCCCTCAATATCGCCTTTCGCGATACCGAAGCCTCCCCCGCGCTGGAAGCGCGCATTCGGCATGAAGCCGACCATCTCGCGCGCCGTGCGCCGCGCCTCACGCGTTGTGATGTGGTGCTGGAAGCGCCGCATCGGCACAAACATCAGGGTATGCTGTGGCGTGTGCATATCCGTCTTGCCTTGCCAGGCGGCGAAGTGGTGGTCACGCATGAAAGCCCGCGTGATCACGCGCATGAAAGTGCCGCGGTTGCCTTGCGCGATGCGTTTCGCGCGGCGGAACGGCAGGTGGAAAGGCATCGTGAAAAGCAGGAAGGCGATGTGAAGGCGCATGCGGCGCCCCCATCGGGCCGCGTGACGCGCCTGGTGCCCCAGGCCGATCATGGCTTCGTCACCTTGGATGATGGGCAGGATGTTTATTTCCATCGTCATAGCGTCGCAGAGCATGGCTTCGATGCGCTTCGCATCGGTGATGCGGTAACCCTGATCATGAGCGAGGGTGAGGAAGGCCCGCAGGCCAGCCTGGTGCGCCCCGTCGGCCAGGGCCCTGGGGCGTAATTCATGTCGGGTCAGATCACCGCCGCTGAAATCCGCGCCATTCTGGGCCATGTGGATGATGTGCTTTTGGTCGAAATCGCGCGCACCGGCGCGACAGCTGCTGATGTGCTGGAAGCCTTCACACGACTTGAAGGTGAAGAAGCACAGCGCGGCGCCAATGACACGGTGCGCGCCGTCATGGCCCTGTTGCTCGCCGCCGAGCTGCCCAGCGGAGCAGAGCACGAATGACCCGCCGGCCAACTGGACAAGAAGGTGAGCCTGCCGAATATGACCCTAATAACGGCGAATCGCGCACGCATTATGGGGGTAAAAAATCGTGGCAGGTCATGGGCATGGGGCGGATCATGGCGGGGAAGGCCATAAGGGCGTTGCGCTGCTGATTGCCGTTTTGGCGCTGTTTCTGGCATTGGCTGAAACCGGGGCCAAAAGCGCACAGACGGAAGCGCTCGCGAAGAACGTGGAAGCCGCCAATCTTTGGGCTTTCTTTCAGGCGCGCACCATCCGCCAGACCAATGTCCGCACCGCGGCAGAACAGGTAACCCTGGACCTGGCCGCAGCACCTGAGGGCCAGCGCGCCGCCATGCAGCGCCAGATCGAAGCCTGGCGCGCATCGGCTAGTCGTTGGGAGAGTGAGCCCGATACCGGTGAAGGTCGCCGCGAATTGATGGCCCGCGCCAAGGCGGCCGAGGAAAAGCGCGATACCGCCAGCGCTGCCTACCATAATTACGAAATCGGCTCGGCAGCCTTTCAGGTGGCCATTGTGCTCGCCTCGGCCTCCATCATCACGGGGGTTGGCTTATTGGCCATGGTGGCTGGCGGGCTTGGCGTGGTCGGCCTGATCCTGACCGGCTTCGCCTTCTGGGCGCCGCACGCGCTCCATCTGTTCTGATGCCGGTTTTGGGCTTCACAAGCCCGCCCCGCCGGGCCATCAGTTTCCCATCATGATCGCTGCCGCCCCCCTTCTGCCCCCCGAACGCGCCATACAGCTTGCCGCCGAATTCGGCCTGAAGCCCGATGAATATGAACGGGTGCTCGCCATCCTTGGCCGCACGCCGCGGCTGGCAGAGCTTGGCCTGTTCAGCGTGATGTGGTCGGAGCATTGCTCCTACAAATCATCGCGCGTGTGGCTGCGTGAATTGCCGACCAAGGCGCCTTGGGTGATCCAGGGACCTGGCGAGAATGCCGGCGTGATTGATATTGGCGAAGGCTTGGCGGCGGTTTTCAAAATGGAAAGCCATAACCACCCTTCCTTCATCGAACCCTATAATGGCGCGGCCACTGGTGTTGGTGGCATTCTGCGCGATGTCTTCACCATGGGCGCGCGGCCCATTGCCAATTTGAATGCGCTGCGTTTCGGCGCGCCGGATGCGCCGCGCATGAAGCGCATCATTGATGGTGTGGTGCGCGGCATTGGCGGTTACGGCAATTGCGTGGGCGTGCCGACGGTGGGCGGCGAGGTAAATTTCCACCCCCGCTACAATGGCAATCCCTTGGTCAATGCCATGACGGTTGGCATTGCGCGGGCCGATCGCATTTTCACCGCCAAGGCGACCGGCATTGGCAATTCCGTTGTCTATGTCGGTTCCAAAACCGGCCGCGATGGCATCCATGGCGCCACCATGGCGAGCACGGAATTCAGTGCCGATTCGGAAGAAAAGCGCCCCACCGTGCAAATCGGTGATCCCTTCGCCGAAAAGCTGCTGATCGAAGCCTGCATGGAATTGATGGCAACCGATGCGATTGTCGCCATTCAGGATATGGGCGCGGCGGGGCTCACCAGCTCCAGTGTTGAGATGGCCGGCAAGGGCGGCATGGGCATTGAACTTGAAATGGAAGCCGTTCCGCAGCGCGAAGAAGGCATGTCGGCCTATGAGATGATGCTGTCCGAAAGCCAGGAACGCATGCTGATGATCCTGAAGCCAGGCCGTGAGGCGGAGGCTGAGGCGATTTTCCGCAAATGGGAATTGGATTTCGCGGTGATCGGCAAGCTGACCGATACCGGGCGCATCGTGATCCGCCATAAGGGCGTGCTGGAAGCTGATATTCCCCTCGCGCCGCTGGAATCCGAAGCACCGCTCTATCGCCGCCCGACGGCGGAAACGCCGAAACAGCCGGTGCTGGCAGCGTCTGCCATTCCTGATCCGGTCGGCCTTGCGCCGGCCTTGATGACGCTTGTTGCCTGCCCTGATCTTTGCTCCCGCCGCTGGATTTGGGACCAATATGACAGCCTGGTGAATGGCCAGACAGTGCAGCGCCCAGGTGGCGCGGATGCGGCTGTGGTCAGGATTGAAGATCATGACCGCGCGCTGGCGATGACCACGGATTGCACGCCGCGCTATTGCCTGGCGGACCCGGAAGAAGGCGGCAAACAGGCCGTGGCCGAGGCGTGGCGCAATATCACGGCGGTGGGCGCACTGCCCTTGGCGATCACCGACAATATGAATTTCGGCAATCCGGAAAAGCCCGAAATCATGGGGCAGTTTGCCTCGGCTGTGCGGGGCATGGCGGCGGCCTGCATCGCGCTCGATTTCCCAGTCATCTCGGGCAATGTGTCGCTTTACAATGAAACCGAAGGTCGCGCGATTTTGCCGACACCAGCGATTGGCGGGGTTGGCGTGCTGGAAAAAGCGGCGCAGGCGGTGGGGCTGGCCATGCCGGCCAAGGCTGATCTGGTGCTGATTGGCGAGACAACGGGCTGGCTTGGGCAATCCTTGTGGCTGCGGGAAATCGCGGGGCGCGAAGAAGGCGCGCCGCCACCGGTTGATCTGGCCGCCGAACGCCGCAATGGCGATTTTGTCCGCGCACGCATCCTGGCCGGTGAGGTTCTAGCCAGCCATGACTGCGCCGATGGCGGGCTACTGGTGGCCGTGGCGGAGATGGCGATGGGAAGTGGTATTGGCGCAAGGCTCGGCCCGACGCCCGAGGGCATTCCGCCCCATGGCTTCTGGTTCGGCGAAGATCAGGCCCGCTATGTGCTGGCGGTGGCCGATGGTGCGGCGCTGACTGCCAAGGCAAGCGCGGCGGGGGTTCCCGCCCGGCTGATCGGCACTGCTGGCGGGGGGGACTTGGTTCTGCCCGATGGCACTGCCATATCGGTCTCATCGCTGGCGGCGGCCCATGAGGCGACGCTGCCCGCACTGATGGGGGAGAAATAGCAGCCATGGGCATGCAGGCCGCGGAAATTGAGGCGCTGATCAAGGCAGCGCTGCCGGATGCGGAAGTGACGATTGAGGATTTGGCCGGCGATGGTGATCATTACGCCGCGAAAGTCGTATCCTCGGCCTTCAAGGGCTTGCCCCGTGTGCGCCAACATCAGATTGTCTATGCCGCGCTACAGGGCCGCATGGGGGGTGTTCTTCATGCGCTGGCCTTGCAAACCTCTGCCCCGGAATAGGAGCCAACAACATGAGCAACCCGACCTTTGAACGTATCGAAGCCGATATCAAGGCGAACCCCGTTGTGCTGTTCATGAAGGGCACACCGGTTTTCCCGCAATGCGGCTTTTCCGCCCGTGTCGTGCAAATTCTTTCCCATATGGGCGTGCCCTTCAAGGGCGTGAATGTGCTGGAAGATATGGAAATCCGTGAAGGCATCAAGGAATTCACGAATTGGCCGACCATACCGCAGCTTTATGTCGGCGGTGAATTCGTCGGCGGCTGCGACATTATTACTGAGATGTTCCAGTCCGGTGAGCTTTCCGGCCTGCTTAAGGAAAAGGGCGTGGCGCATAAGGCCGACGCCTGAGGTTTCGCTTCCCTGAAAAGAAAAACCCCGCCTAGAGCATTTTCAAGCCAAGTGGCGACACTTGGCGGCTCGGAAAATGCAATCAAACCGAAGCTTAGTGCGTGTCCCATGAACGAACGCAAACTGGACACGCACTAAAAGGCGGGATTTTTTGCTGGATTAGCCTGCGGTTGAAGGGCTGCGCGGGGCGCGGTTGCGGTTGGCCTTATTGCTGCCGCTCCGCTTTTGCCGATTGGCCTTCTGGCCCTGGGACGTGCTGCGGTTGCGCGTGGATTGGGTACGCTGCGTGGTGCTGCTGGTCGCTTCCGTACCCTCAGCGGTACGGCGCGGCGCGGCATCCGCAGGCAGCGCGCTGGTGGCAAAAACCAAACCGCCAAGCGCAGCCAGAAGCATAAACCGTTTCATCTGATCAAAAACCTTCCTGAAAAAATGCCGAAGCCCCGCCCGATTCGCCAAAGGCAGGGCGCTGCCAAAAGGGGCTACCCGCGCCCCCCTGTCCGTGACATTTCAAAAAAATGAATCTTGCGTCATTCGCCAGATTCTTTGGCCTTGGCTTCCTCGGCACTGCCGATCCCGCCATGCGCCTTGGACCAGCCCACCGGGTCTTCCAGGAATTTCCGCACTTCCTTGAGCGCGCCTTCGCTGAAATAGGGCCGTTCCCGGCACACCTCCAGCACATCCCACCAGGTGCAAAGGTGGTGCAGGTTCAGGCCCATGCCCTTCATGGTTTCAAAGGAACCCGGAAAGACGCCGTAATAGAAAACCACGAAGGTATGGTCACAAATAGCGCCCGCATCGCGCAAGGCATTCGCGAAACGGATTTTGGAGGCGCCATCCGTGGTCAAATCCTCCACCAGTAGAGTGCGCTGGCCGACCGGCACCTCGCCTTCAATCAGCGCATTACGGCCAAAACCCTTTGGCTTTTTCCGCACATAGGCCATGGGGGCCAGCATGCGGTCCGCGATCCAGGCGCCGAAGGGAATCCCCGCCGTCTCACCGCCCACCACCACATCAATTGATTCATAGCCGACATGCCGGCCAATCTTTTCCACGCCCAGATCGCAAATCCGGTTGCGCGCCCGCGGGAAGGAGATGATCTTGCGGCAATCAATATAAACGGGGCTCTTCCAGCCGCTGGTAAAGGTGTAGGGCTCTTCCGGGCGGAAATTCACCGCCTTGATTTCAAGCAGGATACGCGCAGTCGTCAAAGCGGCGTCGCGATCCCAGTCGGAGGCATGAAGCGCGGGCATGGGTAGGGCTCCTCTCTTTCCGGGCTTTGGTAATGCGGCGGGCGGGCTGCGTCCATGACCCCGCCCGAGTCGCCCCGTATTTGGGTGTTGGCGGACCCGCGCGCCGGCACGGCAGCCCAGGCTTTGGGCATTGCCGAACGGCTGGGGGAACCCTTCCGCCGGGTGGATTTGGCTTGGGCGGCGCTGGCGCGGCTGCCTTTGCCCTTCGCCACATTGGCCGGGCTGACGCCGGAGGCCCGCGGCGCCTTCGCGCCCCCCTGGCCTGATTTGGTGATCTCGGCGGGGCGGCGGAGCGCGCCGGTGGCGCTTTGGCTGAAGCAAAAAGGCGCGCGGCTGGTGCATTGCATGCGCCCTGGCTTTGGCGCGGCGCGTTTCGATCTTTTGGTGATTGGCCGGCATGATGCGCCCAAACCCGCGCCCAATATCCTGCCCATTCTGGGCGCGGCGCATCGGATTTCGCCTGAAAAACGCGCCGCAGCGCGGGCCGAATTCGCCGGACTTGCTGCGCTGCCTTCGCCGCGCGTTGCGTTGCTGATGGGCGGGCCGCCGCGCGCAGAGGGGATGGACGCAGCTGTGGCCGGCGCCATCACCGCCAAGGTGGCAGGTTTTGCGGGCAGCGTGCTGGCGACCGCTTCGCGCCGCACCGGGCGCGCCGCGGAAGAAGCCATGGCAGCAGCTTTGGCCGGGCATCCGCATACGCTGTTCCGCTGGGGTGATGCGCCGCCCAACCCCTATGCCGGATTCCTCGCCTTGGCGGATCAGGTGGTGGTGACGGGGGATTCGGTTTCCATGCTGTCAGAGGCACTCGCGACCAATGGGCCGGTTTTCATCGCCGATCCCGGCGGGCTTGGGCCGCGCCATCAACGGCTCGCGCAGAGCCTGATTGAAGCTGGCCAGGCGCGGGATTTGGCCGCCGCGCCCACACCCTTCGCGCGCGATGCCCTTGATGAAAGCGGGCGCATCGCTGCCGAGGTTAGGCGGCGCGGCTTGCTGGCGTAAGCAAGGCCGGCTGACCTGCCCGCAAAGCGGTCTATTCTTCATGTTCCTGGGAGATACCACCATGACCCGCAGCCTGAGCCTTGCCTTTTCGCCGCGCTTCATCTGCCTGACGCTGGCTTGCCTCGCCGTCATTGGCTTCGCGGTTGCGCTATTGGTGGCACCCGGCTTCTGGACCGGCTTCGGCTTTGTCATTGCGGCAGCACTTGGCGCGCTTGGGCTGCGCGATCTGTTCCACCCGACGCATGCCATTCTGCGCAATTATCCAATCGCGGCGCATCTGCGTTTCATCATGGAAGAAATCCGCCCCGAAATGCGGCAGTATTTCTTTGAGGATGAAAAACACGGCACGCCCTTCAGCCGAGACAAGCGCGCCATTGTCTATCAGCGCGCGAAAAAGCAATTGGATAAGCGGCCCTTCGGCACGCAATATGATGTTTATGAAACAGGCTTTGAATGGTTGCAGCATTCGCTCGCTGCTCGCGCGCCTGCGAAGGAATTGCCGCGTATTCTGATCGGCGGGCCGGATTGCACGCAGCCTTATTCCGCTTCCATATTAAATATCTCCGCCATGAGTTTCGGGTCGCTTTCCGCCAATGCCATTCGTGCGCTGAACCAAGGTGCGAAGCGTGGCGGCTTTGCGCATGATACGGGCGAAGGCGGGCTCAGCCCCTATCACCGCGAAGCGGGTGGCGATCTGATTTGGGAAATCGGTTCCGGCTATTTCAGCGCACGCAATGCAGATGGCAGGTTTTCGCCGGAGCGCTTCGCAGAAGTCGCGGCGCTCAATCAGGTGAAAATGGTGGAACTCAAGCTCAGCCAAGGCGCCAAGCCTGGCCATGGCGGCGTGCTGCCGGCCGCCAAGGTGAGTGCGGAAATCGCTGCGACACGCGGTGTGGCCATGGGGCAGGATTGTGTTTCTCCGCCCGCACATAAGGCATTTTCCACCCCGGTTGAGATGATGCGCTTCATAGCCGAGATGCGCCGCCTGTCAGGCTGCAAGCCTGCGGGCTTCAAGCTGTGCATTGGCCATCCTTGGGAATTCCTCGCCATCTGCAAGGCGATGATCGAAACCGGTATTGCACCGGACTTCATTGTGATTGATGGCGCAGAAGGCGGCACCGGCGCCGCACCGCTGGAATTCATGGATCATGTCGGCATGCCGCTGCGTGAAGGGTTAAGCTTCGCGCATAACGCGCTGATCGGCATTGGGCTGCGTGATCAGATCAGGCTTGGCGCCAGCGGCAAAATCGCAAGTGCCTTTGACGTTGCGCGTGCGCTGGCCCTTGGCGCTGATTGGTGTAATGCGGCGCGTGGCTTCATGTTCGCCATTGGCTGCATTCAATCGCTTTCGTGCCATACGGATCACTGCCCAACCGGTGTGGCGACACAAGACCCAACTCGCCAACGCGCGCTACGTGTGCCGGACAAGGCGCCGCGCGTGCATCAATTCCATGCCGCGACATTGGAAGCTTTGAATGAACTGGTCGCCGCCGCCGGGCTTGCCCACCCATCCGAATTGCGCGGGGACCATTTCAGCCGGCGCATTTCGCCAAGCGTGGTGAAGAATTTTGCCGAGCTTTACCCGCCGCTTGCGCCGGGCGCATTGCTCATCGGCACGGATGATCCGCGTTTTGCCGAGGCTTGGGCCATGGCGGATGCACATAGCTTCGCCCCACGCCGCGCGTGAGGGCGCTTTGGCAACGCTTGCGCTTTTGGGCGCGTTTGGTGTTGCGCGATGGCCTGGCGCTTTACATCGCCGCACGAGATGTACGCACGCCCTGGTTTGCCAAGTTGCTCGCACTTCTTGTCGCGGCCTATGCGCTTTCCCCGATAGACCTGATCCCCGACGCCATTCCGGTGCTTGGCCTGCTGGATGAGGTGATCCTGCTGCCCATTGCGATTGCCTTGATCGCGCGGTTGATCCCGGCGGTTGTCATAGCTGAAAGCCGCGCGGCAGCGCAGGCCATGGTCGAAAGGCCGCGCAGCAAGGCAGGTGCCGCTATCATCATCGGGATTTGGGTCTTGGGGGCTGGCGCCCTGCTTTGGTGGTTCTTCACGCGCTGAACCAAGCCAGCCTAGGCTTGTGTTCATCAAAACTAAGGGAGAGAAACTATGGCCAAATCCGCACTCTGGAAAAAGGGCGATGCGGTCCGCACGCGCCTAATGGGTTAAGCCACTGTCAAGAATATGAATAAGGGCGTCTATGACGACCCCATCATGGAAAAATTCGGCGACTACGCGCGTGAAGCGGTGTTTGGCATGCTCTGGTCCCGGCCGGGACTTGACCTCAAAACCCGCGCGCTAATTTGCGTCATTTCCGATACCGCCATTCATGCCTGGCCCGAACTTGCCATCCATCTTCGCATGGCGCGGCGCATGGGCTGGACCGAGGATGAGCTCTCGGAAGCGCTGATGCAGCTCTGCGGTTATATCGGCCTGCCAGCGGTGCGGGAAGCGATGATCGTGGCAAAGGGCGTCTTTGCCGAAATGCGTACGGAACCCGATGGTGGCCTGGGCGAAGCGTAAATTTTGTTTTCGTGAATAATTATCCTAGAAACAAATGGGCAGGCGGTTTCGCCCGCCCGACAATGAGACGGAACCGCAGCGCCCATGTCCCATACCAACCTTGCCTCCATCGGCTTCCCGGCAAAGGAAGGGGCGCGCGGATTTACGACGCGGCCTGAAATCAGCGGCACCTTTGGCGCGGTGGCCTCCACGCATTGGATCGCATCCCAAGTTGGCATGGCGGTGCTGGAACGCGGCGGTAATGCTTTTGATGCCGCTGCCGCCGCCGGCTTCACGCTGCAAATCGTGGAACCGCATTTGAACGGGCCAGGCGGCGATTGCCCCATTTTGCTGCATAGCGCGCAGACCGGTCAGCAACAGGCGATTTGCGGCCAAGGCCCGGCCCCCGCCGGCTTGAATGTCGGGCTGATGAAAAGCCTGGGCCATGAGATCATGCCCGGCACCGGCATGCTGGCAGCACCCACCCCCGGCGCTTTTGACGCCTGGATGCTGATGCTGCGCGATCACGGCACCTGGAAGCCACGCGATATCCTTGCCTATGCGATAGGCTATGCGCGGCATGGCGCGCCCATGGTGCCGCGTGTGCGCGCCACGATTGATTCGGTGCGCCCCTTGTTTGAGGCGGAATGGAAAACCTCTGCGGCGCTCTGGCTACGCAATGGCGGCCCGGCGCCGGGTGGGCTTTATGCCAACCCGACGCTCGCCGATACCTATGAACGCGTGGTGCGCGAGGCGGAGGCCGCCGGCGGGGATCGCGTGGCGCAAATTGAAGCCGCACGGCGCGCCTGGTATCGCGGCTTTGTGGCGGAGGCGATTGATCGTTTTTGCCGCACGAAAGAAGCGATGGATACATCCGGGCGCCGCCACCGCGCTGTTTTGAATGGGCAGGATTTGGCGGGCTGGTCCGCAACCATCGAAGAACCGCTCGGCTTGGATTACCACGGCCATCGCGTATTGAAATGCGGCCCCTGGAGCCAGGGGCCCGCCATGCTGCAAACGCTCGCCTTGATCGCGGGCGATGATATTGCAGCGATGGACCCGCTAGGCGCGGATTTTATCCATCTGGTCGCGGAAGCCATGAAGCTCGCCTTCGCAGATCGGGAAGCGTTTTACGGCGACCCCAATTTCACTGATGTGCCAATGGCGACGCTTCTTTCGCCCGCCTATAACGCCGCGCGCCGCGCTTTGATTGGCACTGCCGCCAGCATGGAATTCCGCCCGGGTTCGCCGGATGGCCGCGCGCCGCGCACGGATTATGCCGCTGCCATCCGTCGCGCGCAGGAAATGGCCGCCGCTGCCGGCAGTGGTGAGCCCACCGTCTCTCGCCTTGGGGCTGCGGGTGGCGATACCTGCCATGTGGATGTGATTGACGCTGCCGGGAATATGGTGAGTGCGACACCTTCCGCGGGTTGGCTGCAATCCTCGCCCGCCATTCCAGAGCTTGGCTTCTGCCTTGGCACGCGCTGCCAGATGTTCTGGCTGGATGAAACACTGCCGAATGGCCTGCAACCGAACAAGCGCCCACGCACCACGCTTTCACCGGCGCTGGTGCTGCGCGATGGAAAGCCCTGGATGAGCTTCGGCACACCCGGCGGCGAACAGCAGGATCAATGGCAGTCCATCATGCTGCTGCGGATGCTGCATCACGGCATGAATATACAGGAAGCGATTGATGCACCTTCCTTCCACTCGGAACATTGGATCAGCAGCTTCTGGCCGCGTGGCGCCAAGCCCGGCAAGCTGGTGATCGAAGGGCGCTATGCGCCGGAAGTGCTGGCGGCGCTGAAGGCGCGCGGCCATCAGGCGGAAGCGGGTGGCGATTGGTCCGAAGGGCGGCTGACCGGCGCGCGGCTTGAAGCCGATGGCACCATCCGTGCCGGCGCCAATCCGCGCGGCATGCAGGGTTATGCAGTGGGGCGGTGATGGAAAAGATGAACGACACAAAACGCGAATACCACGCGCGCAAACGCATCCTGGTCACCGGTGGCGCCGGCTTTGTCGGCAGCCATTTATGCGATGCGTTATTGGCTGCAGGACATGAGGTTCTCTGCGCCGATAATTTCTTCACCGGCAATAAGGCCAATATCGAAGCACTGCTGGCGCATCCTTATTTCGAATTGATCCGCCATGATGTGACCTTCCCGCTTTATGTCGAAGTAGACGAGATCTACAACCTCGCCTGCCCAGCATCGCCCATTCATTACCAGCATGACCCGGTGCAAACGCTGAAAACCAGCGTGCATAGCGCGATCAATATGCTGGGCCTTGCGAAGCGCTTGAAGGCACGCATTCTGCAAGCTTCCACCAGCGAAGTTTATGGCGACCCCAATGTGCATCCTCAGCCCGAGGAATATTGGGGCAATGTGAACCCGATCGGGCCGCGGTCCTGTTATGATGAAGGCAAGCGCTGCGCAGAGACGCTGTTCTTTGACTATCACCGCCAGTTCCGCCTGCCGATCAAGGTGGCGCGCATCTTCAACACCTATGGCCCGCGCATGCACCCGAATGACGGGCGCGTTGTGTCCAATTTCATTGTGCAGGCTTTGTGCGGTGACCCCATCACCATCTATGGCGATGGCAAGCAGACAAGGTCCTTCTGCTTTGTGTCAGACCTGGTGGAGGGTTTGCGCCGCCTGATGGATTCGCCAGAAGAAGTCACGGGGCCGATCAACCTTGGCAATCCGGGCGAATTCACCATAATCGAATTGGCCGAAGCGGTGATCCGGCTGACCGGTTCCACTTCCAGCTTGGTGTTCCGCCCCGCACCGGTGGATGACCCGCGTCAGCGCCAGCCGGATATCACCAAGGCGCGCGCGAAGCTTGGCTGGGAACCAACCATCCCGCTGGAACAGGGCCTGGTGCATACCATCGCTTATTTCGACAGGCTTTTATCCAAGGGAAATGCCTGAGCATGCGGATCCTTCTTACCATTGCGCATTTTTCTCGCGCCGAGGAAGGATCAAACCACAGCTCTACCGATGCGCATCGGCGTGATCAACGCGCGGCCGCGATCCGCAGCGTGATAGATGCCTGGCGCGGGCATTGCGGCCCGGTATCCAGCATCAATGTCTGGCAGAAGCGTTTTGAACCCATGGCGGGGGTGGCGGATCAGCTTGACATCATTGTGCTGGTGAATGGCGAGAACCATTTGCTTGATCCGGATTACTGCCGTGCGCGGGGTGTGCGGCTTTATGATGCGAAGCTGGATAATCCGCGCATGCTGGGCTTCACCGCGCATAAGCTATTTGCCGATGCACGCAATATCTATGACGTCTTCGCCTTTTCCGAGGATGATCTGCGCCCCACCGGTGGCGATATGATCCCGCGCATCCTGACTTTTCAGGATGATCATGGCTGGCGGCGTGTCTTGTTTCCCAATCGTTTTGAATGGAACCCGCACGGCCCGGCGCTGAAGACCTATATTGATGGCATGTTGCGCCCGGGGCTGCTTGCACCCTTCGAAGCAGCGCTACCGGATGAGCGTTTCCTGAAAGGCCGCCATGGGACAAGGCCGCCAAGCTTTCAGCGCGCGACCAATCCGCATTCGGGCTTTTTGCCCCTCACCACCGAACAGCTTGCCTATTGGATGGCGCAGCCACATTTTGGTGATCAGGACTTTAGTTTCATCTCACCGCTTGAAAGCGCTGCAACCCTCGGCATCCTGAAAACCTTCCCAATCTACAAGCCCTTTGGCCGTGATATGGGCTGGCTTGAGATCGAACATCTGGATACGCGTTTTTCCGGCCTGAATTTGCCGGGGCGCCCGAAACCCACGCCCCGGCCAGGCTGAAATCAGCGCGGGCGGGGCCCGCTCCGCCGCGGCGCCGGGCCGCGCTTGGCAGCAGCCGGAACCCCTGCCGCTGGCGCCGCCTTGCCCGATTGCGCGCGCAAATCGGCAATGGTGGCGCGGTTGGTCACCTGTTCCGGGTTCATGCGCACCTCAACAATGGCGGGCTTCCCGGAAGCGAGCGCACGCTGCACTGCGGGCACCAACTCCTCGGTCTTTTCCACCACCTCACCATGGCCACCAAAGGCTTCAATGAAGCGCGCAAAATCCGGATTGGTAAGTGCCGTGCCGGAAACGCGATGCGGATAGGTGCGTTCCTGATACATGCGGATGGTGCCATACATCTGGTTGTTGAAGACCAGAATCACTGGGTTGACCGAATGATGGAAGGCAGTGGCAATTTCCTGCCCCGTCATCAAGAACCCGCCATCGCCCACAAAGCCAATCACCGTCCGTTCCGGATGCACAATTTTCGCACCAATCGCGGACGGCACCGCATAACCCATGGCGCCATTGGTGGGCCCAAGGAAATCCTGCCCGGCGCCCACATGCATGAAGCGCGTCGGCCAGGTCGCAAAATTGCCGGCATCGGTCGTGTAGATGGTATTGGCCGGCAGCGCCTTTTCCAAATCCTGCAAGGCTTTCGCCAGATTGAGCGGCCCTTCGTAATCGGGCGCTGCTGCCTGCTTCATCCGCGTGGCGCGCAAATCCCGCGTCCAGCCAGCCCAGGCGGGTTTCTTGATGGGCGCAGCCGCCCTGGCCGCGGCGGCAAAGGCATTCAGGTCCGCGGTAATGCCAAGGGCGGGACGATAGACGCGCCCGATTTCCGATTGCTCAGGATAGACATGCACAATCGGCGTCGCGCCCGCCATATCCAAAAGCGTATAGCCCTGGCTGAAAGTCTCCCCAAGGCGCGATCCAATCGCGATGATCAAATCCGCATCCTTGGCGTGTGCCACCAGGCCCGGATCGGCACCAACACCAAGATCACCCACATAATTTTCCGAAGTACCGTCAAAAATCCCCTGACGGCGGAAGCCAACCGCCACCGGCAGATCATTCGCCAGCAGAAAATCGCGGATATCGGCCTTGCCCTGATCCGACCAGCGTGACCCACCCAATACCGCGAGCGGCCGCTTGGCCTTGCCCAGCATCGCCATCATACGCGAAACGGCATCAGGCGCGGGGTGCGGCGGCAGTACCGTGGCGGGGCCGATATCCGGCACATTCGCCATGCGCTTTTGCATTTCCTCACTGATCGCGATCACCACCGGGCCGGGGCGGCCAGACACCGCGACATCAAAAGCATGCGCCATCAATTCGGGGATGCGCTTTTCATCATCAATCTGCGTCACCCATTTGGCGATGGGGCTGAACATGCGGCGATAATCAACTTCCTGGAAGGTTTCGCGGTCTGTCTCCTCCACCGGGATTTGCCCGACCAGCAGCACCAGCGGCGTTGAATCCTGTTGCGCGACATGCACCCCAATCGCGGCATGGCAGGCGCCAGGCCCGCGCGTCACAATCGCCACACCTGGTTTGCCGGTGAGTTTCCCATAGGCTTCCGCCATGTGGATCGCGCCAGCTTCAAAACGGCAGGTCACCAGCTGCAACCGATTGCGCACGGAATAAAGGCCATCGAGCAGATCAAGATAGCTCTCACCCGGCACACAAAACGCATGGGTGACGCCCTGCGCCACCAGCGCATCAGCCAAAAGCTTGCCGCCTGTCCGCCCTGTTTTCGCTTCAGCCATAACCGCTTCCCCAATGATTCGAAATCATGGGGAAGCTAGCCGATAAATCCGGGGCGTGAAATCACCCCGGGACAAGGGGCTGCGTCATTCCGCCGCCTGATGGCCGTGGCCGGCGGCGGGGCGCTTTTCCAATTCCGCAAGCTTGGCTGCAATGGCGCCAATCGGCTTGGTATAGGGCGCCAGCAGCAGGTAAAGCGCGGGCACGGCATAAAGCGTCACAATGGTGGAAAGCGTAATGCCGCCCACAATCACCACGCCCAAAGCCTGACGGCTTTCTGCCCCCGCCCCGGTTGCCATGGCAAGCGGCACGGCACCGAGCACGGTCGCGATGGAAGTCATCAGGATTGGGCGCAGCCGCACGACAGAGGCTTCCAGCACCGCATCCCGCACACTCATGCCCCGATCACGGAGCTGATTGGCAAATTCCACCACCAGAATGCCGTTCTTGGCCATCAGGCCGATCAGCAAGACCATCCCGATCTGGCTGAAAACATTCAGCGACTGCCCCGTCATCCATAGCGCCAACAGCCCACCCGTCACCGCCAAGGGCGTGGACAGCAGAATGACAAAGGGATGCACAAAGCTTTCGAACTGCGCGGCCAGCACCAGAAACACCACCAGCAGCGCCAGTGCGAAGGTCACGTAAAGCGCGCCGGAGCTTTCACGGAATTCCAGGCTCTGCCCCAGATAGGAAATACGTGCTTCTTGCGGCAGCACTTCCTTCGCGGTGCGGTCAAGGAAATCCAAAGCGTCGCCCAGGGAATAGCCAGGCGCGAGAGAGGCCGTGATGGTAATGGCGCGCACACGATCCTGCCGCGACAGGGTTTGCGCGCGGGCGCGTTCGGACAGCGTCACCACATTGGAAAGCGGCACCAGCCCGCCGCTGCCCGTGCGGACAAAGACATTCTGCAGATCATAGGGCGACAGCCGGGCTGATTCCGGCGCCTGCAACAGCACCTTATATTCCTGACCGCCCACAACATAGGTTGTGACTTCGCGCGATCCCATCATGGTTTCAATTGTGCGGCCCACAGCAGCAATGGAAATACCAAGATCGGCGGCCTTGCGCCTATCAATATCCACACGCACTTCCGGCTTTGTTTCCTTGAAATTATGGTCAAGGTTCAGCAAGCGTGTGTTGGTGCGCGCCTTTTCAAGAAACACATCACGCCAAGCGATCAGCGTATCGTAATCCGGCCCACCAATCACGAACTGCACCGGCGGTTGGAAGCCGCGCCGCCCAAGAGAAGGGGGGTTCAGCGCAAAGCCACGAATACCTGGAATACTCGACACCAGCGGGAATATTTCAGCGGCAATGGCCTGTTGTTTGCGCTCACGCTCACTCCACGGGGCCAAGCGCACAAAGACATTGGCGATATTGCCGACGGCGGGGCGTTGGAAACCACCAACAGTCGCGAAAACCGCGTAAGCTTCGCCATTATCCAAATAGCGTTGCAGCAGGCTTTCCAGGCGCATGACATGTTCAATGGTGTAAGGGAAGGACGCGCCCTCAGGCCCGGTGGTCGGAATAATAACAACGCCACGGTCTTCGGTTGGCGCGAATTCCTTGGGCAAAGCATTGAACAGCACCACGGCAAATAGCGACATGGCCGCCGATGCGCCCATGACCAGCAGCGGCGCGCGCAAGGCGCGATCAAGTGTCCAGCGCAAGCCTTCATTAAGCGCAAGGAAGAAAGGTTCAGTTATGCGCACCAGCAGGCTTTCACCTTCATGCGCGCGCAAAAGCTTGGAACACATCATCGGCGTCAGGGTCAGCGCAATCACCCCGGAAAATAGAACCGAGGCAGCCAGAGCCAAGCCAAATTCCGTAAAAAGCCGGCCCGTATTGCCGCCCATAAAGGAAAGCGGCACAAAGACTGAAATAAGCACGAGGGTGGTCGCAATGACCGCGAAGGCGATTTCTCGCGAACCAAGCAGGGACGCAAGAAGTGGATCTTCCCCCAATTCGATCCGCCGATGCACATTTTCAAGCACCACAATGGCATCATCCACCACAAGCCCAATAGCCAGCACCAGCCCGAGTAGCGTCAGCACATTGATCGAAAAGCCCATCACCGCCATGGCCATGAAGGACGCGACAATGGAAACAGGAATGGCAACAGCGGGGATGATGGTGGCACGCACAGACCGCAGGAAAAGGAAAATGACGCCAACCACCAGCGCAAGCGCAATCATGAGCGCGTGCTCCACCTCATAAATGGATTGCGCGATGAAAAGGCTTTCGTCGTAGCCAATGGTGGTATCAACGCCAGGCGGTAG
Source organism: Alphaproteobacteria bacterium (assembly GCA_016869735.1). Classification (GTDB taxonomy): domain Bacteria; phylum Pseudomonadota; class Alphaproteobacteria; order Acetobacterales; family Acetobacteraceae; genus Neoroseomonas. The sequence goes on from VGDL01000013.1 coordinate 46,656, forward strand.
GCTTGGCTTGATCTTTTCCAGTTCATCTTTGACGCCTTCCGCGACAGAAAGCGTGTTGGCCGTGGATTGCCGATAAATGCCAAGGCCAATGGCCGGGCGCCCATTAATTCGGTATCCCCCGCGGGTATCTTCTGCGCCAACCTCAATCTGCGCCACTTCTCCCAACAGCACCTGCGCTCCACCTGCGCCACGCGCCACCACAACCTGGCGAAACTGGTCGGGCGAACTCATCCGCGTATCCGTGCGCACCGTCAATTCGCGGGCATTGCTTTCAATGCGCCCGCCCGGCAATTCCACATTTTCGCGTCGGATCGCGTCTTCCACATCCTGCACGGTCAAGCCACGCGCCGCCAAAGCCTGACGATCAAGCCAGATCCGCATGGAAAAACGACGCTCACCTAGGATAAGTACCTGCGCCACACCTTCAACAATCGCCAATCGATCAACAATGCGCCGACGTGCGACATCCGTGATATCAAGCGGCGAGAGGGTTTCCGAATTGAGCGCGATCCACAAAATGGGCCGACTATCACCATCTACCTTTTGTACAATCGGCGTATCAGCTTGTTCCGGCAGGCGCGCCAATGCACGCGCCACACGATCGCGCGCATCATTGGCAGCACTATCCACATCGCGCGTCAGGCGGAATTCCAACGTGATCTGGCTTCGTTCATCGCGCGATTGGGATTGAATGGATTTGATCCCTTCAATCCCCGCGACGGCACCTTCCAGGATTTCCGTGATCTGATTATCCACAACGGGCGCCGAAGCACCGCGATAGGTGGTGATAATCTGGATGATCGGCGGGTCAATCTTCGGGTATTCCCGGATCGGCATTTTGAACAAGGCGGCCAAGCCAAGGACAATCAGCATCAGGCTGATAACGGTTGCAAAGACCGGCCGTTTGATCGAGGTATCGGAAAGGACCATGGCTTCAGGCCTGCTCAGCTTGTCGGACGCGTAATGGTTTCAATGATGCGGACCGGTGCATCCGGGCGCAAGCGCTGAATGCCGCGCACCACCACCGGCTCACCCGCCGCGACACCCTCGCGGATTTCAACTTCACCCGGCAAGCGGAGCCCAAGCTTCACTTCCTGGCGTTTCGCGCGCCCGTCACGGATCACATAGACAAAAGCGCGGTCGCCCACCGGGTCCATCGCTTCTTCAGCCACAAGCAGCGCGGTTGGGCGTTCTTCCAACACCATTTCCACATTCAGAAACAGGCCAGGGCGCAAGGCTTCATCCGCATTGTCGAATTCGCTGATCACGCGCACGCTGCGGGTTGCCGGGTCAATGCGCGTGTCAATGATCGCGACCTGGCCATTGAAGCGCCGATCACCATAGGCGGTGCTGCGCGCCGTAACTTGGCGCCCCAATTGCACCCGCGCCAGATAGACTTCAGGGACGGAAAATTCCACCCGCACGCGTGACACATCATCCAAGGTTGTAATCGCCGTGCCAGGCTGGATCAGCGCGCCAAGGCTTACCTGCCGCAAGCCCACCCGCCCGCTGAAGGGCGCAGTCACCCGCAATTCTTCAAGCTTCGCTTCGGCCTGCCGCACGCGCCCTTCGCCCTGCCGGGCAAGGGCTTCAAGCGTATCCAACCGCTGCGCCGCAATGGTCTGCCCGGGCTGCAAGCCGCGCGCGCGCTGCAATTGATTGCGCGCGTCATCCAAAATGGCACGCGCCTGATCCAGTTCCGCCGAAACAGCGCCGGAATCCAGTTCCACCAGGGTTTCACCCGCCTGCACCTTCTGACCCTCGGTGAAGCGGATTTGGGTGACAATGCCAACAATCTTGCCGGTAATGGTGACAGCTTCGCGCGCCCGCACGGTGCCGACACTTTCAACCCGATCCACAACCAAACCGGTGCGGACCGGCTGCACCACCACGCCTACCGGCCCCGAAGGCCCACCGCGTGCGGGGCCCTGGCTGCTGCTGGATTGTAGCCCGGCCAATTCCAAGGGCTTGGGCAGGCCCCATTCCTCGGCCTTGAAATGCCAAGCCGCGCCAGCGCCGGCGATCAGGGCCAAAAGGCCAAGCTGTGTCATGCTACGCATATCATTCCAACCCAAGCCGCCCCGCAGGGTCAGCACAAAGGCGGAACGCGGCCATCAAAGCGGCCCCGCACCGCGGGAAAAAGCCAAGTGAAATCACCAAGCTCCAAACCTTGTGCCGCGCCCACCTGGCCGCTGCAAGTTTCTCTTTTTTTACTTTTCGCCCTGAGCGGCACGGGCAGCCACCCGGATACAGCGCGCCAGCCGATCCGGCCCGAAGGGTTTCAGCATCGGCACACCATTATGGCAGCAATCAATCAGTTCCGGGCAACGGGGCGCGAAGGCGCAGCCCGTGGGGACCTTGTCCAGCATCGGCGGCGCGCCAGGGATGGTCGTCAGGCGCTTACCGCGCATCCCGGCATGCACCGTGGCGCCCAGCAGCCCCTTCGCATAGGGGTGCAAAGGCCCGGCCATGAGCGCGCCAACGGGGCCTTCTTCCACTACCTTGCCGGCATACATTACCGCCACGCGATCGGCGATTTCCCCAGCAACACCAAGGTCATGGGTCACAAACACCACCCCCATGCCAAGCTGTTCCTGCAAGGAACGCAGCAGCAGCAGCACCTGGATTTGCACCGTGGCATCCAAGGCCGTGGTGGGTTCATCCGCCAGCAGCAGCTTGGGCCGGCAGGCCAGCGCCACCGCAATCATGGCGCGCTGACGAAGCCCGCCCGATAATTCATGCGGATAGGCGGAAAGCCGGCGCTTGGCCGAGGGGATTTGCACCAATTCCAGCAATTCCAGGGCCCTGGCATCGGCGGTGCTGCGGCTGGCGCCTTCATGGCGCTGCACGGTCTCCGCAATCTGCCGGCCGATGGTGAAAACCGGGTCAAGCGCCGTCATGGGTTCCTGGAAGATCATCGCCACATCGCCGCCGCGGAAATCGGCCAGCTGGCCTTCATTCATGGCCTGCACATCGCGCCCGGCTACCTGGATTTCGCCTGTGACCTTCGCGGTTTTCGGCAAAAGCTTCATCAGCGCACGCAGTGTCACGGATTTGCCGGAACCGGACTCGCCCAGGATGCAAAGCACCTCCCCCGCCGCAAGGTCCAGGTCAACGCCATTCACCGCATGCACGGTGCGATCACGGGATTCAAAGCGAACATGCAAATCACGCAGCCGGATCAGCGGCGCCTCATTGGCAGGTTTCAAAACCGCGCTCATGCTGCGATCCCCCCGGCCTTGCTGTGGCCACTGCCGGGCAGGGCCATGTGGCAGGCGGCGGTATGGCCAGGACTAAGGGTGGCGGCGATGGGTGGGACATCGGCGCAAACCGCCTCGGCAAAGGGGCAGCGGGTGCGGAAACGGCAGCCGGAAGGCGGGTTCACCGGATTGGGCGGATCGCCCGTCAGCGGCGGTTCGGTGCGCCGCTGCGCCGGGTCCATGGAAGGGCGCGATGCCAAAAGGGCGCGGGTATAGGGATGCGCCGGGCGGGCATAAATTTCATCCACCGGGCCTTCTTCCGCCACCTGACCCAGATACATCACCAGCACGCGGTCGCTGATATACTGCACCACATTCAGATCATGGCTGATGAAAACATAAGTCAGGCCAAAGCTTTCCTTGAGGTCCACGAGCAGGTTCAGCACCTGCGCCTCTACGCTTTTATCAAGTGCGGAGACCGGTTCATCCAGAATGACCAGACGCGGGCGGAGCGCCAAGGCGCGGGCGATATTCACCCGCTGGCGCTGACCGCCGGATAATTCATGCGGGTAGCGCCGGGCGAATTGCGCGGGCGCAAGACCCACGGCAGCGAGCAATTCACGCGCCCTTTCGCGGGCTTCCCCCGCCGGCACGCCATGCACTTCGGGGGCAAAGGCGATGCTGTCTTCGATCGGCAGGCGGGGGTTCAGGGACGCGTAGGAATCCTGGAACACCAACTGCACCTGGCGACGATACTCTTTCAGCGATATGCCGCCGGCCAGATCGTCCCGCCCAACGGGTTCGCCATCAAAAATCATCTCCCCCGCGCCGGGGTCGAGCAGGCGCATCAGCAGTCGGGCCATGGTGGATTTGCCGCAGCCGCTTTCGCCCACAATGCCCAGGGTTTCACCCTTTCGCACGCTCAGCGAGACACCATCCACCGCGCGAACCTCCCCCATCTGGCGGCCAAACAGGCCACCGCGGATGGGAAAATGCTTTACGAGACCGCGGGTTTCGAGCAAGGGCTGAGCGGCGCCGCCGTGATCTGGGGCAGGAGGGGGCAATACCATGATCCTTTGTTAGCAAGCCTCATGCCGCCTGGAGAGGGAACCCGACCGGCTTTTGGGCGATTTTCCGCCTAAAACTTAGTCATAATGCCATGCTCTTTGCAAACTAATCCACCTTCCAAGTGGCGCGATTTCCCGACGGCTGGGTTCCGCGTTACCATGTGGGAAGTTCAGGGGAGCCAATGCCATGCGCGCCATATTCGTGATGATCAAATGCGAAATGGGCCAAGCCTATCGCGTTGCGCGGGAGATGGCCGATGGCATCCCCGAGCTTTCGGAGATGCATTCGATCTCCGGCCAATATGATTTGCTCGGCAAATTCTATCTGGATGCAGGGCGCGATATCGGGCTTTTCGTGGTGGAAACCATCCAGGCCGTAGCCGGCGTGAAGGACACCTACACCCTGCAAACCTTCAATGCATTTTCCGGGCGCGGGGGGTAAGGCTCCGCCGCGCCCGAAGGCGATTCAGTTTTGCGGCATGCCTTCCGGCACTATGGTCCGCACCAGGCTGGCATCGAGCGATTCATAGGCGTGATATCCAATCGTCTCATAAAGTGCGGCGCGGGTTTGCATGCGCCCCACCATGTTATGCGTGCCGCCATCAGCCTTGATCGCGCCGTATAAATCTTCCATGGCCTTGGCGGCGATGCGCAAATGGCTCACGGGCCAGATCACCATGGCATACCCCATTTGCTGGAATTCGGTGGCGGTGAAAAAGGGCGTGCGGCCAAATTCGGTCATATTGGCGAGCAGCTTCACACCCGGCATACGGGCTGCGAATTCGCGGAACATCTCAGCGGTGGTCAAAGCTTCCGGGAAGATGGCATCCGCACCCGCTTCCAGATAGCGCTTGGCGCGGGCAACAGCGGCGTCCATGCCTTCATTCGCCACCGCATCGGTACGCGCGATGATCACCAGGTTGCGCCGCGCCTTGCGTGCCGCCGCCACCTTGGCCGCCATTTCATCCACCGGGGCCAGCTTCTTGTCGTTCAAATGCCCGCATTTCTTGGGCAGCAACTGGTCTTCCAGATGCACCGCGCCCGCACCCGCTTCTTCAAAGCAGCGCACCATGTGCATGACGTTCAGCGCTTCCCCATAGCCGGTATCGCCATCCACCAGCACCGGCAGGCCGGAAGCGCGCACCACCTGGCGGACATGCCAGGACACGTCATCCACCGTGATCATGCCAAGATCAGGCAAGCCCATGGTGGCCGACATGGCCGCACCCGACATGTACAGCGCCTCAAACCCTGCCTTTTTCGCGAGCAAGGCCGCGATGCCCAAATGCGCGCCAGGCATTTCAAGGATTTGCAGGCGTTCCAGCAAGCGGCGGAAGCGCACACCGGCGGGTTCATGGGGCAGATCATCGGCGATTACGTAAGGCATCGAAGTTTCCTCAGAAGAAAATGAACGTCACCAGCACAAAAAGCGGGATCAGGACCACGAAAGCCCAGGCGCAATAGCCAAAGAAGGATGGCATGCGCACACCCTGTTCTTCGACAATCGCCTTGACCATGAAATTCGGCGCATTGCCGATGTAGGAATTGGCCCCCATGAAGACCGCGCCGCAAGAAATCGCGGCCAGGGTCAGGGCACCTTCCGCCATCAGGTGCGCGGGATCGCCGCCGGCCAGGTTGAAGAACACCAGATAGGTTGGCGCATTATCCAGGAAGGAAGACAGCACGCCGGTCAGCCAGAAATAGACCCACGGAATAGGCTCCCCGCCCGCGCCAGAGGTCAGCGCCACAAGCGGTGCCGCCGCGCCTGCCGTCCCGGCGCGCAGAATGGCGAGAACGGGGGCCATGGTGACAAAAATGGCCGCGAAAAGCTTGGCCACTTCCAAAATGGCGCCCCAGGCAAAGCCATTATCTTCCCGCCATTGCCGCGGCGTCACCCGCATGGAAATCACCGCAATGGCGACGAATACGGCCACCCCGACCAGCCTTTCCAGGCCAATCTTTTCGCCAAACAGCGCCACATCGCCCGGGCGCCAATAGCCCTGCGCCAAGACCATCAGCACCACCGCGCCAATCAGCCAAAGATTGGCATAGCCTTTGATGGCCAGCTTTTCCCGCTTTTCGATAACCGGCGCCACCGGCTTTTCGCGCGCCCAAGCCCAGCTATCCAGCACGTAATAGGCGGCCAGCAGCAGCACCGCGCAGACCAGGAATTCGCCAAACATATGCGTGGTTGTCCAGAAGAAGGAAACGCCCTTCAGGAAGCCAAGATAAAGCGGCGGATCACCAAGCGGCGTCAGCGAACCGCCAATATTGCTGACCAGAAAAATGAAAAACACGAAAGTATGGGTCTTGCGCTGACGAAAGGCATTGGCGCGCAAAACGGGGCGGATCAGCAGCATGGAAGCGCCCGTGGTGCCCATCACACTCGCGATCAGGGTGCCGAAGGCAAGCAGCGCGGTATTGGTGGCCGGCGCGCCGATCAAAGTGCCCTTCAGCAGCACACCGCCGCCGGTGACGTAAAGCGCCAGCAGCAGCGCAATGAAGGGGATGTATTCCTGCAACAGGATATGCCAAACCTCGGACGCTGCGACTTCAGGCCCGAAAGCGATCGCAAAGGGCAGCACCAGCAACAGCGCCCAGCCGGCGGCGATCTTGCCGTAATGATGGTGCCAGATGGCACCCGCGACCAAGGGCATCAGCGCGATGGACAGCAAAAGCCCCGCGAAAGGCAGGCCCCATAAAAGGCTCATGCCCACGCCCGAAACCCCGGCGGCCTGAACCGGCAGGGGCAGGGCAAGAAACAGCATCAGGGCGAAGCTGGTCGTTTTCATGGGCCAGGGCCTCCCTCAATCCCGGCGGGCTGATACCCGTCCGATACGTGATTGCCGGATGATCCGCCCTGCCACAAGGGGGCGCCCCCTTTCCCCCATGGCCTTGCGCCCCTAGTTTGGGGAGAATTAGGAGAACACCCGATGGATATGAATGGCGAGCGCCGCATCCCCGCGCCCCGCCAGCGCGTCTGGGACGCGCTGAACGACCCCGAAATGCTGAAAGCAGCGATTCCCGGCTGCGAAAGCGTGATGAAGACCGCCGATGACGCGTTTGAGGCCAAGGTGGCGGTCAAGATCGGCCCCATGGCCGCGAAATTCGGCGGCAAGGTGAAGCTGGAAAACATCCAGGCACCGGCTTCCTACACGATTTCCGGGGAAGGCAATGGCGGCGCCATAGGCTTCGCCAAGGGTGGCGCTGATGTCGCACTCGAAGAAGTAGGCCCCAATGAGACTTTGCTGAAATTCGCGGTGAAGGCGCAGGTCGGCGGCAAGATGGCGCAGCTTGGTGCGCGGCTGATTGATGCGACGGCCAAGCAAATGTCCGATCAATTCTTTGACCGCTTCGCCGCTGCCGTGGCCGCCGCTGAACCCGCAGCCGCGGCACCCGGCGCTGCCCACGCCCCCCTGCCCGCCCCGCCCGTGACCGGCGGCGGCATTTCCATCTTTGATCTGCTGCCGGAAGCCCCGCTTGGCATTCCGCTGCTCGCCTGGGCGGGGGGCGCGATCTGGCTTGTGATTGTCGCATTGATGTTCAAGTGAGCCTGCCCGGAAGCGTTGCCGAAACCCAGGCGCTCCTTGCCTCGGGTGGCTATGTCGCGGACAAGGCGCTCGCCACCACCATTCATTTGGCACTCACCATGGGCAGGCCACTGTTCCTGGAAGGTGAGCCAGGCACAGGCAAGACAGAAATCGCAAAAGTGCTGGCAGCAAAACTGCCGCGACGGCTGGTTCGGCTACAATGTTATGATGGCCTCGATATCTCCTCGGCCGCCTATGAATGGAATCACGCGCGGCAATTGATGGCGATACGGCTTGCGGAAGCATCGGGGGAAGCCGATCGCGCCGCGCTGGAACGCGGCATTTATGACCGCAAATTCCTCCAACCACGGCCCTTGCTTGATGCTTTGGAAGGCAGCCCGGCCGTTTTGCTGATTGATGAACTTGACCGCGCCGATGAACCTTTTGAGGCGTTCCTGCTCGAAATTCTCGCGGATTTTCAGATCACCATTCCTGAGCTCGGCACGGTAAAGGCGGCAACCCCGCCGGTTGTGATCATCACATCAAACCGCACGCGCGAAGTGCATGATGCGGTGCGCCGGCGCTGCCTGTATCATTGGGTGGGTTATCCGGATGCGGCGCGCGAACACGCCATCCTGAAACTGCGCGCCCCTGGCCTGCCGGAAGCGCTTTCCGCCCAGGTGGTCGCCTTTGTGCAGAAGCTGCGCGATGGCGATTACTTCAAGCTGCCCGGTGTCGCGGAGACCATTGATTGGGCGCAGGCGCTCGCCGCACTTGATGCCAAGGCGCTGGAACAGGGCGTGGTGGATGAAACCCTCGGCGTTTTGCTGAAATACCAGGATGACATCGCCAAGCTGAAGGGCGAGGAAGCGGCGCGGCTGATTGCGGAAGCACAAGCCGGGTGACGCCGGATCGTGACCCTGCCCGGATCATCGCCGGCGGCCAGCCCTTGCTGGCCTCGGCGCCCGGCGCGGGCGGCCATATCGCGACCAATTTGCTGGCCTTTACACGATTGTTGCGCCGTTCTGGCCTGCCGCTCGGGCCGGGTGAGGCGCTGAGTGCGCTTGCTGCGCTGAACGCGATTGAGATTGGGGATCGAAGGCAAGTCCATGCCGCCTTGCGCGCCGTGATGGTGCATCGGCGTGAGCATTTTGAATTGTTTGATCAGGCGTTTCAGCTGTTCTGGCGCGATCCGGAAGCCGCCGCCCATGCCGCCGCCATGGCCGCGCTGGATGGCAACAAGGCGCCCGCCGAAAAACCGCCGCCGGCATCGCGGCGCCTCGCGGAAGCGATGCAGGGCGAAAAACCGAAGCCCCGCCCGCCTGAGCCGGAACCGCCGCGCCAGGATATGAGCTTCACGGTCAGCGACCGGGAAAAACTGCAAAAGCTGGATTTTGAGGCCATGTCGGCGGCTGAAATCGCCGCCGCCAAGCAGGAAATTCGCAAATTATCACTGCCGTTTGATGAAAAACCAACGCGGCGCTTTCGCACGCACCCATCGGGCCGCATCGTTGATTTGCGCGCGACACTGCGCCAAAGCCTGAGGCTTGGGGGCGATATCCTGAAGCTGGAGCACAAGCAGCGCCAGGAAAAGCCGCCGCCTTTGGTGGTGCTGTGTGACATCAGCGGCAGCATGGCGCGTTATGCGCAAATCCTGCTGCATTTCCTCCATGCCGTCACCAATGAACGCGACCGGGTGCATAGCTTCCTGTTCGGCACGCGGCTCACCAACGTCACGCGGCAATTGCGCCATCGCGATCCCGAATTCGCCTTCGAAATGGTATCCCACATCGTGCCTGATTGGTCGGGCGGCACGCGGATTGGCGAAAGCCTTGGCCTGTTCAACAAGCTTTGGGCCAGGCGCGTACTCGGCCAGGGTGCCGTGGTGCTGCTGATCACGGATGGGCTGGACCGCGAAGGCGCAGCGGGGCTGGCGGAGGCCACGGATCGGCTCCGGCAATCCTGCACACGTCTGATCTGGCTCAATCCGCTATTGCGCTTTTCGGGCTTTCAACCGAAATCCCAGGGCATTCGTGCCATGCTGCCCCATGTGGATGATTTCCGGCCCGTGCATAATCTTGAAAGCCTGCGGGCGCTGATCCAAACCTTATCCGATCCGCGCACCGGCCAAAGCAGAAGGATGATGGTCGCATGACCCAGAATGATAATGCCGAAGATATCCTGGCGATCGCCGCCAATTGGAAAGCGGCGGGGGAAGATGTCGCCATCGCGACCGTGGTGGAAACCTGGGGGTCTTCGCCGCGCCCGGCGGGATCGCGCCTCGCCATCACCAAATCGGGCAAGCTGGCGGGCTCGGTTTCCGGCGGCTGCATTGAAGGGGCCGTTGCCGATGCCGCGCGGCAATCCATGGCGAGCGGGGCGCCGCAATTGCTCGATTTCGGTATTTCCGATGAGCGTGCCTGGGAAGTCGGGCTTTCCTGCGGCGGCAAGGTGAAGGTGTTTGTGGAGCCTCTGTCATGAAATCCGCGATCCTTACGCGCCTGCAAGCCGAACGCGCCGCCAAGCGCCCGGTGGTGCTGCTGACCAGGCTTTCCGATGGCGCGCAGCTGCTTTGGCCCGGCGATGAGATGCCGGCGGAATTGGTGGAAGCGTCCAAGGCCGCACTCGGCAGCGAAGAAGCCGGCAATGTGACGCTGGGCGATGATAGCTGGTTCATCCATCCGCATAACCCGCCGCTGCGCATCATTGTTGTGGGTGCCGTGCATATCGCCCAGGCCATGGCGCCCATGGCCGCGCCGCTCGGCTTTTCCATGGTTGTGGTGGACCCGCGCCGCGCCTTTGCCAGCGAAGAACGCCTGCCCGGTGTCACGCTTTCCACCGATTGGCCGGATGAGGCGATGGAAGTCTTGGCGCCTGATGCGCGCACCGCCGTCGTGACACTGACCCATGACCCGAAGCTGGATGATCCCGCCTTGGATGCCGCGCTGAAAAGTGAAGCGTTCTACATCGGCGCTCTCGGCAGCCGGCGCACACACGCGAAGCGCGTCGCGCGGCTTGCGGAATTGGGCCATGGCGCTGAGGCGATGGGGCGGATCCATGCGCCGGTCGGCTTGAATATTGAAGCGATCACGGCGCCGGAAATAGCGCTTTCCATCATGGCGGAAATTGTCGCGGCGCGGCGCGGTGCCGCACTGGGTGCGGTGCGGCCCATCCCCGGTGTCACGGAATGATATTCGGCCCAACGCGGCTTGAAGAAGCGAAGGGCGCGATCCTGGCGCATACCATGCGCCTGGCGGGCCGCGTCTTGAAAAAAGGCACGGTGCTGGATGATGGCGCCATTGCCGCGCTGCGCGATGGTGGGCATCGCGAAATCATCGCGGCGCGGCTTGAAGTGGGTGACGTGCCGGAAGATGAAGCCGCCGAAAGGCTCGGCCAGGTTTTGGCCGCGCCCTTGCTGGCGCGGTCCCGCGCAGCCACGGGGCGCGTCAATATCCTGGCGGAAACGGCTGGGCTTTTGGTGCTAGATACCAAGCGCATCGCGCGCATGAATGCCGTTGATGAAAGCCTGACGCTGGCAACGCTGCCGAATTTCACGCCGGTCAACACCAAGGAAATGGTCGCGACCATCAAGGTGATTCCCTTCGCCGTACCGGGGCAAATGCTGGGCGTGGTGGAAGCGGTCGCGAAAAGCGGCAATGGGCCAGTGCTCGCCATTCATCCCTTCCGCGCGCTGAAGGTTGGCCTGGTGCTGTCCGAATTGCCCGGCATCAAGGAAAGCGTCATGGAAGGCGCGGTGGAGGCAACAGAAGAACGCATCGCCGGGCTTTGTGGGACATTATTGCCGGTGGAACGCGTGCGCCATGACACAGTCGCGATTTCCGATGCGCTGTCGCGCCTCAGGCGCGCGGGGGCGGAGATGTTGCTCGTGGCCGGTGCTTCCGCCGTGGTGGATCGGCGCGATGTCGGGCCTGCGGCGATTGTGCGCGCCGGGGGCGCGATTGATCATTTCGGCATGCCGGTTGATCCGGGCAATCTGCTCTGCCTTGGGCATATCGGCAAAATCCCCGCCATGGTGCTGCCTGGCTGTGCGCGCAGCCCCAAGCTGAATGGCTTTGATTGGGTGCTGCAACGGCTTTTCGCGGGACTTGCGGTGACGCCGGAAGATATCGGCGCCATGGGTGTTGGTGGCTTGCTCAAGGAAATCGAAGTACGGCCCTTGCCGCGAGACCAGGCACCACGCACGCCACCGCCCGCGCTTGCCCCGCGTCGCGGCCGGCGCGTTGCGGCGATTGTGCTGGCGGCGGGCCGTTCGCGCCGCATGGCGCCGCTGAACAAGCTGCTGGTTACGGATAATGATGGCGTGCCCATGGTGGTGCGCGTGGTGGATCAGGTGCTTGCCTCCCATGCGCGCCCGATCATTGTGGTGACCGGGCATGAGCATGATCGGGTGGAAGAAGCGCTTGCCGGCCGCGCCGTGCAGTTTGCGATTGCCGAGGATTACGCGCAGGGGCTTTCCGCATCGCTGAAGGCCGGGCTGCGCGCTCTGCCCGAAGATATCGAAGGATTTATGGTGTGCCTGGGCGATATGCCGCTGGTGAGTGCTGCCATGCTTGATCGGCTGATGGCGGCCTTTGATCCGGAAGAAGGTCGCGCGATTGTCATGCCGACCTTCCGCGGCAAGCAGGGCAATCCCATGCTCTGGTCACGCGAATTTCTGCCGGAGATGTTGACAATTACCGGCGATGTCGGCGCGCGGCATCTGGCCGGCAAATACGCCGATCGCTGCGTTGAAGTTGAAATGGCCGATGACGCGGTACTGCGCGACTTTGATACGACCGAGGCACTGAAAGGCGTGCCGGGCTATAGCATGGTGCGGTGAAGCGTGATCCGTGATGACGGATCACGCCGCGCGCAGCGTGATGCTATTACCCCAAGGATCGTGCAGAACAGCCCTATCGCCCTGCTGTTCAGCGACCAAGCCTGCCTGCGCCGCGCGTTCCAGAATGGCCGCCTGATCTTCTGGCCGGTGCAGCAGAAGGTCAAACCCATCCAACCCCGTCGCATTCAGGGGCCGCGTGCCGGCGCCCTGGCTGTTCCAGGTATTGCAGGCGAGTTGGTGATGATACCCATCGGCGCCGAAGAAACTGGCCTTGGGCAAACGCTTGGTCAGATCAAAGCCAAGCACATTGCCGTAAAACCTCTCGGAAGCCGCGGTATCGCCCACCTGAAGATGGATATGGCCAATCAGACCATCCTCGGGAAAGCCCTGCCAGGCCCCGTCCTGCCCTGCGCCGAGCACGCCATCCGTATCCAAAGCCTGGGTCGTCATCAGCAACTTGCCGCTAGCGTCATGCCAAGCTGATGGCGGGGTATCGGCGTACACCTCAATCCCATTGCCTTCAGGATCGGCAAGATAGAACGCCTCACTCACCACATGATCGGACGCACCCTGCACCGGCACACCATTGGCCATGGCGAAGGCCAGCCAGGCGCCGAGTGACGCGCGGCTTGGCAACAGGAAGGCAGTATGGAACAGCCCGGCATCACGCGGGTTACGCGCAGCGGCTTCCGGCGCCGCGATCAATTCCAGCAAAGCTGCCTTGGTGGTGCCGAGCACCACCCGCCCAGCCTCGGCAGATATCCGCCTGAGACCGAGGATGTTTTCATAAAACGCCGCGCCGGCTTCCAGATCGCGCAGCTTCAATCGCACGCGCCCGATACGGCGTGAGGATTGGCGCATGTCGAAGACGTCACTCATGATAGCACTCCTCCTGAGGCCCAGGCCCCTTGATTACGCATTATCCTTCTTGAGCGCATAGGCGCCACCGCCAAGCAGCGCCTGCACCACCAGTGCCACCGCCCAGAAGGCCGGGAATTCCCAACCGCCGCCCGGATTGGAAAACAGGAAGCCCTTGGCGCCATGCGGCACATAGATGGACCCGAGCAGAATGGGCAGCAACGCCAGCGATACCCAGCGCGTGGCAACACCCAGCAGCAGGGCGATACCACCGAAAAGCTCGGCCAGGATCACGGTATAGGCGAGCAGGGCGGGCAGGCCGAGGCTCGCGAAGTAACCGGCCGTGCCCGATGGCGTGAATACGAAAATCTTGAGGCCGGCATGGGCCAGAAACAATACCCCCATGGAGGCACGCAGCAGCAGCGCCGCCATATCCGCCTTGGCAATCTGCGCGGGCAGGGAGAGGGTTTGGGGAGCAATGGCAGCTTGGCTCATTGGTTTGCGTCCTTTTGCATTGTGGAATGCGCCGGCGAACCGGCACTGGGCGCAAGATGATCAAAACCCATCAGGATGATAATACAGCCAAAAAGAATGTTATTTCTTTCAATTTGGAATAACCACTACCAGCCATCATCCCAGGCCGGTTTGCCCTTGAAGCGCTCTGCCAGGAAGTCCACCAGCCGCCTGAGCTTCACCGCCAAATGTCGGCTGTGGGGGTAGAGCGCGTAAAGCGCCAAGGGCTCGGCTTCAAAGGCCTGAAGCACGCGCACCACCCGCCCGGCGCGCAAGGCCTCGGCAGCGACGAAGCTTGGCATGCACGCAAGGCCAAGCCCGGCCTCGCCGGCCTTCAGGCAGGCTTCGGCATTGGAAAAGCGCAGCCTTCCCTGCACCGGGGCGCTAAAAGCCTCACCATGCGCATTGCGGAAGGACCAGCGATTTGGCTCACGCAAATTCGCATCAATGATGCATTCCATTGTGGCAAGCGCTTCTGGTGTCGCGGGGGTGCCGCTACGCGCCAGAAAATCCGGCGCTGCCACCACCAATAGCCGCATGTCGCAAAGCTTGCGCGCAATCATGGCGGAATCATCAGGCCGCCCGATGCGGATCGCGATATCAAACCCCTCATCCACCAGATTGACGATGCGGTCTGAAAAATTCACATCCAGGGCAATGCGCGGATAGGCCCGCGCGAAATCGCTCAAGACCTGCGTCAGCGCCATGGCGCCAAAAGTAAGCGGCGCGGTAATGCGCAACCGCCCGCTGGGTTCCTCAGCCGCATCCTTGATGGCGGCTTCCAGACTATCGAATTCCTCAAGCAGGGCGCGCATGCGTTCAAACTAGGCCTGCCCCGCTTCGGTCGGCGCAATGGCGCGCGTGGTGCGATTGAGCAGCCGCACACCAAGCGCATTTTCGAGCGATGACACCAGCTTGGATGCCTGGCCGGACGAAGTGCCAAGCCTAGCAGCGGCAGCGGTGAAACTGCCGGTTTCCATCACCGCCAGAAACATGCGGTTGGCGTCAAGCCTATCCATGCCGCAGCATCACAAGGCGCCGCGCAGCCATTCCCCAATCGCGAGCACCTTGGCATCTTCGCCGATGCGGCCAGCGATTTGCACGCCAAGCGGCAGGCCCTTCGGCCCCACCCCCGCCGGCACGGTCACACATGGCCCATGCAGCAGCGTCCAAAGCGAATTAAAGGAAGGATCGCCGGTCCAGCCAATGCCGGCCGGTGCCTCACCCGCCGCAGAAGCGGTGATCACGCCATCAAAGCCTTCCATCGCAGCGGGCAGCGCGGCGCGTGCCTTCGCTTGCACCGCCTTGCAGGCATCAAGCTGCGCGGTTGGGAAGCGCTTGGCCCAATCAAGTTTTTCCTTGATGGTATCTGAAAGCTGCGCCCGCGCCGCGACCAATTCCCAGCCGAGCGACTGCACGCTTTCCATATTCGTCACATATTCATGCGCCTCAAAAGCTTCGCTCATCACCTCGGGCAGGGTGATTTCCACCACCTCAGCGCCGGCCTTGCGGCAGGCGGCGATGGCGCGTTCCATCAGCGCAATCGTCTCCGGCGCCGCCTTGGCGGCGGGCGGGCCGAGCGTGAAGGCCAGGCGCGGCGCGCGGGGCAGTTTGGCTTCCGGGTTCCCGTAATCGCGCCCCGTCATCGCGCCCATGGAAAGCGCGCAATCAGCGACACTGCGCGCCATGACGCCGATCGTGTCATGGCTTTCGCTCATCACCTTCATGCCGCCGCGATGGATGGCACCAAAACTCGGCTTGAAGCCGACAATGCCGCAAAATGCCGCCGGGCGAATGATGCTGCCGCCGGTTTGGGTGCCGAACGCCAAGGGAAAGAACCCTGCCGCCACACCCGCTGCCGAACCGGATGAAGACCCGCCCGGCGTATGGTGCTTATTGGCCGGATTGGTCGTGGCGCCCGGATGGCGCGTGGCGAATTCTGTCGTGATGGTCTTGCCGATAATCAGCGCCCCCGCCGCGCGGGCCATGGCAACCGCGGCCGAATCACTCCTTGGCCGATGCCCCGCCCAGATTGGCGATCCGTATTGGGACGGCATATCGGCCGTATCCAACACATCCTTCACGCCAAAAGGAATGCCCTTCAGCGGCGCCGGCGGCCCGCCCTTGTCCAAGGCCGCCGCCCCACGCCGCACCAGGGCCGGGTCCAGCCAGGCAAAGGCGCGCACCTCAGGCTCACGCGCCGTGATGCGGGCAAGGCAAGCCTCAGCGAGCGCGGAGGCGGTCAGGGAACCGGCGGCGATGCGCCGCGCGGCCTCAGAAGCGGTCAGGTTTGCGATGTCGGTCATGCCGCAAAGAGTGCCGCGCCCATGGCTGGCGTCAAGCGGTTCGCGCAGCCTATGACTGGTGCGGCGCCTCTAGCCGGTCCAAAAAGGGGGCGCATGACCAGCCCGATCAGGATCATCCCAAGCCAAGATGGGGCGCTGACCTACGCCATCCCCTTCCCGCCGGAGGAAACGCCCGCCGTCACCTCGCGCGATCTGCTGGGTGCCTGGGAAGCGGCGCGCGGTGCAGCGGGGGCGGAGATCTGGGGCAGCCCGCGCCGGCTGGTGTTTCGCCGTGCGGATGGGGAGGCGATGGAATTGCTGCTGGCTGATGCCGATGCCGCCTGCTGGGCCGAAGCGGTGGATGCGCGCCATGGCCTTGCGACCCCTCAGGGCCTCGCAATTTGCCTGAGGCTGCTGGCGCTGATCGAAGCCATGGGGCGGATCGCGCGGCTCAGGGGGTTTTTCCGGCTGAACGCCACCGGGGCGGAATTGCACCCGGCGCTGCTCCGCGCTGCGGCCAGCCTGCCGCTTGATCCCGCGGGCAGGTTCGACGAAGCCGGCCTTACCGCGCTATTGTCTCGCGTGATTCCGGCGGGAGCCCCCTCATGATTCGTCTTTTGCCCTTGCTTCTGGTCCTTGCGGCCTGCGCCCAGCGTGAAGCGCCCCCTACGCCACGCGCCGCCGGCGCCGGCGCAACGCCCGAATTGCTGCGCATTTGTACGCAGGAAGCCGAACGCGTGGTCAATTTCCGCGAACGCGGGCAGATGATGCGCCAGGACGCGAATTTCGGTGATAGCGACATGACCAATGATGTGCCTGTCGCGCGGCTTCGTTCCGATAATTTTCAGCAGCAGACCTTGCGCGATGAGTTGATCCGCGAATGCATCCGCAATGCGGGAACCGGCCAGCCGCCGGTTGATCCGGGGAACCAACGCCCACAACAGCTTCGCCCGCGACGCTGAAGGCAGCGCGCGCATGGCATCCCTTTCGGTTCTGACGCGCGCGCTTTCCCATCGTAATGCCAAGGTTTTCTTTACTGCCTCCCTGATTTCCTGGACCGGGCTTTGGATGCATCGCATCGCGATTTCCTGGTTCGCCTGGGAATTGACCGGTAGTGCCTTCTGGGTCGGCATGGTGGCGTTTTGCGATCTTGCACCGGCTGTAGTGATCAGCCCCATTGCCGGCGCGATTGCTGATCGCACGGACCGCCTGAAGCTAACCTTCTGGAGCCAGGCGATGATCGGTGTCATGGCAGCAGTGATTGCGCTGCTGGTGGCACTCGACAAGCTTGATATCTACACCCTGCTGGTGCTGGAGGTCTTGAACGGCATCGCTTCTTCCTTCGCGCAGCCGGCGCGGCAATCCCTGATGCCGGGCTTGGTACCGCGCAGTGACCTAACGGCAGCGGTTGGGCTCAATTCGCTTTGCTTCAATGTGGCGCGATTTGTCGGGCCAGCGCTGGCCGGGCCGTTGATTGCGGTTGCCGGGGTTTGGCCCGCGATTGCGGCGAATGCGGTGGCTTATTTCGTCGCAACCGCCACCACGCCCTTGCTCAAGGTCTCCGCCGAGGAACGCCAGGGGCATGCGAAAACAAAATCCCTATGGGGCGAAATGCGGGATGGGCTGCGGTATGTGGCCGGGCATCCGGGCCTTGGGCCGATCCTGACCTATGCGGCGATTGTCGCACTTCTGTTGCGCAGCCTGCCGGAAATCCTGCCGCCCTATGTGGAACGGCAATTCGGCCTGGGGGCAGAAGCGCTTGCCGTGCTGACCGCAGCCTTTGGTGTTGGTGCCCTTTTGTCGGGCCTATTCGTCTCCGCCCGCGGCAAGATGCATGGCACCACAAGGCTCGCGGTTTTTGCGCCAGCGGCGATTTCACTCGCCATGGTGGGCTTCATCGCCACAAGCTGGTTTCCCTTTGGCGTATTTTGCGCCGCCATCATGGGGGCTGCCATGTCGGTGCATGGGATTAGCGCGCAAACGCTGGCGCAATCCGCCTCAGACCCCGCCATGCGCGGGCGGGTGCTCAGCCTTTGGGGCCTGATTGTTCGCGCCTTTCCTGCCCTTGGCGCGCTGATGCTCGGTGCGGCGGGGGAGGTTTTTGGCATGACGCTGCCCACACTCGCGGCCGTGCTGCTTTCCATCATTGCGCTTGCCTGGGGTATCCGGTGCCTGCCCGCCATGGCGCGGGTGCTGGAAGGCGAAGGCGCGGGCGATTCCGCAAAACGATGACAAGGACAAGGAAGAACCATGATTGAAGCGGCCATTGTGGGCATGGGGCGCTGGGGCCAGACCCTGGTTGATAGTGTGCAGAACCGGAATGATGCCGGCATCCGCTTCATCGCCGGCAGCACGGGCCGGCCCGAACGCGCCGCCGAATGGGCCGCGCGCCAGGGGGTGAAGATCCTCCCCGATCTGGATGCCATTCTGGCAGAACCGCGCGTGAAGGCGGTGGTGATTGCCTCCCCCCACCAGATGCATGCGGATCAGGTGATCGCGGCAGCACGCGCGGGCAAGCATGTTTTTGTCGAAAAACCCTTCACCATGACGAAAGCCAGCGCAGAAGCCGCTGTTGCTGCCTGCCGACAGGCGGGCGTGGTGATGGCGCTTGGCCATAACCGCCGCTTCCTGCCAGCGGTGGCCGAGATGAAAAAGCTGATCTCTGCCGGGGCACTTGGCACTCTGCTTCATGTGGAAGGCCAGTTCAGCGGGCGGGGCGCAATTTCCTATCAGCCCGGCATGTGGCGCGCCGACCGGCACGAAAGCCCGCTGGGCGGCATGGGCGGCATGGGCATCCATATGATTGATATGATGATCAACCTGGCCGGCCCGATTGCGGAGGTGACGGTGCGCTCCCTCGCCAGGGTTTTGACCAATGGCATGGATGACACCACGGCGGGGCTGTTTTCCTTTGCATCGGGTTCCACCGGTGGTTTTGCGACCCTGGCCTATGCGCCCCGGGTGTGGCGCATCGCCCTTTACGGGACGGATGCGGCGCTGGAACTGAACGGCCACGAAAAACTTAGCTTCACCCCGCGTGAGGGTGAAGGCTGGGTCAAGGAATTCCCCAAGACCGATATCGAACACGCTGAACTTGTGGCCTTTGCTACCGCCGTGAATGGCGGCCCGGCCTATCCGCTGCCAGTTGAAGACGCGATCCATGGCGTGGCGGTGTTTGAAGCCATGATCGGCGCGGCGGCTTCGGGCAGCACCTATCGGGTGGCCTGACCGGTTGATCCGGATGATTTCGCGCCCCGCGCTTTCTGTTCTAGTAATCACCCCAGCGCCTGGCGCTGACCAACCTTTCTGAAAGGCCGGAAATGAGCAAGATCAATCGTCAAGGGTCCAACCAGATCCTTTCCTCCTCTGTTGAATACCATAACTTCGTCTTCCTGGCGGGCCTCACCGCTGATGACCTTGCCAAGGACATCAAGGGGCAGACGGCCGAAGTGCTGGCGAAGATTGATGCCGCGCTGGAAGCCAATGGCACCGACAAGACCCGTATGCTGTCAGCCCAGATTTGGCTGAAGGACATCCGTGACCGCGGCGCGATGAATGAGCTTTGGACCGCTTGGTTGCCGGCTAGTGGCGCCCCGGCGCGCGCCTGCGTCGAAGCCAATATGGCCGATCCGCGCCATTTGGTGGAAATCATGATCACCGCCTGCCGCTGAGGCCTGATCGGGCAAGGTTTGCGCCTGGCGGATAGGCCACCGGCCAAGGTCATGGTGCAGCCTTGCCCATCCAAATAACCGCAAGCGATGCGGAGCGATGGGCCTGGCAAGGTTTTCCCGAAGGTGCCTGCCATGGCGCCTGCATGATGATCAATTTACCGTAACCATAACAGCGAAAAGTTTCAGAATTCCACAGGCCTATCGGCAATTTATGGTCGTATCTGCAATGACGCCGGCGCCTGTTACATGTGAAACCGGCTTTCAGATTTTGGTTTTCCCGCAAAAGCGCCTAGCCTAGTCGCGCTGGGGAATTATGCGCGTTTCTGGAGTTTAGCTGCCATGCAAATCCTGCTTGTTGAGGATGATGCCGAAGTCGCCCGCTTTGTGAAAAAGGGCCTGCAAGAGGCCGGACATATTGTCGAGCATGTCGCCAATGGGCGCGATGGGCTTTTCATGGCCGCATCGGAACCCTTTGACCTGCTGATCCTGGACCGCATGTTGCCGGGCGGCGTGGATGGCTTGCGCATTTTGGAAACGCTCCGCGGCCAGGGCAACAAGACACCCGTTCTATTCCTGACCGCGCTTGGCGCCGTGGATGAACGCGTGAAGGGCCTCAAGGCCGGCGGCGATGATTATCTGGTCAAGCCCTTCGCCTTCGCGGAATTGCTTGCACGCATTGAAGCGCTGGCGCGCCGGCCCACCATGGAAGTGCCGGCGACCAAATTGACAGTGGCCGACCTTGAGGTTGATCTGCTTTCACGCACCGTGACGCGGGGCAGCAAGCGGATTGAAGTGCAGCCGCGCGAATTTCGCCTGCTTGAACATCTGATGCGCCATGCGGGCCAGGTGGTCACGCGCACCATGCTGCTTGAAAAAGTTTGGGATTATCATTTTGATCCGCAGACCAATGTGATTGATGTCCATGTCTCTCGGCTACGGCAAAAGGTGGATCGCGGCTTTGACCTGCCCTTGATCCATACCGTGCGCAATGCGGGCTATATGATCCGCGCCGACGCCTGAGGGTTTCATGGCCGCACCAGCTGAAGAAGTGGGCGGCTGGCGCGATATTGGCGCCTATCTGAAAAGTGCCGGCTTTCGCTTTGCTGCGCTTTTTGCCGTATTGTTTCTGGCCGCCATGGCCGGGTTTGCACTGGTATTCTGGTGGGGCACGGCAGGCACGCTTTCCCGCCAGATTGATGATGCGATCCGCGCCGATGCGATTGGCCTGCAGGAAGCTTGGCGCGGCGGCGGGGCCAATGCGATGAAGGACGCGATTGGCGAAAGATTGGCCGTGGATATTGATGACCACGCCATCTATCTGCTGATGGATGAAGCAGGGTATCGGCTTGCCGGCAATCTTGATCGCTGGCCAAGGGCGGCGGATACGCCAGGGTCCTGGTCTGCCGATACAGTGCGCCGCGATGGGATTGAGGTACCGGCGCGCTTGCATAGCGTGCCGCTTGAACAAGGCCACCGCTTGCTGGTTGGGCGCGACGCGACGGACCGCGAAAAGCTCCGCGCCCTGCTTTCGGAAGCCCTGCTTTGGTCTTTTGCCGTTGCCGTGGCCTTTGCGTTGGCCGGCGCTGCGGCGCTGCGGCGCGCATTGGCGGATCGGCTGCGCGCGGCTTCCACCACAGCCGGCGCCATTGCCGCCGGTGATCTTTCCCGCCGCGTGCCGCTTTCCAGCCAGCGCGATGAATTCGATCAATTGGGTGAAAGCATGAATGCCATGCTGGATCGGATTGATCAGCTCATGGTCGGCATCAAGGGCGTTTCCGATTCCATCGCGCATGATTTGCGCACCCCCATCGCCCGCGCGCGCATGCGGCTTGAAAACGCGCTACTGCGCGCCCCGGATGAGGAAAGCCTGCGTGCGGCGATGGACACCACCGTGGCTGACCTTGATGGCATCAGCCGCGTCTTTCAGGCCTTGCTCCGCATCGCCGAGGCTGAGGCAGGCGCACGCCGCGCCGCCTTTGCACCGTTTGATCTTGCCGCCGTGCTAGCCGATGCGGCCGAGGTCTACAGCGCGCTTGCCGAAGAACGCGGCCAGCATTTGGCGACGCAATGGCCCGAGACGCTCACCATGGTGGGGGATCGCGACATGGTGTTGCAGGCCATCGCCAATCTTTTGGATAATGCGGTGAAATTCACCCCCGAAGGCGGCACAATCCGCCTGAGCGCCAGCGCCCCGGCGCGCGGCAAGCGCGAGATCACCGTCAGTGATGAAGGCCCTGGCCTTGCGGCCGAGGATCGCGCCCGGGCGGGCGAGCGCTTTTTCCGCGCCGATCCATCCCGCGCCTTGCCCGGTTCAGGGCTTGGGCTTTCCTTGGTCAAGGCTGTCGCCACGTTGCATGGGGGGGAATTGCGGCTTGGGGATGCCGCGCCTGGGGCCGCAAGGCCGGGGCTGGAGGCGCGGCTGATACTCAGTTCCCGCGCATGACGCGGGCTTCATGCGCCCGACATAACGCGGCAGGGCAAGACCACCTAATACAACCGCATGCCTTGGGTTATCGCCCTTCTGGTCTTTCTGCCCGCTGCCGCCTGGGCGCAGCAGGACGCACCTCGGCTGCTTTCCGATTCACCGGAATATTGCGCCGAGCTTTCGGGCCGCTTCGCGGTGCTGGAGCCTGAAGCGCCGGCGCATCTGCGGCTGCTGGCGGATGAAGGCCGGCAGCTTTGCGTTGAGGGCCAGACACGCAGCGGCATCGCCAAGCTGCGCCGGGCTCTCAAGGAAGCGCAGCGCGGGGAATAGGGTGGTGATGCGCTTCGCGCGCAGCCCCTGATTTTGCTCGGCGCCAAAATAGCCTAACTATCGGGGCCGATGAACGCGCCATTCCCCCTTTCCAAACTTCTCAGGCAAATGATGCAGCGCGCATGAAAATCTGCTTCATCGCGAATGTGGATTTTGCCATGCGGCATTTCATCCTGCCGCTGATGCGTGGCGCCCGCGCGCGCGGGCATGAGGTTGTGGGGCTTTGCGCCGAGGGCCCCTTGCTGGAAATCCCGCGCGCCGAGGGTTTCCGGATTGAAGCCATGCCCATGGCGCGCAGCATGAACCCGCTGGCGCAATGGCGCGCCTTTCAGGCCGTGCGAGATTTCCTGAAGCGCGAGGCATGCGACCTTGTGCATGCGCATATGCCGATTAGTGGGCTGATTGGGCGCGCAGCGGCAAGGGCAGCGGGCGTGCCGCGCATTGCCTATACCTGCCATGGCTTTCTGTTCAATCAGCCCGGCCCCTGGTGGCGCCGCGCCTTGGCGCTTCAGCTTGAACGCGCTGCCGGGCGCATCACCGACATCTACCTGACCGTCAGTGCGGAAGAAGCAGAAGATGCGTGCCGGCTTGGCATTCACCCAAACGCAACCGCCATTTTGAATGGGCGCGACCCCGCGCAGTTTCATCCCGATCCCGAAGCGCGCCAGGCACTGCGCGCTGAATTGGGCGCGGCTGAAGGTGATTGCGTGATCATCGCGGTATCGCGGCTGGTGCGCCATAAGGGCTATCCGGAATTGCTGCGCGCCATGGAAGCAACGCCCCCCAATGCGCGGCTTTGGGTGGTGGGCGAACGCCTCGCTTCCGACCATGGCGAGGATATGGAACCGCATTTCGCCCGCGCCGCCGCAGCGCTTGGCCCCAGGCTGCAACGGCTTGGCTATAGGCATGATGTGGCGCGGCTTTTGGCGGCGGCGGATATATTCTGCCTGCCATCCCACTTCGAGGGCCTGCCCATGAGCGTGATTGAGGCGATGCTGACCGGCCTGCCCGTGGTGGCGACCGATATCCGCGGGCCGCGCGAACAGGTGGTGGCGGGGGAGACGGGGTTGCTGGTGCCGCCCGCGACCATTGCGCCGCTGGCCGAGGCGCTAACCCGGCTTGCTGCGGACCCGGCGCTGCGGGCGCATATGGTCGAAGCCGGGCGCGCGC
Source organism: Alphaproteobacteria bacterium (assembly GCA_016869735.1). Classification (GTDB taxonomy): domain Bacteria; phylum Pseudomonadota; class Alphaproteobacteria; order Acetobacterales; family Acetobacteraceae; genus Neoroseomonas. The sequence continues at coordinate 70,545 of VGDL01000013.1, forward strand.
GCGCACTGGAGCGGTTTGATGAGGCGAAGGTGGTGGGGCGGACGTTGGACTTATTGGGGGGGTGAGAATGGGGGGATCCCCTTTCGACGGAATGTCCGCACCGCGAAACGCCACGCAGCGCGCCCCCACCCCAAAGAGCCGAGATTGAGATAATATATTTCATCCTCAAGCAAATTTATTCTCTCGCACAAAGTACGCTCAATTTTTGTTTGTGCAATAAAAGGGAGATTGTTATGAATAAAAACTTCGTACTCTGCCCCCTTTTTTTGGGCACTCGCCAATCTTTCCCATAAAGTAATTCACAGATCTCGTCCGGTTTTCGCGGCATCAATAGTTTCACTCCAGCGATTTCGGCTGGAACAAGCGGAAATATGAAGTTTTTTGGTATTTTCAGTGTATTGTCCAGCCCCCTTTTTATGTACCAGTGATTTGTGGGTTTACTAAGTATGTTTCGGGTGCCGGCGGCCGCATGCCGAGGGCGTGGTGTGGCCGGATATGGTTATATTGGTTGAGCCATTGATTGATGATGGCCTGGGCCTGGCGGGTGGTGCCAAACCATTCAGCGTTGAGCACCTCTCTGCGAAGGGTTCCGTTGAAGCGCTCGTTGTAGCCGTTCTCCCATGGTGATCCGGGATAGATCCGGATCGGCTTAATGCCGACTTTGGTCAGCCAATCTGTGAAGGGTTCGGAGGAGAACTCCGGGCCATTATCGGAGCGCAGATATTCAGGTTTCCCTCTTCTGAGCATTA
>VGDL01000014.1 GCA_016869735.1 Alphaproteobacteria bacterium
CGTTGTTTTGCGTGCTGCCGATTGGCACGCGCCCCGATTCGGTAGGGAAGCTTGAAGAAGGCGGCTGGCGCGGCGCTCCACAAAAGCATCTTATGGGATGGAAGCTGCTTGGCACCACCGCCCTCGCCGGGGTGATTTGGCTGGCGCTGTGGTGGGTGATTGAAAGCGATTGGCTTTCTTTCCGTAGCGGCATCCTTGCGATGCCCACCAATTAAGCGAAAAACCGACCCGGAGGTCAGTTTTGCCTTATGTTCGGGCAATGTCAGTCTGGTAGCCGCTTTTTTGACCGTGCTCTTGGCTCTTTTTGTTTGAACCTTCGAAGCTGGTCCGCCATCCTGAACGCGAAAGGAAGATTGGTTTCTTCCTCTGTCGTATGACTGGCGTTTCCTCCCTAAACTTGGGCCGCTGCCTTTGGGTAGCGGCCGTTTCTTTTGTAAAAGTTTGTTACGTCCGCTGGCAAGCACAAAAATGCCATAAATCAGACCGAAATGACGAATTGCTGCGCCGCACAATAAGTTTGTGGTGTTTTCTTGCGTGGCGCGGCGGGTGATTCCCCCGCAGGCGCTTCTGGATTAGGGTGCGGCCGGCTGTGTGACACATTGAAGGATCAAAGCCTTGCGCCTTTCTCGCGCCTTTCTGCCGACGCTGAAGGAAACCCCGGCCGAGGCGCAAATCGCCTCTCATCGCCTCATGCTGCGGGCGGGGCTGATCCGCCAGACCTCGGCGGGGATTTATGCCTGGCTGCCGGCGGGGCTGCGCGTGCTGCGGCGCGTTGAACAGATTGTGCGTGAAGAACAAGACCGCGCCGGGGCGCATGAAATCCTGATGCCGACCATCCAGCCGGCTGAGTTGTGGCGCGAAAGCGGGCGCTATGATGATTACGGCAAGGAAATGCTCCGCATCCGGGACCGGCATGAACGCGAAATGCTGTTCGGCCCGACCAATGAGGAAATGGTCACTGATATATTCAAGCAATTCGCCAAATCCTACCGCGATTTGCCGCGCAACCTGTATCATATCCAGTGGAAGTTCCGCGATGAGGTGCGCCCGCGTTTCGGCGTGATGCGCGGGCGTGAATTCCTGATGAAGGATGCCTATTCCTTTGATCTGACCAAGGAAGGGGCGCAGCATTCCTATCGGCAGATGTTCCTGGCCTATCTGCGGACCTTCGCGCGCATGGGTCTCAAGGCCATTCCGATGCGCGCCGATACGGGGCCGATTGGCGGCAACCTGTCCCATGAGTTCATCATCCTGGCGGAGACTGGCGAGAGCCAGGTTTTTGTCAGCCGCGATTTGCTGGAACGCGACGTGCTGGCCGAAGCGCCTGATTATGACAGTGATCTGACCGGGCAGATGGATTTCTGGACCAGCCATTACGCCGCCACCGAGGAAATGCATGACGAAACCGCCTGGGCTGCACTTGCCGAAGACAAGCGCGTTTCCGCCCGCGGCATTGAAGTGGGCCATATCTTTTATTTCGGCACCAAATATAGCGCTGCGATGGGCATGGCGGTGACGGGGCCGGATGGCAATGCGGTGATCCCGGAAATGGGCAGCTATGGCATTGGGGTGTCGCGTTTGGTCGGTGCGCTCATCGAAGCCAATCATGATGATGCCGGCATCAAATGGCCGGATGCGGTGGCGCCCTGGGCGGCGGCGATACTCAACCTCCGCCCCGGTGACGGGCCAACCGATACGCTGTGTGAGGCGCTTTACGCGCGGCTTGGCGCCGATAACGCGGTTTATGATGACCGCGCCGTGCGCGCAGGCGAAAAATTCGCCGATGCGGACCTCATGGGCTTTCCCTGGCAGGCCATTATCGGCCCGCGCGGCGCCGCTGCCGGCCGCGTTGAATTGAAGCGCCGCATGACCGGGGAGCGTGAGGAGGTCTCATTGGAAGACGCCATCACCCGCATCAAGGGCGGCTGAGCGCACATGTTCAACGCTTTTGAGCGTATGGTCGCCTTCCGCTACTTGCGCGCGCGGAAGGGGGAGCGTTTCGTCTCGGTCATCGCGATTTTCTCGCTGGTTGGTATCGCGCTTGGCGTTGCAACACTGATCATCGTCATGAGCGTGATGAACGGCTTTCGCCATGAATTGCTCGGCCGCATTCTGGGCTTGAATGGGCATCTGGGCGTCTATGCGGTGGGCACTTCCTTCACCGATTTCGATGATGTGACGAAGCGCATTCGCGCCGTGCCGGGCGTGGTTTCCGCCACACCCATTGTCGAAGGGCAGGTGCTGATCACCTCGGATGCGGGTGGCGCTACGGGCGGTCTTGCGCGCGGCATCCGGCCAGAAGATTTGCGCGCGCGGCATCTGATTGCGGATGGTATTCGCTTGGGCAACCTGGATGCTTTTGAAGGTGAGGATGCCATCATTATAGGCCGGCGCCTTGCTTCCCGCCTGCGTGTTTCGGTGGGGGATAATGTGAGCCTGGTCTCACCCCAGGGCCGCACCACGGTTTTTGGCACGGTGCCGCGCGTGCGCGCTTATCGCGTGGTCGCTTTGTTTGATGTCGGCATGAATGAATATGACAGCAGCTTTGTCTTCCTGCCTTTGGAAGCCGCGCAGCTTTATTTCCAGCAGCGCGATGCCGCGACGCAGATTGAGGTTTTCGTGCAGGACCCAACGCGGCTGCGCGGCATTACACGGCAGATTCAGGAAGCGGCCGGCAGCCGCGTGATCGTGCATTCCTGGCAGGATGCCAATTCCAGCTTCTTCAATGCGGTGCAGGTGGAACGCAATGTAATGTTCCTGATCCTGACGCTGATCATCATCGTCGCGGCCTTCAATATTGTCTCAAGCCTCATTATGCTGGTGAAGGATAAGGGGCGGGATATCGCAGTGCTGCGTACCATGGGCGCGACCAAGGGCGCGGTGATGCGGATATTCCTGTTGTGTGGCGCTTCCATTGGCGTGCTCGGCACCGTGATCGGCTTCGTGCTTGGCTTGGTTTTTTGCCTCAATATCGAAAGCATCCGGCAATTCCTGCAATCGCTTTCGGGCACGGAATTGTTCAGCGCCGAGGTCTATTTCCTGACGCGCCTGCCCGCGATCCTGGACTACAATGAAGTGGCGCAGGTGGTGGCGATGGGGCTTGGCCTGTCACTGCTGGCAACCCTTTATCCTTCCTGGCGCGCAGCGCGGACCGATCCGGTGGAGATGTTGCGCAATGAATGAAGCGCCCCTTCGCTTGGCAGCCGTAGAACGCCGCTACCGCACGGAAGCGGGCGAATTGCCTGTTCTGCTCGGCGCTGATCTGACCATTGCGGCCGGTGAGATTGTGGCGCTGGTGGCGCCCTCTGGCACCGGCAAATCAACCTTGCTGCATCTGGCGGGTTTGCTCGAAAAACCCGATGGCGGAGAGGTCTTCATCGCCGGTCAGGCCGCCGGTTCGCTTTCGGATGAGGCGCGCACGGCCATCCGGCGCAATGCGATCGGCTTTGTCTATCAGTTCCATCATTTGCTGCCAGAATTCACGGCGGCCGAGAACATCATCCTGCCCCAGCTCGCCGCCGGCAAAAGCCGGGCTGATGCGACCCAGCGTGCGAAGGATTTGCTCGGGATTTTCGGCCTGCAAGCGCGGCTGGATCATCGGCCAGGGAAGCTCTCGGGGGGCGAACAGCAGCGCGTTGCGATTGCCCGCGCGCTTGCCAATCAGCCGCGGCTTTTGCTGGCCGATGAACCAACCGGCAATCTGGATGTCGGCACATCGGACCGCGTCTTTGCCGAATTGCTGGAACAGGTGCGCGGCCAGGGGCTGGCGGCGCTGATCGCGACGCATAACCCCGATTTGGCGCGGCGGATGGACCGTGTGGTGACGCTGCGCGATGGAAAGATCGTCAGCGCCTAAAAACTAGCCCAGCAGCAACAGCGCGCCGAACCCCGCAATCGCCGCACCACCAAAGCGCAGCGCGCCCGCATACCGCGCGCTGGCAACACCAAGCGCCGCGCCAAGCCCATGCAGCAGTGCGGAGCCCGCCAGCATGCCAAAAGCGGTCGGTAGCGCGGCGCTGGCTATCTCCCCGCCATGCGCCAAGCCATGCACCAGCCCAGCCACCAGCACCAAGGGCAGCGCCACTGCCGCGCGGAAGGGCTGGGCCATCGCGATCATGGCGCCCAGCACAATCAGGCTGCCCGCCACCGCCGTTTCAACCAGGCCAAAGCCAAATCCGATGCCGCCTATCAGCGCCAGCGCAATGCCGCCCGCCATGCCGGCCAGGAAACCCAAAGGCGGCAGCCAGCCGCGCCGCCAGCCGAGCGAGGCCGCCCAAAGCCCAATCGCCACCATCGCCGCGACATGATCCGCGCCCATCAGCGGGTGGAGGAAACCCGCAACCAAGCCATGCTCATGCCCGGCATGAGCCAGGGCAGGACTGGCGCCGAAAGCAAGCGCAAGGAAGGGCTGGGCCGTCAGGGCAAGGCGGGGCAGGGACATGATTGGCGCTCCGGTCAAAATTCAAAATCCATCCTGATAGCGCATCGTGCGGCAGGCAAGGGCTTTTGGCTGTGCTAGGCTTTGGTCCCACGCGATTCCGGAACGCCAATTGCATGCCCTTTGTTCATTTGCACACGCATTCGGCCTATTCGCTCTCGGAAGGCGCGATCAAGGCGGATAAGCTTGCCGCGCTTGCCGCCGCCGATGGCATGCCGGCGCTGGCGCTGACGGATACGGGCAATCTGTTCGGCGCTTTGGAATTCGCGGAAGCCTGCGCGAAAAAGGGCGTACAGCCCATCATGGGCTGCCAATTGGGGCTTTCGCGCGCCAGCACGGATGCTGATCGTCCCGATGCGCTGCGGCTGCCGCCGGACCCGCTGGTGGCGCTGGCGCTCACGCCGCGTGGCTTGGATAATTTGCAGCGCCTGTCATCGCTTGGATTCCTGCGGGAAGATGCCTCGGGCAAGCCGGCCGTGCTGCTGGACCAACTTGCAGAACATGCCGAAGGGCTGTTTCTGCTGACGGGCGGCACGCTCGGCCCGATTTCACGCCTGTTGTTGGAAGGCCAGAAACCGGCCGCCGAGAAGCTTCTCGCGCGGCTCAAGGAAGCCTTTCCGGATCGGCTGGCGGTTGAACTCAACCGTCATGGGCGGGATGCGGAAGCGCGGCTGGAACCCGCTTTGCTCGCCTTGGCGCATGGCGCGCGGCTGCCGATCATCGCTGCCAATGATGTCTATTTCGCTGCCCCCGCCATGTATGAAGCGCATGATGCGCTGCTCTGCATCGCTGACGGCCGCACCATGGCGGAACGCGACCGCCGCCGCGTGACCGCAGAGCATTGGTTCAAAACGGCAGAAGCCATGCGCGCCCTTTTCGCGGATTTGCCCGATGCCTGCGACAATACGCTCGCCATTGCGCGCATGAGTGCGGTGATGACCGAAGCGCGCAAGCCCGAATTGCCGATCTGCCCCAAGGTGCAGGAAGGCAAGACAGAAGCCGAAACACTCCGCGCCATGGGCGAAGCCGGGCTGGAACAACGCCTGGATGCCACGCGCCCTGCGCCGGATGAGGCAACGCGTGCGCAATATCGCGAACGCCTGGCCTATGAAATCGGCGTTATCGAGAAAATGGGTTTTCCAGGCTATTTCTTGATTGTTGCTGACTTCATCCAATGGGCCAAGGCGCAAACACCGCCCATTCCGGTGGGGCCGGGGCGCGGTTCGGGCGCGGGTTCGGTCGCCGCCTGGGCGCTGTTGATTACGGATCTCGATCCCATCCGGTTTGGCCTGCTGTTCGAACGCTTCCTCAACCCCGAACGCGTTTCCATGCCGGATTTCGATATTGATTTCTGCCAGGACCGGCGCGACGAGGTGATTGCCTATGTCCGGCGCGAATATGGCGAAGATCGCGTGGCGCAAATCATCACCTTCGGCAAGCTGCAAGCGAAAGCGGCGGTGCGTGATGTGGGGCGCGTGCTGGGCATGCCCTATGGGCAGGTGGATAAGATCGCCTCACTTATTCCGAACAATCCGGCGAAGCCTGTGACGCTGTCCCAAGCCATCGAAGGCGAAGCGCGCTTGCAGGAAATGCGCGATAGCGACGAACAGGTTGCGCGGCTTTTGGATATCGCGCTGCAGGTGGAAGGGCTTTACCGCAATGCCTCCACCCATGCCGCCGGCGTGGTGATTGGGCGCAAGCCCTTGATTGAAACCGTGCCGCTCTATCGCGACCCGCGCTCCGAATACCTTGTTACGCAATACTCGATGAAATACGCCGAGATGGCGAGCCTGGTGAAGTTTGACTTCCTTGGACTGAAGACCCTGACCGTCATTGAGCGCGCGCTCGACATTCTGAAAGGGCAGGGGATTGACGTGGACATCGCCGCCATCCCGCTGGATGACCCAAAAACCTATGAAATGCTCGGGCGCGGCGATGCCGCCGGCGTGTTCCAGTTTGAAGGGCAGGGGATGCGTGACTGCCTGCGGCAAATGCGCGCCAACCGCTTTGAGGATTTGGTGGCGGCGGTGGCGCTTTATCGGCCCGGCCCCATGGCGAATATCCCGGCCTATTGCACCCGCAAACATGGCGAGGCGTGGGAGCCGCCGCATGAGGCAATCCGGCATATCCTGTCGGAAACCTATGGCATCATGGTCTATCAGGAACAGGTCATGCAGATTGCGCAGGATCTGGCCGGCTATTCGCTCGGCGCTGCTGACCTGCTGCGCCGCGCCATGGGCAAGAAGATCCGGAGCGAAATGGAAGCCCAGCGCAAGATTTTCTGCGATGGCGCGGAGGCGCGCGGCATTGAACCCGCCAAGGCGGCCGAGATTTTCGACCTCATGGAACGCTTCGCCGATTACGGCTTCAACAAATCCCACGCGGCGGCCTATGCCTTGGTCAGCTACCAAACGGCTTGGCTGAAGGCCAATCACACGGTCGCCTTCCTCGCGGCTTCCATGACGCTTGACCTTTCCAATACGGACAAGCTTGCGGGCCATATGCAGGAAGCGGCGCGGCTTGGCATTGCCGTGCTGCCGCCGGATATCAACCGCAGCGGTGCCGATTTCCGCGTGGAAGCGCGGGATGACGGCAAGCAGGCCATTCGCTTTGCGCTGGCTGCCGTGAAGCGCGTGGGTGAAGGTGCGATTCGCGATCTGGTGGCGGCGCGCGATAAGGGTGGTGATTTTGCCTCACTCGCGGATTTCGCGGCGCGGGTGGACCCCAAGCTGCTCAATAAGATGCAGATCGAAAACCTGGCCCGCGCCGGCGCTTTTGAATGCCTGGATGGCAATCGCGCCCGCGTCATGGCAGGGGCCGAGACCATTTTGCGCCGCGCCCAAGCCAGCGCCGAGGAACGTGATAGCGGCCAGATCGGCCTTTTCGGCGCCGAGCCTGGCCGGCCAGAGGCGCTGCGCCTGCCGGATGTGCCAGATTGGCAGCCGCTTGATCGGCTTTCCCAGGAGGCTGAGGCGATTGGCTTTCATCTCTCCGCGCACCCCTTGGATGCCTATCGCCAGGCGCTGAAGCGGCTTGGCGTGGTGCCATCTTCCGCCATTGCCGATCGCGCAGGCCGCGGCGGTGGGCGCGTCAAGCTGGCCGGCACGGTGGTGAATGCCAAGGAACGCACGACCAAAACCGGCAGCCGTATGGCCTGGGTCCGGGTTTCCGACACGCATGGCAGTTTTGAAGTGACCTGCTTTTCCGAGGTGCTGAACCGCAGCCGCGAATTGCTCGGCGAAGGCAGCGCCATTCTGGTGACCGCCGATTTGCGTATGGAAGGCGAAGCCTTGCGCCTGACGGCGACCGAGCTTGAAAGCCTGGATAAGGTCGCGGCCAATGCCGGTGGTGGGATTAAGCTGTGGCTTGAGGCTACCGCGACGCTCGACCCGATCCGCGCCTTGCTGACGCGCGAAGGCCGAGGCCGCGGGCGCGTGATCCTGGTGCCGCAGCTTGGCGCGGCGCAGGAAGTGGAAATCGCGCTACCGGGCGGCTTCAATGTCGGGCCAAGGCTGATGCAGGCCATGCGGGTTGTGCCGGGTGTGGCGCAGGTAGAGGAATTCTAGGCTGGCCTTTATTTTCCATAATATACCTTATGCGGAAATTATATGACCGAAACCCCGAGCCAAAATTCGCCTGACGCCAGGCTCCGCGCCCTGCTCGCCATCATGGCAAAGCTGCGTGATCCCAATGGCGGCTGCCCCTGGGATTTGATGCAGGATTTCGCCTCCATCGCGCCTTACACGATTGAGGAAGGCTATGAGGTCGCGGATGCCATCGCCGCCAATGACCCGGACAAGCTTTTGGATGAATTGGGCGATCTGCTGTTCCAGGTAGTCTATCACGCGCAAATGGCCGCCGAGCGCGGCTGGTTCGGCTTTGCCGAGGTCGCAGCTTCCATTTCTGACAAGATGATCCGCCGCCATCCTCATGTCTTTGGTGAGGAAGCCGCGCGCGACGCCGCCGCGCAAACCCGCGCCTGGGAGGCGCAAAAAGCCGCCGAACGCGCCGCGCGGGCGGAAAGCGGCGTGCTGGCGGGAATCCCGGATGGCCTCCCTGCCCTGACTCGCGCCGCCAAACTTACACGCCGCGCCGCGCGGGTTGGCTTTGACTGGCCCGATGCCGGCGCGGTTTTGGATAAGCTGGAGGAGGAGGCAGAAGAACTCCGCAACGAACTGCAAGGCGCTGATAAGGCAAGACTTCAGGATGAGGTCGGCGACCTGCTTTTCGTGCTGGCCAATCTGGCGCGCAAGCTCGATCTGGACCCGGAAGCGGCGCTCCGCCACGCCAATCAGAAATTCACGCACCGTTTTGGCTACATCGAAGAACAGGCTGATCTTGCGGGAAAAAGCCTGAATGATATGAGCCTGGAGGAGATGGAGGCGCTGTGGGTACAGGCAAAGCGTAGCGAAAAATGAGAAAATCCGTCTAAAATACTTATCTTACGATTTTTATGGTGTCGGATAACTAATCCCCACCACCTCAATCTCCTCCATCCCGGCAGGCGTGCGCAGCCGCCGCATATCACCCACCCGCGCCCCCAGCAGCGCACGGGCCACCGGCGCCACCCAGGAAATCCGCCCGGCCTCGGCCTCTGCCTCATCCACGCCGACAATGGTGATCGTCACCTCGGCATCATCTGACGCGCGGGCATAGGTTACGCTGGCGCCGAAAAACACCTGGTCGCGCCGCGTCTGGTGCGCCGGGTCCACCACCTGCACCTTCTCAAGCCGCTTGGTGAGGAAGCGCACGCGCCCGTCAATTTCGCGGAGCCGCCGCTTGCCATATTGGTAATCCGCATTCTCCGACCGATCCCCGAGCGCCGCCGCCCAGGAGACGGGGTCCACCACCTTCGGGCGCTCCTCCTCCCAAAGTCGCTTCACCTCGGCGCGGAGCGCGGCAGCGCCGGCGGGGGTCATGTAAAAGGGCGTGCCGGGGGGCAGGCCGGGCGGACCGGCCTCCTCATCCTCATCGGCGCCACTCATGGGGTAAAAAGCGCCTCCTGGGCGGCTTCCCAACTCGCGCGGTCCGGCGCGCAGATCAGCCCGCCCGAGGTCAAATGCGGGCCATAAGCGCTGCCATCAAAGCGCGCTGAATGCCCGCCGGCTTCGCGGTGGAGCAGCCAGCCCGGCGCATGATCCCAAGGCATCAGCTTATTATAGACCAGCAAATGCGCATGCCCGCCGGCCGCCAGCCGATATTCATGCGCGGCACAGCGATAGGAAACCGTGCCCGCCAGGCGCGGCAAGCGGCTGGTGACGCGGGATTTCAGCGGTTCCGGCATATAACCCCAGGATATCGCGGCCACCATATCGCCCGGCGCGGCGGGGGTGGCCACGCGCAAATCGGCAAAGCGGCGCCCTTCCGCATCGGCAAGCCAGGCCCCCTGCCCGCGCAAGGCTATTGCCGTGTCATCACCGAGCGGATCATGGATCCAGGCGCCAATGATCTCACCGCGCCGGATCGCAGCCGCCATACAGCCAAAAAGCGGCACGCCGGCAGCAAAATTCGCCGTGCCATCCACCGGGTCCACCACAAAGGCCAATTCCGCATCGGCCAGCCGCCCAAGTAGGGAAGGATCAGCCGCGGTCGCTTCCTCCCCCACCACCACGCAGCCGGGGAAAAGCTTGTGCAGCCCTGCGGTAATCACCCGCTCCGCCGCCTCATCCGCATCGGTCACCAGATCGAGCGGGCCGGTCTTGCTCCGCACCGCATCCGCCCCCAGGCGCCGGAAGCGCGGCAGGATTTCCGCCCGAGACGCCGCACGCAGCAGCAAGGCCAGATCGGCAGCCTGCGAGGCTGAAATGGTCATTTCTGTCCCCGGCTTGCAAACCGCGCGCGATCCATGGGCGAAAGGCGCACTTTCAGCCGCACCGCATCATCGGCATCCTGACGTTCCAGCACCTCACCATGCGCATGCAGCCAGGCAATGGCGGCACCATCAGACGGCGGCAGCACCGCATCAATCACGACAAGTTGCGCCGAAAGCCTAGCATCAATCGCGGCACGAAGCGCGGGCAACCCCGCCCCGGTCAAGGCCGAGACCGCCACTGCATCCGGGCTCCGGCGTTCAACCGCATCAATGCCGCCCAGGATATCGGCCTTGTTCAACACTTCCAAAACGCGGTCGGGCCAGGCCTCATCTAAGGTCGCGTCCGGGCCATCGGCCATGGCTTCCAAAACGCCCAGCACATCGGCGCGCTGCGCGGCACTATCAGGGTGGGCAATGTCGCGCACATGCAAAATCAGATCAGCGGCGGCAACTTCTTCCAAAGTGGCGCGGAAGGCTTCGACCAATTGCGTCGGCAGATCGGAAATGAAGCCCACCGTGTCGGATAGGATCACATTGCGCCCGGATGGCAGCTTTATCGCGCGCATGGTGGGATCAAGCGTCGCGAATAGCTGATCCTGCGCATAGACCCCGGCCCCCGTCAGCGCATTGAACAGCGTTGACTTGCCGGCATTGGTATAGCCAACCAGCGCCACCACCGGATAAGGCACACGTTCCCGTGCGCGGCGATGCAGGCCGCGCGTCCGCCGCACCTGATCCAATTCGCGCTTGAGCCGCACAATGCGGTCGCCGATCAGCCGCCGGTCAATTTCGATCTGACTTTCCCCAGGCCCCCCAAGGAACCCAAAGCCACCGCGCTGGCGTTCCAGGTGCGTCCAGGACCTGACAAGCCGCGTGCGCTGGTATTCCAGATGCGCCAATTCCACCTGCAAGCTGCCTTCGCGCGTGCGCGCCCTTTCGCCGAAAATCTCCAGGATCAGGCCGGTACGATCAATCACCTTGCAGGCCCAGGCGTGTTCCAGGTTGCGCTGCTGCACCGGGCTGAGGGCAGCATCCACAATCACCACGCCCACTTGCTGATCAAGCAGCGCCCTTTTTTCCATCTCCACTTGGCCTTCGCCCATCAAGGTGGCGGGCCGCCTTTCACGCAGCGGATGGATCGCGGAATGGACGATGGTGACGCCAATGGATGCGGCAAGGCCTATCGCCTCCGCCAGCCTTGCCTCTGCGGCGCGCTTCCCGCCTACATCGCCAATAGCGCTGCGTGCGGGCTTTTCGAAGGGAAGGATGACGGCGGCGCGGGTTGGGTACCCGGCGCCCTGTTCAGTAACCGCCGTCAGAAATCACCTCTCTCTGCAAGGTCAGGCGTGTTTCTGAAGCCGGAGCGGCGGGCGCCGCGGCAGCAGGCGCTGCTGGCACACCATCAAACAATGAAATCGGCGCGCCGGGCATCACGGTGCTGATCGCATGCTTATAGACAAGCTGCGTATGGCCATCGCGGCGCAGCAGCACCGAGAAATTGTCAAACCAGGTAATGATGCCCTGCAATTTGACGCCATTCACCAGGAATACCGTGACGGGCGTTTTGGATTTGCGAACGTGATTCAGGAAGACATCCTGCACGTTCTGGGACTTTTCAGCGGCCATGGGACCGGTCCTTCTTTTTGCTGGTCACCGACCAGGCACGGACCGACGAAAACCATTTCCGGCCGCCGGCGCGCTTAGTTTGGCATGTCAGGCTGGTTTGACAAGTGACGAAAGCGCGAGAGCCAATTCATGGCAATTGGCAAAGACCTGATCCGCCCCCGCAGCGGCAATGCCGCCATCATGCGCTGCATCCCCCATCAGCACGGCACGCAAGCCCGCGGCGCGCGCTGCCTGCATATCAAGCGCGGTATCTCCAACGTACCAGATGTCCGGCGCTGCATTCAGGCCAAGCGCCTGCAAGGCCATCAGAATCGGCGCGGGGTCGGGCTTGTCTGCCGCCGCATCGCCTGCACCAATCAGCGGGCCGAAATGCCTATCCCAGCCAAGATGCGCGGCCTCGGCGCGCAGCAATGGCCCTTGCTTGTTGGAAACCACGCCTAGCGGCAGGCGCCCTGCCCCGGCTTCCAGCGCTGCCGCCGCGCCCGGCATGGGTTGCAAAACCTGCAAATGGCAGGCGCGCACTTCGGCATAAAAGATATCGCGCGCCCTTTCCCATTCGTCGCCGAACAATTCAGGAAAGCTTTCGCGCAAGGCACGCCGCACATTGGCCAGCACCTGGGTGCGATTCCAAAGCGGCAGGCCGAAGGCGCGAAAGGCCGCATTCAGCCCGGCCTCAATCGCGGCCCAGCCATCCACCAGCGTATTGTCCCAATCGAACAGGATGGCGCGCGGGGCGGTATTCATGCCGCGTTGCGCATCGCCCCCTTCACATGCCGGGCGAAAATCTCGAAAAGCTTGCGCACAACGGGGCCGACTTCCCCATCCCCCACCGGCGCGCCATCAATCCTGGTGATGGGCTTCACGAAGGATGTGGCGGAGGTAATGAAAGCTTCCCGCGCATAGCGGAGTTCTTCCATGGAAAAGGCACGTTCTTCAAAGGCAATGCCGGCATCGCGCAATTCCGCCATCAGCGCCGCGCGGGTGCAGCCGGGCAGGATGGCGTCACTCAAGGGCCGGGTGCGGATGGTGCCTGACGCATCAACAATCCAGAAGCTGGTCGCTGCCCCTTCCGTCACCATGCCGGAGGCTTCGTCATACAGCACCGCTTCAATGGCGCCCTTTTCGCGCGCTGCCTGACGCGCCAGGCAATTCGGCAGCAGATTGACGGTCTTGATATCGCAGCGCGCCCAGCGGAGGTCCGGCATGGTAATCGCCGCTGCCCCCCAGCGATCCACATTGGTGGGATAAGGGGCAATGCGCTTCACTGTCACCACCAAGGCGGGTGCGATGGGCTTGCTCGGGAAGGCATGATCACGCCGCGCCACGCCACGCGTGACTTGCATATAGAGCAACCCCTCGGTCACGCGATTGCGCCTGGCGACTTCACGCAGCACCATCCTGAGCGACGCACGCGGCATCGGCATCGGCAGCTGGATTTCGCGCAAGGATCGTTCCAATCGGGCCAGGTGCAAATCCTCATCAATGAAGCGGCCATCGTAAAGATGCACCACCTCATAAATGCCATCGCCGAATTGATAGCCGCGATCTTCGATATTCACTGACGCATCGGGCTGCGCCACATAGCGGCCATTCACATAGGCGATACGCGACATGGGGAACCTCAGGGAACGGGGGTTGAAGGCGTGCGGTCTTCCGCCTGCACGCCCAGGAATTTCAGCTTGCGATGCAAGGCGCTTCTTTCCATGCCAACAAAATTCGCCGTGCGGCTGATATTGCCACCAAAGCGCAGCAATTGCGCTTCCAGATATTGGCGTTCGAACACTTCCCGCGCATCACGCAGCGGCAGCGTCATGATCTCCGAACTGCGATCGAGCGTCAGCACGGCGGGTGCTGCGGCACCGATCTGGGGCGGCAGCATTTCCGGGCGGATCGCTTCCCGGCTTTCACCCGGTGCCATGATCAGCAGCCAATCCATCAGATTGCGTAATTCACGCACATTGCCCGGCCAATCATAGGCCTGCATGGCGGCCAGCGTATCTTCCGAAAGCTCACGCGGCGCCATGCCGGTGGTTTCAATGGCGCGGGCCATGAAATGGCGCGCGAAAAGCGGCACATCTTCCCGCCTTTGCTTGAGCGGCGGCACACGAATGGGCACCACCGCCAGGCGATAGAACAAATCTTCCCGAAAGCGCCCGGCGGCGATTTCAGCAGAAAGGTCGCGATTGGTGGTGGCAATCACGCGCACATCCACCTTGACGCGCGCCCCCCCGCCAACACGTTCAAACCCCTGTTCCTGCAAGGCGCGCACGATCTTGCCTTGGGTTTCAAGCGGCATATCCGCGACTTCATCCAAAAGCAGCGTCCCGCCATGGGCGCGTTCCAGAACGCCGGCGCGGCGCGCCTGGTTTTTCGCATCCGCACCAGCTTCAACGCCGAATAATTCTTCTTCAAACCGCGCCGGGTTCAGAATGGCGCAATTCAGCACCACAAAGGGGCCATCGGCGCGGCGCGATTGCGCATGAATGCTGCGCGCCGCCACTTCCTTCCCCGCGCCCGCCGGCCCGGTCAGCAGCACGCGTGACCCGGTCGGCGCCACTTTTTCAATCGCGCCTCGCAATTGGGCAATGCCAGCGGATCGGCCGAGCAATTCGCTCTCTGGCCCAGCGCGCAGCCGAAGATCACTATTTTCGCGCTTGAGCCGCGCTGCTTCCAAGGCACGCGCCAACACCAGAAGCAGCTGATCCGATTTGAAGGGCTTTTCAATGAAATCATAGGCGCCCTGCTGGATCGCCTGCACTGCGGTTTCAATCGTGCCATGGCCCGAGATCATGACCACCGGCAGCTGCGGTTCTTCGGCATGCAGCGCTTCCAGGATGCCAAGCCCATCCATGCGCGAATTCTGCAACCAGATATCCAGGATCACCAGGGATGGCCGACGCGCGCGAAACGCCGCCAATGCGCTATCGGCATCATGCGCCTGACGCGTCTCAAACCCCTCATCGCTCAGGATGCCTTCCAGCAGCGCCCTGATATCGGGTTCATCATCAACGATCAGAATCTCATGCGCCATGCGCGACCTTGCTGCCCCTCAATTTGCTGTATGCGCCGTCTTGGCGGCTGTTCCGTCAGATTGCCAGGGAGACTCGCCAAGCGGCAAGACCAACCGCGCAACCGTGCCGGAACCCTCGGGCCGATCTTCCAAAACTACCCCACCGCCATGGTCCTCCATGATCTTCTTCACAATGGCAAGGCCAAGCCCGGTGCCCTTGGGTTTGTGGGTGACATAGGGCTCCGTCAGTCTTTCGCGCGGCTCCGCCTTGGGCAGGCCAATGCCATTATCGGTCACCTGGAAGGCAACCATGCCCCCTTCCACCAAAATGCGCGTTTCAATCCTGCCCGCTTCGCCGCCTTCGCGCATGGCAATGGCATCCGCCGCATTCTGCAACAGATTGGTCAGCGCCTGGCCGATCAGGCGCCGATCGCACTGCAGTTTCAGCGCCTCCGGCCCTGCTTGATTGTCGTAAGTGATTTCCGGATGCGCCGTGCGTTGCAGCACCAGCGCTTCCAACATCAGCCTATTGGCGTCTTCGGGCTTGATCACCGGCTGGGGCATGCGCGCAAAGGCCGAAAATTCATCCACCATGCGCCCGATATCTTCCACCTGCCGCACAATCGTATCCGTGCATTGGCGGAAGGTGTCCGGGTCATCGGTAATTTGGCGCAGATAGCGCCGCTTCAGCCTTTCGGCGGAAAGCTGGATGGGTGTCAGCGGGTTCTTGATTTCATGTGCAATGCGCCGCGCCACATCCGCCCAGGCGGCCTTGCGCTGCGCGGATTGCAATTCGGTAATATCATCAAAAGTCAGCACATAACCTTCGATGCGCCCGCCCAGCGTTTCGGTGCCGATCCGCGCCAATAGGGTGCGCCGCGCATTGGCGGGCCCAATCAGGATTTCCGCCACCCTGGGGCGTTCCGGATTGGCCTTTGCCGCATCCAGCAATTCCGCGAATTCCGGGGCGATGCGCGCAAAGGCAAGGCCAATCGCCGCATCCAGATCAACGCCAAGCAGGGCGCTGGCGGAACGATTGGGCAGCGTGACACGCCCTTCCCCATCAAGCCCGACAACACCTGCTGACACGCCGGACAGCACGGTTTCGGTGAAGCGCCGCCTTTCATCAATCAGGCTGTAGGCATTCATCAATTCGGCACGCTGCGCGCCAAGCTGGCTGGTCATGCGGTTGAAGGATCGTGCGAGGCGCGCGATTTCATCATCCGCTTCCCCTTCTTCCACCTTGGTCGCCAGATCGCCGCCGCGCACGCGCTCAGCCGCCTGGATGAGGCGCGAAATGGGCCGCGCGATGCGATTGGCCATCAGCAAACCAATCAGCACCGCGGCCAGCAGCACCAGCAAGGTGGCAATCGCGAAGATCAGGAAGAAGGTGATTTGCAGGCTGCTGCGATTGCGGTCCAGTTGATTGTATTCATTGAAGGAAATCTCTGTCCGCCGCATATGGCCCAAGACGGAAGGATCAAGCGGGCGGGTGATCAGCAGCACAAGACCCGGCGGGATATTCAACTGCACCATGGCGCGCACGCGCCCTTCCTCGGCCTCACTCGGCAGCACCACCACCTCGCCAGACCGCACCGCCTCCAGCGCCCAGGCCGGCGGCAAATCCACAAGATTCGATATGCCCAAACCGGCATTGGCCACCACCTGGCCCAGTACAGGTTCAAAAATGATCGAGCTTGTCAGCCCACGCAGAGCGGTATGGGTCGCCAGCAGCCGGGCGAAGGCCACGCCATTATCCGGCAGCAGGACCTGCGCCGCACGATTGAGGTCATTCGCCATGGACAGGATATCGGCGCGGATCGTGTTGCGATGCTCATCCAGATACCCGCGAGATGCCACCAGCGATGCTTCCAGCGTGTCGCGTACACGGTCACTGAACCAGGCCTGGATGCCAAGGTTGAAAAATAGCGCGGCGAAGCCCGCAACCAGCAGGGCCGGCACGGCGGCCACCACGCCAAACAGCAGCACAAGGCGCACATGCAGCCGCGACCCCGCAGCACCCCGCCGGCGTTCCAGCCACATCCGCGTGAGCCGCGCAGCGAGTGAGGCGACAAGCAGCAGCAAAAACGCAATATTTGCCAGGATAACCCCGGCCAATTGCCCTGCCCCGGTGGGTCCCACCGGGGTGCCACCCGAAAGGGCCGCAAACGTCGCAAGCCCAACACCAAGCGCCAATAGCGCCAACGAGACAGTGAAAACCCTGCCGGTGACAATATCCGCCAGCCGGGTAAAAAACCCGCGCGGCCGCAATGGGGCTTCCGCCAGCCCTTCGGCAGGCATGGTCAAGCCATGCGGCGCTGCCGGATCGTCACGCGCCGCGCACCACGGGAAGTTCCAATTCCCGCAGCTTCTTCCGCAGCGTATTCCGATTGAGCCCGAGCATGGCCGCCGCCTTGATCTGATTGCCTCTTGTCGCGCTCAATGCCATGCGGAGCAAGGGGCGTTCAACCTCGGCGAGCACCCGGTCGTATAATTCCTTTACCGGCATGCCATCCTTATGGGCCATCATGAAGCTGGCCAAATGGCGTTCCACGGCCTGTTCCAGCGTGATCGGTGCCGCCTGGCCATCAGGGCCAGCGACCGGCGCGGCTTCGGCAAGCTCCGCCGCCACGGCATCGGCGCCAATGACTTCCTGGGGATAAAGCGCTGCCATGCGGCGCATCAGGTTTTCCAATTCGCGCGCATTGCCGGGCCAGGCATGGGCCTTGAGCGCTTCCAAGGCTTCTGTCGCCAATTGCTTGGAAGGCAGGCCCGAAGCCCGGGCGCGGTCCAGAAAATGCCGCGCAAGCAAGGGGATATCTTCCAGCCTTTCGCGCAAGGGCGGCAGGCGGATCGGCACCACATTCAGGCGATAGAACAAATCCTCCCGGAATAGCCCCTGGCGGATCTGGTGGCGCAAATCGCGATGTGTGGCCGCCACAATCCGCACATTGGCCTTGATCGGCTGACGCCCGCCCACCGTGGTGAATTCGCCTTCCTGCAACACGCGGAGCAAGCGGGTCTGCGCTTCGGGGGGCATATCGCCAATCTCATCCAGGAACAGCGTGCCGCCGGCGGCCTGTTCAAACCGGCCAATGCCGCGATTGAGCGCCCCGGTGAAGGCGCCGCGTTCATGGCCGAATAATTCGGCTTCGATCAATTCGCGCGGGATCGCCGCCATATTGATGGCGACAAAGGGCCCGGCGCGGCGCTTGCCGTAATCATGCAGCGCGCGGGCGATCAATTCCTTGCCGGTGCCGCTTTCGCCCGTGACCATCACCGTCAGGTCGGTCGTGGTGAGCCGCGCCACGGTGCGGTAGATTTCCTGCATGGCAGCGGACCGGCCAATCAGCGGCAGCTTTTCGCCATCGGCATCCTCAGGCGGTGGCGCATCCGGCGGCGCGGCCAAGGCGCGCTCCACCGTGCCCAGAACTTCCTTCAAATCGAAGGGCTTGGGCAGGTATTCAAAGGCGCCGCGTTGGGTTGCCTTCACGGCGGTGGCGAAGGTGGATTGCGCGCTCATGACAATCACGCGCATCTCAGGGCGTACGCGGCGGATGCGCGGGACCAGATCAAGCCCGTTTTCGTCCGGCATGATCACATCGGTGATGACCAGATCCCCTTCGCCATCTTCCACCCAGCGCCAAAGCGTGGCGGCCGAGGATGTGGCGCGCACCTGATAGCCGGCGCGGCCCAGGGCCTGGCTTAATACCGTGCGGATGGCGCGATCATCATCGGCAATCAGGATGGTGCGGGGATCAGTCATCAGGCGCTCTCCTGCCAACCCGCCGGGGGGGCGGGCATGGAAAGTTTGAATAGCGTGCGGCCAGGGCGTGAATCGCATTCAATCAGCCCGCCCAGATCGGTCACGAGTTTCGCAACCAGTGCCAGGCCAAGCCCCTGCCCGCCCCTTTTGGTGGAAACAAAGGGCTCGAACAGCGTCGCTTGGATTTCCTCGGGGATGCCTGGACCATTATCGCGCACCGTTACCAGCAGCGGCAGATGCACCCGTTCAGCCGATGTCGGCACCGCGATCCGCACCCCATGCTGATAGGCGGTAGAAAGCACGATCTCCCCATGGATTGGGTCCACCGCCTCGGCGGCGTTTTTCACCAGGTTCAGGAGGATCTGCACCAGAATATCGCGATTGCCCCAAATCGGCGGGAGCGATGGGTCATATTCTTCTGAAACCCGTAGATGCGCGGCAAAGCCGGTTTGTGCGATGCGCCGTACATGATCCAGCACCTGATGGATATTCACCGGCCCCAAATCCACGGGACGTTCGGAGAAGATATCAAACCGGTCCACCAGCCCGCGAATGCGGTCCACCTCATCCTGAATCAGGACGCAAAGTTCCTTATCCGCGTCTGGCGCATTCTGTTCAAGCAATTGCGCTGCACCGCGAATGCCGGACAGCGGGTTCTTTACCTCATGCGCCAGCATTGCGGCCATGGCCGAGGCACCGCGCGCAGCACCCCGGAAACTGAGCTGCCGGTCGAGCATTTGCGCGGTTGACCCATCCTGCAAGGTCAGCACCACAGCGCCTTCAATTTCATGCAAAGGCGCGCCATGGACGGAAACGCCCCGGCGATTGATGCGCGGGCTTTCCAACAGCAGGTCGTAATCCGACACCGGCGAATCAAAGCGCCGGATTTGCGCCAGCACTGCAAAGACGCGGTTATCCGGCGGCAGAATGTCGGTCAGCTTCAACTGACAGAGCGCGCCGGCAGAAAGCCGGAAGAATTGCTCCGCCGCGCCATTGGCGAAGGTAAAGCGATCATCGGCATTCAGCACCACTGCCGGCACGGGCAAGGCAGCCAGCACCATGGCGCTATCCAGCCTGGGCGTGCTGCGATTGGTGGCGGCAAGTCCTGGGCGCGCATTCATGCGGCGATCTGCCCTTCCCCGGCTTCGCGGAAGGCATCGCGCACCGCGGTGACACCCTTTTCGATCAGCGGATCAAAGAAGCCGTCAATCAAAGCCCGCACCGCTTCCGCTGTGGTGGCGTGATTGACCGCCACGCGAAACTCAGCCGAACCGGGCAATCCCTTGGAATACCAAGCGACATGCTTGCGCGCGATGCGAATGCCAGGCTCCGTGCCGTGATGTTCCAGCATGAGCGCGTAGTGTTCCAGCAGGATGCGCTTTTGCTCGGCAAGCGCGGGTTCTTCGGTGCGGATGCCGTGCATCAGATAGGCCGCGACCTGACCCAGCAGCCAAGGGCGGCCATAGGCACCGCGCCCGATCATGACGCCATCTGCGCCGGATTGGCGCAAAGCTTCCTCGGCATCTTCCATGGATAGGATGTCACCGTTAGCAATTACAGGGATTTGTGCGGCTTCTTTAACGCGTCTGATGAAGGTCCAGTCAGCCTGGCCCGTGTAGAATTGCTGGCGCGTGCGGCCATGGATGGTGACAAGCCGGATGCCGCATTCCTGCGCAATACGCGCCAGGCTGGGCGCGTTCAGGCTGTTATGATCCCAGCCCATGCGCATTTTGAGCGTCACCGGCACCGGCACGGCCTTCACCATGGCTTCCAGAATCCGCGCGGCGGCAATCTCATCGCGCATCAACGCGCTGCCGGCGCTTTGGCCCAAGGCGACTTTTTTGACGGGGCAGCCGAAATTGATATCCACCACCGCCGCGCCACGATCCACGACCAACTTGGCGGCTTCGGCCATGGTTGACGGGTCGCAGCCTGCCAATTGGACCGAGGCCGGGCCGCCAAACCCATCCAATTCGGCCATTTTCAGCGTTTGGCGATTTTCCCGCACCATGGCCTGAGAGGCGATCATCTCAGACACCACCATCGGCGTGCCGAGCGAGCGCGCGAGCCGCCGGAAGGGCTGATCCGTGACGCCTGACATGGGGGCCAGGATGACGGGCGCCGAAATGGCTAGACCGCCGAGGTCAATCGACTTCAGAAAAGGCAGATTCATACTGCACACACCAGTTTTGCATTTAATTTGTGCAAAATACGCGAAATCCTCTGCCAAGACAACCTGTCTGTGGGTACTTCGCAGGATTCATGCCGCGTGACTGGGCATGACCTTCGGCTGCAAGCACCTGCGGGTAAGGTGGAATCGCAGGATTCACGCCGCGTGACTGGGCAGGGTGACGGATTGCGCCATTCCATCTTATGATTTGCCCATGAAAACCGTGGCGCTTCTTCTCTCGGCCGGGCATGGCAGTCGTTTTGGCGCGGCGCAGCCCAAGCAATTTCTGCCCTTGCGGGGCCAGCCCGTGCTGCGTCATGCGGCCGAGGCGCTTTTGGCAGAAGGCTTGGTAGCCGTCCTGCAACCAGTGGCGCCCGCTGGTGAGGAAGCCAATGTTGCCAAGCTTTTGGATGGCCTGCCCTGCCTGCCCGTGGTGGCTGGCGGCGCCACGCGGGAGGAAAGCGTCCGCGCCGGCCTCACCGCCATCGCCGCGCAGGCGCCAGATTTTGTGATGGTGCATGATGCGGCGCGCCCCTTTATTCCCAAGGGCACCATCCCTGCCCTGCTCGCCGCGCTTGAAGCCCATGCCGGCGCCATCCCGGCCCAGCCTGTTGCAGATACCTTGAAGCGCGTCGCGGGCGGCGTAATCGCGGCGACCATCCCGCGTGAGGGGCTGTTTCGTGCCCAAACCCCGCAGGCCTTTCGCTATCAGGTGCTTTGCGCCGCCCATGAAGCCCGCGCCGGGGCGGTGACGGATGACGCTTCCTTGCTTGAAGCCATGGGGCAGCCTGTTGCCATTGTGGCGGGCAGTGAGCGAAATGTGAAAATCACCTGGCCAGAGGACCTTGCCCGCGTGGAAGCTGACATGATTGCCCGCATGATACCGCGGACCGGCACCGGCTTTGATGTGCATCGGCTGGTGGCCGGGCGCCCCTTGATCCTTTGTGGCATCAATGTCCCGCATGATACTGGTCTTGATGGACATTCTGATGCTGATGTCGGGCTGCATGCACTCTGTGACGCGATTTATGGCGCCCTCGCCGAAGGCGATATCGGGCGCTGGTTTCCGCCTTCTCAAGCGGATTGGAAGGATGCCGATAGCGCGGCCTTCCTGCGCCACGCGGCGGGACGGGTCGCGGCGCGCGGTGGCCTGCTGGTGCATGTGGATGTGACGCTGATATGCGAAAGGCCTAAAATCGCCCCGCATGCGGATGCCATGCGCGCGCGCATCGCCGATTTGGCCGGGCTGGATATTGCGGCGGTTTCGGTGAAGGCGACCACCACCGAACGGCTTGGCTTTACCGGCCGTGGTGAGGGTATTGCGGCACAAGCGGCAGCGACCATTCTGCTGCCGCTGCGTTGAAGCCGGGTCAGCCCACCCCAAGCCCTTCTGGTGGCGGATTGGCGATCAACGCGGCATAGGCTGCGGCATTCTGAGGTTTGCCAATCAGATAGCCCTGCGCGCTGTTGCAGCCTTCCAGGATCAGAAGCCGCATTTGATCGGGGGTTTCCACCCCCTCCGCCGTTACCGCAATGCCAAGGCTGCGGCCTAGACCAATCACCGATCGCAGAATGGCCAGGCTTTGCGCGCTTTCCGGCAGATCCCGCACAAAGGACCGATCCACCTTCAGCCGATCAAAGGGGAAGGAGCGCAGCTGGGTCAATGACGAATAGCCCGTGCCAAAATCATCCATGGCGATATGGCAGCCCAGCGCGCGGATTGCCGCCAATTGCGAAGGCGCATCGCCGCTTGCCTGAAGCAGCACCGTTTCAGTCACTTCCACTTCCAGGCGATGCGGGGCAAGCCCGCTTTCAGCCAATGCGGAGCGTAGTATCGCCACAAGGCGCCCGTCTTTGAATTGCGCCGGTGCAATATTGACCGTAACCGAGAGGTTGCCGGCCCAAGCTGCGGCGGTGCGGCAGGCCTCACGGATTACCCATTCGCCAATGCGCGCCATCAGGCTAAGCTTTTCGGCAAGCGGCAGGAAATCAGCGGGTGGCACCAGTCCGGTTTCCGGGTGGCGCCAGCGGATCAGCGCCTCAAAACCTGTGAGCCGACCGGCAGGCAGGGCGATAAGCGGCTGATAATGAAGTTAAAATTGCTGGGCGCACACAGCATTGCGGAGCGCCGCTTCGGCATTGCGCTGTGCCTTGGCACGGGCATCCATATCCGCGCTGAAGCGGCACCAGCGCGGCGTTGCCTCCGCCGCCTCATGCTCAAGGCTGGAACGGGCGAGCCCGGCACAGCGCAGCAACAGGGATGCGTCATTGCCATCTTCCGGCGCCAGCACAAAGCCGAGTTGCGGGATCACGCTTACTGTCTCCCCCAGCACTAGATAGGGGTGGCCGAGCAGCCCGGTCAGGCGCCGGGCCATGGCCTCAGCCTGGGAGGCGGTGGAGACATCCGCCTGCAGAATGGCGAATTCATCACCAGAGAGGCGCGCAATAAGGTCAGTGCCACGAACCGCCGCGGAAAGGCGCCGTGCCGCGGCGCGCAGCAATTCCTCCTGCGCGGCATGGCCAAGATTGGTGGCAACATGGCGGAGCCCACTCAGATCCAGCACATGCACCGCAAGGCGGGCCGGGCGGCGGCCTGGTCTGGCAAGCGCGGTACTGACCCGGGCCACGAACATGGCGAAATCAGCAAGGCCCGTTACCGTATCAAACCCGCCACCGCTGGGCAGGTTGTTCCTTGAAATGATGGCCAAGGCCCATGTGCCGCTGCCGGCATGGCGAATGGTGAAGCCAAGGCCGGGCGCGCCTTCCAGGGCGATTTCCTGTTCATCTTCCGTCGGGTTCCAGGTGGCGGCGGCGCAGGCCTGCACCAGGGCAGCGGCGGCATTGGGTTCCAAGCGCGGGCTGCTATCAAGCAAATCCGAAAGACTGGTGAAGCGGGTCGCGGAACCGCGGCCAAGGCCGAGCAGGCTTATCGCGCCTTGGCCAAGCGCGCCGATCTGCAGGCTGGTATCGAAGGTCAGGCGATTATCCATCAGGCTCAGCCGCCCCCAGGCCTGACGCTTGGGGCGTGAATACGAACGCCCTTGCCCCATCGGCATGGGATGTAGGCCAAGCACAGTCTCATGCACTTCACTCCAGAACGGCTCCGCCTCAGGAAAGGCCAGCAAGGCCAAGGCGGCGCCATCCGCTATAAGCGGAGGAGGTGAAGGAAGAGTGGAGAGACCAACATGACGCACAAATACACGCATAGGTTGTGTTTCGTATTTTGTCCACCCCAGACTGAAATTGCGTTGCAAAATGCGAGAGTGGAATAGCAAAAAAAGAGGGCCACCCCAGAAGGATGGCCCTTAGGCAAGGTTGAGGAAGGCTAAGCTGCCAGGAGCGGGCTATCCCGCTACCAGACAAAATGAACTATGCATCAACCATGCCAGGATTTTAGGCGCGATTTTCGCCCGAAATCACCCCGCGCGTTCCAAAATAGAGACATAATTCGCCACCGCCGCGCCGCCCATATTAAAGACGCCAGCCAAGTCCGCGCGTGGCAATTGCATGGCCCCGGCCTGCCCGCAAAGCTGCATGGCCGCCAGCACATGCATGGAAACGCCCGTGGCGCCAATCGGGTGGCCCTTGGCTTTCAGGCCGCCGGAACGGTTCACCGGCAGCCTGCCGCCTGCTGCTGTCCAACCTTCCAACGCCGCCTTGCCGCCCTTGCCCTCGGGGGCCAGGCCCATCGCCTCATATTCAATAAGCTCGGCAATGGTGAAGCAATCATGGGTCTCGACAAAGGAAAGGTCAGCGACGCTGACCCCAGCCTGTTCATAAGCGCGCTGCCAGGCGGTGCGCGCGCCATCAAAGCGGATGATATCGCGCGCGGCGATGGGCAGGTATTCATTCACTTGCACCGCGGCGCGGAAGCGCACGGATTTGCCCATGCTGCGCGCCGTCTCCTCATCCGCCAGCACCAAAGCCGCCGCGCCATCGGATACCAAGGAACAATCGGTGCGCTTCAGGGGCCGCGCGACATAGGGGTTCTTCTCACTCTCGTTGCGGCAGAACTCGAAGCCGAAATCCTTGCGCATCTGCGCCCAAGGATTGTCCACCCCGTTCTTGTGGTTCTTCGCCGCAATGGTGGCGAGCGCATCGGATTGATCCCCATGGCGCTGGAAATAGGCTTCCGCGATACGGCCAAACACGCCGGCAAAACCGCCTTCAATGTCTGATTCCGTCTTGCGGTGGGAAGCGGTCAGCAGGATTTCACCAATTTTGGGGCCGGGGGTCGCGGTCATTTTCTCAGCACCCACCACCAGGGCGAAGCGGCCCCGCCCGGCGGCGATGAAATCCCGCGCGCCGTGAATGGCCGCACTTCCGGTGGCGCAGGCGTTTTCATAACGGGTGATGGGGCGGAAGCGCATTTCCGGCACGCTTTGCAGCAAAAGCGAGGCCGGGAAGCCTTGGGGCGTAAAACCCTCCCCGAAAATACCAACAAAGCCGGCATCAATTTCGGCGGGGGAAATCCCGGCATCCTCAATCGCGGCGCGGGCCACGCGGGCGATCAGGCTTTCCAGATCGGGTTCGCCTTCCAGCTTGCCAAAGGGGCTATGTGCCCAGCCGATGATTGCAGCTTCGGTCATGATGCTTCTCCGCGAAAATAGGGGGTGAGCCTAGCCAAACAGGGCCGCCCCTGAAAGAGCGAATGCGCCTGCAATCATCTGCGCCTGCGTGGCAGCTTCAGGTCAGGCAAAGCATCGGCGTCGGGGCTTGGGGCCATGAAAGCCAGGGGTGCTGGCGGGATGGCGGCCTCGCCTTCTTCAGCTTCCAGCGCGATTGCGGCTGCCATCAGCGCGATCTGGTCGGTGATGGCGGTATCAACGGGTACACGCTGGAAGGGGCTGGGCGCCAGAAGCTGCGCCTGGCCCATTTCCAGCGTCGCGCCCTGGACCAGAATGCCGGCATGGCCTTCAAGCAGGATATCAATCGCGGTGAAATCCGCCGGTGATTCCTCCTGCTGGATGGCGATGCCATCAACAAGATCACCAACGCGATAGGCCCGTCCCTGAAACACCACGCCCTGGCCGGGCAGCATCAAAAGATCCTCACGCGGGGCCATGGTGCCCAAAACGCCAGCCAATACCCGAATAAGCGGGCCGCGATAGGGAATTTGGCGAATGCCAAGCACGCGTTGAAACGGTGCCATGCCCGGCGTTACCGCCAGCAGCATCATGCCAGGCCCAAGCCGGGCAGCGAGCCGATCCCCGCGCGATGTCATGACCCGCGCATCTGCGGCTATCCCCTTCATGATCATGCTCACGGGCCTGCTGACGACGCCTTTTGGAAACCAAACGTTTTCTTATCATTTCAGCATGCCCGATGAACAGGGGCCGGGCGCGGCATGCGATATGCTGATAAGGAAGGAATGACCGCTATTTCCACGGACCCCCTACCCCATGCCGCTTGACCTTTCCGCCCCGGAAACCCGCCCAACCCTGGCTGAGGCCATTGCGGCGGCGCTTGCCGAGGCGATCACCCGCGGCGAGATGCCGCCCGGGACAAGCTTGGAAGAAGAACGCTTGGCCCTTGCCCATGGCGCATCCCGCACCCCGGTACGTGAGGCGCTGCGGCTGCTGGTTGCAACCGGGCTTGTTGAACAGCGCCCGCGGCGTGGCGCCGTGGTGGCGCGGCCCGAGCCACGGCGCGTGGCGGAGATGTTCGCCGTCATGGCAGAGCTTGAGGCGATCTGCGCCAGGCTTTGCGCGGAAGCCCTGGTGCGCAAAGCGAAAACCAAATTAAAGGCGCGGCATGAGGCAATGGCGCGGCTTGTTGCGGCGCAGGATTTGCCTGGGTATCGCGCCGCCAATGTCGCTTTCCATGAGGCGCTTTATCAGGGTGCGGGCAATGCCTATTTGGCGGAATTGGCTGAGGTGACGCGCCGGCGGCTGGCCCCCTTCCGCGCCGCCCAGCTTGGGGGGAAGGATCGGCTTGCGGCTTCCCACGCTGAACATGGGGCGATCGTGGCGGCGATTTGCGCGGGCGATGGTGCGGCGGCGGCGGCGGCGATGCGCGCCCATTTGGCCGCGACTGAAGGCAGTTTGGGGATTATGGCGGGGCGCCAGCCAAGCAGCTGAAAGCCGCCTCAGGCTTGGGCAGATGCGAGGGTCGGCGCCTAGATTGTATGCAGAACTGTATACAATAAGCCGCCTTTCAGGGGGTTTCGGCGCGGCACAAGGTTTGCGGATAGGGCTTCATGGATATGGCCGCCCTTTCCTTCCAAGGCTCTGGCTTGCATGCTGCCTATCGCGCCGGGCTATCGCCCGCTGCGGTGATGGCCGAAGCCTTGCGTCGGCTGGAAGCCGCCAATGACCCTGGCATTTTCCTTGATGTGACACCGCCCGAGGCTGTGCAGGCCGCGATCAGCGCCCTGCCTGGCTTTGATCCGGTTGCGTATCCGCTATGGGGCCTGCCGGTGGCGGTGAAGGATAACATCGCTGTCGCGGGCCGCCCCATGACAGCTGCTTGCCCGGCTTTCAGCCATGTGCCGGCTGAGGATGCTGAAGTAGTGCGCCGCCTGCGTGCGGCTGGCGCCATCATTCTGGGCAAGACCAATCTTGATCAATTCGCGACTGGCTTGGTCGGCGTGCGCACCCCCTACCCCGTGCCCCGCAATGCGGCATCGGCTGATCATGTGCCGGGCGGGTCATCATCGGGTTCTGCGGTGGCTGTCGCGCGCGGGATTGTGTCGCTGGCGCTGGGCACCGATACGGCCGGTTCAGGGCGCGTGCCGGCAGCGCTGAATGGGATTGTTGGGCTGAAGCCTTCAGTCGGCGCGGTTTCCACGCGCGGTGTGGTGCCAGCCTGCCGCAGCCTGGATTGTGTTTCGGTGTTTGCGACCTGCCTGGATGATGCTTGGTCTGCGTTTCGCGCCATGGCGGGTGAGGATCGCGCTGATCCTTTCAGTCGGGCGATTACCTGGTGTGAACCTGGTGTGGTGCCGGCGCGCATCGCGGTCCCGCGCGCGGTGGATATACATTTGGATGATGCCGCCGGGCGCGCGGCCTGGGCGGCGGCGCTCACTTTACTGCCTTCAGCCGCGGAAGCCGCGATTACGGACATGCTGAATGCGGCCAAGCTTTTATATGAGGGGCCTTGGGTTGCGGAACGCGCGGCGGCCTTTGGTGATTTCGCGCAGGGACATCCCGGCGCGCTGCATCCCGTGACGCAAAAAATCATCGATGGCGCTGGTGGCTTCAGCGCAGTGGATGCCTTTCGCGGCACGTATAAGCTTGCCGAATATCGCCGCGTGGCCGAGGATTTCTTCGCCGCGCATGAAGTGCTGGTGGTGCCATCCGTACCATGTTTCCCAACCCTCGCGGCGCTGGCGGCCGATCCCTTCGGGCCTAATGCTCGGCTTGGGGTTTATACCAATTTCGTCAATCTGCTTGATCTGGCGGCGCTGGCGGTGCCGGGGCCGAAGCGCCCCGATGGGCTGCCCGCCGGTATTACGCTGATCGGCCCGCGTGGTTCAGATGCCGCGCTGATGGCGCTTGCGCAGGCATTCACGCGCCGCGTGGCGGCAACAAAAAAGTCGGTGGCCGCATGATCGAAATTGTAGTTGTGGGCGCGCATCTTTCTGGCCTGCCGCTCAATCATGAATTGGTAGCCGAAGGCGGCGTGCTGCGCCGCGCGGTGCTGACCGAGCCCTGCTACCGGCTTTACGCGCTGGCAGGTGGCCCGCCGCGCCGGCCTGGCTTGCTGCGTGTCGCGCCCGGGGCTGGTGCCGCAATTGCGACCGAGGTTTGGGCTTTGCCCGATGATGGCTTTGGCCGCTTTGTGTCGCGCATTCCCGCCCCGCTTGGCATTGGCACTTTGCTTTTGGCCGATGGCAGCCGGCCAAAAGGTTTTCTGGTGGAACCGGAAGGCTTGCAGGGCGCGGAAGAAATTTCCCGTTTTGGTGGCTGGCGCGCCTTCATGGCCAGCATCGCAACCCCCGCTTGAGGCTTCAACAAAAGGAGAATTCTTGATGCAACGTCGTCATCTTCTGGGTGCTATTGCGCTGGCACCCCTCGCCGCCCCTTCGATTGCGCGTGCGCAAGCTACGCGTACGGTGAAGATGGGATCGCTCCGGCTAATCCATTCCATGACACCGCATTTCTATCAGCGCTTCGCGCCGGCGGGGCTGAATATCGAAATCATCACTTTTGACAGCCCAACCGATGGCAAGAACGCGGTGGTGACACGCAGCGTTGATTTCGGCGGCTTTGGCATTGCGGCTGCGACGCTGGGTGCTGCGGCGGGTGAACCCGTTGTGGTGGTGGGCGCCTTCTGCAATCGTGGCATGGGCGTGATTGCCAAGGCCGGTTCGGGGATCAGCAACATTGCCGGGCTGCGCGGCAAGCGCGTTGGCATTTGGCCGGGTTCCACCCAGGAAGTCTTTATCCTGGAGCGTTTGCGCCAGAACGGCATGAATGTGCGTGACATCACAAGCGTGCGTGTACCCTTTGGCGAAATGCACGCCATGCTCTCCCGCGGTGATATTGATGCCTATGTGGGCGCGGAACCCGCCCCTGGGCTTTCGCTCTCATCCGGTGTCGGTCAATTGGTTGAATACCCCTATGGTACCGCCATGGGTGGCCTGAATATGATTTTCGCCACATCGGAAGCGATGGTTGCGCAGGATCCTGCCCTGGTGCGGACCATGCTTGGCATCCATCGTCGCGCCAGCGAATACATGATGGCGAATAAGGCAGAAGTGGCGGAGGCGACTGTGCGCATTTTGGGCGCGCACCGTGCCGCTGTTGACCGGGCGCTGGCTGAAAACAATGTCGAATATATCTGGAAGCTTGACGATACGGTGATGACGCAGGCCCGCACCTATGCTCAGCAAATGCTGGAAATGCGCCAAATCCGGGCGCTGCCGAATTTCGATAAACTGTTGAACCCGCGCTTTTCCAACGAAGTCGCGACTTCCTAAAGGCTGGAGTGATGAGCGCGAGTGTAGCCGCCGAAGGATCGGCGGGGGAAAAAAAATCCCGGCCAGGGCGGATGCTCTGGTCGCGGGCCAAGGCGGTTTTGCTTGCGCTGATTGTGCCGCTTGCCTTGCTATTAGGCTGGCATTTGGCGGTGAAGGCGGGGATGACGCGACTTATCCCCTCTCCCGCCGATGTTGCTAAACATATGGTGGATTTTGCGGTTGGCGGTATTTGGGATGATGCCTTCTCGGCAACGCTGCATATTCACTTGTTTGCTTCCATGACGCGGGTTTATGGCGGCTTCGCGCTGGCCGCGCTGGTGGCGGTGCCGCTTGGGTTGCTGATTGGTCGCAATGAACAGGTGCGCGCGCTACTTGATCCCTTTTTGCAATTGATGCGGCCCATTCCGGTCACGGCCTGGTTGCCGCTTTCCATGATCCTGTTTGGTCTTGGGCCGCGTTCAGCCTTCTTTCTGGTCTTTCTGGGCGCCTTTTATCCCATCCTGCTGAATACAGTGTTTGGGGTTCGGAGCGTTGAAAAGCGTCTGTTTGAAGCGGCTTCCATGCTGGGCTGTTCCGGCACGGCTCAATTTTTCCGCGTGGTGCTGCCGGCGTCACTGCCTTCCATCTTCACCGGGCTTCGCCTTGGCCTGGGGCTTGCCTGGTTCGTGATTGTGGTGGGCGAGATGACCGGCGTGCCGCAAGGGCTTGGCGCCGTGATCATGGATGGCCGCACCCTATCGCGCACCGAATTGGTGATTTGCGGCATGATCGTGATCGGCATTGCCGGCTTCATTTCCGACCGCATCGTTGTTGCCATCATGAACCGTCTGCTGCGCTGGAGCCCTTCACACCATGGCTGAGCTTCCCATTCTTGATCTGCGCCATGTTGGCAAGGTTTATGAGCTGAATGACCAGCGCATCGAAGCCTTGCGGGATGCCAATCTGGTTGTCGAGAAGGGCGAATTTGTCTGCCTGATCGGCGCTTCCGGCTGCGGTAAATCCACCTTGCTGCGTATTGTCGCTGGGTTTGAGCCGCCGAGTGCTGGTGAGGCCTTGATGTGGGACAAGCCCATCGCTGGCCCCGCGCCTAATCGCGGCATGGTGTTTCAGGATTACGGGCTTTTTCCTTGGCTTTCCGTACGGCAAAATATCGGCTTCGGCCCGGCATCGCGTGGGCTGCCCAAGGCTGAGCTGCGGAAGTTGGTGGATCGCTTTGTGGATATGGTTGGCCTCACGCGCTTTGCCGATGCCTATCCGCATCAGCTCTCAGGCGGCATGAAGCAGCGAGTCGCCATTGCGCGTGTGCTTGCGAATGATGCGGAGATGGTGCTGATGGACGAGCCCTTCGGCGCGCTAGATGCCATGACGCGGGAACGCTTGCAGGATGAATTGCTGGATATCTGGCAGCGCACGAAACTCACCGTGCTATTCGTCACGCATTCGATTGAGGAGGCGATTTTCCTGGCTGACCGTGTGGTGGTGATGGAACCGGGGCCGGGGCGCATCGCCAGTGAGCATCGCATTGAGTTGCCGCGCCCGCGCGATGTTTCCTCACCGGAATTCAACGCGGTGCGGCGTGATCTTTCGGCGCGGTTGCATAGCCATCATGGGAAGAAGGCGGCGTGACAAACCCTGTTGAGCGTCTACGCTATACCGCGCCTTCCGATCGCCCGCGCCATAGCCTGCCGGGGGGGCAGAAACTGATCCTGTGGCCGGTGGTCAATATCGAAAACTGGCTGATCGAAAACCCCATGCCGCGCCAGGTGCTGGTGGCGCCAACCGCGGCGGTGCTTCAGCCTGATTTGCCGAATTGGGCTTGGCATGAATATGGGATGCGGGTTGGCTTTTGGCGTTTTCTGGAAATGTTCGAAAAGCACAGCATACGCCCAACACTTTCCATCAACGGCAGCGTGATTGGCGCCTATCCGCGTGTGGCCGCCGCCGCGCGCGATGCCGGCTGGGAATTCATGGGCCATGGTTGGGTGCAGGTGCCAACACATAAAATGCCTGATCAGCGGGAGGCCATCAGCCGCACCGTGAAGACCATCGCCGACTTCACGGGCCGCGCCTGCCACGGCTGGTTGGGGCCTGGGCTGACCGAAACACTGGAAACACCCGATCTGCTCGCCGAGGCTGGCATCACGTGGCTCGGTGATTTCTTGGTGGATGATCTGCCCGCACGTGTCGCGACCGCGCATGGGGAACTGCTGTCCCTGCCCTATTCGGTGGAGCTCAACGATATCCCCGTGGTGATGATCCAGCACCATGATGAGGCGGAATTGCCCCGCCGCGCCCGGCTGCACGCCAAGCGCCTGATTGCGGAGGCTGAGGCTTCTGCTGGCGTGAAGATCATGTGCATCGCGATCCACCCCTATATCTCGGCGGTGCCGCATCGGATTGACGCACTGGCGGCGCTTTTTGCCGAATTGACGGCTGATCCGCGCGTGATCTGCATGCAAGGTGATGAGATTGCCGCCTGGTATCGGGCGAGTGGGGATGGGGCGTAAGCGGGCCCCGGATGGTCCTTCTTTTTTGATCTTTCAATTCATTTGCCGTTCAGGTTAGCCTTCCGATACAGATTCCTGATGTTCCTGAGACGGTCCTGGAATGCCTCATGCCGACCAAGCCGCCTTTGGGGTCAGGCATAACGGAATGGCAAGTGGGGGCAGAAGTGGCGAAACTCAATGTAAATGGCCGTGTGGTTGATATCCAGGTCGAAGAAGATACACCGCTGCTTTGGGTATTGCGCGAACAGCTTGGCATGACAGGCACGAAATATGGTTGCGGGGTCGCGCAATGCGGCGCCTGCACTGTGCATGTGGATGGTGCCGCCCTGCGCGCCTGCGCTATGCCGGTTTCAGCCTTCAATGAAGGCCAGAAGATCGTCACCATTGAAGGGCTTTCGCCCAATAGCAGCCACCCCATTCAGCAGGCCTGGCTTGCTTTGGATGTGCCGCAATGCGGCTTCTGCCAGTCCGGCATGATCATGGCAGCCAGCGCGCTGCTAGCGGCTAACCCCAAACCGACCGAGGCACAAATTCGCGAGGAAATGACGAATATATGTCGTTGCGGCACCTATAATCGCGTCATTGCCGGAATCCAGCGCGCTGCTGGCATCGGCACAAGCGGTTGAGGGGGAGAAGCATCATGAATGCCATCACAAACCCTTCCCGCCGTGGTTTGCTCGCGACGGTATCCTCAGCCCTTGGTGCCTTCACCTTCGGCTTTCATGCGCCTTTGGTGAAATCCGCCGCCGCGCAAGGCAGCGCTGGGGTGCCTGAAATCAATGTCTGGGTCGTGGTGCGGCCTGGTGACACGGTCGTGATCCGCATTGCGCGTTCGGAAATGGGGCAAGGCACGCTGACGGGCCTCGCGCAATTGGTTGCCGAGGAATTGGAATGCGATTGGTCCAAGGTGACCACGGAATACCCAACACCGGGGCAGAACCTTGCGCGCAACCGGGCCTGGGGGAATATGTCCACGGGCGGCAGCCGCGGCATTCGCGACAGCCATGATTATGTGCGCAAGGGCGGCGCTGCGGCGCGGATGATGTTGGTGCAGGCGGCGGCCAATGGCTGGGGTGTTGCAGCCGGCGAATGCAGCGCGGCCAATAGCATGATTACGCATGGCCCAAGCGGGCGCAGCACCAGCTTCGGTGCTGTGGCGGCGGCGGCGGCACGGCTGACCCCGCCCACCGATATTCCGCTGAAGGACCCGAAGAATTGGAAGATTGCCGGCAAATCAATTGCGCGGCTGGATACGGCGGAAAAGCTGAATGGCAGCCAAGTCTATGGCATGGATTTACGCCTGCCCGGCATGCTGAATGCGGCGATCCATGCCTGCCCGGTTTTTGGCGGCAAGATCAGCGCCATTGACAGCAAGGCAGCCGAAGCCATGCCCGGTGTGAAGCATGTGCTGCGCGTGGGTGACAATGCCGTGGCGGTGGTCGCTGATACCTGGTGGCGCGCCAAAAAAGCGCTGGATGCGGTTAAGATCACCTGGGATGAAGGGCAGCATGCCAGCGCATCCTCCGCTGCCTTTGCCGAGGTGATCAAGGCCGGGCTGGATGCGCCCGAAGCGGCGGTCGGCAATCGGAATGGTGATGCGCGGGCAGCGCTGGTGGGCGCGGCCAAGCGCATTGAAGCGGTTTATGGCTATCCGCATCAGAACCATGCCTGCATGGAAGTGATGAACGCGACAGCGCTTTGGACGCCGGAGCGTTGCGAGGTTTGGACGCCAACGCAGAATGGTGAAGCGGCACTCGCTGCAACTGCCGAAGCCGCCGGCCTGCCGCCGGCGCGGTGTGAGGTGCATAAGATCCACCTTGGCGGCGGCTTTGGGCGGCGCGGCGCGGTGCATGATTGGGTGCGCCAGGCGGTCACGATTGCCAAGCAAATCCCCGGCACACCGATGAAGCTGATCTGGTCGCGCGAAGAAGACATGCTGCAAGGCCGCTTCCACCCGGTGACCATGTGCAAGTTGCAAGGTGGCTTGGATGCGCAGGGCAATCTGGTTGGTTTGCATATGCGCATTTCCGGCCAATCCATTGTGGCTGGTATTTTCCCGCAGAATATCCGTGACGGGCGCGACCCGGTAGCCTTCCAGGGGCTGAATGCCCGCGGCGGGGAAGCGGATATTGGTTATACCATTCCGAATCTTCTGATTGATCACGCCATGCGCAACCCGCATGTGCCGCCGGGTTTCTGGCGCGGGGTGAACCTGAACCAGAACGCGATTTATCTGGAATGCTTCATGGATGAATTGGCCCATGCGGCGGGTAAGGACCCATTGGCGTTTCGTCGTGCGTTGATGGGCAATCACCCGCGCCATTTGGCGGTGCTGAACGCTGTGGCGGAACGCGTCGGTTGGGGAAATACCGCCGCGCCTATCAATGGCCAGCCAGTTTTCCGTGGCTTGGCGCAGACGCATGGCTTCGGCAGCTATGTCGCTGCCTGTGCGGAAGTTTCTGTCAGCGACACGGGTGACCTTAAGGTTCATCGCATCGTGGCCGCGACGGATTGCGGCCATGCGGTCAATCCGCAGCAGATTGCAATGCAGGTGGAAGGGTCCTTCGTCTATGGGCTTTCAGCCGCGCTGCATAGCGAATGCACAGTGAAAAATGGCAGGATCGAGCAGGCGAATTTCGATACCTATCAGGTGCTGCGCATGGATGAGATGCCGAAGGTTGAAACAATCATTCTTCAATCTGGCGGCTTCTGGGGCGGGGTTGGTGAACCCACCATCGCGGTCGCTGCCCCTGCGGTGCTGAACGCAATCTTCGCCGCGACCGGCAAGCGCGTGCGGGATTTGCCGCTGAAGCATGCTGACCTCAGGCGAGCGTGAGGGCAGCGCGGTTTCTGGCAAGCCTGATGCTGGCCATCGCAATGCCTGCCATGGCGACGGCTGATGCAACGGTGCTGGCAGATGATGCGGTGGCGCAATCGCTCACGGGTAACGCGGGTGATCCGCAGCGCGGGCGCGCCATCATTGCCGATCGGCAGAAGGGGTTGTGCCTGCTCTGCCATAGCGGGCCATTCCCTGAGGAACCGCTCCAAGGCAATCTGGCGCCGAGCCTGGAAGGTGCCGGCAGCCGCTGGAATGAAGGCCAGCTACGGCTTCGCCTGATGGACAATAAGCGCATTAATCCAGAGAGTATCATGCCTGCCTATCATCGGATCGAAGGCTTGAATCGCGTGGGGGCCACCTGGCGTGACAGGCCGGTATTAAATGCGGCAGAGATTGAGGACGTGCTGGCCTTTCTGATGGGGCTGAAGGCGGAGAAGGCGCCATGACGATCTCTCGCCGCATTTTGCTAGCCGCGCCGGGGGCGCTGTTGCTGCCGGCGACAGCGCGGGCGGATCAGCAAAAGCTTACGGCAGCCTTGCGGGAGTTCACGGGTGGTCAGCCAATACGCGAAGGGCGTATCAGGCTTGAAGTCTCGCCGCTTGTCGAAAACGGCAATGCGGTGCCGATTTCGGTTGCGGTGGAATCACCCATGACGGCGGCGGATCATGTGCGCCGCATTGGCGTTTTCAATGAACGCAATCCGCAGCCCAATGTCATTACCGCGCAATTCGGCCCGCGATCAGGCCGCGCCTATCTTGCCACGCATATTCGCTTGGCAACTTCTCAGGCTTTGGTTGCGGTTGCAGAAATGAGTGATGGCAGTTTCTGGTCGCAGCGCGTTGACGTGGTGGTCACCCTGGCCGCCTGCATCGAGGGTTAGGCCATGGCGCGTGTGCTGCTGCGGGTCCCGGCATCGGTGGAGAAAGGCGCGGTGATTGAAATGCGCGCGCTCATTCAGCACATCATGGAAACCGGCTATCGCCCGAATGCTGAAGGTGTGGTGCAAGCGCGCGATATCATCTGGAAATTCACCTGCCGCTATGATGGGGAGGTTGTCTTCAACGCAACCCTATCACCGGCCATAGCGGCCAATCCCTTCATCGCCTTTACCACCGTTGCGACGCAATCAGGCCCCGTCAGCTTCACCTGGGAAGGTGATAACGGATTCAGACAGACCGAAACGCGCCATATTACCGTGACATGAAGCGCATCCTAATCGCGCTACTGGCTTGCTGTTCGGTGGCTGGCGCTGAAGAAAGGCGTTCCGGTCTTTTGGATATGCGCCCAGAAGCACAGGCGATGCAGCGCGATGACAGCATGAACCCAGGCATGTTGTGGGTTTTGGATGGGGAAGCGCTGTGGGGCCGCAAGTCCGCACCCGCCGGGCAATCCTGCGCCGATTGCCATGGTGATGCGGCGGCCAGCATGCGCGGCGTGGCGGCGCGTTATCCCGCTTTTGATCAAGCAAGCGGTGGTGCGATTGATCTTGCCGGCCGCATCATCCAGTGCCGCGAAACACGACAGGGCGGCGCGACCTTGGCGCGTGAAAGCCAGGAATTATTGGCGCTGACCAGTTTTGTCGCGCATCAATCACGCGGCTTGCCGATTGCACCATCAGATGATGCCGGCATGCGCGCCACGCGTGACCTTGGGCAGCGCATTTACATGACGCGGATGGGACAGATCGATCTATCATGTGGGCAATGCCATGATGATCATGCGGGGCGCAGGTTGGCCGGCAGCATCATTCCCCAGGGGCACCCGACCGGCTATCCAATCTATCGTCTGGAATGGCAGTCCTTGGGGTCTTTGCAGCGGCGCTTGCGCGGTTGCATGGTTGGCGTGCGCGCGGAGCCCTTCGCTTATGGGTCGGCTGAATTCATCGCCATTGAAGCCTATTTGATGGAAAGGGCACGCGGGATGGAAGTTGAAACACCCGCGATCAGGCCGTGATGAGCGTTCCACCTTTTTTCACAGCAGAAATCCCCGCACCAGACCAAACATTCCCGTGCAGAACAGAATGGTCAAAGCCACCTGCCGATAAAGCTGTTCATTGCCAAGGCCCTGGAAGGCGCGCCCGCCCACCCAGGCGCCAAGCACCATCAAGGGCAACAAAATCACCGCGCGAATGAGCGCCGTAACGCCGGCGACACCGGAGGCCATGACAATCGCAATCAGCAGAAACTGCGTCAGGAAGTAATAGGTGACGATATTGGCGCGGTTCACTTGTGGCGGGTCATTGCCCGATAGCAGATAAAGCAGCACAGGCGGGCCGCCGACGCTGGTGGTGGCCATCATCGCCCCTGAAACAGCACCAACCAGAATGGTGGCAGGCTGGCTTCTGCGGCCTTTGTAGCGCCAGCCGGTCCACATGATGACCACAAAAAAAACGATCACCGCGGAAACCGCTGTGATGATCGCATTCTTGTCCACATTCGCGAGCAACCAGACACCAAGCGGCATGGCAGCGCAGGCTGCGATGCTCATGGGCGTAAGCAGCTTCCAATCGGCCTGATGACGCACCTGTGGAAAAAGCTGCAAGGAGACGATCAATTCAATCGCCACCACCGTCACCACCATATCCGCCGATCCGAACAGCATGGCAAAAATTGGCGCCATGAGCATTGCCGAACCAAAGCCGGCAAAGCCGCGCATCAGCCCCGCGACGAAGGTCACCCCAAGCGCCGCCCAGATATCGATCCCGTCAAAAATCGGCGCGAGATGGGCAAGGATATCGGGCACGGGATCAGGCAATTTCGCGGATCAGCTTCCGCTTCACCGCCTGGCCGAAACTATTGAAATCCTCAGCCACGATGTAGAAGGCGCCTGGGCCGCCAATTACCTGATCGCGGAAATAAAGATCCAGATTGGCTGGTGGTGGCCGGCCAAAGGTCGGGCGGTCATTCACGATCGGCAGGCCATTGATGATAATCCCCTCCGCCACGGCTTCATCGCGCAGCACGGTAACCGGCGGGCCGCTATTGTTCAGCCCATCGCCAGAGATGTCTATGACGCGGCGTGTCGCCTCAAATGGGCAGGCGGCCAATTCGCGCCTCGCATGGATGATGGCGCCAGAAATGGATGTCCAGCGCAGTGAAGCGCGCGGTGCTTGCACCAGCGCCGTCGCCCAATTGCGCGCATCCGCTTTGGTCGCGATGCGTGTCCAGGGTAGCACCGTGCGCTGATAGTCAATCCCTGCCCATTCGATATAGACCAAGCCAATGGCGCCGATCATGCCGCCGCGAATGGCCGCCAGCACCGCCGGATCGGTCACTGCATCGCGATAGCCTTCGCGCTGCAGCTTCGCCTCATCCTCATCAATGGAGCGCGACACATCCACCGCCAGCACCAGCGCCACGTCAACGGGTTCTTCCGCGCGCACCCTGGTCGTGGTAGCAAGGACGGCGCCCCCAGTGGCGGCCAGAAGCCTGCGACGAAGCATAAAGCGCCCCCTTGGCTAAGCCCTTTGATGCTGCCGAAGCCAGGCGTGAATTACAAGTTCTTCAGCACCACATCCGCCACACGCGCGGCGTCTTCTTCATTCATGTAGGCATGCATGGGCAAAGACAGCACCTGGCCCGCCAGACTCTCACTGATGGCAAGCGGCGGCGCTACGCCAGCAAAGGCGGCCGCGTGATGCGCGGCATAGGCCGGCTGGCGATGCAGGGGTTTCGGGTAATAAATGCCACTTCCGATGCGTTCGGCTGTCAGCGCGGCCTGGAGCTTGCTGCGTTGGTGGCTGCCACGCAGGCGGATGGTGTAAAGTCCCCAGGCATTCACCGCCCCCCCGGGCGCGGCCTGGATACCGACCTTGCCACCCAAGGCTGCGTTATAGACCGCAGCGATCTTCGCACGCATGGCGAGTTCGCCTTCCAGCAGCGGCAGTTTTGCGGCCAGGATGGTGGCCTGGATCGTATCAATCCGACCATTCATGCCGGTGCGTTCAACCTCATAACGGGTCTTGCCCTCGCCATGGGTGCGAAGGCTCCGATACAATTCCGCCCGCGCCGGATCATCCGTGATCAAGGCGCCAGCATCCCCATAAGCGCCAAGCGTCTTGGTGGGGTAGAAGGACAGCGCGGCGGCATGTCCCCAACGCCCAAGCTTTTTGCCATTGACGCTGCTACCAAAGGCCTGCGCGGCGTCATCCAGCGCGAACATGTCTTCTCGGGCGCAAATCGCCTCAATCGCCGGCCAATCCGCTGGCAGGCCGAATAGGTCAACGCCCACCACTGCGCGTGGGCGAAGCACGCCGCGCCGCTTCACTTCTTCAATCCGCCGCTCAAGGTCGGCGATATCCATATTGTAGCTGTATTTATCCACATCCACGAAAACCGGCGTGGCACCCAGAACCAGCGGCACTTCGGCTGTCGCGGTATAGGTGAAGGCCGGCAGAAAAACCGCATCCCCGCGCCCGATCCCTTCCGCCATCATGGCGATTTGCAGCGCATCCGTCCCCGATGAAACACCCACGCAATGCGCCGCACCAGCAAAGGCCGCGAGGCCCGCTTCAAGTTCCGCCACTTCGGGGCCCATGATGAACCGCCCCGAATCGAGCACCGCGGCAATGCGCCGATCAAGCTCTGGCCGGATCAGCTTTTGCTGAGCCATAACATCAAACAATTGAATGGGGCGGGGTTCGCTCATCAGGCACAAGACCCTTTCGAAGACTAAGGGCCGAAATTGAACCCCAAAGGCCCGCCTGCCAAGGCTTGGACCGTCAATATTTCTTTCCGCCTGTTTCAAGGCGAAATTATGGATCAGGCCGGGATGTCAGGGTTTGTTCCAGCAGGGCGATGCGCGCGGCACGCAATTCGGCCAAGCATTCCAACATGGGCGCTTCAAGGGCAGCAAGCCGCGCCATATCCAGGCCACCCAGGCTTTGGCGGAAAAGCCGAAGCAAATCCTCCGGCGCTATTGCCTGCGCGGCGGGGGAAGATGCTTCAGCGTCATCGCAGATGATGTGTAACGCTTCACCTTGGCGGCGCGCTTCGCTGCTGCCGGCCATATCCTCAATCAGGCGGCGGCGGCAGGTGGGGTCAGCCTCAATCTTGTCGCGGTAATGGCGATAGCCGCCTTCATCCGGCCCGCGCAGCAGGATGCGGCGATAGAGCTTGACGATGAATTCATGGTCGGACCCCTGCATGAGGTCCTTGCCCTTGAGCACGCGCATGAAGCTCTTCCCATGATGAAACGATCAGGTCTGCAGCCTTATCCCGGCAAAGTTTCCGTGGCGTCAACGGCGGGCTTCAAAGAAGCTGCGCAAAAGGGCGGCGCATTCGCCTTCCCGCAGGCCGCCTACCACTTCCGGCTGGTGATGGCAGGATGAAGCGGCGAAAACCCGCGCCCCATGATCCACGCCCCCGCCCTTCGGATCATAGGCGCCAAAAACCACCCGCGCGACACGAAAGAAGGAAGCCGCCTGGGCGCACATGGGGCAGGGTTCCAACGTGACTGTCAGGGTGCAGTCGCCAAGGCGGGTCTGGCCCAACCGCGCGGCGGCTGCGCGCAAAGCCAGCATTTCGGCATGGGCAGAGGGGTCATGGCGGGCTTCCACCTCATTGCCGGCGCGCGCCAGCACTTGGCCGGATTTGTCGGTCACCACGGCACCCACCGGCACCTCACCACGTTCAGCGGCGGCGTGGGCTTCCTCCAGGGCGATTTCCATCGGCGTCATGGCGCCTTCCTGCCTTGCCGGGGCTTGGTGGTCCAGGGGGCGCGATTCCCTTTGCGTTCGTATTGGCCTAAAGATGCATCATGAGATCCCTTCCCTTGATTGGTGTGACCCTCGATTCCGAAGAGGCCGGCGGCTGGTCCAAGCTGCCCTGGTATGCGCTTCGGCGGAATTACTTCTCGGCCATTGTCGCGGCGGGGGGCCTGCCGGTGGCGCTGCCCCATCACCCCGAAATGGCGGAAGCCTATCTGGAGGAGGTGGATGGGCTGATGGTGACGGGCGGCGCCTTTGATGTTGACCCTGCCCTTTGGGGTAGTGGTGCGCCGCATCCCAAGGTGACGCTGAAGCCAGGCCGGACGGATTTCGAAATGGCAGCGACGCGCGCCGCACTTGCGCGCGACAAGCCCGTGCTTGGGATTTGCGGCGGGCAGCAATTGCTCGCGGTGGCGCTTGGCGGGCGCCTGATCCAGCACATTCCGGATGAGGTGCCGGGCGCTTTGGCCCATGAACAACCCAATCCGCGCACGGAACCGGGGCATGAGGTAACCATCACCGAAGGCAGCATGCTGTCCCGTATTGTCGGCAAGCCGCGCATGGCGGTGAATTCCGCGCATCACCAGGCTGTGGCAAGCATTGGCGATGGCGGCGTGGTGAATGCGCTGGCGCCCGATGGCGTGATTGAGGGGATTGAGCATCCGGGATATCGCTTCGCGCTTGGGGTGCAGTGGCATCCGGAATATGGCGTTGATCCTGATGATCCGGCGATTTTCCGCGCCTTTATTGCGGCCTGCCGCGCATGACGGACGAAGACGTTACCGAAGCCGATGGCCCGCGCGGCGAACGCATTGCGAAGTTTCTTGCCCGCGCCGGTGTGGCTTCCCGCCGCGATGCCGAAAAGCTGATCGCGGAAGGGCTGGTGCGGCTGGGCGGCAAGCTGGTGACCAGCCCGGCGACTTTTGTCGCGCCGGGTGACGCGATCATTGTGAATGGCAAGCCTGTCGCCATGCCGGAACGCACGCGGCTGTTTCGCTACCACAAGCCCACCGGCTTTGTGACGACGCATCGTGATCCTGAAGGCCGGCCCACGGTTTTTGCCAATCTGCCGCAAGGTCTGCCGCGCCTGGTTTCTGTTGGGCGGTTGGACCTGACCAGCGAAGGCTTGCTGTTGCTGACCAATGATGGCGCGCTGGCGCGCAGGCTGGAATTGCCGGCCAATGGCTGGCTTAGGCGCTATCGCGTGCGCGTGCATGGCAAGATCGAAGAACGCACCCTTGCTGGACTTGCGCGCGGGGTAACGGTGGAGGGCGTGGCTTATGGCCCGATCGAAGCCGGGCTGGATGCACGGATGGGCACCAATGCCTGGCTGACCGTTGCATTGCGGGAGGGCAAGAACCGCGAAATACGGAAAGTCATGGCGAATCTTGGGCTGGTGGTGACGCGCCTGATCCGCACCGCCTATGGCCCTTTCCAACTGGGCTCCCTGCCGCGGGGCGCGGCAGAGGAAGTGAATGCCAAGGTTTTGCGTGAGCAATTGGGCCTTGATGCACCAAAGCGCGGGCGTGAGGCAGCAGCCGAAGAACCTGCAGCGCCCGAGGTTCCTGAGGGCAAACCGCAACGCCCCCCCCGCGCCCGCCATGCCGGGCCGCAAACGCCGCGTCGCGGCAAGGGCTGATGCGCATCATTGCCGGGCGCTGGAAGGGGCGCGCACTTGTCGCCCCGCCAGGAATTACCACTCGCCCCACCAGTGACCGCGCAAGGCAGGCGATATTCGATCAGCTTTGGCACGCGCCCTGGGCGGGGCGTGCTGTTTTTGAAGATGCTGTGGTTCTGGATGGTTTCGCCGGCACTGGCGCCATGGGGCTTGAGGCGCTTTCGCGCGGTGCGGCGCGGGCCTTTTTCATGGAACAGGATCGTGCTGCCTTGGCAGCGCTGCGTTTGAATATCGCCGCCTGCAAGGCGGGTGATGCCGGCCGCGTGATTGCGGGGGATGTCACTGCGCCGCCCATCGCCGCCACACCTTGCAGCCTGGTGTTTCTGGACCCGCCCTATGGCAAGGGCCTGGTGCCGCGCGCCCTTGGCGCCTTGCAGGCCAAGGGTTGGATCGCACCTGGCGCACTGATCATTGCCGAAACAGGGCGCGATGAAGAAGCGGTTATGGTTGCTGGTTTTGAAATACTCTCCATGCGGGAACATGGCGCCGCGCGGCTTGCCGCCCTGCGCGCTGCCCCGGATTGCGGAGAAGCCGCATCCTGATAGGCTCCTTCGAAAAGGGAGGATCATCATGCGTAATCTGCTGCTTGCTGGGCTGGCTGCCCTTGCCCTTTCTGGCCCTGTCTTGGCGCAGGACCGCACGGTGCGTGTCATTAGTGGTTTCGCTGCCGGCGGCACCGGGGATTTGATGGCACGGCTGATCGCCGAATATGCCGCACCGCATTTGCCCGCGCGTGGCGTGGTGGAAAACCGCACTGGCGCCAATGGACTGATCGCCGCGGAAGTGGTCGCGCGCAGCGCGTCGGATGGCGCGACTGTGTTACAATGCCCGATGGGCACCATGACCATTACGCCCAATCTGCCAGGGGCGAGCCTGCCGGTTGATCCGCGCACGGAAATGACCGGGATCGTGAATGTTGCCCTTTCCACCTATGGCTTGGTGGTGGCCGCCAATGGGCCGCATAAGGATGTGGCGGGGTTGCTGGCCGCAGCGCGCGCCAAGCCGGGTGGCTTGACCTATGCCTCAGCCGGAGTGGGTTCGGCGCAGCATCTTTCGGTGGAATTGCTCAAGGCCAAGGCAGGGCTAGATAT
Source organism: Alphaproteobacteria bacterium (assembly GCA_016869735.1). GTDB lineage: Bacteria > Pseudomonadota > Alphaproteobacteria > Acetobacterales > Acetobacteraceae > Neoroseomonas. The sequence continues at coordinate 43,568 of VGDL01000014.1, forward strand.
TGTCCATGTGCCTTACCGCGGCGCGACGCCGGCGGTTGTGGATATTTTGGGCGGGCGCGCGGATTTCATGATCACCAATTTGGGTGATGTGATGCGCCAGATCCAAGGCGGCGAATTGCGCCTGCTGGCGCTGGGGGACAAGGCGGGATCGCCGCTATTTCCGCAGGCGCGGCCAATTTCCGATTGGGTGCCAGGGCTTGAAATGGCCGGCTGGTTTGGTGTTTGCGGCCCGCGCGCCATCACCGCCGATGCAGCACGCGCCTGGAATGACGCCATGAAGAAGGCGCTTGAAAACCCAACCTTCCGGCAAAGGCTGCTCGATTCCGGCCTGACACCAAATTTCGAGGATACGGCCAGCTTCAACCGCCGTATCGCAAATGATCTGAAATCCTGGGGTGAGGTTATCCGCGCGGCGGGCATCAAGGCGGATTGACGGGCGCGCGCTATGATCGAACACATCATTGATATCCAAACCCGCGCCGGGGTGATGGAAAGTTTTATTTGCCATCCCGAACGCCAAGGCCCCTTCCCTGCCGTGCTGATGCTGATGGATGCGCCCGGCATTCGCGAAGAACTTTACGACATGGCGCGGCGCCTGGCCGCGACCGGCTATTACGTTGTGCTGCCCAATCTTTATTACCGCGCCGGACGAGATTCGAAATTCGGCCCCGGTGTGCTGACGGTCGGCGACACAGAACGCGACCGTATGCGCGCCATTCGCACCAAAATGACCATTCCGCCGGTGATGGAAGACATCGCCGATATGCTTGGTTTCCTTGACCAGCAGAAACACGTGCGCCCTGGCGCCGTTGGCGTGCATGGCTATTGCATGAGCGGGCCTTACGCATTGGCCGCCGCAGCGCGCTATCCGGGCCGCATCGCTGCCGCTGCTTCCTTCTATGGCACCTGGCTTGTGAGCGATGCGGTGGAAAGCCCGCATCTGACTTTCGGGCAAGGCAGCGCGGAACTTTATATCGCCTGCGCCGAACATGATGAATTGGCGCCGCTTCCCATGGTGGATGAATTGCGCGCGCTGTTTGAAGCTTCTGGCGCCAAGGGAGAATTGGAAGTCTACCCGACAGTCCATCACGGTTTCGCTTTTCCCGGCCGCTGGTGCTTCGATAAGCCAGGGGCAGAACGCCATTGGGAAAGATTGATCGCGCTTTATCGGCGCTGTTTGGGATAAGGAAAGGCAAGATCATGCCAGTAGCAACACGTCGGGCTTTTCTGGCCGCAGCCAGTGCAAGCCTTGCCGCGCCCTCTCTGGCGCAAACTCAGGCTTGGCCCAATCGGCCTGTCCGGCTGATCAGCCCCTTTGCACCTGGTGGGCCACAGGATATCCCCGCGCGCTTCATGGTGGAATTTCTGATGCCGCGCCTGGGTCAGCCGGTGATCTATGAACACCGCGCTGGCGCTGGTGGTGCGCTTGGTGCACAATATGTCGCACAGGCAACCGATCATCACAGTTTCCTGATAACCTCATCTTCCATTGCAACCTTGCCCGCTATGCGGCGTGACCCAGGGCTTGATCCGCTGACCGATTTGCAACCTGTGACATTGGTGACTGATGCGCCGTTGTTGATTTCAGGAAGACCCAATGGTGCGCCCGATTTGGCGAGCTTCCTGGCACGGGCCAAGGCCAATCCCGGTAAGGTTTCCTGGGGCAGTTCGGGGGTTGGGTCAGCTACGCATCTGGCGGGCGCGCTTCTGATGCAGCGTGCCGGAGTTGAATTGCTGCATGTGCCGTATCGTGGCGCCGCGCTTGCAATGAATGCACTGCTCGCGGGTGATATTGACAGCATCATCACCGATGTTTCGATCCCGCTTGAACATTTGCGCGCGGGAACGTTGCGCCCGCTTGGCGTCACCGGCACAGCGCGCGCGCCATTGCTGCCAAATGTGCCGGCCATCATTGAACAAGTGCCGCGTTACAGCGTGCCTTTCTGGTTTGCGCTGATGGCGCCAAAGGCGATGCCGCCTGAACCAATTGCGCGCCTGCTTACGGAACTGGCGCCTTTGGCCGTGCCGGAGAGCGAGCTATCCCGCCGCATGGCTGATCGTGGTTCGCTATTGCTGCTGAATGGCCCGGCACCTTTGGCGGCGCGCCTGCGTGACGAAATCCCGCAATGGCGCCAAGTGGTGGCCGCCGCCGGCATTCAGCCCGAATAGCGCGAAAGGTTTTCGTTCGCGCCTGGGACCACGACATCAAGAAAAAACAGGAATAGGGAGAAAATGATATGAAACGCCGGCACATGCTTCTTTCCGCCCTTGCTGCCCCGGCCATTGCGCCGGGGCTTGCGGCAGCGCAGGCCTTTCCATCGCGCCCAATCACGCTGTTGGTGCCTTTTCCGCCAGGCGGTGCGACTGATGTGCAAATGCGCGGCTTTGCAGAAGCCGCATCACGCGCCTTTGGCGTCCAAGTGCTGACGGAAAATCGACCTGGCGCTGGGGCGACATTGTCCGCCGCCGGCGTCGCCCGCGCCCGGCCTGATGGCTATACCATCGCGCAATTCCCATTGCCGGCCATGCGCCTGCCCTTCATGCAGCGCATGCCCTTCAATCCGCGCACTGATTTCACGCCAATCATGCATCTGACAGGCTATCTGTTCATCATGTGTGTGCGTGGCGATAGCCCTTATAAAAGCTGGTCTGATCTTGTTGCCGATGCACGCCGCCGCCCTGGCGAGGTACGCATCGGCAATACCGGTGCCAATGGCACGCCACATCTCGCGAATATTGACCTGGCTACAAGGGAAAACCTCGATATCGTGCATGTGCCCTTCCGCGGTGAAGGTGATGCCGTGCCAAGCCTGCTGGGCGGGCATATCGAAGCATGCTCCACCGGTTCGGGCACGCTGCCGATGATTCTTGAAGGGCGGCTGCGCGCACTGAATGTTTGGACGCGTCAGCGCAGCAAGAAACTGCCGGATGTGCCGACGCTGCTTGAACTTGGCTATCAGGATATGGTGATCACTTCACCTTATGGGCTGATGGGGCCAGCCGGGATGGACCCGGATATTATCGAAAAGCTTCATCAAGGTTTCCGCACCGCGCTGCATGATCCCGCGCATCTTGCGACACTCGATCGGTTGGATATGCCGGTGGAATACCTTAACCCTGCCGACTACGCCGCCTTCATCAAGCGTACGATTGATGAGGAAGAGGCACGCGTGACCCGGCTTGGCTTGCGCGGCTGAATTGTAACGTGGCGGTCCGAGCCAAGCAGAATCCCAGGGGACAGCTTGCTTAAATCGCTGCCGGTGCCTTGAAGGTGCCTTCCTTCGCCAAATCCGCCGCGCGCCACAGATACCAGGCGGCGGTGGTGCGAAACGGCGCCCAGGCTTCGCCGATTTTCCCCAGCACCTTGGGCTTTGGCTGTTCATCCAGACCGGCCGCGATGCGGTAGCCTTCGCGCACGCCGAAATCATCAACGGGCAGGATATCGGTGCGACCAAGGGTGAAGATCAGCAGCATCTCCACCGTCCAGCGCCCGACACCGCGGAGCGCGACCAGCCTTTCGATCAGCACTTCATCTGAAAGGCGGCGGGCGGCGGCGCGATCAGGGATAACGCCAAGCGCAGCCTTTTCGGCAATATCACGAATGGCAAGAACCTTATTCGCCGAAAGCCCAGCGCTGCGCATCGCATCCGGCGCAAGGGCCAACACAGCCTCTGGCGCGGGAAAGCCCGGTTCTGGGCAAAGAGCGATGAAACGACCGAGAATGGCTTCCGCCGCGCGGCCATGCACTTGCTGATGCGCAATGGCGCGCACCAGCGCCTCGTAGGGTTGGCGGCGCGCTGGCTTCAGCGTGCAAGGGCCAACTTGGCGGATCACACGCTTCAGCACGGCATCACGCCGAAGATGGCGCAACGCCTCTGGCGTGCCGAGGCTCATCGGAAGACCAGCTGCGGCAGTGCCAAGGTGATCCAGGGCACATAGGTAATGATCAGCAACGCCGAAAAAATCACGCCGATGAAAATCCACAAATAGCGCATCATCTCATCAACACCGCAGCGAGCCACCTGCGCTGCCGCAAATAGATTGACGCCAAAAGGCGGCGTGATCATGCCAAGCGCCAGATTGACCACCATGATGGTGCCGAAATGCACCTGATCAATGCCAAGGCGTTCCGCCGCTTCCGCGAAAATCGGCGCCAGAACAATGATCGAAGCTGACCCTTCAACAAACATGCCGACAACAAACAGGAACAGATTGACTGCCAGAAGGTAAAGGCCAGCGCTGTCAAAGGATGTTGCCATCCATTCTGCCGCCGCATCCGGCACGCCCTGGCGGTTGAGCAGCCAGGAAAACACCGCCGCACAGGCGATGATGAAAAGGATAACGGCGCTGGAAATGACGGATTTCTTGAAGATTGGGAAAAGGTCGCGCCAGGCGATTTCCTTATGCACGAAAAGCCCAACGATAAGCGCATAAATCACCGCAATGACCGAAGCTTCGGTGGGCGTTGTCACGCCTCCATAAATGCCCCCCAGCACCACGAAGGGCATGAAAAGCGCGAAGCCAGCTTGGTGCGTGGCGGTCAGGAAGGACAAACGCCCAACACCATCTTCCTTGCCCCATCCCTTGATGCGGCACCAGATCAGGACAGTGGCTATCAAAGAACCGCCAATCAATACGCCCGGCCCGAAGCCCGCGATGAACAATTCCGGGATCGAGGTTTGCGTGGTGACCCCATAAAGAATCATCGGAATGGAAGGCGGGATGATGACGCCAAGCTCAGCCGCCGTTGCTTGCAGCGCAGCGGCGAAGGCTACCGGATAGCCAGCACGCACCAAAGCCGGGATCATGATGGCGCCGATGGCAAAGGTGGTCGCGACGCTACTGCCGCTGATGGCCGCGAAGATCATGCAGGTGATGACGCAAGTGGCCGGCAGCCCGCCCTGAATGCCACCCACGATGGAACGTGCGAATTCCACCAGCCGGCGCGAAATGCCGCCAACCTCCATCAAATTTCCGGCAAGGATGAAAAACGGAATGGCCGCCAGCGGAAAGCGATCCAACGAAACAAAAAGCTGCTGCGCCACCACCACCAACGGGAAATTCGTGAAGCCATGAATGCCGATAATGGCGGCAAGGCCGATGGCGACGGCAACCGGAATGCTGGCGGCGAAAAGCACCAGCATGACGGTGAGCATGGTGCCGCTCATACCGCGGACTCCAATTCTTCTGAGCGTCTGTCGAGAAAATGCGCCAGCGAGCCAAGCATGGCGAAAACCGCGCCGATAGGTATCGCGGCATAGCCCCAGGCCATGGAAACCTCCAGACCCGCCATTTCCTGGAATTTCACGCGTTCTGCCATGGTCCAACCGAACCAAAACATGACACCGAGCATGAGAAGAATGCTCGTCAGCGAAACCCCTTCAAGAATGCTGCGCAACAAGCCGCGCGATAGGCGATGGGCGATATCAATCGAAACCAGGGCGCCAGCGCGAAGCGCCACCGCAAGCCCGATAAAGGCCATCCAAATCAACGCGGTGCGGACCAAAGCTTCAGACCAGACGGAAGGCGTTTCTGTGGCAAAACGGGCTACCACCTGCCAAAGCCCGGCGAAGATGGCGACTGCAAGTGCAAGACACGCGATGATGGCGGCGATGGTGGTGCTGAACCTATCAAGCTTCAGAACGCCGCCCCGCAGTCGCGCCCGCAGACCATTACCGGATTTCAGCCAGAAGGCGAAAACCAAGGTCATGAGTGTTGCCAAGGCGGTCACCTGCAAGGGCAGGGTATTCATCGCATTCATCGCGCGATCCTATGAAAAAGGGCGCGTGCTGCGCGCCCATGAAGTGGCGCCTGACGGAGGCAAGCCATCAGGCGCCGTAACACGCAGCGATCAGTTCGGCTTCCATTCACGAATGCGGCGCAGTGTCGCTGCATCAAGCGTGCGCTCCCATTCGGCGAAGGCGGGTGCCAGCGCGGTTTGGAAGGCCGCAGTATCCACCTGCGTCACCACCGTCATGCCACGGCGGCGCAGTTCCGCAACACCGCTCGCGTCATCGGCCGTCACGCGGTCCCGGTTCGCTTTTTGCGCGGCGCGCGCCGCTTCCTGGAACAGGGCGCGATCAGCGGCAGAAAGCTTGCCGATCATGCCTGGATTGCAGATCATGACTGATGGCGAATAGACATGGTTCGTCAGTGTCATGAATTTCTGAACCTGGTTGATGTTGTTCGCCACAATCACGGAGATCGGGTTTTCCTGACCATCCACCGTGCCCTGTTGCAGGGCGGGGATCAATTCGCTGAAGGCCATTGGGGTTGGCAGCGCCCCCAGCGTTGAAAAGGCGCGCATATGCACCTGATTTTCCATGGTGCGCACCTTAAGGCCACGCATATCGGCTGGTGCATTAACTTCACGCCGCGAATTGGTCAGATGGCGGAAGCCGTTCTCCGTCCAGATCACCCCAACCAAGCCGCGCGCCGGGAAGCGCGCCAGCACGGCGGAACCGATATCGCTATCCAGCACGCCGCGCGCATGGGCAGCATCGCGGAACAGGAAGGGCACGTCGAAAACGCGCACTTCAGGCACGAAGTTCCCGACCGGGCCCGTGGAGGTAAAGGTGCAATCCAGCGTGCCAATCTGCACGCTTTCAATCATTTCGCGTTCATTGTCATTGCGCTGCACCACCACGCGGTAGCGGTTATTGGTCAGACGTTCAAAATTATCCTTGAAGGTAGAAGCGCCAAGCCCAGTATGGCTATTGGGCGGCAACCCGTGCTGGATGGTGATTTGCGGTTGCGCGACAGCGGGCAAAGCAAAAAGCGGCGCGGCCAGCCCTGCGGCCAGCGTCATGCGACGAAAAATGGACATAGTTTCTCCTTGTTGTTGGAATGGTTATTCAGCAGGGTAACAAGAGTAGCCAAGACCTCGGCTATTCGATCTTGATGCCGCTGTCACGTGCCACCTGGCCCCAGCGTTCCGCATCGCGATCCAGCCAGGGCTGCAGTTCGGCGCTCGGGATCACCAGGGGTTCGGTATGATGCCCGCGCAAGCGGTTCAGCATTGCCTCATCCATGGATTTGTTGAAGGCATCCTGCAAGCGCGCCAGGATCGGCGCAGGCACGCGCGATTGCGTAAATACGCCGTTCCAGACACTCAAATGGTAACCCGCAACACCTTCTTCCTGAAGGGTCGGGATATTCGGCAGGCTGCCGATCCGCCGGTTCATGGTGATGGCAAGACCCTTCATGGACCCTTGCACGATATGCGGGGTGGATGTGGCCGAAGCGTCAAACAACAGGTCCAAATCGCCGGCCAGCATGGCTGCCACAGCGGGGGCGGAGCCGCGATAGGGCACATGGACAAAATCAACGCCCGCGAGCTTTTCAAGCATCACAAGCGACAGATGCGCTGATGACCCGTTGCCCACGGTGCCAAACAGCATTTTGCCCTTTTCGGCCTTGGCGCGCGCAATGGCTTCGCGCGCATTGGCCGGGTTGTAACGGCGCGGCAGGCAGGACAGGACATTGGGCATATCCGCCATCATGCCTACCCCCACGAAAGCCTTGCGCGGATCAAAGCGCGGATCGGGGTAAAGGATCGGGTTCACCCCCTGCGTCGCCATGGTGCCAAGAAACAGGGTATAACCATCGGGCTCAGCCTGGGCGGCGGCCATGGCGCCAATATTGCCGCCGGCGCCGGCGCGGTTTTCAACAACAACCGGCTGACCCAGATGCCGTGCCATGGCCTCGGCCGCGAGGCGGCCCATGATGTCGGTCACGCCACCCGGCGGATAGGGCACAATGATTCGCAAGGGCTTGTTCGGAAAGGCGCCTTGGGCATGAACGGCCGGCGCGGCAAGCATACCGGCGGAAAGCGCCAAAGCGGCGCGGCGGGTGAAAATTGGCATCATCAGCCTCCCTTTGAAATTTCTTGGTGCCAAACTGTGCGGCCTTGGCGCCGGATGCAAGCCCTAACTGAATAACGCCATCACCCCCCAGCCAATCACCAGCACCGCTGCAAGGGATGGCCATAGCAAGCGCCAAAGCTGGGCAGGCCTGGTGCCATCCGCCAGTAAGCCGCAGACCATGGCGGTAACGGCAAAGGACATGCCCGCCCCCGCCGCACCGACAAAATTATGCACACCAGGCGCCAGCGCCGGCGGCAGCCCAGTCGCCAGGCCAAGCTTGTATTGCACAGGCATCAGCGCAGCATTGGACCCGACATTGGTGCCCGTGACGATACCCGCCATCAGCCCCAGCGGCGGCACGGCATAAGGTGCCAGCGGGCCAAGCGCGGCAGCCGCTTCCCGTGCCAGGGCGGCGGTGGCGCCGCTTTCACCCATCCAGCGCGCCAGCAGCACGTAAAGCAGCATGATCAGCGCCGGCCGCGCACCGCGCTTGATGGCCCCTTCCGCCAGACCAAGCGCCCCGACCCGGCGCGCCAATAACAGAAGCGCCACCGCCGCCAAGACCAGGGAGACATGCGTCAAGGGAAAGGCGGGCAAATCCGCAAAGGGCTGCCAAGCGGGCGGGTTTGGCACGGCCCGCGCCAGCAATAGCGCCAGCGTCAGCGCGGCATAAGGTGCCAGTCGCGCCAGAGCGCGGCGCCAAGCAGCGCCATCCTGCGGCGGGTCAAGCCGCCACAAGGCAAAGATCAGCGGCAGGCCGGTTGCGATGACGCCAATCACCTCAAAGGGAAGCAGCCAATGGCAGGCCACAAGCAGCACTGCCACCACGCCAAGATGGCAAAGTTGCGCCAGCCTTTCCCCGCGTGGCACCGCAATGCCCGCCGCGCGGCATAGCCGCCACAGCACCGGCCCCAGCAGCAGAAGCCAAAGCGCATTGGGCAGCGCGGTGATGCGCACAACCTCCTGCGCTGGCAGGCCGATCAGCGCCGCGCCGAGCAGCGACCCAGGTCCAAGCCCGCCCCAAGGAATCAAGCAAAGCGCCAATAACGCCATGGCCCCCGCCGGCGCGCCCAGAACGCCCATGGCGCGCAGGCTCGCGAGCGCGAAAACCGCACCCACGCCAAAACCTGTGACGCTTTCCAGAAAGCAGCCCAGCAACAGTGTAGCGATGAAAATACGCCTTGGCGTCGCGGCGCTGCCCTGGCGCCCCCCCTCACCTTCCGCGACCGCCGCGTGGAATAAAAGCCCTGCAAGCACAACGCCCATGGGTTGCAGCGCGAGGTAGGCGCCGCGCAGGATTTGTTCGCCAAGGAACCAGGGCAGCGAAACACTGGCCGGGAGCGAGACCAGCGCCGCCGGAATGGAAGCCACCAGCGCTGCCAGCACCGCGGGGATTGGCGCCACGCGCCCGGAAAACAACAGTCCAATCAGCAGAAGCAGCGGCAGCGCTTGGAGGGAGAGGACCATGTGGCCTCACGCAGATAGGGTAAAGGTTTTGCCGACGGCAGCGGGCACCACCATCGCCTCCCCATAGGTGCGTTCCAGCGCATTCACCGCGCGCCAGCCGGTGCAATGCGCGGGGAACAGATAGCTCAGGCCAAAGCCACCCAAATCGCGCACCGTTTCCGGGATCACGCGTTCATTGGTGCCAGACAGATGAAAGCCGCCCATCGCGGCATAAAGCGGCAGATCAGGAAAGCGCTGGCGCGCGGCATGCAGCACATTGACAATGCCGGTGTGCGAACAAGCGGAAAACACGATCAAGCCCTTGCCGAGCAAATGCAGCGCCATGAAGCGTTCATCGGAAAGCCATTCATCCGGCTCCCAGGGGGTGTTTTCATCATCGCGCGCCATCTGTCCGGGGAGGCCGGTTTCGTAAGCGGTGGTGCGGGGGATTTCACCGCTGACATAAAACCCATCGGCGATGATGTGTTCATCGCGCACCACAACAGGCGTGGCACCCATGGCGGCCCAGGCTTCCGGCTGCGGCACCCTATCCATCGGGAAAAACCCGCCATCGGCCTGGCGGCTGGCGCGTTCGCGGAACATGCCGGGGTGCAGGTAAAGCGGGACGGTGCGCCCACCATTGGCCGCGCGCGTCATTTCTATCGCCTTGGGCAGGCCGCCGGCATGATCCCAATGGCCATGAGACAACACCATGGCCTCGATCGCCGCGAAATCCACGCCAAGCCGCGTGCCATTGCGTTCCACCGCGTAATCTACCGGCCCACCATCAAACAGCACCGTGCGAGATTTTCCGCCGATTTCGGCGCGCACAACCAGCGAAAGCCCGTGATTGGCGCAACAAAGCGCGCCACCCATGGTGCGCTTCATCCCCTGGCGTTGCAGGCGCACCCATTCGCGCGTGACGAAACTCGGCGTCGAGGAAAGGCTATCGGTGACATTATCCACCAGCACCGTGATTTCGATGCGATCCACTGCAATGGGGTCTGCCATGGTTTCCTCCGTTCAAGTCTTTCGGCGCGTCTCGGCAATGGTGATGACCAGCGCGCCGGCCAGGATGATGCCGCCGCCAAGCCAGGTCCAGGGATCAGGCACCTCGCCAAAGAAAATCCAGCCAAAGCCAACCACGGGCAGCAGGCGGAGATATTGAAAGGGCGCGACAGCGGAGGCTTCTCCCGCGCGATAGGCGGAGGTGAGTAGCCAGATGATGCCGGGCGTGGTGATCGCGAAGGCAAGCAGAAACAGAAAATCAAAAGCGGCAACCGGCGTGAAGGCGGAAATCGCGAAAGGCAGCATGCCAAGGCTGGTCACCACACCAACCCAGGCAAGGACGGTTTCATTGCGCTCCGTCTGCGCCAGCATGCGACTGGTGAGCGTAATGCCGCACCAACTGGCCGCTGATGCCAGGGCAAGCACGACGCCGATGAAGGAAATCTCTGCCCCCGGCCTGAGCATCAGCACCACGCCCAAAAACCCTGCCATGGTGCCAATCCAGCGCGCCGTGCCGATATGTTCCTTCAGCACTGGCCCAGCGAGCAGCGTGGTGAACATGACATTGGTGAAGGACAGCACGGTTGCGGTCGCGAGATCGAGGAAAACAAAGGACAGGAAGTAAAAGCCCCAGGTCAGCAGGCTGGCCACGCCACGCAGGATATGCAGCCCGCGCCTTTGGGTTTGGAAAACCGCCAAGCCGCCTTGCAGCAAAAGCGGCATGACCCAGAGCAATTGCCCGAAGGAACGCGCAAAAAGCTGCATCGCGGTCGGAATGCCGCGGTCATTCATGTGGCGAATCGCCAGCGCTTCGCCGGCAAAAAGCATGGCGGCCAAGCTCATCAATACGGCGCCGCGCAGATTGCCTGGCAGGCTATTCAAGCGCGGCATCATGGGTGGGGCAAAGGCAAGCGGGCGATTCCGCGAAAGGATGTTAGGTTACGCTGCGGCTTTGTCCTGCCCTTGGCAAGGGAGGATGCTTTGCTGCAGCTTGTTCGGCCCAAGGAGATTGCGATGACAAGTGAAGCCGAACAACGCGCCATCCGTGACGCCGTGGATCACGGCCCCATCCTGATATGGGGCGCGGGTGCCATTGGCGGCACCATCGGCGCGGCGCTGGTGCGTGCGCGCCATGCCGTGGTGTTTGTGGATATTGTGGACGATCATGTCGCGGCAATCCGCGAGCCGGCAATGGGCCTTACCATTGAAGGTCCTGTGGACCCGCACCGGATTTCCGCCCCCGCCTATACGCCGGCCACGCTGAAGGGCCAGTTCCGCCGCGTGCTGCTCTGCGTCAAGGCGCAGGATACGGAGGCTGCCTGCCACGCCATCGCGCCGCATCTGGCGCCTGATGGCTATGTGGTGTCCCTGCAGAACGGGCTTTGTGAAGCGCTGATGGCGCCCATTCTGGGTGAGGTGCGCACCATTGGCTGCTTTGTCAATTTCAGTGCCGATTGGCTCGCACCGGGGCGGATCATCTATGGCGGGCGCGGTGCGCTGGTGCTTGGTGAATTGAATGGGGTCATCACGCCGCGTCTGACGGCGTTGCACCGGATGCTGCGTGATCATTTTGAACCCGATGCAATCATGACAGACAATATATGGGGCTATCTTTGGGGCAAGATCGCCTATAGCTCCATGCTTTATACGCAGGCGTTGGGCGAGAAAGGCATTGCCGATGCGCTCGCGCGGTCAGAATTGCTGCCGCTGTGGCGGCGGCTTGGGCAGGAAGCCATGGCTGTGGCGCGTGCCGAAGGTGTTGCGGTTGGCAGCTTCAATGGCTTTGATCCGGCGGCGTTTGCGCCTGATGCGACTGAAACCGCTGTGGCGGTTTCCATTGCCGCCATGGTGGAATTCAACCGCCCCAATGCGAAAACCCATTCCGGCATTTGGCGCGACCTTTGGGTGCGCCGCCGCCGCACGCCGGTGGATGCGCAAATCGCGCCTGTCCTTGGCATTGCCGCGCGCCATGGCATCCCCTGCCCCACCATCACGCGGCTGGTTCAGATGATCCATGAATGTGAGGCCGGGTCGCGCCCGGCCTCGGATGATAATTTGCTTGAATTGATGCGAAACTAATTGAGCGTCGTCAGCAGCCCCGCCATCAGCTTTGCGCGCGGCACCAGGCTATCAATCAGCACATGTTCTTCCAGCGTATGTGCCAGCGCGCCTTGCACACCAAGCCCATCCAGCGTGGTGATACCAAGCGCGCCGGTGAAATTGCCATCGGACCCGCCACCGCTTGATTGGTGATTGATGTCAAAGCCAATCGCCTGCACGATTTCCCGCGCATGGCGATAAAGCGCCATCACCTTTGCATCGGGCTCCCACACCGGGCGCGTGACGCCGCGTGTCACTTCCAACTGCACATCATTGGTGGAAGCGCGCAGCGCCAGCATTTTGGCGACTCCGGCATCAAGGTCTTCCTGGCGTTTTGCCATGGAAAGCGCTTCCGCTTCCGTGGTTGTCGTGACGCAATTCACCCATTGCCCGCCATGCAGGACACCCACTGAAAAGGTGCAATCCTCGGTGGTCATATCCTCAATCGCGAGGATCTGGCGGCACATTTCCTTGATCGAGCTCCGCCCTTCCGCGAGCCGCGCCCCAGCATGGGAAGGCTTGCCGGTGGTCTTCAGGTTGAAGCGCGCAATGGCATAGCGCCCGGTGACAACGCCACCATCGGGCCGCGCCGGTTCCGGCACCAGTACGAATTTATGCCGTGCCGCTTCGGCTTCGATCAGGTCACGCGTGGAAGGGCTGCCGATTTCCTCATCACTGGTCAGCAAGATCGTAACGGGCAGCGGTGTTGCAATCTTCGCCGCGATGATCTGGCGCATGGCTTCCACCGCCAGCACGGTGCCGCCCTTCATATCCAGAATGCCGGGGCCATAGCAGCGATTGCCGTCACGCCGGATCGGCAGTTTTTCGAGCGTGCCGATCGGGTGCACCGTATCCAAATGCGCCATCACCAGAATGCCCGGCGCGCCATCCCCAGCCGGGTGCGGAAAGCGCGCGCGCACGCAATCACCAAGCCCCATGCGCCCCGGAATGCGGTCAATCCGCGCACCCAGCAGCGCCAGATCGCGCGAAGCCAAATCCATCATGCCATTGACAGCGGCCGCATCGAAGGTCGGGCTTTCGCAAGCCGCCCAGCGCATCAGCCGGGCAAGGATGTCATCAGCATCAAAAGGCAGGGCAAGGGCGGCGGCGGCGTCAGGCATGGTGGTTCCGGGTCCCGTGATTGATCATCAGTGAAGCCTGCGGCGATGCGCTGCGAAGGGCAAGGGGGAACTCGGCAGCTTCAGGGCGTCGTGTTATGCAATGGCTCAAACAAGGAAGCCGCCCATGCGCCTTTTGGTCGCCAATGCCAATACCACCGAAGCAATTACCGAAACCTGTGCCGCGGTGGCGCGCGCTGCCGCTGCACCGGGCACCGAGATCATTGGCGCCACGCCGCGCTTTGGCCCTTCGGTAATTGCAACACGCGTCGAAAATATCATTGCAGGCCACGCCTTGCTGGAGGCTTTGGCCGAACATGCCGGCCGTGTGGATGCGGTGCTGCTCGCGGTCAGTTTCGACACAGCCTTGGACGCAGCGCGCCAGATGATGCCCTGCCCGGTGCTTGGCATGACGGAAGCGGCAGCACTCACCGCCTGCATGATGGGCGGGCGCTTTGGCCTGATTACCTTCGGCAATGTGGAACCCTACCGCGAATTGATCGCGCACCACGGGCTTTCCGCGCGGCTCGCGGCGCTGGCCGGGCTGGACGCGACCCCGCCCGAGGCGCTCGCCAATCCAGAAGGTGTGGCGGAGAAGCTGCGGATCGCCGTTGAGGGGCTGGCGGCGCAGGGGGCGGATTCTGTGGTGCTAGCCGGGGCGGGCCTGGCCGGGTTTGACCAGCGCCTGGCCGGGCGCGCTGCCTTGCCGCTGTTTGATGGCATTCGTTGTGGGGTGAAGCTTGCGGAAGCGCTTGTGGCGCTGAAGCCGCCTCGCACGCAAAGCGGTTCCTATGCCGCACCGCAAGGGCGCCTTAGCCAGGGTTTGACGCCAAGCCTTGCGGCACTGTTGCGTGGCAATGGCTGACGTTAGCGACAAAGCCCATGCGCCTGGGCGGCCTTAGTCGCCGACCAGACCACGCTTGCGCAACAGCGCATCCACCTGCGGCGGCCTTCCGCGAAACGCAGTGTAAAGCGCCATGGGGTCAGCCGTATCGCCGGCTTCAAATATGCTTTTGAGGCGTGCGGCGAGGTCTGGGTGGAAGGGATCGCCCGCTTCCTCAAACGCCTCAAACCCATCGGCATCCAGCACTTCAGCCCAAAGATAGAAGTAATAGCCCGCCGCATAGCCATCACCGGAAAACAAATGGCTGAAATGGATCGGGCGATGGCGGAGCGCCATGCCTTCTGGCATCCCGATCTCGGCCAGGAAATCGGCTTCGAATTCTTCCAGAGTTAAGTCTTCCGGCGACTTATGCCGATGCAGCGCAAGGTCAATCAAGGCGCAGGAAAGATACTCCACCATGGCAAAGCCCTGCCCATCATTGCGCGCGGCCAGCAGGCGGGCCAGCAGCGCCTCATCCAGCGCGGCGCCGGTTTCATGATGCCGCGCATGGGTTTGCAATGTCTCAGGCAGGCTCAGCCAATTCTCCATGACCTGGGATGGGAATTCGACAAAATCGCCCAGCACGGCAGTGCCGGATTGGGATGGGTAGCGCGCGCGGCTCATCAGCCCATGCAGCGCATGGCCGAATTCATGGAACAATGTGCGCGCCTCATCAAAGGAAAGCAGCGTTGGTGTGGCGCGCGCCAAATTATTGTTGTTGATGATGATGGGCGCGGTGCGGCCATTCAGCGCATCCGCCACACGAAAACTGCTCATCCAGGCACCGGAGCGTTTGCCCGGGCGGGCGTAATTATCCAGTAGCAATAACCCCACATGCTGGCCGGCTTCGTCCAGGGCCTCAAAGCCGCGGACATCCGCATGGTAGCGCGGGATCTCGGCGCGTTCTTCGAAATGCAGGCCAAACAGGCGCCGCGCAGTATGGAAAATGGCGCGCATCATGGCTTCCAATTCGAAATGCGGTTTTAGCGCTGCGCCATCGAAATTATGCTTGGCCTGCCGCGCGCGTTCAGCCCAATAGCGCCAATCCCAAGGTTCAATCGCGCCGTTATGGCCGGCGGCTTGGGCGAAGGCTGAAAGTTCGGCTTTTTCAACCGCGATGCGACGCTTGGCGGGTTCCCAACAGGCGCGGAGCAAGCCCTCGGCCGCCGCGGGCGATCCCGCCATGGTGTCACGCAGGCGGAAGCTGGCGAAATCGGCTTCACCCAATAATTTCGCGCGTTCGCGCCGCAGCACCAGGATTTCACGGATCAACGGGGCATTTTGCCGCCCCGCTGTCAGCGCACCCCGCGCGGCAAAACCGCGCCAGAGCCTTTCACGCAAATCACGCCTGGCGGAGAAGGTCAGGAAGGGTTCGGCGGAAGACCGCGACAGGGTGAAGACATAACCATCAACCCCAGCCGCCGCCGCCGCTTCCCGCGCGGCCTGACGGGCGGATTCGGGCAGGCCATCCAGATCAGCCTCGGTCAGCGCCATGCGCCATTCATTCTCATCGGCCAGCACATTTTGCCCGAAGCTGGTGTGCAGCGTGGCAAGGCGTGTCGAGATCTCCGAAAGCCGCGCACGCGCCTTGGCATCAAGCCCCGCGCCAGCGCGCATCAGGCGAAGATAAAGCCGTTCGAGCAGCCGATGCTGATCGGGCGCCAGCGCCAAGCCTTCGCGCTGTTGGTGCAGCGCGGCAACGCGGCGGAAAAGCGCCGGGTCAAGTGCGATGGCCATGCGATGGGCGGCAAGTTTGGGGGCGATATCACGTTCAACCTTTTGCAGCGCTTCGGTCGCGTGGCTCGCCGCCAGGTTGAAAAACGTCGCACCGATACGGCTGAGTAAGCGCCCGGCGCCTTCCAGCGCTTCCACTGTATTGGCGAAGCTTGGCGCGGCGGGATTGGCGCCGATTTCTGCGATCTCGATGCGATGCGCTGCCATGGCGGCTTCAAAGGCGGGCGGGAAATGCGCAGGCTCAATCGCGCCGAAGGGCGGCAAGCCGAAGGGGGTATTCCAGGGGCTCAGCAAAGGGTTTTCACTCATGGTCCTAGGATGGGGCTGCGGGCGCGCGCCGTCGAGGGGCTTTCGCTATTCTCTTAAGGTCCGGCTTGCGCTAAAGACAGGACGTCGGGCCAATTGGCCGGGGAAAATCACAAGGCCGGGGCGTAGCCAACGCCCTGCCAGCACTAGGGAGAGAAACATCAATGATGCAACGCAGGACAGCGCTGAGCTTGGCCTTGGCAGCGGGGCTTGCGCCCAATGTGGCGCGCGCCCAGGCATGGCGCCCAACACGGCCGGTGCGCCTGGTGGTGCCCTTCGCGCCAGGTGGGTCGAATGACATTGTGGGGCGCATCATTGCCGAAGCAGCCGGCAATATTCTGGGCCAGCCCGTGGTGGTGGAAAACCGTGCCGGCGCGGGCGGCGTGATTGGCGCGGAAAATGTCGCGCGCTCCCCGGCGGATGGCTACACGGTGCTGATCAATAGCGCCCATGCCTCCGTACCGGCGCTGGTTGCGCGCGTTCCCTATGACACCATCAATGATTTTGTCGGCATCGCAGTGGCCGGATTCTCGCCACATGTGCTGGTGGCCAATCCGCGCACGCCGGCGACAACAGCGGCGGAATTGATTGCCTTGCTGCGCGCCAATCCTGGCAAATTTAACTTTGCCTCGGCTGGGATCGGCAGCGGCGTGCATCTGGCGGGTGAGATCTTCCGCGGCATTAGCGCTGCACAATTCGAATTGGTGCATTATCGCGGTGGTGGCCCGGGGGTGGCCGCGCTGGTGAGTGGTGAGGCACAATTCGGCACACCGACCATGGCATCATCACTTGGTCAGGTGCGCGGTGGTGGTCTACGCGCTCTTGCTGTGGCGTCCAGCCAGCGGAGCCCCGCCTTGCCGAATGTGCCAAGTGCCACCGAGGCCGGCATTCCGGGCTTCATTTTTGAAGAGTTCTTCCCAATGCTGGCGCCCGCTGGCACCCCGGCGCCAATCGTGGCCGCTTTGGGTTCCGCGTTCCAGGCGGCCATTCAGCAAAGCGCGCCGCGACTGAATGAATTGGCCGGCGTAGTGCCGCGCGCGGGCTATGAAACGCCGGATCAGGTGATGAACTTGGTGCGTGCTGGGGTGAAGACCTACACTGATGTGCTGCGCGCTGCAGGCGTGGCTCCGGCTTAACGTCGCTTGAGTAATTGGGGCGCGCCCCGCGTTGGGCGCGCCTTTTTTTGAGGAATTTTCACCATGCCCGAAGCCTTTATCTGCGCTGCCCTGCGGACACCTATCGGCCGCTACGGCGGGAGCCTTTCTGCGGTGCGCACCGATGATCTTGGCGCGGTGCCATTGAAGGCGCTGATGGAACGCCACCCTTCCGTTGATTGGGCGTCGGTGGATGATGTGATTTTTGGTTGTGCCAATCAGGCCGGTGAGGATAACCGCAATGTCGCGCGCATGGCGCTGCTGCTGGCCGGCCTGCCGCAAGCCATCCCCGGCAGCACTGTGAACCGGCTTTGTGGTTCCGGCATGGATGCGGTTGGCATTGCCGCACGCGCCATTCGCGCCGGTGAGGCGGAATTGATGATCGCGGGCGGCGTTGAAAGCATGTCCCGCGCGCCTTTCGTCATGCCCAAGGCTGAAAGCGCCTTTTCCCGCAGCAATGCGATTTACGACACCACCATTGGCTGGCGTTTCGTGAACCCGGCCATGCATAAGCGTTACGGTACGGATTCCATGCCGGAGACTGCAGAGAACGTCGCTGCGGACCATCATATCGCGCGTGAGGATCAGGATGCCATGGCGCTCCGTTCCCAGGCGCGCGCCGCTGCGGCGCAGAAGACTGGCAGGCTGGCGAAGGAAATCGTGCCGGTGACCATCCCTTCCCGCAAGGGTGATCCGGTGGTTGTGAGCGCTGATGAACATCCGCGCGAAACCTCCATGGAGGCTCTTGGCAAGTTGAAGCCGGTGGTGAAGCCGGATGGATCGGTGACGGCGGGCAATGCCTCGGGTGTGAATGACGGCGCCTGCGCTTTGATCATCGCGAGTGAAGCAGCGGCCAGACGCCATGGACTGACGCCGCTCGCGCGATTTGTTGGTGTGGCCACAGCGGGTTGCGCGCCGCGCGTGATGGGGATTGGGCCGGTGCCGGCCACACAAAAACTGTTTGCGCGGCTTGGCATGACGCAAGATCAGATGGACGTGATTGAATTGAATGAGGCCTTTGCGGCGCAGGGCCTTGCCGTGCTGCGCGGGCTTGGCATTGCCGATGATGATGCGCGGGTGAACCCAAATGGCGGCGCGATTGCGCTTGGTCATCCCTTGGGCATGAGCGGCGCGCGGCTGATTGCGACCGCCACGCATGAAATGCAGGAACGCAAGCTGAAGCGTGCTTTGGCCACCATGTGCATCGGCGTGGGGCAAGGCATTGCGACGGTGTTGGAACGGGTTTGACGTACCGTTCCCCGCCATAAGCTTGTCATGGAGAAGCCACGATCTGCGGCTTCTCTGAAGCTCGGTCCATGAGGGTTTGTCAGTTATGATTTTTCGAGTCTTGTGCTTCGGATTTTTGCTCTGCTCCAGCGCTGCCATGGCGCAGCAAATGGTCCCAGCGCGCAACGGTTCCTGCCCTTCCGGTTCCAGCCATGCAGGTTCCGGCTATTGCCGATCTTCATCCGGCGCCGGGTTTGTCGCTTCACAAAATGGTTCCTGCCCTTCTGGCACAAGCCATGCCGGGGCTGGATATTGCCGGACGGATGGGCGCAACGAATATGTGCCAAGCCGCAATGGTTCCTGCCCTTCGGGCACCAGCCATGCCGGCGCGGGGTATTGCAAGGGGCGGTAAGGCCGCGCCGGACAAGGGGAAGCCAGCTATGCAAGCCATCGGCAAGGCCCTTGGCCAAAGCCTTGATCGGGCGACCTATGCTGGCTATCGGCTGGGCTTTGAAGCGGCGCGGGAAGAAGCGGCTTTGCTCGCGGAAATGGCGGGGCATGTGGCTTTGGCGGCGCAACTTCGCGCCATGCGGCCTTTGCCGGACAAGGGCGAGAAAAAAGCGTAAGGCGCGGGGCATACGTTGTTTTATTCAGGCAAAGGGCGCGGCCTATTCGTACACAATAAAAAACCCCACTGCACGCTAGGTGCAGCGGGGCTTTAAGATCTCACGCTGCCAGAACAGGCAGCGATAACAACGCCCTAGGCGAACGCTAAAGCGTTAACCTAGGGCGTTGTAAGATCAGCCGCGGGCCCGGCGGGCCGGGGCCGGCGCCGGCGCGGGGGCCGGAGCAGGGGCCGGCGCGGGTTCGGAAGCGCAAGCAGCGAGCAGCGCGGCCGGGGCCAGGATCGCGACGGCCGCAGCCTTACGGAGCAGCGCCTTGCGGGTCATTTCTTTGGAGTCAGTGTTCATGTTGCACATCCAGGTTGCTAGAGACTAGG
>VGDL01000015.1 GCA_016869735.1 Alphaproteobacteria bacterium
CTTCGCAGAGAGGTGCTCAACGCTGAATGGTTTGGCACCACCCGCCAGGCCCAGGCCATCATCAATCAATGGCTCAACCAATATAACCATATCCGGCCACACCACGCCCTCGGCATGCGGCCGCCGGCACCCGAAACATACTTAGTAAACCCACAAATCACTGGTACATAAAAAGGGGGCTGGACAATTGGGCATGGCTTCTTCGGCCACGCTGCCGGCATCCAGAAAGGCAGCGATGCCCCAACTGCGCGTCAGCCTTTGGCGCCATTCAACACTGGCTTCCGCAAGGCTGGCGCCCCCCAGGGGCCGATTGGCCGCATCGCGCGGCCCGATTGATTGATAGGTATAGCCGCGCACGGAACCGCCGCCGCCCGCATAAAAGCGCTTATCCAGCGTGATTTCATCCCGCGCCGCCCCCGGTGCGGTGCCAAGCGCGGCGCGCAGCGCCAGCACGCTGTCGCCATTGCCGATCACGTCAAAATAACTTGTGCCAATGGCCAGGATGCGCGTGAAGCTATTGGCATCCAAAGCCGAGAAATAGGGGGTGGCGCTGATGCTGAAGCGCTGGCCGCGGCGCGGATCAAGCGGATCGGTTGTATTGTCATAGCGAAATCCGCCCATCACGCCGAAAAGCCTGAAGGCTTCCATGTCGCCATCGCGCCCGGTGCGCCCTTCTTCATAATTCGGCCCGCCGGAGATCGCCATGGTATCCGAAAACCGATGTTCCAGCGTGAAGGATGCCAAGGCAGCGTCCCGGTCATAGGCGCGCAGCCTTTCGCGCACGGCGCCAATTTGCGAGGTGCTTTGCAGATCGCGCCCCAGAAATTCCGGCGTGCGCAGCGTGGCAAAAGCGCGGTAGGTCGCGTCTTCGATCCCGGCTTAGCCGATGCGCGCAACCTCTTCTTCCAGCCGGAGCCTTTCGGCGCCGCCAAAAATATTGCGGTCTTCCCAATAGCCGCTGGCGGTCAGGCCGTAATTGGTTTCATATCCAAAACGTCCACCCACCGCATGGCGTGGGCGTTCCTGCACAAGGAAATTCACGGGCAGCCGCTCGGCTTGATCCAAGCTGGCCCCTTCCTGCGCGCGCACAAAGCTGAAGACGCCAAGCCCCATCATGGCGCGCCGCGCGCGTTCCAGGCGTTCGGGCGCATAGGGCTGGCCTTCAAGCCGCCGCGCGGCCAGCCGTTCCAGCAGCGCAGTGTTGGTGCGTGTGCTGCCGGCGACACTTGGCCGCGCGAAATCCGCTAAGGGCCCTGGCGCGATTCGCCAGGTGATATCGAGGGTCTTGGTGTCGTGATCCACCATTGCCTCACGCGCGACGACACTCGCCAAGGGATGACCGGCGCGGCGGAGTTCGCGGAGCAGCGCTTCCTCGGCGGCCAGGATATCGGCTGGGCGCGCTGGGTCCCCTTCGGCAAGGCGCAGCCCGGCTGCGGCCTGTTCCAGCAGCACATCTTCCGAAGCGGGTTCCGCGCGCATCAGGATTTGGCCAATACGGTAGCGCGGACCGGGGGTGAGGATCAGCGCAACGGGCAGGGGGCGTTCCCGATCGGCGGCTTCCGGGATGGTTTCCGGCAGCGTGACATCCTGCCCGGCGATTTCGATCCGCGCCGCCCCACCCCAATACCCCTCAGACCGGAGCGCTTCCGCAAGGCGCGGCAGATCGGCCCGGGCCCGCGCCAAAAGCCCCCAGCCATCGGTTGGCGCTGTCTCGGCCAGCCTTATCAATTGCGAAACGGCTTCCAGGGCAGAAACCAGCGCAGCGTCGTCCTTTGGGGTTATTTCCACCCGATAGGCTATGCTGGGCGGTTCTTGCGCCGAAACCATATTGGCCAGGATCAGGCAGGTGCATAAAACGAGCCAAGGCAACCACCTATGGTTGGTGGTGGCCCGGGCGGGGGAAGGGTAGAAAGCAGGTGTCATGACAGATGAATTTTACGCTACCCTAACTTCCTGGCGGCGGCACCTGCACGCCCATCCCGGCCTGACCCTGGAAGAAGGCCCAACCGCGGCCTTCGTCGTGCAAAAGCTGCGCGAAATGGGCGTGACCGAGATTGCGGAAAATATCGGCGGCCATGGCGTGGTGGCAACCATCCGCCGCGGTGGGGGCAATCGCTCGGTCGGGCTGCGCGGCGATATGGATGCGCTGCCCATCCAGGAACAGGCGGATGATCTGCCTTGGAAATCCTCCGTGCCGGGCGTCATGCATGCCTGCGGGCATGACGGGCATACGGTGGCATTGCTTGGCACCGCGCGGATGCTGCTGGAAGACAAAAGCTGGACCGGAGCGGTGCATCTGGTGTTTCAGCCGGCGGAAGAAGGCGGTGGCGGCGCGCGGGCGATGATTGCCGATGGATTATTCACGCGCTTCCCGATGGACCGGATTTTTGGCTGGCATAATTGGCCGGGCCTGGCCGCCGGCACCATTGCCATTCATGACCGCGCGGTGATGGCGGCCGGCGCACGCATTGAATTGATTTTCGATGGCCATGCCGGCCATGCCGCGCTGCCGCATCTGACGCGCGACCCGTTGCTCGCGGCGGGCCATGCGATTGTGGCGGCGCAATCCGTCATTGCCCGCAATGTGGACCCGCTGATGGGCGGCGTGGTCAGCCTTACCGTGATTGAAGGGGGCGAAGCGCAGAACCAGGTGCCGCACCGGGTCACCATCAAGGGCACGATCCGCTGGCTTTATGAAGAAGCCGGCGATGCCATCAAGGAAGGCTTGCAACGCATCACGGATGGCGTTGCGGCTACCTGCGGCGTGAAGGGCACGCTGATTATCAGCCCTGGCCTGGGTGTCACGGCGAATTCCCCGGCGGAACGCGATTTGGCGGCCGCGGCTGCCGCAAGCGTCACCGCAACCCGCCGCGATATGCGCCCGGCCATGACGGGCGAGGATTTCGCTTGGTTCCTGAAGGAAGTGCCGGGCGCCTTTGTTTGGATCGGCAATGGCCCGGCTGAGGAAGGCCGCGATCTGCACAATGCGCGCTATGATTTCAATGATGCGATTTTGCCGGTGGCGTCGCGGTATCTGAAGGAAGTGGCAAAACGCGCGCTGTCCAGTGATCCATGAAAATGGATCACTGGCCAAGCCTTATTTGAGCGGCTGCTTCACCGCGCAAAGCCCGGCTGCTTTTCCACAAAGCGATTGGGCTTCAGGAAGATTGAGAGAAACAGCGCGCCTTTCGGGGCGCGTGCCACATGCGTATTCCCCGCCGGACGCCAGACGAATTCACCCGGTCCGCAACGCCCTTCATCATCTTCCAGATAGCCTTCCATGACATAGGTTTGTTCAATATCCGTATGTTCATGCAGCGGCACTTCTGCGCCGGGCGCCATGCGGAACAGGATGGTGGACATGCCACGCGCCTCATCCCGACATAGCAACTTCATTTCAATCCCGGGAAACTCTGTTGCCTGCCAGGTCATTTGATCCGGCTTCAGATATTGTGAGGCGAGCTTCGGATCACCCAATTGGGCCTGGATGCGATGCTTTGTGGCTTCATCAATCATGGTGTCTCTCCCTATTTTTATGTCAGGCAAAACGCGCCTTGAGCCATTCGCCGCCCTGCCGCGCTGCGCGATCCGCTGCCGCGACATGGCCAAGAGCGCGGAGAAAGCCATGGATGGTGCCGGGGAAGGTTTCTTCCGTCACAGCCACGCCAGCGGCGCGCAGCTTATTGGCGAAAAGTCTGTTCTCATCGGCAAGCACGTCAAGCTCCGCGATATGCACCAAAACGGGCGGCAGGCCACGCAAATCAGCGCGCATCGGGGATGCGAAGGGGCTCACGCGATCGGCTTCCTTGGGCGCATAGCAGCGCCAATAGAAATCCATCTTCTCCCGCGTCAGGAAATGCCCGGTCGCGAAGGTGTTGTAACTTGGTGTTGCCATGGCGCTATCCATGACACCGTAATTGATCAGCAGGCCGCGCAGTTTCAGCGCAGGATCAGTTTCCCGCAACAATAGCGCCGTGCCGGCGGTAAGGTTGCCGCCTGCCGAATCACCGCCCAGTACAATCCGACTGGTATCCAAACCCCATTCCGCGCCGCGCTGGGCAACCCAGCGCGTGACGGCGGCACATTCTTCGAGCGCCTGCGGGAAAACCGCCTCAGGGCTCAGCGCGTAATCCACGCCAATCACGGCGCAGCCCGACACCGCCGCATATTCGCGCATCAGCCGGTCATGTGTATCCACACTGCCCCAAACCCAGCCGCCACCATGCAGATAGACCAAAACGGGATGCCCGCTGCCCGCTGTTGGCCGATGGAAGCGGCAGAGAATCCGCCGCCCGCGCAAGGCCAACCAGCGATCCTCACTTTCCGCCATCACCGCGCCACCCTTGGCGAGTGGCAGGCTGAGGCCATCATTCAATTCCCGCGAATTATCCAGCGGCAATTCCAACTTCACCGGGGGCTGCGCCGCGGCGCGCGCCTCCATCATTTCGGTGAAGCGCAGCATTTCTTTGTCCCAATTCTCGCGGGCCATGGCGTTTCCTTTCCCAGTACCGGGCAACACTCCGGTCTGACGCATTATGGAGACGCTTGACGTGGTCTCGGCAAGCCCTTGTTACGGGGGATGTGCCTCGGCGATCAGAATCCGTAGCCTTTGTGCCGCGGCCATGCCCTTGCGCGCCTGGCGCCAGCAGGCTTCCGCGACACATTGATGCACGGCCAGCGCATCATCGGCTGAGGTGATGCTGACAATCCCCTGCGCCCAGCCGGGATGCGAATCCGCCGGGAAGGGATTGGCCACCACGAAGCCGCGTTCCCGGTTGCGCAAAATAATGGCCTGATTGATGGGCTCCGGTTCCGGCAAAAGCCCGATCTGCACGCCAAGCGGCGCCTGTTCCATTTGATTGGCGAGGTTTTCTGCCTCGGTCACCGCTGCGGCGCGGGCATCGGCGCGGCTCCGTTCGGAAAGTGGCAGGCCGGCGCAAATGCCATCCGCCAAAAGCCTGCGAATGGCGGCTTCGGACAGCATGGCGATGATGCTGGGCCGGCGCTGTTCCAGGATCAGGCGGCGCTGGGCCAGCAGGGTCAGGCATTGATCAACCGCGCCGCGCGCCGCGGCCCGGTCCTGCGCCATATTGGCCGCTTCCACCCAAAGGCTGCGCAATATCTGCGGGAAGCCTTCACTGGTCAGCGCGAAGCTGAAGGCACCGCCAAGCTGCAATTGGCTATCGGCTTCTTCTTCAATATGGCGCAGCCGTTCAAGGAAGGATGCGATGCGGGAGAAGTAATCAACCCCAATACCGAGCAGCGCGAAAGGCGAGACTTGCAACATCTCCGCCAGCCTTCGCACCGTATCCAGCTTGATGACCTCGCCCTTTTCATAGCGATAGAGCGCGGCGCGGGAGATACCCAGGCGGGCGGCGATCTCATAAGCCTTCAGCCCGGATTCCAGGCGGTAGGTGCGAAGCTGCTGGCCAATTTCGTCGAACCGCATTGGGGTGGCGCCTTTGCTGTAACCCTGGCGGCGCGGGCGCCGCCATGGCAGGATCAGTAAAGCGCGAAAAGTCCAAAAATCAAATGACCGCAAGCTTTTTTGGTGGCATCACTCAAAATTGAGAAGGCTCCCCAGAATCAGGGAAGCCCGCCCCCAAGCCAAAAACCTGCCTCAGGCGTCCGGCGCCACGGGATGCGCGGCGAGCGTCTCAAGCGCCTTGACCAGGCCGGAATGGTCCAAGTCTGCCCCGCCAGCCGCTGCGACGGCGGCGAAAAGCTGCTGGGTGGACGCCGTATTGGGGAGTGCAACGCCCAATTCGCGGCCCGCTTGCAGGGCCAGGTTCAAATCCTTCTGGTGCAGGCGGATGCGGAAACCGGGCGCAAAGGTCCGCTTGATCATGCGTTCCCCATGCAGTTCCAGAATGCGCGAGGTGGCGAGCCCGCCGGTGATCGCTTGCCGCACCTTGGCCGGATCAGCCCCCGCCTTGGAGGCGAAGGTCAGCGCTTCCGCCACTGCTTCAATGGTCAGCGCCACAATGATCTGATTGGCGACCTTGCAGGTCTGCCCTGCGCCAACGCCGCCGACCAAGGTGATATTCTTGCCCATAGCTTCAAACAGCGGCTTGGCGCGCCCAAAAGCGGCATCTGAGCCACCGACCATGATCGTCAGGCTGGCCTGCTTGGCGCCGACTTCCCCGCCCGAGACCGGGGCATCGAGGTAATCGCCACCCTTGGCCGCGATCTTGGCCGCGAATTCCTTGGTGGCGGTCGGGCTGATGGAGGACATATCAATCACCAGCGTGCCGGGCTTGAGGCCCTCAGCCACGCCGCCCGCACCGAACAGCACGGCTTCCACGTCGGGGGTATCCGGCACCATCAGGATCACGGCTTCCGCCCCGGCGGTGGCGGTTTTGGCATCAGGCGCCACGGCAAAGGCCGCACGGTCCTCGGCGGTCAGGCTTTTGCGCTCCACCACCGTGATGGCGTGGCCGGCGTTCTTCAGGTGGCCGGCCATGGGGCGGCCCATGATGCCAAGGCCGATAAAGGCGATTTTCATTGTGTTTCAGTCCTTATAGGGGGCGAACCAGGAAAGCCCGGCCAGGGTTTCCCCTGCGGGGCGGTATTCGCAGCCGATCCAGCCGCGAAAACCAAGCGCGTCAATGGTCTTGAAGACGAAGGGCCAGTTCACTTCCCCGGTGCCGGGTTCATTGCGGCCTGGGGTATCGGCCACCTGCATATGGGCAATCAGCGGCAGGTGCTTTTCAACCCGCTTCACCACATCGCCTTCCGTGATCTGGCAATGGTAAAGGTCGAATTGCAGGCCGAGCTTTTCGGGGCCGATGGCGGCAATGATGGCCGCCGCCTGATCCGTGGTGTTCAGGAAAAAGCCAGGGATATCCCGTTGATTGATGGGTTCGATAATGGGCTTCACGCCCACCTTGGCGCATTCTTCCGCCGCATAGGCAAGGTTCGCGCCGTAGACGGCGGTGAGTGTGTCATGCGCGACCCCCTCGGGCTTGAGGCCGGCCATGATGTGCAGCCGCGGGCAGGAGAGGGCGGCGGCGTATTCCAGCGCTAGCTTGATGCTGTCCCGAAACGCGGCCTGCTTGCCTGGGATGGCGGCCATGCCGCGTTCGCCCTTGCCGAAATCCCCCGCCGGCGCATTGAACAGCACCTGCTGCAAGCCGTTATCCTTGAGCCGCGCGGCTATCTCGGCTGCCTTATGTTCATAGGGGAATAGGAACTCCACCCCCTTGAAGCCGGCCTTTGCAGCAAGGGCGAAGCGGTCCAGGAAGGGAACTTCATTGAACATCATGGATAGGTTAGCGGCGAAGCGCGGCATGGGCTGGGTTCTCTTGAACGGACGCGTCGGAAACTAAAGCAGTTTCGCGCCTGGGGAAATCTCCCCCATAAAACCCCTTCCCGGCCGGGGGCGGCGCCCCTATAGGCCATAGGGGTTCTTAACCAAAAAAAGGAGAATGGGATGCGAAAGCTGTTATGGGCGACCGCGCTGGCCTGCGGCCTTGCGTTGGGTGGGGCGGGGGCGGATGCGCGCACAGTGCGCTGGGCCGCTTCGGGTGATCCCAATACGCTTGACCCGCATAGCCAGAATGTTGGTACGGTTTCGATGGTGCTGCAACAAATCTACGACACGCTGATCAGCCGCACCCAGGAATTGGGCCTGGCCCCCGGCCTGGCCACGCGCTGGGAACAGCAGGAACCCAATCGCTGGCGCTTCTGGCTGCGCGATGGCGTGAAATTCCATGAAGGTGAAGCCTTCACGGCCGATGATGTTGTGTTCAGCGTGACCCGCGCGCTCGCGCCCACATCCAATTACGGGATTTATGTGGATACGGTGGAACGCGCGGTGCAGGTTGAACCGCTGGTGGTGGATGTCGTCACCAAGCGTCCGGACCCGATCCTGCCCAATAAGATCGCTTCCGTCTTCATGATGTCGCGGTCTTGGTCCGAAAAGAACAATGCAGCGCGGCCACAAAACACCCGCCAGCGCGAAGAAATGCATACGGTCCGCAATACCAATGGCACCGGCGCCTTCCGCCTGACGGCGCGTGAATCAGATGTGCGCACGGTAATGACCCGCAACACCGATTGGTGGGGCTGGAAGGAAGAAGCCAGT
Organism: Alphaproteobacteria bacterium; assembly: GCA_016869735.1. Lineage (GTDB taxonomy): Bacteria > Pseudomonadota > Alphaproteobacteria > Acetobacterales > Acetobacteraceae > Neoroseomonas. The sequence goes on from VGDL01000015.1 coordinate 8,087, forward strand.
CGGGACGCGAATGTCACGGAAATCATCTTCCGCCCGATTGCATCCGATGCAACGCGTATCGCCGCGCTGCTCTCAGGTGAGGTGGATTTCGTGCTCGATCCGCCGCTGCAGGATTTAAACCGGCTGCGCCAGGCGCAAAACATCCGCGTGCTGGAAGGCCCGGAAGTGCGCACCATATTCCTGGCGATGGACGTGTTCCGGGATGAATTGCTTTATTCGGACGTGAAGGGGCGCAACCCCATGAAGGATTTGCGCGTGCGCCAAGCCCTTTATCACGCGATTGACATACAGGCGATCAACCGTACCACCATGCGCGGCCAATCCGTGGTGACGGGCACCTTCTTCCCGCCCCAGGTGAATGGTTATGTGAAGGAAGAGGATGTGCGCCTGGCTTATGACCCGGCCCGCGCGCGGGCGCTTCTGACAGAAGCCGGCTACCCGAATGGCTTTGAAATCACGCTGGATTGCCCGAATAATCGCTACATCAATGATGAGCAGATTTGCCAGGCGATTGTCGCGATGTGGGCACGGATTGGTGTGCGGGCAAAGTTGAATGCCATGCCCTTGGCGCCCTTCTTCGCCAAGATCCAGAAAGAGGATACGTCCATCTATCTGCTGGGCTGGGGCGTGCCGACGCTGGATGCGCTGTACTCCTTCCAGTCGCTGGTCGCGACCCGCAATGGCGAACAGGGCGATGGCATCTGGAATTACGGGCGCTATTCCAACCCGCGCATGGATGCGCTGATTGAGCGGATGAAGACCCAATCTGGGGAGCCGCGCAATGAGGCGATCCGGGAGGCGCTGCGCATCTACCGTGAAGATGTGCCGCATATTCCGCTGCACCATCAGATGATCCCCTGGGCCATGCGGTCCAACCTGACCATTCCGCATATGGCCAATAACCAGCCTTATTTTCGTTGGGCGCGGATGAACTGATCCCCTGGCGCGGCGGGCCTGCCGCCCGCCGCGCCGTTTCGGAGTTTTCCCTTGTTCGCTTTCATTCTCTCGCGGGTTCTGCAATCCCTGCCGGTGCTATTCACCGTTGCGCTGATTTCCTTTGCCATGTTTGCCTATGTGGGCGATCCGGTGGCAATTATGCTTGGGCAGGATTTCACTGAGGCGCAGCGTCAGGCGCTGGTGAAGGATTTGGGGCTGGATCAGCCCTTCTGGGTGCAATTTGCAACCTTCCTGGGCAATGCGGTGCAGGGCGAATTTGGGCTTTCCTATCGCCTGTCGCGGCCCGTGGCGGATTTGATTGCCGAACGCGCGCCGGCAACGCTCGAACTGGCGTTGACTGCCGCGACCCTTGCGTTGCTGATTGGCGTGCCGATGGGGGTTTATACTGGCCTTTATCGCAATTCCTGGCTGTCGCGGTTTTTCCTGACCTTCAGCCTGGTAGGGGTTTCTCTGCCAACTTTTTTGATCGGGATTTTGCTGATTCTGGTGTTTGCGGTCTGGCTTGGCGTGCTGCCTTCCTTCGGGCGCGGCGATACCGTGAAGATCGGCTGGTGGTCCACGGGGTTTCTGACCTGGACAGGCATTAAGGCGCTGATCCTGCCTTCCATCACGCTCGGGCTTTTCCAGCTCACGCTCATTATGCGGCTGGTGCGGGCTGAGATGCTGGAAGTGCTGCGCGTCGATTACATCAAATTCGCCCGCGCGCGCGGCCTGCCGAACCGCGCCGTGCATTTCGGCCATGCGCTGAAAAATACGCTGGTGCCGGTGATCACCATTGTCGGGCTGCAATTGGGCGCCATCATCGCCTTCGCCATCGTGACCGAGACCGTCTTTCAATGGCCTGGCATGGGCTTGCTATTCATTCAATCCGTCAATCAGGCGGATATTCCGGTGATGGCGGCCTATCTGCTGCTGATTTCGGCGCTTTTCGTCACGATCAATCTGATTGTTGACCTGCTCTATTACGCGGTGGACCCCAGGCTCCGCATTGGCCGTGGGCAGGGGGCGCATTGATCATGGCTGCAACGCTACGCCGGTTTTTCGACAGTGATCTATGGTGGTCCTTCACCCGGTCGCCCGTCACCATGCTTTCCGCCGTGGTGGCGCTAATCTGCATTCTGGGGGCGCTTTTCGCGCCCTGGCTTGCGCCGCATAACCCGTTTGATCTGGCGTCGCTCAATCTGCTTGATGCCTTCAAGCCGCCTTCCTGGACCGAAGAAGGGGAGGCGCAATATCTGCTCGGCACCGATGATCAGGGGCGCGATGTGCTTTCCGCCATCATGTATGGCGCGCGGGTTTCATTGCTGGTTGGGCTATCGGCAACAATTTTCGCAACTACGCTTGGTGTTACGCTTGGGCTGCTGGCCGGGTATCTTGGCGGGAAGCTCGATGCGTTGCTGATGCGCATTTGTGATGTGCAATTGACCTTCCCGTCCATCCTGGTCGCGCTGCTGATTGATGGCGTGGTGCGTGCTGCCCTACCGCGCGAGGTGCATGACCAGATCGCGCTGTTTGTGGTGATTTTCGCGATTGGCATCAGCGAATGGCCGAAATTTGCCCGCACCGTGCGTGGCTCGACCATGGTGGAACGGAACAAGGAATATGTGCAGGCAGCGCGCGTGATTGGCGTATCCCCACCGCGCATCATGCTTTCCCATGTACTGCCTAATGTGATGGGGCCGGTCCTGGTGATCGCAACACTCAATCTGGGGCTGGCCATATTGTCGGAAGCTACACTTTCCTTCCTCGGCGTTGGGGTGCCGGCTACGCAACCATCTCTTGGTACGCTGATCCGTATTGGCAATGACTTCCTGTTCAGCGGCGAATGGTGGATCACCATTTTCCCCGGCATCACGCTGATTGCCATGGTGCTTTCCGTCAATCTTCTGGGCGATTGGCTGCGCGACGCCCTCAATCCGAAGCTCCGCTAATGTCTGGCCAGAACCCCTTGCTTGAAGTGCGCCATCTGCGCGTGGAATTCCCAACGCGGCGCGGGACGCTAGTGGCACTTGATGACGTGTCCTTCACCATTGCCGCTGGCGAAGTGCTGGGCGTTGTTGGCGAATCAGGCGCCGGCAAATCCATGACGGGTGCGGCGATTATCGGGCTTTTGGAACCACCGGGGCGAATCGCTGGCGGCGAAATCCGGCTCGATGGGAAGCGCATTGATAATCTGCGCTATGAGGATATGCGCCGCATCCGTGGCAAGGATATCGGCGCGATCTTCCAGGACCCGCTCACCACCCTCAATCCGCTCTACACCGTGGGCCGGCAATTGGCCGAGACAATGACAACCCATTTGCCGATCACGCCCGCTGAGGCGCGCAAGCGGGCCATTGGCTGGCTTGACCTGGTGGGTATTCCGGCGGCCGCGCAGCGGATTGATTCCTACCCGCATGAATTCTCGGGCGGTATGCGTCAGCGCGTGGTGATTGCGCTGGCATTATGTGCCGAACCGCGCCTGATTGTGGCGGATGAACCGACGACCGCGCTGGATGTTTCCATCCAGGCGCAGATTATCGCGCTACTAAAGTCGCTCGCGCGCGAAAAGGGCACGGCGATGATGCTGGTGACGCACGATATGGGCGTCATTGCTGAAACCGCCGATCGCGTGGCCGTGATGTATGCCGGGCGCATCGCCGAAATCGGGCCGGTGCGCAATGTCGTGAAGCAGGCAAGCCACCCCTATACGGTGGGGCTCATGGGTTCCATCCCGCCATTGGATCGGCGTGTGGAACGGCTCGCGCAGATTGATGGCGCCATGCCGCGCCTTTCCGCCATCCCCAAGGGCTGCGCCTATAACCCGCGCTGCCCCAAGTCCTTCGCGCGCTGTGCCCAAGACAGGCCGGATTTGCTGCCAGCGGGTCCGACCCAGGCCGCCTGCTGGCTTTACGCGGACGGGGAGGGCGCAAAGAATGTCTGATACCCCCATGCTGGAACTGTGCGATGCGGCGCGGTATTTCGATGTCTCCCGCCCTGCCTTGCAGCGGCTGATTGCCGGCGAGGGCAAGCGCATCCTGCGCGCTGTTGATGGCGTGAACCTGTCTGTGCCGAAGGGCACCACCCTGTCATTGGTGGGGGAATCAGGCTGTGGCAAATCCACGGTCGCACGGCTTGCGGTTGGGCTTTATCGACCAAGCGCGGGGCAGGTGGTGTTTGATGGCCGGGATTTGGCCGAAGCCCGCGCTGCATCCGATCAGCGGCGGCGGATGCAGATGATTTTCCAGGACCCCTATGCCTCGCTCAATCCGCGTTGGCGGGTGCGCGACATTGTGGCCGAGCCTATGCGCGCCTTTGGCCTGCTGCCCAACCGCGCGGCTGAGGAAGCGCGGGTTGCGGAATTGCTGACGCAGGTGGGGCTATCGCCGTTGGATGGCCACAAATTCCCGCATGAATTCTCGGGCGGGCAGCGCCAGCGTATTTCGATTGCACGTGCCTTGTCGTCCAATCCGGAATTTCTGGTGTGCGATGAACCGACATCCGCGCTGGATGTTTCGGTGCAGGCGCAAATCCTGAATCTGATGAAGGAATTGCAGTCCCGCATGGGGCTGACCTATTTGTTCATCAGCCATAACTTGGCCGTGGTGCGGCAGGTGAGTGACCGGATCGGCGTCATGTATCTGGGCCGCATCGCCGAATTGGCCCCGGCGGAAAGCCTGTTTCGTCGTCCGCGCCACCCCTATACCCGCGCGCTGATGGAAGCGATTCCGGATCTTGATATGACCGGGCGCGTGCGCATTCCGGTGGGTGGTGAGGTGCCGAGCCCGATTACGCCACCAACCGGCTGTGCTTTCCATCCGCGCTGCTCGCTGGCAGGGCCGCGCTGTAAGGCCGAACGCCCAGAATTGAAGCCTGCAGGTGATGCGATGGTGGCTTGCCATGCGGTGGAAGAAGGCCGGGATTAGCGCCCGCGCCGCATGCTCGCTTCGGTTGGTCCACCATCGGCCCCGCCATAACTAAAGCTTGACCTTGGCCCCGCGCAGCGGAAGAGATGTGAACATGGGTTTTCGTCGTCTTTTGCCGATTCTGAGCATCCTTCTGCTGGGGGCACCGGCCTTTGGACAATCAAGCCTTGGCGGGGCGCAGAATGTGCCGCCGGCACGCCAGGCAGCACCCGCGCCGCCTCAGCGGCCTGAAGCGCGCCCGCCGGTGGTGAACCCGCCGGCAAGGCCGCAAGCGACGCAACGCAACACCCAAGGTCAGCAGCAGCAGCGTCCTGCCGGGCAACCGCAGCAGCGCCAGGCAGGCCAGCAACAACGCCCCGCCGGACAACCGCAGGCCAGTCAGGGCAATCGCGCTGCCGCCGGTGCCGCCGCAGGTGTCGTTGCCGGCGCCGCTGCCGGCGCTGCTGCCACCGCTGACGCTGCCAAGCCGCCCGAGCCCACGCCCGCGCCTCCGCCAGCCGAACGCGCCCCCAACACTGGTTCGGTCACTGGCCTGCCGCTGCCGCGCTTTGCCGCGCTCCGTTCCGATGAGGTGAATATGCGGAGCGGCCCAGGCACGCGCTTTCCGATTGAATGGACTTATCAGCGCCGCGAATTGCCGGTAGAAATTGTGCGCGAATTCGAATTATGGCGCCGCATCCGCGACCCGGAAGGCACTGAAGGCTGGGTGCATCAATCAACCCTGATGGGCCGGCGTTCCTTTGTGGTGCGAGGCGCCCCTGGGTCTGAGGTCATGCTCCGCCGCCGGGCAGAGGATCAGGCCCAGCCCATCGCACGGCTTCGCCCCGGCGTGGTCGGAAGGCTTCGCGCCTGTGAGACCAATAACCCCTGGTGTGAGGCGCAGATCGGTGAGTTTCGGGGCCATATCAAGCGCGCCGATATCTGGGGCGTGGGGCCAACCGAGGAAGTGAAATAACGCCCCTTTCGCGCCTGGGCTTTTCCAGATTAAGCTTTCGCCATGACCGAGGAATCACCCAACCGCGCGCTGCACGATATTGGCGGAATCGCGCGCTTCCGCTGCACGCCCGTTGAGCATGATGAGGCGCCGCCCGATGCCTTCGGCAAGAAGGTGGATGCCATTCGGCAAATCCTGGCGCAGAAGAAGATGATGACGGTGGATGAACTCCGCCGCGGCATCGAAAGCATCCCTGAGGATGAGTATTTCGCGCTTGGCTATTACGAACGTTGGCTGCATTCGATTGCGGCGCTGATGGTCGAAAAAGGCGTGATCAGGCAGGAGGATTTGGCATGAGCACTGATCCTCGGTTTGCGCCTGGTGCGCGGGTGCGCGTGAAGGATGATTGGCCCGAAACCCGTGGCCCCTGCCATATCCGTACGCCGCATTATGTGCGTGGGCGCACGGGCCAGGTGGTGCGCCCGCTGGGTGCTTTCCCGAACCCGGAAGATTTGGCCTTCGCCCGCCCAGCGCCGCGCCGGCAGCTTTACCATGTGCTGTTCGAACAGCCGCCCATTTGGGACGAAGGCAAGGCGGGCGATACGGTGATGGTGGAAATCTTCGAACATTGGCTGGAGGAAGCCTGACATGGCCGCCCCCCCTTCTGGCGCGAGCCTCGCGCTGCTCGAAAAACTGGTTGCCGCCCTTTCCACGAAGGGGCTGGTAACGGAAGCCGAAATCACCGAACGTCAGGCGATCACGGATCGCGCGAGCCCTGAGATCGGTGCGCGCATGGTGGCGCGTGCTTGGACCGATCCCGAATATTACGCGCTGCTGATGCGTGATGGTAAGGCGGCCGCTGAGGCGATGGGCGCATCCATGGCTGGCGCGCCGGAGCTTGGCGTTTTGGAAAACACGCCAAAGCAGCATCATCTGGTGGTTTGCACGCTATGTTCCTGCTACCCCCGCGCGCTGCTGGGCTATCCGCCGGGCTGGTACAAATCCTTCGCTTATCGGTCACGCGCCGTGCGTGAACCGCGCGCCGTGCTGGCCGAATGGGGCACGCCAATGGCCGATGATGTGGAAATCCGCGTGGTGGATAGCACCGCGGATTATCGCTGGATGGTGCTGCCGATGCGGCCCGCCGGGACCGAGGGGTGGAGTGCTGAGAAGCTTGCTTCCATCATTACGCGGGATGCGCTGGTTGGGGTGGCGGTGCCGCGGGTGTGAGCGGGGCGCCGATTTAAGCATCAATCAAACCATCATCATCCCGCCTCAGGCCAAAGGTATATGCGCGAAGGCCAAGAAGGCTTCTTGCATCATGTGCTGCTCAACAGGGACAAAGCCTCCCGATAGACATCGCGCCGTTTGCGTCCGGTGGCTTTTGCCACCGCTTCCGCAGCATCCTTGACTGAAAGGCCGCTTTCCAAGGCGGCGCGAAGCTGCGTTGTAACCTCCGCATCGCTGACCACGGCCTCGGTTGCGGGGCCGACCACGATGCAAATCTCGCCGCGCGCTTCGGCGTTGGCGTAATGCGCGGCCAAATCGCCAAGGCTGCCGCGCCGCACTTCCTCAAACCGTTTGGTCATTTCGCGCGCCACGGCAGCGGGGCGCTCCTGCCCGAAGGCGCCGGCCATATCAGCCAGGCTTTCAGCCAGCCGATGCGGCGCTTCATAAAATATCAGGCTGGCAGCCAAGCCGGCCTGTTCCAAGGCCTTCAACTGGCCAAGCGCTGCCTGGCGCGCGGCGGTGCGCGGCGGCAGGAAGCCTTGAAACAGGAAAGGCTCTGGCGGCAGGCCAGATAGCACCAACGCCATGACCGCTGCATTGGGGCCTGGAATGGCCGAGATCGGCAGCCCCGCAGCAATCGCGGCGCGCGCCAGCCGAAAGCCAGGGTCGCTCACCAGGGGCGTACCGGCATCCGATACCAGCGCCAATTTTTGCCCCTGACCCAGCATTTGCAGTATGCGGGGAAGCTCTGACGCCTCATTATGGTCATGCAGGGGAATAAGGCGCGTTGCCACACTAAGACGGGCGAGCATTGCGCCGGTTGTTCTGCTATCTTCACAAAGCACCGCATCGGCGGCCTGCAGGGCAGCCAGGGCGCGGGGCGAAAGATCACCCATATTGCCTATGGGGGTCGCAACCAATGTCAGGCCGGACCCGATGGCGGGCTTGGCCGAAGGATGGATCGACTGTGCCTCGTTTTCTGAATCGGCTGTCGTCACGCCTGATCGCCCTTGTCCCGCTTGGGTTGCTTGTCGCGCTTGCGGCCTGTGCTCCGCAAGCCCCCATCATGGTGGGGGCCGCGCCAAGCGCCGCGCCACCGGATGTGCCGCGCACCAGGGTTGCGCTGTTGCTGCCGCTTTCGGGGCAACAGGCGGCGCTTGGTCAGGCGCTGCAACAGGCGGCAGAATTGGCTCTGTTTGAAAAGAATGACCGCCGCGTGGAATTCATCCCACTCGATACAGGTGGCAATGCCATGGGGGCGGGGGATGCGGCGCGGCGCGCGGTCAGCCTTGGCGCCGTTAGCTTGGTTGGGCCTTTGACGGGCGGGGAAACCGCGGGCGCGGCGCCGGTTGCCCAGGCCGCGCGCCTGCCAGTACTTGCCTTCACCAATGATGCTTCTCAGGCGCGGCAAGGCGTGTGGACGCTTGGCATTACGCCAGAACAGCAGATGCGCCGCGTGATCGGATTGGCCATGTCCAGCGGGGCGCGGCAATTCGGCATGGTGGCGCCGGATGATGCTTTTGGCCGCGCCTTGGCGCAGGCGATGCGACAAGTGGCGGCGGATTTTAACCTGCCGAGCCCAGCGATTGCGCTGTTCAACGATAGGGCTAGCGCTGCCGGGCCTGTCACCGAGATGTCGCGGCGGGCAACTAGCGCGATTGATGCGGTCGTGATTGGCGCCACCGGCTTCCGTGCGCGGGAATTGGCAGCGGCGGTCAGGGCCGGGGCGCAGGAAAATCCGCGTCCCTTGCTGCTTGGCCATGCGCTGTGGATTGCCGATGCTGGGCTTGCCAATGAACCCGCCTTGCATGGCGCGCTTTTCCCTGCCCCGGATGAACGGGCGCGGAGCGCGTTTGATGGGCGCTTTCAGCAGGCTTTTGGCCAGCGCGCGCCGCGCATCGCGGGGGTTGCGCATGATGCCGCAGTGTTGGCGGCTGGCCTTGCCGTTGCGCCGGCTGGCACTACGCCGGATGCGATGCCGCGCTTCGATGGTGTGGATGGCCCCGTGCAATTGCGCGCAAATGGGGCGGTGGAGCGCAGCCTGGGGCTGTTTCGGGTGGCGCCAAACGGCGATGCCGTTTTGGTGGAACCGCCCATGCCGCTTGGTGTTGGCTTCTAGCACCATGTGGCAACCCCGGCTTTTGCCATGAAGCCCTTGCTGCGTTTGGCCCTTGCGATTGGCGCCGTGCCGCTGCTGGTGCTGTGTCTTTTGATGCTGACGCGGGAATTACGGCTGGCGCCTGGCCTGGCGGCGCTTGCTGGCGTGATGCTTTCAAGCCTTGCTCTCGCCTGGGGCTGGCGCGCGCGGGTTGCGCTTCTGGCCGCGACACTTGGCGATGCTTTGGCGCAAGTCAGGGCTGTGCCTGCCCGGGCTGAGGCCCCTGCGCTGCCTTCGACTGATGATCTGGCCGATGGCATTCGCCGCCTTGCGCGCGGGCTTGCGGAACAGGGCGCGCTTCTGGAAAGGCTGCGGCGTGCCGATGCAGCCATTCTGGAAAACCTGCCCGAACCCGTGCTGCTGCTTTCCGGCGAACGCGCCGTGCTGCGCGCCAACCCTGCGGCGCGGGGCATGCTTGGGCCGGAAGCAGCAGGGCAGGGGCCGGATACCGCGGCGCTGCTCCGCCACCCCGTGCTGGCCGCCGCCATGGATGATGCGCTGGCCGAAGGCCATTCCGTCACGGCTGAGTTGCATTTGCCCGTGCCCGTGCCGCGGGAGGTTTCCGCCCGTGTCGTGCCGCTTGATCCGCCGCTTGTTGATGGCGGGCGGCTTTTGATTCTGCTGATTGATCGCAGCCGGGAAGCGGCGATTGAAAGAACTCGCGCCGATTTCGTTGCCAATGCCAGCCATGAATTGCGCACCCCATTGGCCAGCCTGCTTGGCTTCATTGAAACGCTACGCGGCCCTGCCGCCGATGATCCCGCCGCGCAACAGCGCTTCCTGGGCATCATGGCTGAGCAGGGGGAGCGTATGCGCCGGCTGATTGATGATTTGCTGAACCTGTCGCGCATTGAAATGGAAGAACACCAGCCCCCGAATGGCGAAGCACCACTCGCGATGATGACGCGTGCCGAGGTGGAGGCCCTGGCGCCGCTCATTGAGCGGCGGGACATCAGGGTGCAGTTGGACCTTGAGGAAGGCTTGGTGGCAGAGCCCGCCAATGCGGATCAAGTGGCGCAGGTGATCCGCAATATTTTGGAAAATGCCATCAATCACGGGCGTGATGGCGGCTTGATCACGGTTACGCTGAAGCCTGCGGTTGCAGCGGATGGAACCGCGCGGCCCGGCGCCTTGCTCAGCATCGCCGATGATGGCCCTGGCATCGCCAAGCACCATCTGCCGCGCCTGACCGAAAGGTTTTATCGTGTGGACGCGGCACGGTCGCGCCATAAGGGGGGCACCGGCTTAGGTCTTGCGATCACGCGCCACATCACCATGCGCCATCGTGGAAGGCTTGCTATTGAAAGCACTGAAGGGGTTGGCACCAGGGTGAATGTCTGGCTGCCGACAGGGTAGCGTTGAGTTGCGCTCTCGGTCATGATCGGCCAGTTGGCCCGGGCAGATCAGGCTTTGCCGCCAGATCGCCCAGATGGAAGGAATAGGGGAGAAACTTCATGAAAATCCAACGTCGCAGTGTTTTGGCTTCAGCCGGCGCCTTACTGGCTGCGCCCGCCTTGGCGCAGTCGCGCTGGCCGGATCGGCCTATTGAAATCATTGTGGGCTTCACCGCCGGCGGCGCGACCGATCTTGATGCGCGGGGCTATGCGGCTGCGCTCGAAAAGCGCATCGGTGGGTCGGTTGTGGTGGTCAATCGCCCCGGCGCGGGGGGCGAAGTGGCCTTGGCTGCCGTGGCGCGTTCGCGCCCTGATGGGCATACCATCGGCACCACCAATATGCCGGGTTTGCTCACCATTCCGATTGAGCGCTCCGCGCAATTCAAGCTGGATGATTTTGTTGGCATCGGCAATCTGGTGACCGACCCTTCCGCCATTACGGTGCATGAAGACAGCCCTTACCGGACACTCGCGGACCTATTGGCGGCGGCGCGGGCGCGGCCTGAGACGATCACCTATGCTTCCCCCGGCGTGGGCACGGATGATCATTTGCAATTGGTGTTGTTGCAGGCGGCGACCGGCACGCGCTTTGTGCATGTGGTCTATCAGGGTGATCCGCAGCTTCGCACCGCCGTGCTTGGCAAGCAGGTGGACAGCATGGGGCTGAACCTTGGTCCCGTCACGGCGAATACGGAAAAGCTGCGCGTTTTGTCGCAAGGTGGCGCCACACGCAGCCGCTTCCGCCAGGATGTGCCAACGCTGATGGAATTGGGCTTTCCGGTGCAGATGGCATCCGAACGCGGCTTGGTCATGCCGGCCGGCACGCCGCCTGCGATTGTCCAGCGCCTGCGCGAAGCCACCGCCGATATCGCGCGCGATCCGGAATTCGTGAAAATCCTGGAAGGGCGCTTTACCGAACCGGCCTATGAAGCGGGTGATGCCTGGTTTGAACGGTTACGCCGGCAGGAAGCGGAATATCGCAAGCTGTGGCAGGTTACGCCCTGGTCGCAAAGATAGGCGGCGGCGTATCGGCAGGTGGGGGGAGGTTGAGTAGGCCCGAAAGCCGCCAAGAAGCGCGCCCAGGGTCACCCCGCGTTCTTTTTGCGATCAGCGGCATGGGCTTTGGCCATGTGCAACGCTCCCTGCCACTGATCCGACGTTTGCTTTTGGATGGGGCAAGGCTTAGCCTTGTCAGTGATGGCGATGCTCTTGTTGCGCTGCGCCGGGAGCTTGCCGGGCATGAGGCCGTTGAATTCATAGCCTTCCCTGATTACCCGCCCCTGCAGCGTGGCGCGGGTATTGCGCATTACTGGTATTTCCTGACGGATTTGCTGCGGCTCGCGCGCCGGTTGCGGCAGGAAAAATCATTCACGGATCGGCTGGTTGCCGAAATCAGGCCGCATATCATTATTGCGGACGGGCGCTTTGGATTTCATGCGCCGTCTGTGCCTTCCTTCCTGATCTGTCATCAGATCAGGCTAATCCTGCCGCCCCTGTTACGGCCGTTTCAACTGATTGCCGATACGATACAGCTTAATCTTCTGCGGCGGTTTGACAGGGTCTTGGTGCCGGATTTCGCCCCGGCCGATATGCTGGCGTTGCTTCGGACAGTATTCTGGATTTCCTGCTGCGTGCAGGTGGCGTTGATTCAGCGCGGGGATCCTTCCGCGATGTCATCGTCCAACGCGGAGGTTCCACCGTAACCAGCCTTGATCTTTATCGCTTCCTGATTGATGGCAATATTCCGCAAATTCGCCTGCAGGAAGGCGATACGATCGTTGTTGGGCGGCAGCGCCCGCTGATCGGTGCCTATGGCGCGGTGCGTAACAATTACCTGTTTGAAAGCGCGCAGCGCGGCCCAATGCGCGGCCAGGATTTGATCAATTACGCCCGGTTGCTGCCAGCGGCGACCAATGCCGTGATCCGCGGCGTGCGCAATGCGCAACCCTTTTCTCGCTATGTCACCATTGCCGAACTTGCGCGTCAGACCTTGCAGGACCAGGACACGGTGACCTTTGTGGCGAATGTCGCGCTGCGGACGGTGCGTGTCACCATCGAAGGCAGCCGGCTATATCCTTCTGTCCTTGTGGCTGATCGGGATTTTTCGCTCTGTCAGATCTTGGATCACGTCGCAGTGGACCCGATGCTGGCCAATACCGCCGCCGTATTCCTGTTGCGCCCGCGCCTTGCCATGCAGCAAAAGCGAGCCATTGATGATTCGCTTGATCGGTTGGAAAGGCAGCTATTCCTCTCCCCTGCCATGACGCCAGGCGTGGCGCAGGCCCGCTCGGCAGAAGCCAATCTTGTCCTTTCCTATCTCAGTCGCGCGCGCCGTAGCCTGCCCGAAGGCCGCCTGGTTGTGGTGAATGAGGACGGCACCTGCGCGCCAGTGCGCCTTGAAGATGGCGATGTTATCGTCATCCCGGAAAGATCGCAGACGGTCATGGTCCAGGGGGAGGTGCGTATGCCGCGCGCTGTGCTGTGGCGGGAAGGCATGACGATTGACCAATACCTTGATCAGGCCGGTGGGCTGACTGCACGCGGGGGGCGTTCTACGCTCATGCTCCGCCGCCCAAGTGGTCAGGTTATTCTTGAACCGCGCCAATCGCCGGCTGCGGGTGATGAACTGATCGCGCTGCCCTATCTTGATCCGAAGTACTTCATCATGGGCCAGGAATTCATCACCGCCCTGTTCCAAGTGGCGCTTGCGGCGCGGGTGTTCAAAGACTGACTCCGCGTAGGGCTCATGACTTTAGCGCTTTGGGGTATTGATCCCCGGGGCGTGACGGGTTCCTCTGCGGTTATGGATGATTCTCCCGCCCCCGTGCCGACGCGTACTGATATGTTCCTCACCTACGGCAAGATCGGCCTGATCGGCTTTGGCGGTATCAATGCCTGGGCGCGGCGCGTGCTGGTGGAAGAAAAGCGCTGGCTGACAGAACAGGAATATGCCGAGACGCTTGGTTTGGGTCAGGTGCTGCCGGGGCCCAATGCGCTCAATGCCGCGATTATGGTGGGGGACCGGTTTCATGGCGCGATTGGTGCCTTGCTCGCTTCCTGTTCCATGTTTGGCGGGCCGCTGATTATCCTGATGGGACTTGCGGTGCTTTATGATTCCTATGGCGAGGTCCCGCTGGTGAAGGCAGTGCTGGCGGGCGTTGCAGCGGCGGCGGCGGGGATGGTGCTCGGCACCGCGGTCAAGATGGCGCAGAAGCTGAAGCCGACACTGGCGCTTTTGGGGGTTGGGCTTTGCGCATTGGCGGCGGCGGGTTTCTTCCGCGTGCCCTTGCCCATGGTGGTGCTGGGGCTGGCACCCTTTGGCATTCTGGCATCCTGGCATGGGGCGCGCGGCAAATGACCGCCACGATCTTCTGGCAATTATTGCTGGGCTTCGGCGCCATTTCCCTGGTTTCGGTCGGCGGCGGCATTGCGGTGCTGCCGGAGATGCACCGTCTGGTTGTCGATGTGCATGGCTGGATGAGTGATGCGGATTTCGCGCGGCGCTTCGCGCTGGCCCAGGCGGCACCCGGCCCGAATATCCTGGTGGTTGGGCTGTTTGGCTGGCATGTCGGCGGCATTTTGGGGATGCTGACCGCAACCGCGGCCATGACTGTGCCAACCAGCCTGATGGCATTTGGCTTTTCGCGCTTGCGGGCAAGGCTTTTGGGAAGGCCTTGGCTGCGTATTATCGAACGCGGGCTGGTGCCGATTGCCGTCGGGCTGATTGCGGCTTCGGGCTTGCTGCTGGCGCAGGGTTCAGCCGAAAGCTGGCTGACCGTTGCGCTTACCATCTGTTCCGCCTTTTTCGTCTGGCGCACGGATTACAGCCCGCTTTGGGTATTGGGCGCTGGCGCCATTCTTGGGGCCTTGGCGCTGTGATGGCGGATGGTATCGCGGCCCCGGCCTTCCGTGATGCCGCCCCGCGCGGGCTTTGCACGGATTGCGGCGTTTCGCGCCTGCAAGACCCCAAGGCTTGCGGTGCGGCCTGCCAATTCATCAAGCCGGATTATACGCGCCTGGAAGCCGCGGTGCATGGCCGCGCGCGGGACCCCGCACGGGCGGATGAACTGCATTTCGGCCCCTTCCGCCAAATGCTGCGCGCATCGCTGAAGCCACCCCGCCCCGGCGCGCAATGGACGGGCATCACCACGAGGCTTGCCGAGAAATTATTGGAAGCCGGCGCGGTGACCGCTGTGCTGACCATGGCGCCGGACCCCGAAGATAAGTGGAAGCCCGTGCCGGTATTGGTGACGAAGCCGGAAGCCATGGCCGCTTGCCGTGGCATGCGCATGGGCTATGCGCCGCTGCTCGCCTTGCTGGAGCCAGCCGCAGCGGCCGGGCATAAGCGCATCGCCGTGATCGGCATTCCCTGCCAAGTCTATGCGCTGCGTTCCTTGGAAGCGCAGCTTGGGCTGGACGCGCTTTACGTCATTGGCACGCCCTGTTCCGACAATACCACCACGGAAAAATTCCATCGTTTCCTGGAACTTCTCTCGGATCAGCCTGGGACGATCACCTATCTGGAATTTCGCGCCGATTACCATGTGGAATTGCGCTTTGCGGATGGCCGCACGCGCGAAATTCCCTTCCTGCAATTGCCGATCAGCCAGCTCCCTTCAGATTTCTTCCCCCTCACCTGCCGGAGCTGTGTGGATTACACCAATGTGTTGGCCGATATCACGGTTGGCTATATGGGCGGGCAGGGGGAGCAATGGCTGCTGGTGCGCAATGCGCGCGGTGAGGAGTTGCTGCGCCTGCTTGGCGATGAAATCACCACGAGCGCGCCGGGCAGTGCCGGCAAGCGCGCCAATGCAGTAAAGGGTTTTTTGGAAAATACGCGCCGTGCTGCGGGCGGCTTGCCCCTGCGCCGCATGCCCAATTGGCTGAGGCCGATTATCGGCTGGCTGATGCCGCGCATCGGTCCGCGCGGTTTGGAATTTGCCCGCGCGCGGGTTGAAATGAAGGCTGTGGAAAGCGTGCTGCATCTTGAACGCGCTGAACCCGCCAAGATGCGCAATATGATCCCGGATCATGTCTGGGCGCTGGTCGCGCCTTATGGTCTCGGCGCATTTTCAAGCCAAGTGGAATCACTTGGCGGCTCGGAAAATGCGACCAAAAAAATACCGGATCAGCCCTCGGCGCGGTAATTCGGTGCCTCACGCGTCACGGCCACATCATGCACATGGCTTTCGCGCAAACCCGCGCCGGTGATGCGGCGGAAGCGTGCCTTGGTCTGCAATTCGTCAATCGTGGCGCAGCCCGTATAGCCCATGGCAGCGCGCAAGCCGCCCACCATTTGATGGATCACGGCGCCGACCGGGCCTTTGTAGCCAACGCGGCCTTCGACGCCTTCCGGCACCAGCTTGAGCGAATCCTGCACCTCCGCCTGGAAATAGCGGTCCGCCGAACCGCGTGCCATGGCGCCGAGTGAGCCCATGCCGCGATAGGATTTGTAGGATCGGCCCTGATAGAGAAATACCTCGCCAGGTGCTTCATCCGTGCCGGCGAAGATGCTGCCCATCATGGCGCAATCCGCGCCCGCCGCCAGCGCCTTGGCCAAATCCCCGGAAGAACGAATGCCGCCATCGGCAATCACCGGCACGCCTTTTTCGCGCGCAGCGGCGGCGCTTTCCAGAATGGCGGTCAACTGCGGCACACCAACGCCCGCCACAATACGCGTGGTGCAGATGGAACCGGGGCCAATGCCGATCTTGACCGCATCTGCGCCTGCTTCAATCAAGGCCAAGGCGCCTTCCGGGGTGGCTACATTGCCGGCAATGACCTGCACGGAACTGGAAAGCCGCTTGATGCGTTCCACCGCCTGCATCACGCCGCCGGAATGGCCATGCGCGGTATCCACGACAACAACATCAACCCCCGCCGCCACCAGCAATTCGGCGCGGTGCAGGCCGTCATCACCAACACCCGTGGCGGCTGCGGCGCGGAGCCGCCCCATGCCATCCTTCGATGCGTGGGGATTGGCCTGCGCCTTGTCCATATCCTTCACCGTCACTAGGCCGACACAGCGCTGTGCCTCATCCACTACCAGCAGCTTTTCGATGCGGTGCTTGTGCAAAAGCGCCCGCGCCTGATCCGGAGTCACATCGGGGGAAGCGGTCACCAGACCCTCCCGCGTCATCAATTCATAAACACGCAGGTTGGGGTCGGTCGCGAAGCGCACATCGCGATTGGTGATAATGCCAACAAGCCGCCCCGAACCGCGTTCCACCACTGGAATGCCACTGATGCGATGGCGGTCCTGCAACGCGCGCACCTCAGCGAGTGTCTGATCCGGATGCACTGTCAGTGGGTTCACCACCATGCCGGATTCGAATTTCTTCACCTGGCGCACCTGCGCCGCCTGATCTTCCGGCGAGAAATTCTTATGGATCACGCCAATGCCGCCGGCCTGCGCCATGGCAATCGCCATGGGGGCTTCTGTCACCGTATCCATCGCCGCCGATATCAGTGGAATATTCAGGCGGATTTCCTTGGTGAGCCTGGTATGCGTGACGGTCTGCGCTGGCAGCACGGTGGAATAGGCCGGCACCAGCAGCACATCATCAAAGGCATAAGCCTCGGCGATGGTCTTGCCGGCAAAAGGGACGGATGGGGAGGGTTGAAGGGCCATGGAGGGGCTTTCGCGTTGCGCTACCTTGGCGACCCCCCTTAGCCCTTGAACCCGGCGGGCGCAATGACCGAGCCGCGAAAGCCGCTTGCCACCACATATAATTCAGCGGATTCCTTCCGGCTTGCAGGCGGTTTCACATGGCGCACGCTGGTGAAATGGCGCTTGAGCGTCACCAGCATGTCTTTCTCCGACCCGCCCTGAAATACCTTCGCAACAAAAGCCCCACCCGGCGCCAGCACCTTCACCGCGAAATCGAGCGCCAATTCCGCCAGCGCCATGATCCGCAAATGATCGGTCGCGCCATGGCCCGTGGTATTGGGCGCCATGTCTGACAGCACCAGATCAGCCTTGCCGCCAAGGGCTGCGATGATACGCGCTTCGGCTTCTTCTTCCTGGAAATCGCCTTGCAGCGTGGTGGCCCCCGGCACCGGGTCCATCGGCAGGATATCAAGCGCCACCACCTGGCCGCGCGGCCCCACTTCCTGCACCGCTACCTGAGTCCAGCCGCCAGGTGCAGCGCCCAAATCCACGACGCGCGCGCCGGGTTTCAGCAGCTTTACCTTCTCATTCATCTCAAGCAGCTTGAAGGCCGCGCGGGAACGCAAGCCGCGTTCCTTGGCGGCGCGCACATAAGGATCATTCAATTGGCGATTGAGCCATTTCTGGCTGGCCGTGCTGCGGCCTTCGGCACTGCGCAGGCGCTGCGTGAGGCCGCGGCTGCTGCCGGGCGGGCTTGGTTTCGCCATGATGAAAGCCTTACCGGCGGTGTGGCGGGCTGCGCCGCGCTGCTTCACGATCCGCACGCATCATTCTGAGCAACATGCCTTCCCTAAGGCCGCGATCCGCCACGCGCAGGCTTCTGGTTGGCCAGATACGCCGGATGGCAGCGTAAATCGCGCAGCCGGGCAGCACGTAATCCACCCGTTCTGGCCCCACGCAAGGATGCGCGGCCAATTCCGCGCGCCCCATGGCAAAAAGATCGCCAAGCGCGGCATCGGCGGCTTCGCAATCAAGCGTTGAGCCATCCACCAGCGGGCGACGATAACGCGGCAGCGCCATGACCACGCCGGCCAAGGTGGTAACGGTGCCGGAAGTGCCCATCAGCTTGACCCCCCCGGCGTGGATTTCCTGGCCGATGCAATGGAGCCGGTCAAAGGCTTCCAGCCGCGCCGCCACTTCATCCACCACGGCAAAGAAACCTTCCTGGGTGAAGCAGGCCGCACCGCAGCGTTCGGCCAGTGTCACGACGCCCACGGGCAAGGAGATATAGCCGATCAGCTCCGGCACATCGCCAGGGCGGGCGGCGGCGCGGATCCAGGCGATTTCCGTGCTGCCGCCGCCAATATCAAACAAAAGCGCGCGCCGATCGCCGGGTTCCAGCAGCGCAGCGCAGGATTCCATGGCGAGTTCGGCTTCTTCCCGCCCCGTGATGATGCGAAGCCTGATGCCGGTTTCGGCTTCCACCCGCGCAAGGAAGCCTGCGCCATTGCTGGCCTGGCGGCAGGCTTCCGTCGCCACAGCCTCAAAACCGCGCAAGGAACGACGTGAGAGTTTGTCGGCGCAGGCGCTGAGCGCGACCAGGGCACGGTCCATGGAAGCGGGGGAAAGCTGGCCGCTGCTGCCCAAACCTTCGCCAAGCCGCACCACGCGGCTGAAGGAATCCACCACGCGAAAGCCAGTCTGGCAGGGGGCGGCGATCAGCAGGCGGCAATTATTGGTGCCAAGGTCAAGCGCCGCATAGGTCGCGCCCGAACCGTCTGCCCGCGTAAAAGGCTGGCCGGCTTCGGCGTAACGGGCAAGATGCGGGGCGGCTTCGGTCATTTTCCCTATCGTGCCGCCCTATTGGGGCGGACCATCCATGATCGGAATATCTGGCCCCAAGGGCAAGCGATTTTGAGGGGGCGAGTTGAAGCGCAGCAAGGCCGGTGCTATGAAGCGCGGCTCTTGGGGGATAGTTTAGCGGTAGAACTCCCGGCTCTGACCCGGGCAGCCTTGGTTCGAATCCAGGTCCCCCAGCCAATTCCAGCCAGCTGTGCGTCTGGCTTCCCCCCCCTCCGCCGCCGATCCGCGTTTCTTGATGTGCCGCAAGAACGGGCGCCGGCCTTGCGCTTAGATACGCAGCCAAGGAGGACCCACCCATGCGCGCCCGTGACCTGATGACCACCAGCCTTGTCACCATCCCGCCCGAAGCCCCTTTGGAGGCTGTCGCCCGTATCCTGTCGGATCGCGGTATCTCGGGCGCCCCGGTGGTGGATGGCGCCGGCAATTTCCTGGGCATGGTGACCGAGGGCGATCTGATCCGCCGATCGGCCGCGAAGGAAGATGCGCCGAAATCCTGGGTGCTGGGTCTTTTTGCCTCAGCCGCCGATCAGGCAGCGCGTTTTGCCCGCACCCATGGCCACCGCGTCCGCGATGTGATGACAACCGATATTGCCTCGGTCACCGAAGACACCTCAATTGAGCATGTCGCGCATATCATTGAGGAGAAGAAGATCCGCCGTGTGCCTGTGCTGCGGGATGGCAAGCTTGTGGGCGTTGTTTCGCGTTCGGACCTGATCCGGGCGCTGCTGGCCGCACCGGGCAGCCTGGTCGCAGATGCGCCAGATGAACGCATCCGCCGCGATCTGGCGATTGCCATGCGCAATGAACCTTGGGTGGATACCTACTTCATCTTCCCGGACGTGAAGAATGGTCAGGTTACTTTCCATGGCTTCTGCCGGTCTGAGACGGTGAAGCAGGGCCTCCGTGTGCTGGCCGAAGGCGTGCCGGGGGTGAAGGGGGTCGCTTTCGAAACCCAGGAACCACCGGCCTATGTGATGGGGGTCAGCTGACCCCCTCGGCCTTCAATAAGGGATATCCTTCAGCCAGGGATATCCGACGCGTGCCTGGGCGAAGGCGTGATCATAAAGCCTCCGCATAAAGGCCTGCTCAAAAGGTTCCTTGGGTTCATCCGTGAAATCGGGGCCAATGGCAGCCAGGTTGAAATCCACCCGGTCTTCCCGTGCTGTTGTTAAAATGCGCGCCACATCATTATAGCCGCTTGAAGCAATCATGCTTGCGATGGCGCGCTGCGCGATGACGAAGGTCTGGCGGTCTGTTTTTGCTGGATTGGGCGTGATCCGCCCATTGCGAATAACAAAGGCACGGGCGGGCTGAACACGATCCCCATGACGGATATTGGCGCGTCTCTGCTGCGTAACGCTGCGGGGATAAAGAAACACCTGCGTGAAGGCGCCGCCATCCACATGCATCTCCTGATAGGGCCTCCCGTCCAAGGTCACATCAATCATGACCGGGGGGAAGGCACCAGGAACAGCGGAGGAAGCCAGCAGGATGCGCTGCACCAGATCAAGCGCGTGCGGATGCCCACTGGCCGCGATGGCGCCAATATTCCAGGCCACCGGCAATTGCGCATCAATATCCGATGTTCCGATCAGCAATAGGCGGCCGCGATTATAGGCTTCCCCGATTTCGGCGAGCATCGCTTCGTTCAAATGCTTCGAAATGGTGCGAAACAAGGGCGCGCTATCGGCCAGCGCATCTTCAAAAAGCACGGCATTCAGAAGATTGCGCGTCTCCAGCACATCCTTTGGGGTGATGTCGGTATAGACACTTTTCAGCGCCGCATCGTAACGCGGCCCAAGGAAGGCGAAGGGCGCGGTCAGGGCGCCGGTGGAAACGCCGGTGACCAGGCTGAAAATCGGTCGGTTGCCAGCCTCGGTCCAGCCATTCAGCAGGCCGGCGCCAAAGGCGCCATTCTCCCCGCCACCTGAGATTGCCAGCAGTTCAATGGTGCGTTCGCGCCCAGGTGGGGGCACGCCATGACGGCGCCGCGCTTTTTCCTCGGCGGCCACCACCTCAGCCCGGAAGGCCTCGCCATCCCAGGGGAAGAAAAAGCGTTCATTGGGCAGGCCAAGCACGCGCGCATCCCGCGTCCGCGCAAAGGGCACGTTGGGGCCGCGGGGTGGGGTGGCGCAGGCGGCCAGCCCAAGCCCAGCGATGCCGAACAAGGCGGCGCGGCGGCTAAATTTCAGCCCGACTTCAAGCTTCTGGCCCATGGCAACCCTTGACTGTTGGTCTTATTTAATGAGCTGCGGTGGTAACAAAAGCCCCCCCCGGCGTCGAGGTGCTTCGTCGCCAAAGCCGCTTTTCCCCTTTTCGCTTGACCCTCAGACGCTTGGCGGATAAATCCTAACTGTCTTTGGTTCGTCCTGAACCTTGGTCCGCCCGCCTTATGCGGGTTGGCTCCGTCGCTCCGCGAAGGCTCGCGCAGCGGCGCGCTTTGCTTTGGGGCGATCGCAACGCGAAAGGATTATTGGGCTGCCCCATGTTTGAGGCTCTGTCCAGCAAGCTCAACGGTGTTTTTGATCGGCTGCGCCGCCGTGGCGCGCTGAGCGAAGCCGATGTGACCGAAGCGCTGCGCGAAGTGCGCGTGGCGTTGCTGGAAGCCGATGTGGCGCTGCCCGTGGTGCGCGACTTGGTCGCGCGCGTGAAGGAACGCGCCGTGGGGCAGGAGGTGATTCGCTCCGTCTCCCCCGCGCAGCAGGTTATCAAAATCGTCAATGACGCGCTGGTGGAAGCGCTTGGCGGCACCGAAGGGGCGCGCGGCATTGATTTGAATGCGCCCGCGCCTGTCGCCATTTTGATGGTGGGTTTGCAAGGGTCGGGCAAGACCACGACTTCGGGCAAGATCGCGCTCAGGCTCAAGGGGCGCGAAAAGAAGAAGGTGTTGCTGGCGTCCTTGGACGTGCATCGCCCGGCGGCGCAGCTGCAATTGCAGCAATTGGCGGAACGCGCGGAAGTGACCAGCCTGCCGATTATCGCCGGGCAGCGCCCGCTTGAAATCGCGGCACGCGCCATGGATTTGGCGCGGCGGGAACTTTATGATGTTGTCGTGCTGGACACTGCCGGGCGCCTTGCGATTGATGAAGCGCTGATGGCCGAAGTGGCCGAGGTGAAGGCAGCCACCAAGCCGCATGAAACCCTGCTGGTTGTGGATGCCATGACCGGGCAGGATGCGGTGAATACCGCCAAGGCCTTCCAGGAGAAAGTTGGCGTCACCGGCATTGTCATGACCCGCGTGGATGGCGATGCGCGCGGTGGTGCCGCACTTTCCATGCGCGCCGTGACCGGTGCGCCGATCAAGCTGTTGGGTGCCGGCGAGAAGCTGGATGCGCTGGAAGATTTCCACCCGGATCGCATTGCGGGCCGTATTCTTGGCATGGGCGATATCGTTTCGTTGGTTGAGAAAGCCGCCGAGACGATTGACCAGGCGGAGGCTGAAAAGCTCGCCGCGCGCATGCAAAAGGGCCAGTTCACGCTGGATGATTATGCGGCGCAGCTGAAGCAAATCGGCAAGATGGGCAGCCTGCAAGGCATTCTTGGCATGTTGCCCGGTGTGCAGAAGGTGAAGGCGCAGTTGGAAGGCGCCAATCTGGATACCGCAATTTTGAAGCGTCAGGCCGCGATCATTTCCAGCATGACGCCCAAGGAACGCCGCACGCCAGATCTGCTGAAGGCATCGCGCAAGCGGCGCATTGCGGCTGGTTCCGGCACCACGGTGCAGGATGTGAATCGCTTGTTGAAGCAATTCGACGATATGTCCGGCATGATGAAGCGGATGAACAAGATCGGCCAGAAGGGGCTGATGCGTGGCGGGCTTGCCGCGCTGCTCCCCCAAGGCCGGAGGCCGTTTTGATGATGGCCCTCTCCAAACCCCTCGTTTCAAGTCACTAAAGAAAGGAATACCTGTATGGCTCTCAAGATTCGCCTGGCTCGCGCCGGTGCCAAGAAGCGCCCCTATTATCACATCGTGGTGGCCGATAGCCGCAGCCCGCGCGATGGCCGCTTCATTGAAAAGGTGGGTTCCTATAACCCGATGCTGCCTTCTGACCATGCGGAGCGTATTCGCCTGCAGGAAGACCGCCTGAAGCATTGGCTCGGCAATGGTGCGGTCGCCACCGAACGCGTGGCGCGCTTTCTGGGTCGCGCTGGCCTGATCGCCATGCCGGCGATCCCGGCGCAAACCAAGCAGGCCGCGCCGAAGAAGAAGGCGCAGGAACGCGCCGTCGCGGCAGCCGTCTGAAGCTGGCCTTAGCGGCAGGCATCACGGCAGATGGGCGGCAAGCGCATTATGGTGGGGGAGTTCGGCAGGCCGCATGGCGTGCGCGGGCTTTTGCGCCTGCGTGCCTTTACCGCCGATCCGGCCGCCATCACCGCCTATGGCCCGCTTTCTGATGAGGCCGGCACACGGCAGTTCCGTCTGACGGTCAAGGGGCCTGATCTGGTCGCTGTTGAAGGTGTCGCTGATCGTGATGCCGCGCAGCGCCTGACCGGCACCCGGCTTTTCGTCGCGCGGGAGGCTCTGCCCCCTACCGAGGAAGATGAATTCTACCTGGCTGATCTGATTGGCCTTCAGGTGGTGACGGAAGCCGGTGAAGCCTTTGGCAGCATCCGCGCGGTGGAAGACCATGGCGGCGGGGCTTTTCTGGTGATTGAAGGGCCGCATGAAATGCTGCTGCCCTTCACGCGCCAGGTGGTGCCGGTAGTGGATATCGCTTCCGGCCGCCTTGTGGTGGTGCCGCCGGCCGAAGTGCTGGTGCCGCCACCGGAAGGCGAGGAGGCCGCGGCATGAGCTGGCGCGCCGATATCCTGACGCTGTTCCCAGAAATGTTTCCGGGGCCGCTTGGGCTTTCCCTCGCGGGGCGTGGCTTGCGCGAAGGGCTTTGGTCGCTGATGGCGCATGATATTCGCGACCATGCCAAGGACCGCCATCGTAGCGTGGATGACACGCCCTTTGGAGGCGGCGCCGGCATGGTGCTTCGCCCGGATGTGGTGGATGCGGCCATTGGCGCGGCCTTGGCCGAAACGCCTGCCCGGCCGGTGATCTACCTGACGCCGCGCGGGCGGTTGTTGGATCAGGCGCTGGTCCGCGACTTGGCGGCGGGGCAGGGGGCGGTGCTGCTCTGCGGGCGTTATGAAGGTGTGGATCAGCGCGTGATTGAAGCGCGCGGCATGCTGGAAATCTCGATCGGCGATTATGTGCTGAGCGGGGGGGAATTGGCCGCGCTCACGCTGCTTGATGCCTGTGTACGCTTGCTACCTGGGGTCATGGGGGCGGTGGAAAGCGCTGCCGAGGAAAGCCATGGCGCCGAGGGGCTTTTGGAATATCCGCATTTCACGCGCCCTGCCGAATGGGCCGGGCGCGCCGTGCCGGAAGTGCTGCTTTCGGGCCATCATGCCGCCATTGCGGCCTGGCGCCGGGCCGAAAGCGAGAACATCACCAAGGAACGCCGCCCCGATCTATGGGCGCGGCATGAAACAGCGCGCGGAGGCGCGGGGGCCATTGCCGGCCATCCCGCCGCCGCCTAAAGAAACCGAAGAAAGGGTACCAACATGAATATCTTGCAGCAATTCGAAGCTGATCAGCAGGCGAAGCTCGCCGCAGCCCGCGCCACGCCGGATTTCGGCCCTGGCGATACGGTGCGCGTCATGGTGAAGGTGGTGGAAGGCGAACGCATCCGCAC
Source organism: Alphaproteobacteria bacterium (assembly GCA_016869735.1). Classification (GTDB taxonomy): domain Bacteria; phylum Pseudomonadota; class Alphaproteobacteria; order Acetobacterales; family Acetobacteraceae; genus Neoroseomonas. The sequence goes on from VGDL01000015.1 coordinate 32,822, forward strand.
CCAGGCTTATGAAGGCGTCGTGATCGCGCGTTCCAACAAGGGCGTGCAGAGCAATTTCACCGTCCGCAAGCTTTCCTATGGTGAAGGCGTGGAGCGCGTGTTTCCGCTCTATAGCCCCAATGTCGCGGAAATTCAGGTGGTGCGCCGTGGGCGCGTGCGTCGTGCGAAGCTTTATTACCTGCGCGGCCGCACCGGCAAATCCGCACGTATCGCGGAAAAGCTGGGCATGAAGGCTGATGGCGCTGCCAAGGCTGCCGAAGCCTGACTTAAACGCGCCGCGCTGAAAGGCGCGGCGTTTTTGTATGTTGTAAGGGGGAAGATGAAATGTCAGCCGAGAGGCCGCGCACGCTGTTCGACAAGATTTGGGACGCGCATGTTGTTGAAACCCTGCCGGATGGCACGGCGCTGCTCTATATCGATCTCCATCTGACCCATGAAGTGACCACGCCGCAGGCTTTTGATGGCCTGCGCGCCGCGGGGCGCAAGGTGCGCCGCCCGGATGCGACGCTTGCCGTGGTGGACCATAATATCGCGACTGATGACAGCCGCCGCACCGGCATTGTGGACCCCGAAAGCCGCTTGCAGGTTGAAACGCTGGAAAAGAACGTTGTTGAATTCGGCGTGCCTTACATCCCGCTGCTGGATGACCGCCAGGGCATTGTGCATGTGATCGGGCCTGAGCTTGGCCGTTCGCTGCCGGGCATGACGATTGTGTGTGGCGATAGCCATACCTCGACCCATGGGGCCATGGGTGCGCTGGCGTTTGGCATTGGCACTTCGGAAGTGGAGCATGTGCTGGCGACGCAGACGCTGCTGCAAAAGCCCGCCAAGAACATGCGCGTCTCCGTGGATGGCAATCTGGCCTTTGGTTGTTCCGGCAAGGATATTGTGCTCGCGATCATCGGCAAGATCGGCACGGCGGGCGGCACGGGCCATGTGATTGAATATGCCGGGGATGCGATCCGCGCTCTGGACATGGCAGGCCGCATGACGGTCTGCAACATGACCATCGAAGGCGGTGCCCGCGCTGGCATGGTCGCACCTGACCAAACGACCTTTGATTACATCGCCAAAACGCCCAATGGCCCGAAAGGTGAAGCCTTCAAGCGCGCGCTGGAATGGTGGAAGACGCTGCCTTCCGATGCAGGCGCGCATTTCGACAAGGAATTGCGCCTAGCTGCGCATGAGATTGCGCCGCAAGTGACCTGGGGCACGAATCCGGAAGCGGTGCTGCCGATCACGGGCATTGTGCCGAACCCGAGTGATGAGGCGGATGAGGCCAAGCGCGCGCAATTGCAGCGCATGGTCGACTATATGGGCCTGACGCCCGGACAGCGCCTGACTGATTTGAAAGTGGATGTTGTTTTCGTTGGGTCCTGCACCAATAGCCGGATTGAGGATATCCGCGCTGCCGCCGCCATCGCCAAGGGGCGCCGCGTGGCGGATCATGTCCGCGCGCTGGTGGTGCCGGGTTCGGGGCTGGTGAAAAAGCAGGCGGAAGCGGAAGGGCTTGATCGGATCCTGCGCGAAGCGGGTTTTGAATGGCGCGAAGCGGGCTGTTCCATGTGCCTTGGCATGAACCCCGATAAGCTCACGCCCGGTCAGCGCAGCGCCAGCACCTCCAACCGCAATTTCGAAGGCCGCCAGGGCCCCGGCGGGCGGACCCATTTGTTGAGCCCCGCCATGGCCGCTGCAGCGGCGCTGGCCGGCCATTTGGCCGATGTGCGTGACTATCAGCCGAAGGGATCGCTGTAATATGCAAGCCTTCACCAAGCTTACCGGTATCGCAGCACCCTTGCCCAAGGCGAATGTGGATACCGACCAGATCATTCCGGCGCGGTTCTTGAAATCCATCAGCCGCTTGGGATTCGGGAAGAATCTTTTCGCCAACTTCCGCTTTAAGGAAGATGGTTCGGAAAACCCGGATTTTGTGCTTAACCAGGAACCCTACCGCAAGGCGGAATTCCTGATTGCGTTTGAGAATTTCGGCTGCGGGTCTTCGCGTGAGCACGCGCCTTGGGCCTTGCTTGATTTCGGCATTCGCTGCGTGATTGCGCCTGATTTCGCCGATATCTTCCACAATAACTGCTTCAAGAATGGCGTATTGCCGGTGCGTCTGCCGCGCGAGATTTGCGAAAAGCTGATGGAAGACGCCAAGATGGGCGGCAATGCGCGCATCAGCGTTGATTTGGAACGCCAGGTGGTGGTGCGCCCGAATGGGGAAGAAATTCCCTTCCAGATTGATCCGCTCCGCCGGCATCTGATGCTGAATGGCTTGGATGATATCGGCCAGACCATGCAGCACGCCCCGGCGATTGATGGGTTTGAAGCCCGCCAGCGCGCCGCACAGCCCTGGCTTTATGCTTGAATGATACCTGCCCTGGCGCGTGACCAGGGCCATGAGGAAAACGCCATGTCATCGAACAAGAAGCTTCTCATCCTGCCCGGCGACGGGATCGGCCCTGAAGTGATGCGCGAAGTGCGCCGCGTGGTGGATTGGATGGATCGCCGCCGCCATGTGTCCTTCAATATCGAAGAAGGTCTGGTGGGGGGCGCGGCTTTGGATGCGGAAGGCACACCCTGTTCGGATGAAACAGTGGAACGCGCAAAGGCTGCGGATGCGGTGCTGTTCGGTTCCGTCGGTGGCCCGAAATGGGATTCCATGCCCTTCGACAAGCGCCCGGAACTGGGCGTGCTACGGTTGCGTAAGGATCTTGGGCTTTTCGCCAATCTTCGCCCTGCCGTGGTGCTTGACCCGCTGGTGGAAGCTTCCAGCCTGAAGCCTGATCTGGTGCGCGGGCTTGATGTGATGATCGTGCGCGAATCGACTGGTGGCATTTATTTCGGCGAACCACGCGGGATCCATACGGATGCCAATGGCAAGCGCACCGGCATTGACACCGAAGTCTACACCGAAGACGAAATCGCCCGCGTGGCCCGCATTGCCTTTGATCTGGCGCGCAAGCGCTGCAACAAGGTGACCAGTGTTGAGAAAGCGAATGTGATGCAATCCGGCCGCCTATGGCGCGCCGTAGTGGGTGAAATCGGCAAGGCCGAATTCCCCGATGTCGAGCTTGAGCATATGTATGCCGATAACTGCGCCATGCAGCTTTGCTCTCGCCCCAAGCAGTTTGATGTGATCCTGGGGTCCAACCTGTTCGGCGATGTGCTGTCTGATCTGGCTGCCGCGCTCACTGGCTCGCTCGGCATGCTGCCATCGGCGACATTGGGCGCATTGGATGCCTCTGGCAGGCGCCACGCGCTGTATGAACCCGTGCATGGCTCAGCGCCCGATATCGCCGGCAAGGGCATTGCCAATCCTTGTGCGCAGATTCTTTCCTTTGCCATGCTGCTTCGCTGGTCTTTCGGCATGGAGGAAGATGCGCGACTTCTGGAGGCTGCGGTGGAAAAGGTGCTGGGCGGAGGGCTGCGCACTGCTGACATCATGCAGGCCGGCATGGCGCGGGTTGGCACAAGCGTGATGGGTGAAGCCGTGGTGCGCGAATTGGACAAGCTCGCTGCATGACAATTTGATGGTGTTTGCGGGGTTGCGCCTGACGCGTTGCTCCGCTATCCGTCTTGCCATCAAGGGCGCCCGTAGCTCAGCTGGATAGAGCACCAGACTACGAATCTGGGGGTCAGAGGTTCGAATCCTTTCGGGCGCGCCATTTTCCGAATTTTTTTAATGAGTTACGGCTTTTGCGCGGCGCCATTGCCGCGCTACCCACACCTATTCTCGGTAATGGCATGCAACCGAATGCCCGGGCCGCACTGCGCGCAAGGCCGGCACTTCATTCCGGCAGCGCGACCCGTCAGCGATGGGACAGCGCGTGTGGAAATGGCAGCCCGATGGCGGGTTCAGCGGGCTTGGCACATCGCCTTGCAGCCTGATCCTGTCACGCTTCACGGTCGGGTCCGGGATCGGCACGGCTGACAAAAGTGCCTCGGTATAAGGGTGCAGCGGTGTGGTGTAGAGCTCCCGCGCCGAGGCAATCTCCACAATCCGCCCAAGATACATCACCGCAACACGATCGGAGATATGTTCCACTACCGAAAGATCATGCGCGATGAACAGGAAGGTAAGCCCGAATTTTTCCTGCAAATCCTCAAGCAGGTTCACCACCTGCGCCTGGATCGAGACATCAAGCGCCGAGACAGGTTCATCGCAAATGATCAGCTTCGGTGACACTGCCAAGGCACGCGCAATGCCGATGCGCTGCCTTTGCCCGCCAGAGAATTCATGCGGAAAGCGGCGCATGTGATCCGCATTGAGCCCAACCGTCTCGAGCAATTCGACCACGCGGTCTTCGCGCTCACGCGGCGTCTTGGCAAGCTTATGGATGATCAGCGCCTCACCAATAATGGCAGCGACCGTCATGCGTGGATTGAGGGAGGCGAAGGGGTCCTGGAAAATGATCTGCATATCGCGCCGGAGTGCGACCATCTGCTGATGATCAAGCGCGGTCACGTCGCGGCCTTCGAACCAGACCTTGCCGGCGGTGGGTTCAATCAGCCGCAGGATCAGCCGGCCTGTGGTGGATTTGCCGCAGCCTGATTCGCCCACCAGGCCAAGCGTCTCACCCTTGTTGATGTCGAAGGAAACGCTGGAGACTGCGTGAACCTGGTTCACGGTGCGCTGCAGAATGCCGCCCTTTACCGGAAAGCGCTTCACCAGATCCTGCACGCTGAGCAGTGGTTCCGTCATGCGATTTCCTCCGCCCTCAGGCAGGCGACCTTATGGCCGGGGGAGATCATCTCAAGGCTTGGCTCAATCTCGCGGCAGGATGGCATGGCGTGTTTGCAGCGCGCGGCAAAGCGGCAGCCAGGCGGTGGATGCAAAAGGCTTGGCACTACGCCGCCAATCGCCTCAAGCCGCTTATGTTCAGTCGCCGCCAGATCAAGCCGTGGGATGGAACGGATCAGGCCCTGGGTGTAAGGGTGCCGTGGTGTTGCGAAAAGCGCCTCAACGGGCGCTTCTTCCACCACGCGCCCGGCATACATCACCACAACGCGCTGCGCGGTTTCCGCAACCACGCCCATGGCATGGGTGATCAGCAGTACCGCCATGCCAAGGCGCTGCTTCATCTCATTCATCAGGTCCAGAATCTGCGCCTGGATCGTCACATCCAGCGCCGTTGTCGGTTCATCGGCGATCACAAGCTTCGGGTTGCAGGATAGCGCCATGGCAATCATCACGCGCTGGCGCATGCCGCCCGAGAATTGATGCGGGTAGTCATGCACGCGCTTTGATGCATTCGGGATTTGCACCAGATTGAGCATCTCTGCCGCGCGTTCCATGGCAAGCTTGCGCGACAAGCCTTCATGCTGGCGCACCGCTTCGGCGATCTGCTCCCCCACCGTATAGACCGGGTTGAGTGAGGTCATGGGTTCCTGAAAAATGAAGCCGATTTCGGCGGCGCGGATCGCGCGCATGCGGGCGGGTGGCGCTTCCACCAGATTCTCGCCGCGCCAATTGATCTCACCCGCCACGATCTTGCCGGGCGGCATGGCGATCAGCTTCAGAATCGTCATGGCGGTCACGGTCTTGCCGCAGCCGGATTCGCCCACAATGGAAACGGTCTCTCCGGCGGCGACGGAAAGATCCACGCCATCCACCGCGCGCACCCAACCATCATCGGTCTTGAAATGAACCTTTAGGCCCTTGATGTCGAGAAGATCATCCATCGCGGTTCAGACCACGCGCCGTGGATCAAGCGCATCCCTGAGGCCATCGCCCACGAAATTGATCGTGAGCACGGTCAGGAAAATCGCGAGACCCGGAAACAAAGCCCAATGCGGTGCGAAATCGAGATGATCCCGCGCATCGAACAAAAGCCTGCCCCAGGTTGGGATATCGGGCGGGAAGCCAAGCCCGAGGAAAGACAGCGTGCTTTCCGCAATGATGGCGGCTGCGACATCAATCGTCGCCGCGACAATCACGGGGCCGAGCGAATTCGGCAGGATGTGGCGCAGCGCGAGCCGAAAGCGGGACGCACCAAGCGCGCGCGCGGCTTCGACGAATTCCTTCTCCCGCAATGAGAAAAACTGCGCGCGCACCAGGCGCGCCACCTGCATCCAATTGAACAGGCCGATGATGATGACAATCAGAATGAAAACCCCAAGCTCCGGCCCCACAATCGCCTTCAACGTGTCGCGAAACAGGAAGATGATCAGCAGCAGCAGCGGCAATTGCGGCAGGGACAGGAACAGATCCGTAAGCCACATCAGCGCCGCATCAGTCTTGCCACCGGCAAGCCCTGCAATGGCACCAATCAGAATACCGACACTCACGGCCACCAACATCGCGGTGAAGCCGACCGCGAGTGAAATCCGCCCGCCATAGAGCATGCGCGCCAGCAGATCCTGCCCAAGATCATCCGTGCCCAAGGGATGCGCCAGGGAAGGACCTTGCAGGATCACAGAAAAATCAATGTCATTGATCGGCACGCGCCAGACCAAGGGGCCAAACAGCACCGCCAGAATAAGGAAACCCAGCAGAACAGCGCTGATGACGGCAAGCTTGTGCTTGCGAAAGCGCCGCCAGGCCTCAGACCATGGGCTGGTCAGGGGCCGAGGGCTGGCGCTAGCGGTAGCTGATGCGGGGGTCGAGCCAGCCATAAAGAATATCCGCCAATAGATTGAAGAAGATAACCAGACACGCAAACACAAAGGTCACCGCCATGATCACCGGCGTGTCATTGGCCAGGATCGCGCTGATCAAAAGACTGCCAATGCCAGGCACGCGGAAGATTTGCTCGGTCACAATCGCGCCGCCGAAAACCGCGGGCATTTGCAGCGCAACCAGCGTGACAACCGGGATCATGGCATTGCGCACCACATGGCGCATGGTGATCTTGCCTTCCGGCAGACCCTTGGAACGCGCCGTGGTCACGTGATCCAGCCGGATTACATCCAGCACGGCAGAGCGCACAAAGCGCGTCCAGGCCGCGCCCTGAAACAGACCAAGCACCATGATCGGCATGATGGATTGGCGAAATTGTTCCCACCACCAGCGCCAACCCGTTGCCTCGATATTCGTGCGATACACAAAGGGCAGCCAATCGAGATAGATGGAAAACAGCAGGATCAGCAGCAGCCCAGTGAAGAAGGTAGGCAGCGAAAAGCCGATAAAGGCGAGCGTATTCGCGATCTGATCAAAGATGGAATAGGGCCGTGTTGCCGCATAAACCCCAACGGGTAGCGCAATCGCCAGCGCCACCAGCTGCGACAGGCCAATGACGTAAAGCGTGGTTGGGATGCGCTGGACAATAAGCTGATCAACCGGGATGCGACTGACAAAGGAATAGCCCCAATCGCCGCGCAGCATGGAAGTGAGCCATGCGATGTAGCGCACATGCACCGGATCATCGAGGCCGAGGCTCTGGCGCAGCGCTGCGCGCACATCGGGCGGTACGGCGGGATTGGTCGCCAGCTCCTCAAACGGATCACCGGGTGCGAGCGCAAGCACGGTGAACAGCACAATGCTGATCCCGAAAATACTCGGGATCGCAATGAGCAGGCGGCGAATCAGATATTGGGTCATGGGGCGGTCATGCTGGATTGCCGACCGCCCGAAGTATTGGCCCCATCAGGTCTGGCGCCACCAATCCTGGATCATCCACATGGTTTGGTCCCAACCAGACAGCACATGCCGGAGATTATTGACCGAACCGGAAACGGCTGGGCGCATCACCAGCGGGATCACATGGTTCGATCCCACAATCAGGTCATTCATGCGAATGAAAAGCGCGGCACGCTTGACGGGGTCAAGCTCGCCTTCCGCGGCACGGAAGGCAGCGTCATATTCGTCATTCTTCCAGCGCAGGATGTTGCGCCCCTGCCAGGAATTGGAACGCTGCGCCATTTCCCAGGAAACATACTGGTTCATGAAGCGCTGCGGGTCCGCCTGCGGCATGGTTGTCGTGTACATCTGCATATCGGCCCAGAATTTCATGTAGGTATCCGGGTTGGCGACGTCAGATGAGAAAAACACTGAAGCAACAACGGATTTCAGTTCAAGATCAATGCCCGCGCGCTGGGCGGCCTGCTTGTAGATGGCCTGGGTGCGTTGCCGCGGCGAATTGACCGAGGTTTGATAGACAAAGCGCAGCCGAACGCCGTCCTTGGCGCGAATGCCATCCGAACCGCGCACCCAGCCCGCCTGATCCAGGATTTGATTGGCACGTTCAACGCTGAATTCCATGCGCATATTGGGCGAACGGAAACGCGGCGGGTTGTTCAGGAAATTGGGCGTGGCGGGACCACCACGGCCATAGATATGCTGCGTCAGCGCCTGGCGATCAATCAGCAGCGCCATGGCCTGCCGCACGGCAGGATCCTGGAAGGCCGGATGGCGTGAATTGGGATGGGCGCGTTCTCCTTCAACCTCGCGGTTCGGATCGGCGGCATTAAGCTGCACGAATTCGATATTCCCGCCGTCAATCACATTCACGCGCCCGCGCCCGGCAGCTTCCAGGCGTTGCAGGATGGCGTCTTCCACTTGCAAATTCCAGGCATAGTCGAAATCGGCGGTTTGCAGTACGGCGCGCGCCGCCGATGCCGCATCGCCGCCGCCCTTGATTTCCATGGAATCAAAGAAGGGACGATTATTCATGTGGTAATTGGGATTAAGCTCGGCGCGCAGAAGATCGCCCGGCGCGAAGCTTTGCAGCCGATAAGCGCTCGTGCCCACAGGGCGGATGTTGGTGGGGGCATCGCGTGAATTGGCGCCGGCGAAATCGCGGAACAAATGCCGCGGGATGATCATCCCGATCGAGCCCACGAAAGCATCCGCCCAGAAGGGCGTCGGCGCCTGGAACTCAACCCGCACGGTGAAATCATCCACCTTGACGACATTGACATCGCGATAGGAACCAGAAGTGACGGTGGCCACCTGCGGGCTGCGCGCATATTCCCAATTGAACACTACGTCATCGGCCGAGAAATCCTGGCCATCATGCCATTTAACGCCGCGCTTCAGCTTCCAGGTGACGGAACGGCCATCCTGCGCCAGGCCGCCATTTTCGATCGAGGGAATTTCGGCGGCCAGGATCGGCTGCAAGGTGCCATCCGCTGACCAGCCGGCGAGCGGTTCATAAAAGACGCGGCTGGCATCCTGATTGGTGGTGCCGGCGGCGAAATGTGGGTTGAGCAGCGTGGAGGCTTGCCAATAAAGGATCTTCAAATGCCCACCGCCGCCGCGGCGCGTGCCGCCATAGGCCGGGACGCTTGCCGCCGTGGATTGTGCATTGGCGGCCCCGGTCATCGCCAGAAGCTGCGTCGCCATGGGCGCGGTGAAACCCACTGCCGCCATGCGCCGGACAAAGGCACGGCGTGACATTGACCCATTCTTGACGCGACCAATAAGGCCGCGGAGATCGTCTTCCTGCATGATGATGCCTCCCGAGCGAGTTGCCAGTTGAGATTCTAAGGTTGGCCTGTGACATCGGATTTTTAAGCCTGCCCCATATTTTTCTAAGGTAGTGATTGCCGGCTGGCTCTGTAAAGGTAGTTCGCAGCCTGCTGCCTTCGCATCATCAAGGGCCTCGGGTGCTCGACTATTGTGCAATTGGCCTTGGCGCTGCGGTGCCGCCTATGCGTGAGGGGAGAAAATAGGCTCCTCGCGCAATGATTGTATCTGGCGTTGGTTTTCGACATCTAGCGCGTCACAGCCAGCGTGTACCACACCAGAAAGCGAAATAGGATCTGGTATTTCCCTTGAGCGGGCGAGGATTTTTCTGCAAATCCCAAGGCTCAATCGTTAATTTCACGCCTATGGCTCAAATTATAGGAAGAACCCCTTGGACTTGTGCAAAACTCAATGGTGAACAGGGGACATGGCTTTGCGAATACCCGACTCGGAAGTACCGGAATGGTCGCGCCGCTTGCGCATGGCGCGGCGGGCCAAGGGGCTGTCACAAGTGGCGCTGGGGCATCTGATCGGTGCCTCGCAGGCAACCGTTGCCGATTGGGAAACCGGAAAAACAAGACCGCGACATGAGACATTGAAGCGCTTGCTGCTGGCGCTTGATCTCTCCTTGCTTGAACTCATGCCGGATATGCCGCGCAGCGCCTCGGAAAATATCGCCCAGGCGCCGCTTTCAGCCAGCGAAATTGCTGAACAATTTGGCGCGCTGCTTGAAATTGTCTCCCGCGAATTGGACGGCATTGGCCATTCCTCCAGCCTTGCCAGCAAGGGGCGCTTCGCCTTCCAGATCTGGCGGAGCGCCGGCGGGACCATGACCGAGGCCGCCGACCCGGAAGCAGCGCGTGAGCAATTGGCCGCCATTCGTGCCTTGCTGGCCGATATGCGCAAAATTGCCCCGGAAAGTTGAAGCGCGAAAACAGGCCTTGACTTTATATCGGAAAAACCGGTATTCAGCCTATCGGAGGTTGGGTCATGTCTCTCACGCTCAATTCAGCAAGGCAGCTTCTATCTGCTGGCGTCCTGCCTGGGCCGACCAAGCGCCTGTCGGCAGGGCCGCATCAGGCGGGGCTTTCCATTTCGCCCGAAGGCAAGACGCGACGCGCTGACCGAAGCGCCCTGCTAGCCTTGGTGGCTTTGGGCATGGGCTTTCTGTTCGCCACCACGCTTTTTGCTGCCGCGCTGATTTCCCTCGCTCTTTCCTGAGCCGGCGGCTTGCCCAGCCCCTGGCGCGGTTGCACACTCCCCGTCATTTAGGGGAAGGGAACGCCGCCATCATGAATACCTCCGCGCGCCGTGCGCGGTTTCGCGCCATTCTGGCCGGCGGTGCCTGCCTGCATCCGGCTTCCGTGCATGACCCGATTGCGGCGCGAATCGCAACCGATCTTGGCTTTGAAACCGCGATGTTTGCGGGGTCCATCGCGTCCATCGCTGTCCTTGGGGCACCTGACCTTATTCTGGTGACGCTCTCGGAATTCGCCGAACAAGCGCGGCGCATCTGCCGCGCCGGGGCGCCGCCGCTGATGGTGGATGCGGATCATGGCTATGGCAATGCGCTGAACGTCATGCGCACCGTGCAGGAATTGGAAACCGCCGGTGTTGCGGCGCTGACCATTGAAGACACGGACCTTCCCCGCGCCCATGGTGCGGGCGAGCCCGGCCTGCTCAGCCTGGATGCCGGGCTTGGGAAGATCCATGCGGCGCTGGCGGCGCGTGAAGACCCCGGCCTTGTGATTGTGGCGCGCACCAGCGCGGTCAATCTGGTCAGTCTGGAGGAAGCCGTGGCGCGCACCCGCGCCTATGCCAAGACCGGCGCCGATGCCCTGTTCTATACCGGTGTGAGCGATTGGGCGCAGCTTGCCGCGCTGCACGCCGCTGCCAATGGCGTGCCCCTGATGCTGGGCGGCACGCCGCCGGCACTCGCCGATAAGGTAAAGCTTGCGGCGCATGGCGTGCGCATCGCCCTTCAGGGCCATGCGCCGAGCTTCGCTGCCATGGCGGCAGTGCATGCGACGCTCAAGGCCTTGCGCGATGGCACGCCGCCCGGAAAACTGCCCGGGCTTGCCGATGCGGCGCTGATGAAGGCCGCCATGCGTGAGGATGATTATGCGCGCTGGACGCGCGAATTTTTGGCTGGTTGATAAGTAGGGAAGACATCAAATGCTAAGTGAAACTGAAGGCAAATTCCTGACGATGCACGAATTCGCCAAGGCGGCGAAAAACCGGCTCGATGCCAATATCTGGGATTACCTGACCGGGGCGACAGAAACCGAAACCACCATGCGCCGCAATCGCCTGGCGCTGGATACGCTCGCATTCCGCCCGCGCGTGCTGCGGGATGTCTCGGAAATAGACACAACGGCCGAGATGTTCGGCAAGAAGCTTCGCCTGCCCGTGGCCCTTGCGCCGGTGGGTGGCCTGGAAAGCTTCGGCGCCAATGGTGCGGCGACGGCGGGGCAGGGGGCTTCGGCCTTTGGCGTGCCGCTGATTGTCTCTTCCGTGACCAAGCCAGGGCTTGAGGAAACGGCGGCCAATACGCCTGGCCCCAAGATCTTTCAGCTTTATGTGCGCGGCGATGACAGCTTTATTGATGATTACGCGGATCGTTCGGTTGCGGCCGGCTATGATGCCTTCTGCTTCACCGTGGATACCGCGGTCTATAGCCGACGTGAACGCGACATTGCCCGCCGCTTTGCAAAACCCTGGCGCGCGCGGGTGCAGGGCATTGAATTTCAGGCCGCCCTTTCCTGGAAGCAGATTGATCGCTTCAAGGCCAAATACAAAATGCCCGTGATCCTGAAAGGCATCGCGACTGCCGAGGACGCCGCGCTTGCCTGCGACCACGGCGTTGATGTTGTTTATGTCTCGAACCATGGTGGCCGGCAATTGGATCATGGCCGGGGGGCCATGGATGTGCTGCCGGAAGTCGTGCAGGCCGTTGGTGGGCGCGCGAAGGTTTGGATTGATGGCGGGTTTTCGCGCGGCACTGATGTGGTGAAGGCGCTGTGCCTGGGCGCTGATCTGGTCGGGCTTGGGCGGCTTTACTGCTATGCGCTGGCAGCTGATGGCGCGGCTGGCGTGCAGCGCATGCTCGAAATCTTGGAGACCGAGATCTACACCACCATGGGCTTGCTCGGCGCCACCAAATTCAGCGACCTCAACCCAAGCTTCATCCATTCCGGCGCCTTGGCCACCAATGCGCCGTATGTCTTCAGTGCCTTCCCGCTGCTGCATTTGGGTGATTCAGGCTATTGAGACCATAAGGGCAGCGCGGCGTCATGGCTGATCCCGCGCCGCTCAGGGTTCTGCTTTCCGACCGCGCCTTTTTGAAACTTTGGGGCGCGGGCGGGCTGACCAATTCCATGCGGTGGGTGGAAATGCTGGTCAGCGGGCTTTACGCCTATGAACTGACGCGCTCTGCCTTCGCGGTTTCGCTCGTGCTGATGGCGCGTGCTTTGCCGATGCTGCTGATGGGTGCGCTTTCAGGCGCGGTGGCGGAAAGCCTCAATCGCAAATATCTGCTCATGGCCGGTCAGGCTTTGACCGCTTTTGGCGCCATTGCCATCGCCACGCTTTCGGCCTTGGGTTGGCTCTCGCTCTGGCATCTTTGGGTCAATGGGCTGATCGGCGGCTTGGTTTGGACCAATGAACTCGCCACGCGCCGGCGCATGGTGGCCGAAACCGCGGGGCCCGAGCGCATTGTCCCCGCCGTTGCTTTTGACACGACCACCGGCAGCACAACCCGCATGATTGGCCCGATGCTGGGGGGCCTGTTCTACGAGACCATTGGTGTCACCGCGGCCTATGTCATTGCCTCTGCGCTTTACCTGATTGCCTTGGGCCTGGTCTCGACCGTGGAATATTCCCAACCGCGCCGCGCCTTTGTGCCGCGCCGCCTTTTCGCTGAGGTGGCCGAGGCGTTGCGGATGGCGCTTGCCCATCCCGCACTCCGCGCTGTTTTGGGCGTGACGCTGGTGATGAATATTTTCGGCTTTTCCTACAACTCCATCCTGCCGGCCTTTGGCGACCGTGCCTTTGGCGCGAGCGCGATTGAAATCGGCTTTCTGGCTGCGGCCGAACCCTTGGGCGCGCTGATCTCTGGCCTCGCGCTCGCGCTGCGTCGAGGGCCGCAGGCGGGGCGTCGGCTTTTCCTGCTGGGGTCAACGGCCTTTCTTGCGGTGCTGACACTGGCCGCCTTGGCGCCCTCACTCTGGCTTGCGGCGTTGTTCTTGATGCTGGGCGGTTTTGGCACAGCGGCCTTTGCCAGCCTCCAAACCGGCATTGTGATGATGGAGGCCCCGGTGGAGGCGCGATCACGCATCCTTGGCCTGACCACTACCTGCATCGGCACCGGCCCGCTTGGTGTGCTGGTGTTGGGGGCGCTGGCAGATGGTATCGGGCCGCCCTTTGCGATTGCCGGCTTTGCGCTGCTTGGATTGTTTTTCCTCGCCTTGGTCGCTTTCGCCACGCGCCGTTAGGCCCGCTGCCGCATTCCTGCCTTGTGACGCGCCGATAAGCCTCTTGCGGGGTTCCGCCGCAAGGCCGATGCTTTGCGTAAGGCTCACGTTTGACTGATGGGATTCGCGATGCAGGTCTACCTGCCCATCGCTGAGATGAGTGTGGATGCCCTGCTGCTGCTTGGCATTGGCTTTGGCGTGGGCTGGCTTTCGGGATTATTCGGTGTGGGTGGCGGGTTTTTGCTGACGCCGCTTTTGATGCTGATTGGCATTCCATCCGCCGTCGCGGTGGCGTCCGCCGCCAATCAGACCTTGGGCGCTTCGATTTCCGGCCTGATTGCGCAATGGCGACGCGGCAATGTGGATTGGCGTATGGGCCTCACGCTTTTCGCGGGTGGGCTTTTGGGCTCTGCGCTTGGGGTGCAGATCTTCGCGTTGCTGAAACGCTGGGGCCAGGTGGATGTCGCGGTCTCGCTGTTTTACGTGGTGATCCTTGGCATTGTCGGCGCGCTGATGGTGCGGGAAAGCGTCACGGCCTTGCTCCGGCGGCGGCGCGGTGCGGCGCCGCGGCGCAAGCTCCATGAGCATACCTGGCTGCATGGGCTGCCCTACAAGATGAGGTTTCGCGATTCCAGACTTTATATTTCAGTCATTCCGCCGCTGGCGATTGGCTTTGGCATTGGGTTGCTGTCGGCCATCATGGGGGTGGGCGGCGGCTTCATGCTGGTGCCGGCCATGATCTATATCCTTGGTATGCCTACCGCGATTGTGATTGGCACATCGCTGTTTCAGGTGGTTTTTGTCTCGGCCAATGTCACCTTGTTGCAAGCCTGGCAGGTGGGCAGCGTGGATATTGTGCTGACGCTGCTGCTGCTGGCCGGCGGCGTGGCGGGGGCGCAATTCGGCGCCGCCATGGGCACCAAGCTGCGTGGAGAGGAAACCCGCGCCCTGCTTGGTTTGCTTGTGCTTTCGGTCGCCTTTGGCCTCGCTTGGAATCTGGTGCAAACGCCAAGCCGCGCCTTCACGCTTGGCCCCCTGTCATGAAGGCGCTGGCCTGCGCGCTAATGCTGATTGGCTTGTTGATGGCGCCTGCCGCCGTTGTCGCCGCACCCATCACGGCCGAGCTTTCCACGGACCGCGTTGAGATCAGCACCGGCTTTACTGGCGCATCAGTGCTGGTGTTTGGTGCGACGCAAAATCCGCTGAGTGGAGAGTCTGCCGAGGATTTGATCATCGTTGCAACCGGCCCAACCCAGGGCGTGGTGGTGCGCCGCAAGATCAATGTGCTTGGCATCTGGCTGAATGGCCCTTCCACGCGCTTTCCAGAAGTGCCGGGGTTTTATGCATTGGCCGCCACGCGCCGGGTTTGGGAAATCCTGCCCGAAGAGGAACGGCGGCAATACCGCCTGGGCTTTGACAATTTGCGCCTGCGGAGTGAGGACAATCGAAACCCTAGCTTTCGCGCTGCATTGCTGGAGTTGAAACAGAATGATGGCCGTTGGCAGGAATATGCAGCGCCGGTTTCCCGTGCGGGGGAGCGGCTTTTCAGCGCGCGTATCGCCTTTCCTGCGACCGTGCAGACTGGCGATTACCAGATTGAGGTGCTGTTGGCGCGCGAAAACCGAGTGATTGCGCGGCAGGAATTGTCGTTGCGTGTCGAACGCGTGGGCACGGCGGCGGATATCGCCTCCCTCGCGCGCGGTCAGCCGCTGCTTTATGGCCTGCTATGTATTGTTCTGGCTGCGCTGGCCGGCTGGCTCGGCAGTGTGCTGTTCAGGAGAAATTGATGCCCGGAACCGAAGAAGCCGCCACCGCCGCAACCAAGGCAAAGCGCGATCGCGTTTTCCTGGTGGTGGTGGATGATAGCGTCGAACAGGCGGTGGCGCTGCGCTATGCCTGCCTGCGTGCGCGCAAGGGGGGCGGGCGTGTGGCGCTGCTGCGTGTGCTGGAACCGGTCGAGCTTGTGGAATGGGCCGGGGTTGGCGTGATGATGCAGGAAGAACGCCGGGCGGATGCGGAGCGGCTTCTTGCTGGCCTGGCCGCGCAAGTGAGCGACCTGACCGGCGGCATGCCCATCCTGATCATCCGTGAAGGGGAAGCGCGTGAGGAATTGCTGGGCTTGATTGATGAAGACCCACGCATTTCCATCCTGGTGCTGGCAATGGCAACCGGCAGCGGCGGGCCTGGACCGCTGATTTCGGCGCTGACAGGCCGCCATGCCTCACGCCTCAAAATCCCGATGGCGCTGGTGCCAGGGGGAATGACGGAACAGGAATTGGACCGGGTGACTTAGCGACTGGCAGGGCAATCTACTGGAACGGATCAAGATCATCCGTGCCTTGCCCTCAATTCCTGACCTGCCTGGGCGTGGCCGCTTAGCGCGGCCTTCAGCTGTCTTGTTCCAATAATTCATCCATTAATGACATCTAAGGCATGCCAGCCCGGACAAAAACAGGGTCTTGTCTGGTTTGTAGCTGCCCATTCTTGAGGGTGCCTGCTTGATGTTGCGATATAGAAATTGTAAATAAGATAAAGTGTGCAGTTCCAGGTTTAAGCAATAAACCTTTCGCCAAAACTGTCAGTCTAAATGCCGTCTTTCAGTGGCGGCCGCGCTGGCTGTGGCATGGCAGGTGGCTTGGTGGTCAGGGCTTGTTGCGCCCGTCATTCGGCGGGGGCTCCCGGTGATCTTCTGCCGGGAATGGGATGATCCGGAAGTAGGAAAGGGTGCCACTTTGCTGACGTTGCGTATGCGCCAATTGGAAGCTGAAGCAATCGGGATCCTTCTTGAAAGGGCGGCAAACTTCCGTAACCCGGTTCTGCTCTATTCCATCGGCAAGGACAGTTCTGTCGTTTTGCATATTGCCATGAAGGCCTTCGCTCCCGGGAAATTGCCCTTCCCCTGCCTGCATATTGCCACCGGCTGGGATTTCCGCGCCATGCTCGAATTCCGTGACCGTCGCGCGGCGGAACTCGGGCTCAATCTCATTGTGCACAGCAATCCCGAAGGCCTGGCGCGTGGGATTAACCCGATTGATCATGGCAGCCAGGTGCATATGAACGTCATGGGCACCGAGGCTTTGAAGCAGGCGCTCGACAAGCACGGCTTTGATGCGGCGATCGGCGGCGCCCGCCGCGATGAGGAAAAGGCCCGCGCCAAGGAACGCATCTTCAGCCACCGCACTGCTGGCCACATTTGGGAACCGCGCAATCAGCGACCCGAACTCTGGGGGCTGTTCAACACACGGATCAACCAGGGGGAGGGGATGCGCGTCTTCCCGCTGTCAAACTGGACCGAGTTCGACGTGTGGGACTACATCGCCGCCGAGAATATCCCGATCGTCCCGCTTTATTACGCGGCGCGGAGGCCGATCATCCGGCGTGAAGGGATGCTGATCATGCGCGATGATGACCGCATGCCGCTCGCCGCCGGGGAGAGCGTTGAGGAATTGTGGGTACGTTTCCGAACCATGGGGGATTGGCCGCTGACGGCCGCGCATGAGAGCCGCGCGGAGACTATCGAACAGGTGATAAGCGAATTGCGCGAAAGCCGCGTGAGCGAGCGTGCCGGGCGCCTGATCGACAAGGACCAGGAAGCTTCGATGGAACGCAAGAAGCGTGAGGGTTATTTCTGATGACGACAGCCATCGAAGTTGCCCCCTCGCTACTGCGATTTCTGACATGCGGTTCGGTGGATGACGGAAAATCTACGCTGATCGGGCGCCTGCTTTATGACAGCCGCCTGATTATGGATGACACACTGGCAACGATCGCGAAGGATAGCCGCAAGCACGGCACGGTGGGTGAGGATATTGACCTTGCATTGCTGGTTGATGGGCTTGAAGCTGAACGCCAGCAAGGCATTACCATTGACGTATCCTACCGGTTTTTTGGCACCCCTAAGCGTAGCTTCATTGTCGCGGATACGCCTGGCCATGAGCAATACACACGCAATATGGCGACCGGTGCTTCAAATTCCGACCTTGCCATCATCCTGGCTGATGCGCGCAAGGGCGTACTGACGCAGACCAAGCGCCATACCTATATCTGCTCATTGCTTGGCATCCACCATGTCGTGCTGGCGGTGAACAAGATTGATTTGGTCAATTTCGACCAAGCTACCTTTGACCGCATCGTTGGCGATTGGGCGCGTTTTGCCTCGGGCCTTGGTTTTACTTCATTGGTGCCTATTCCTGTGTCGGCGCGGTTTGGCGACAATATGACGCAACGCAGTGGCAATACCCCCTGGTACCGCGGCACGACGCTGATGGATCATCTTGAAAATGTCGACGTGGACCAGGACGCGGCGAGCAAACCTTTTCGCTTTCCCGTGCAAAGGGTGAACCGCCCAAACCTCGACTTCCGTGGCTTTTCCGGCACCGTGGCTTCAGGGAAGATTGCGGTTGGCGATGGTGTAGTGGTGGCGGCTTCCGGCCAGCAAAGCCGTGTTGCGCGCATTCTTGGCCTGGATGGCGACAAGGCCACCACCGTTGCAGGGGATGCGATCACGATCTGCCTGGCTGATGAGGTTGACGTTGCGCGTGGTGATTTGCTTGCGCCACTTGCCGATCGGCCCGATGTGACCGACCAATTCGCCGCACATCTGCTTTGGATGGATGAAGAGGGCCTGCTGCCCGGCCGGCAATATATGATGCGGATCGGCAATATTTAGACTGCGGCTTCCGTTACTTCCATCAAGCACCGCGTTGATATCAACACGCTGGAACAGGCGCCGGCAAAGAAGCTCGATATGAACGAGATCGCCTTCTGCAACCTCTCGCTCGCAACGCGTGTCGCGCTTGATCCCTATGTTGAAAACCGCGCAACCGGGGCGTTCATTCTGGTTGACCGCTTCACCAATCGCACTGCGGGCGCGGGCATGGTGGCCTTCCCGTTGCGGCGCGCTACCAACATCCATGCCGAGCAGTTCCTTGTTGACAAGCATGCGCGCGCGGCACTCGATCATCAGAAGCCTTTGGTACTGTGGTTTACTGGCCTGTCTGGATCGGGCAAATCCACCATCGCCAAGCTGGTCGAACAGGCTTTGCATGCCGAAGGACGACACACCTATGCGCTGGATGGCGACAATCTCCGCCACGGGCTGAACCGTGATCTTGGCTTTACGGATCAGGATCGCGTTGAGAATATCCGCCGCGTGGGTGAGGTTGCGAAGCTTTTCGTGGATGCGGGCCTGATCGTGCTGTGCAGCTTCATATCGCCCTTCCGTGCTGAGCGCCGGATGGTGCGTGAGCTTTTTGATCAGGGTGAATTCATTGAGGTTTTCGTGGATACCCCGATCGAGGAGTGTGTGCGCCGAGACCCCAAGGGCCTTTACGCCAAGGCAATGAGCGGTGCGATCCAAAACTTCACAGGTGTCTCAAGCCCTTATGAATCGCCGGAAAATCCCGAACTGCGCATCAATACCGTGAGCGGTTCGCCTGAACAGACGGCTGAGATTGTGCTGAGCCACCTTCGGAGCCTTATTCGCGCCCGCTGAGCGAAGCTGGGCTTGCGGCCCCCGAAGGTTAGTCGCGCCAATCAGGGCGCCGGTATTTCCGCTGCCAGCACCTGCCCCGATTGGCTTTCCGTGATCAGCAGCGTCACGCCATCGGGCGCGAAGCAGCAATTGGTCGGCATGCGCCCGAATGGCCGGCAATCCAGTGCGAATAGCGGCACACCATGCGCATCCACACCCCAGACCATGCCATGGCCAGGATTGGCGATGAAAAGCCGGTCATGCACATCAACTGCCATGCCATCGGGACCGGATGTGCCGGCCGGCGTTCGGAAGAACAGATTGGCCTTGCCCACAATAGCGTCCGCGCGAAGGGCGAAGCGCCAGACCTCACAGGAACGGGTCATGGCCACATAGCAATGTGTGCCGGCCTTGTTCAGCGCAATGCCATTCGGGCTTGGGCCGTTCGAGATCAGCCGATCAAGTCGCCCATCGGCGCCAAGCCGATAAACCCGCCCGCGCGGGTCCTGCAGCCCGGTCTGGCCTTGGTCGGTGAAGAAAATGGCGCCTTGCGGGCCAAGGATCACATCATTCAGGCCGAGAAACCCCTCACTGCCCACGGTTTCCAGCAAGGGCGCGATGGAACCGCGCGCGGGATCGAGCGTCAGCAAGCCATGGCGATAATCCGCGATTAGCAGCGCATCATCGGCGCCGAGGGCCAGGCCATTCGGCCAGCCCTCATATTCCGCCAGCACGTCCCAGCCATCGCCAGGGCCGACCAGCAGGATGCGACCATTGGGGATATCGGTGACCAGGAAGCGCCCCGCGCGATCAAAGCAGGGGCCCTCCAGGAAACTGTCAATCGGCGCGCCGGCGCGATTGGCATCAGCCCAGGATGATCGGCGGAGATTCCGCAAGCGATCCGGCAGGCGGGCGAAGGGGCGGAGCGGGAGCTCCTTTGGGGCAGGGAACCACATGGGTTGAGCCTAATGGTTTCACCCACCCCAGATCAAATCCGCGTCTGCCCCTGATCCTGATGCGGATTCTGGTGGATATGCTTAAGCCGCCAGCCGAGGCCGATCATGATCACGCCCATGATGGCAGCCTCCAGCGCCACCATCCAGATCACCGCAAGCAAGCCCGGCCCCGGGCGCAGCAGCATCCAGGCGCCGATCAGGATATTCACCGCGCCCAGCAAGCCCAGCAGCACTGACGAAAGCCGAAAGGCCAGCATCAAACGCGCCCCGCCCGACAGCAGGAACCAGGCGGCTGTGACAACCAGCAGGCCAATGGCCGAAACCCCCGGCGCGAAAAGGATCACCGCCGCGGCAGCGAGGGAGATAATGCCGTCAATCCAAAGCCAGGTTCGGCTACGCTCACCGCTTGGGTGGCCACCCTGTGCGGCCTGGTAGATTGAGCCAATGCCATCAAACACCATCCAGGCGCCAAGAAAGCCCAGGATGAAGGCGAGCCCGAGGCCGGGGAAAAGGAACACCAAAATCCCGAAAATAATCGCGGCGATGCCGCGGAGCATAAAGACCCACCAACTGCCTGCCGCCTGACGCACAAGCTGGGCGCCAAGCCGACCTGATAGGAGCATGGATTCGGGCCCTGGTGGCTTTGCCTGTCCGGACATCACGCTTAATCCCTTATTTGTTAGCTAACCAAACTGACAAGATCGGACCCATGGTGCAATCGGTGGCCCGATGACAATTCGCGGCGAAGGCGGACTTGCCCTCTTTCCATCCCGCCCCAACCTGTTGAATGATACGCAGGAACGCAGAACAGGGAGTAGCCCGCTATGGCAAAATTCGGCCTCAGCCAATCAATTCGTCGTGTGGAAGACCCAAGGCTGTTGAAAGGCGATGGGCAGTATACCGCCGATATCAGCCTGCCCGGCGAAGCCCATGGCGTGGTGCTGCGCAGCCCCCATGCCCATGCGGCGATTAAGAGCATTTCTACCGCCGCCGCTAAGGCGATGCCGGGCGTGCTTGGGGTTTATACCTCAGCCGATCTGGCCGCCGAGGGGCTTGGCCCGCTGCCTTGCCTGATCCCGCTCAAGAATATTGATGGTTCGGCCATTTCCTCCACGCCGCGCCCGACCCTGGCGGAAGGCGTGGTGCGCCATGTGGGCGATCCGGTGGCCTTTGTGGTCGCCGAAACCGCCAAGGCGGCGCGCGATGCGGCGGAAGCGATTGAGGTGGATTATGAAATCCTGCCCTCGGCCACCGATCTTGCGACCGCGACCAAGCCTGGTCAGCCGCAGGTTTGGCCGAGTGCGCCCAACAATACCTGCTTCGATTGGCATGTCGGCGACAAGGACAAGACCGATGCGCTTTTCGCCAAGGCCGCGCATGTCACCCGCCTGACGGTGGTGAATAACCGCGTGGTGGTGGCCAGCATGGAAGCCCGTGCGGCGGTGGCGGATTATGATGCCGGCAGCAACAAATGGACACTGCACACCAATACCCAGGGGTCTTGGCTTGTGCGCAAGCTTCTGGCCGGCAGCGTCTTCAACCTGCCGGAAGATCACTTCCGCGTCGTCACCCCCGATGTCGGCGGCGGCTTTGGCATGAAGCTGTTTCTGTATGCCGAACATGTGCTGACCTGCTTCGCCGCGCGCAAGCTGAAGCGCCCGGTGAAATGGACATCCGAGCGTACGGAAGCCTTCCAGTCAGATACGCATGGGCGCGATAACATCACCGCCGGTGAATTGGCTTTGGACAAGGATGGCAAGTTCCTCGCGCTGCGCACAAAGAATTGGGCGAATATGGGCGCCTATCTGAACACTTTCGCGCCCTTCATCCCAACCGGTGCCGGCACCAAGGTGCTGGCGAGTGTTTATGATTTCGGTGCCATCTACGCCAATGTTGTGGGCGTGATGACCAATACCGTGCCGGTGGATGCCTATCGCGGTGCTGGCCGGCCTGAGAGCA
This sequence comes from Alphaproteobacteria bacterium, assembly GCA_016869735.1. Lineage (GTDB taxonomy): Bacteria > Pseudomonadota > Alphaproteobacteria > Acetobacterales > Acetobacteraceae > Neoroseomonas. The sequence goes on from VGDL01000015.1 coordinate 55,091, forward strand.
ATTATCTGGTCGAGCGCCTGATCGATACGGCGGCGCAGGAAATTGGCATGGATCGTGTTGCGATCAGGAAGCGCAACATGGTGCCGTCTTCCGCCATGCCTTACGTCTCGGCCATGGGGCAGCGCTATGATTCCGGTGAATTCGCCAAGCTCATGGATACCGCGCTTGAACGGCTGAATTGGTCCGGCTTCGCGGCGCGGCGTGCTGACGCCCAGCGGCGTGGCAAAAGGCGTGGCATTGGCTTTGCCTATTACCTGGAAGCGACGGGCGGTGATGCCACGGAAAACGCTGCTGTGCGCTTTGCCGATGATGGATATGTTGATGTCTATGTCGGCACGCAAAGCACGGGGCAGGGGCATGAAACCGCCTATGCCATGTTGACGAGCCACGAACTCGGCATTCCGATTGAAAAAATCCGTGTGCGCCAGGGCGATTCCGAAAGCCTGCCTTCGGGCGGTGGAACGGGTGGTGCGCGCAGCCTTTATTCCGAAGGCCAGGCCATTCTGGTAACAGCGGCTTCGGTGGTGGAAAAAGGCAAGAAGGCAGCGTCTGAGCATTTGGAAGCCGCCGTCGCGGATATTGAATTCACCACGGCCAATGGCCGCTTCGGTGTGGTTGGCACCGATAAGGGCATTGGCATTCTGGAATTGGCGGCAGCGCAGAAGGCGCGCGCTGCCAAGGGCCAGGAGGTGACGCTGCTGGATGCGCTGGAAGTGGCGCAGATCAAATCCCACACCTTCCCCAATGGCTGCCACGCTGCGGAGGTGGAGGTGGACCCCGATACGGGCATCATCAAGGTCGCTAATTATGTGGTGATTGATGATGTGGGCCATGCGCTGAACCCGCTGGTTGTGCGCGGCCAGGTGCATGGAGGCGTGGCGCAGGGCATTGGCCAGGCCATGCTGGAACGCACGGCCTTTGATGCGGAAAGCGGCCAGCTTCTGTCAGCGTCCTTCATGGATTACGCGCTGCCGCGTGCCGATGACCTGCCGAATATTGATGTGGATTTCATCGAAGTCCCGTGTGAGACCAATCCGCTTGGCGTGAAGGGCGCGGGGGAGGCTGGCGCGGTCGGCAGCCCGCCGGCGCTGATCAATGCCGTGGTGGATGCGCTTGCCGGGGATGGCGTGAAGCATATTGATATGCCGGCCACGCCTGAGAGCGTGTGGAAGGCCTTGGCGACTTCCAAGGCAGCGTAAGGCATAACGCGCGAGGGGTTATCCCTCGCGCCGTTGGTTAGGCCGGCTTCAGATGTTCCAATAGGCGCGGCATCAGCTCCACCAGATTGCAGGGGCGGTGCCGCGAATCCAATTGAAAGCGCAGAATCTCATCCCAGCCATCCTTGCAGGCGCCGGTTGAACCAGGCAGCGCGAAAAGATAGGTGCCGCCGGCAACGCCGCCCATGGCGCGGGATTGGATGGTTGACGTGCCGATCTTCTGAAAGCTGATCCAGCGGAATAATTCGCCGAAGCCTTCAATTTCCTTTTCCAAGACGCGCTTGAAGGCTTCCGGCGTCACATCCCGCCCGGTGATGCCGGTACCGCCGGTGGTAATCACGCAATCAACGGCAGGGTCGGCAATCCAGCGCCGCAGCACGGCTTCAATCGCGTCCGGATCATCCTTCACAATCTCCCGCGCCACGCAATGATGCCGCGCGGCTTCGATCCTGTCTTGGAGCGTCTGGCCGGAACGGTCGCTCGCCATATCGCGCGTGTCGCTCACGGTCAGGACCGCGATGTTTACGGGCAGGAATTTCAGGCTTTCATCAATCGGCATGGCGGCGTCTCTGTGCGGCTGGGCCTTTCTATCATGGGGGTTCCGGAGGCTTGCGACAACGCCCGCTTGCAGGGTGCGGTAAGTCGCGTGACACTTGCCGGCAGAAAGATACCAGGGAAACGCCACATGACTTGGCAACCGGAAATCGATGAGCTGAAGCGCCGCCAAGCCATGGCCGAGGCCATGGGCGGGCCAGATAAGGTGAAGCGCCAGCATGATGGCGGGCGGCTGACGGTGCGCGCACGCGTGTTGAAGCTGGTGGATAAGGACAGCTTCCATGAAGTCGGCGCCATTGCCGGGCGCGGCGAGTACGACGCAAAGGGCGATCTGGTCACCCTGACCCCTTCCAACTGCGTCATGGGCCGGGCCGAGATTGAAGGCCGCCCTGTGGTGGTGGTGGGCGATGATTTCACCGTGCGTGGCGGCAGCGCTGATGCGACCATTCGCGAAAAACCCATCATGGCGGAACGCATGGCCGCTGAATTGCGCCTGCCGATCATTCGCATGATTGAAGGCTCCGGCGGCGGTGGTTCGGTCAAAACCATTGAAACCACGGGGCGCGCCAATCTGCCGGGCGGCGTTGGCGGCACGCAGCTTTATCATCTGACAACGCAAAATCTTGGCCTGGTGCCGGTGGTGACCCTCGGCCTTGGATCGGTCGCCGGGCTTGGTGCGGCGCGGCTCGCGGCAGCGCATTATTCGGTGATGACGAAATCATCCGCCATGTTCGTGGCCGGCCCGCCGGTGGTCGCGCGCTTGGGCGAAAGCCTGGAAAAGCGCGACCTGGGTGGATGGGAGATTCAATGCAAGGCCGGCGCGGTGGATGACGCGGTGGAGACAGAAGAAGAAGCCTTCGCCGCCGCGCGGCGCTTCCTGTCCTACCTGCCGCAATCGGTGTTTGAGGTATCGCCCCGCTTGCGCTCGCGCGATAATCCGGGGCGGCGCGACGCCAAGCTGATCAGCGCCATCCCGCGCGATCCGCGACAAGCCTATAAGATGCGCCCGATTGTCGAAACACTCTTCGACAAGGGCAGTTTTTTCGAAATGGGCCGCTGGTTTGGCCGCCCGATCATCACGGGCCTCGCGCGGCTGGATGGCTTGCCGGTCGCGGTGATGGCATCCGATCCGGTATTCTCGGGCGGATCCTGGACTGCCGATGCCTGCGCCAAGATCATTCGCTTTGTGGATATGGCGGAAACCTTCCATTTGCCGGTGGTGTATCTGATGGATTGTCCCGGCTTCGCCGTTGGGTTGGATGCCGAGAAAACCGCGACTATCCGCTGGGGGGTACGCGCCATGGCGGCGGTCAATCAATGCCGCGCGCCCTGGTGCACCGTTATTCTGCGCAATGCCTTTGGTGTCGCCGGTGTCGTGCATCAACCAGCAGGGCGCTATTCCATCCGTTATGCTTGGCCATCCGGGCGCTGGGGATCGCTGCCTTTGGAAGGCGGGATCGAGGCTGCCTATGCCGCTGAGGTGAATGCCGCGACAGATCGTGAAGCGAAAATCGCTGAAATAGACGAGCGTTTGCAGAAGCTCCGTTCCCCCTTCCGAACCGCCGAGGCCTTTTGGGTCGAGGAAATCATTGACCCGCGCGAAACCCGCCCGCTGCTCTGTGATTTCGCGCGGCTGGCGGAACCCTTGCGCGGTACGGGCCTCGCCGCACTCACCATGCGGCCCTGATCAGGCTTCGACGACGAGGTCCTTATAGGCATGCCAGGTGGCGTGCCCGATCAGCGGCACCACGAGCGCGAGGCCGAGGAAGAAGGGCACCATCGCAAAGGCGGTAAACACTACAATCAGGCCCGCCCAGAAGATCATTGCGCCTGGATTGGTCACGACCGCGCGTATGGAAAGCACAATCGTTTCCATGGTGGAGACATCACGATCCACCAGCATGGGAATGGAAATCGCTGAAATCGCGAAAGCCACCGCCGCCAGGATGGCGCCTGCGCCAGTGCCAACAATCAGGAAGGGCAGCAGCATGTCGGACCGCAACATGGCCAAAGGCAAATCTTCCAGGCTTGGCGTGAAATTGATGCCAAACATCAGCATGAAAATGAGTGCCGCAACGCGCACCCAGAACAAATGCAGAATCACCAGCACAGCGCCCAAGAAAGCAAGTTGCTGGCCATTGCGCGTGAAGCCGGCAAGGCAGGCGCTGAATGTGACGGCTTTGCCCTCAGCACGGAGCCGACTTGCCTCATAAAGCCCGGTCGCGAGCAAGGGGGCGATCATGAAAAACCCAGCCGATGCTGGCAGAATCACCCAGGCCGAGCGCACGCCAAGCAGGATCATCATCAGTAACCAACCCGCAGCGGCCAAGGCGGCGCCGTAAAAAAATCCAATGCGGGGATTGGTCATCAAATCGCGCCAGCCGGCATTCAGCCATACCCAGGGGCGGTCGGGCGTGACCTTCCGAATAGTCAGTCGCCGCGGCGCACTTGCTGCATCGCTTGGCATGATAAGCTTCCTCCGCTTGCCTATGGGCGCATGGCCCAGGCGATTGGACCTGTAATTTAGCGGAGCGATTCATGGCGAAATTGATCCTGATCAAGGACGCGCCATGCGGCTGGTTCTTTTCTGCCCCCTGACGCGGCCCGTTTCGAGTCCTGCGTCTTGAGGGAGACTAGACATGGCAGCCATTGCCGCCTCGGCGCGAAGCGTGCCCGGTGATCAGCCCATCTTGGTGGAAGGCCCAATCCGCGCCTTTGCCATCGCCACCGCCTTCTGGGGCGTTGTGGGGTTTCTGGTGGGCGTTGTCATCGCGCTGCAACTTGCTTTTCCATTGCTCAATCTTGATCTGGAATGGACCAGCTTCGGGCGAATCCGCCCGGTGCATACCAGCGCGGTGATATTCGCCTTTGGCGGCAATGCGCTGTTCTGCACCAGCCTGTTCATCGTGCAGCGCACCTGCCGTGCACGATTGTTTGGCGGCGACGATATGGGGTGGTTCCTGTTCTGGGGCTATCAATTCGTCATTGTCATGGCGGCACTTGGCTATGTGCTGGGCATCACCCAGGGCAAAGAATATGCCGAACCGGAATGGTATGTGGATTTGTGGCTGACGGTGGTTTGGGTTTTCTACCTGATCGCCTTTGGTGGTACCATCATACGCCGCGAAGAACCGCATATCTATGTGGCGAATTGGTTCTTCCTGGCTTTCATCATCACCGCCGCCGCAGCGCAGGATATCGGCATGAGCATTTTTGGCTTTGGACTGATCGGCTTGGGATTGCTTTGCATCTTCCACACCATCAAATCGTATTTCGACGAGGCTTGAAGAAGCCCGAGCGATTGTGCGGCACTTTTTCTGCCGGCTTTGAATGCCGTTGCCTTGGCCATCAGCCCGTAAACTGATCAGGCATCAATGGTTGAGAGCGGCGCGGATGGCATCATTCATCGCGCAAACACCCTCCGCTGGGCCGTCTGGGTGGTTCCACACTGCGCCGATCACCGCCAAGAAATCCGCACCTGCCTGCACAAGCGGGGCGCAATTTTCTGCAGTGATTCCGCCAATCGCAACGGAGGGAACTTCAAACATTTCATCCCACCAAGCGAGAATGTCTGGCCCCGCACGATGCACGGTCTCTTTGGTTTCGGTTGGGTAGAAGGCGCCAAACGCCACATAATCCGCGCCAAGATCGCCAGCTTCCATCGCAAGGTGGCGTGAAGCATGGCAAGTGATGCCGAGAATGCGCCCAGCGAGTAGCCGACGCGCCTCGGCATGATTGCCGTCTCCCTGGCCGAGATGGGCGCCATCGCAGCCAAGCTTGACCGCGAGCGCGGCATTGTCATTCAACAGAAACGCAACATCCCGCGCAGCGGCGATGGGCATCAGGGCTTCCGTGGCGCGCGCAATGTCATCATCGTTTGCGTCCTTGAGGCGCAATTGCAAACAAGCGACATCCCCGGCATCGAGCGCCGCCGCGAGGGAATCGCGAAAGACCAATGGGTCAAACCGCTGAGGGGTGATGAGATAGAGCCGACAGGGCTTTTCCGACATGATGAGGGGCCAGGGTGTGAGGTGAGGCGCCACAAAAGCCGTAAGAAGATTTTCTGGCAAGGTTCGGGCGATAATTGGCCAAGGGGGGCTAGGCGCGGGACGCAACTAGGGCTAATGAACGCGCCTTCCGGCCTTGTCCCGTTCGTCTAGAGGCCTAGGACACCAGCCTTTCACGTTGGCAGCACGGGTTCGAATCCCGTACGGGACGCCACCTCCCTTTCCCCAAACATGCTCTCAGCCCTGGACGGGCTTGGAAATTCCCGAGCATTTGCGGGCTTTTCGCCAGAAACCTCGATGGTGCGGGGGTGGAATGGTCGGGCTTTTTCTCTCCGAATCGGGGGATTCTCTCCAAAGCTTGAGGGTAGGCTGATTTTTCCAACAAGGTTTAATGCGTTGATCTGAAATGGTTTATTCGTGCTGCGGTGCAGCATGGGTTCGTGAAATGGATACCTGGGGGAGTGGAACTAGGGGCGGAAACTTGAGGCAGCACCAATGAACGGAAATTGAGGATGGCAGCGTAGGTTAGCCGGTTTTCCGCTTAGTTTTCCCACATCACTCTTTTAATTCGTCTCTTTTGGCGAGCATCTTGATGATGCAAGCGTCTGCCGCGTCCGAAAAGTTAGAGGTTGGTGACGCCAAGGGCCTGACTTCCAAAAGCCGTGGAGGGCTTCCGACCCATGGATCTCCTTCCATGATTGCCAGCCAGCCGCTCAAATTCTTTGCTAACAAGGCTCGCTCGGCGATTGTGATCTCATCCTCGCTGGGGTCGCTGTGTCGTCCAAGGGTCACGTGTCTCAGCCCCCTAAAGTTGAGCCACTATTGTTGTGTCATAGGGGAGGGTTTTGGATGGCTTGGAAGCGCTATTCGGATGAGGATTGTCTGAAGATTTTACGTCAGGTTGAGCTTGATTTGGCTGGCGGTGCGGATGTGGCGAAGGCTTGCCGGACGGCTGGGATCAGTGACGC